>JANLJE010000048.1 GCA_029255645.1 Comamonadaceae bacterium | reverse complement strand
AGCCTTGGCGTAGTCCAGCGCAGTACCGGGCTGGAGTCATGGTGAAATAAAAAAAGGGCAGCCTTTCCAGACCACCCTTTTTGTCCGGGGCCACTTGCCGGATTACAGCAGCGCCTTCAGCAGCTTGGCCATTTCGGAAGGATTGCGGGTCACGGTGAAACCGCATTCTTCCATGATGGCGAGCTTGGCATCCGCCGTGTCGGCACCACCGGAAATCAGGGCGCCGGCGTGGCCCATGCGCTTGCCGGCCGGAGCGGTGACGCCCGCGATGAAGCCGACGATCGGCTTCTTCATGTTGGCCTTGCACCACATGGCCGCTTCAGCTTCATCGGGCCCCCCGATTTCACCGATCATGATCACGGCATCGGTGTCGGGATCGTTGTTGAACATCCTCATCACGTCGATATGCTTCAGGCCATTGATGGGGTCGCCGCCAATGCCGACGGCAGAAGACTGGCCCAGACCGATTTCGGTCAGCTGGGCGACGGCTTCATAGGTCAGGGTGCCGGAGCGGGAAACCACGCCGATGCGACCCTTCCTGTGGATGTGGCCGGGCATGATGCCGATCTTGATTTCGTCGGGGGTGATCAGGCCCGGGCAGTTGGGGCCGAGCAACAGGGTCTCCTTGCCACCCGCGGCAACCTTGTGCTTCATCTTGTTGCGCACGATCAGCATGTCCCGGACGGGGATGCCTTCGGTGATGCAGACGACCAGGTCCAGGTCGGCTTCAACAGCTTCCCAGATCGCGTCGGCGGCACCGGCGGGCGGCACGTAGATGACGGAAACGGTAGCGCCGGTTTCGGTGGCGGCTTCCTTGACGGAGGCGTAGATGGGGATGTCGAAAATCTTCTCGCCGGCCTTTTTGGGGTTCACCCCGGCCACGAAGCAGTTCTTGCCGTTGGCGTATTCCTGGCACTTTTCAGTATGGAACTGGCCGGTCTTGCCGGTGATACCCTGGGTGATGACCTTGGTGTCTTTGTTGATCAGAATGGACATTCAATAACTCCTTACTTGACCGCGGCGACGATTCTGGCGGCAGCTTCAGCCATGGAATCGGCAGTAATGATGGGCAGACCGGAGTCGGCCAGAATCTTCTTGCCCAGATCTTCGTTGGTACCCTTCATGCGCACCACCAGCGGCACGGCGAGATTCACTTCCTTGGCAGCGGCCACCACGCCAGCGGCGATGGTGTCGCACTTCATGATGCCGCCGAAGATATTGACCAGGATGCCCTTGACCTTGGGGTTCTTGAGCATGATCTTGAAGGCTTCGGTCACCTTCTCGGTCGTGGCGCCGCCGCCGACGTCCAGGAAGTTGGCCGGCTCGCCGCCGAACAGCTTGATGGTGTCCATGGTGGCCATGGCCAGGCCGGCGCCGTTCACCAGGCAGCCGATGTTGCCGTCGAGGCTGATGTAGGCCAGATCGTACTTGGAAGCCTCGATTTCGTCGGGGTCCTCCTCGTCCAGGTCACGCATGGCGACGATCTCGGGGTGCCGGAACAAGGCGTTGGGATCGAAGTTGAACTTGGCGTCCAGGGCCTTGATGTCGCCGTTGCCTTCGAGGATCAGGGGATTGATCTCGGCCAGGGAAGCGTCGGTTTCCATGTAGCAGGTATAGAGCTTCTTGAAGGTGTCCATGGCCTGGGCCTGGGAGGCCTCGGGCACGCCGATGCCGACGGCCAGTTCCCTGGCCTGGGCGTCGGTCAGGCCGATGAGCGGATCGACGAAGACCTTGAGAATTTTTTCGGGAGTATTGTGGGCGACTTCTTCGATATCCATGCCGCCTTCAGAAGAAGCCATCATGGCGACCTTCTGGGTGGCGCGGTCGGTCAGCGCCGCAACATAGTATTCCTTCTTGATGTCGGCGCCTTCTTCGACCAGCAGGCGGCGCACTTTTTGACCTTCGGGGCCGGTCTGGTGGGTCACCAGTTGCATACCCATGATCTGGCTGGCGTATTGCTTCACTTCGTCGAGGGATCTGGCCACCTTCACGCCACCCCCCTTGCCGCGGCCACCGGCGTGAATCTGGGCCTTCACCACCCAGACCTTGCCACCCAGGGATTCAGCCGCAGCGACGGCTTCTTCCGCCGTCGGGCAGAACACCCCGCGCGGAACATTCACACCGAACTTCCTCAGGATTTCCTTGGCCTGATATTCATGGATCTTCATGCGGTTTCCTTGCTTGATTTTGATTTGCGAGCAACCAGGCGGGACCATTACCGCTTCCGGACCGGGGGTATGCCCCGATGCCACCAGCCAACCTCCCACCCACTCCCAGGGAACCTCTGTAACGGCAACCGCCGCAGCAAAGACCTCTGGCCTCCACCCACCGTCAAAGGTGTAATGTCAACGGCCGATATTATCACAAAGCGGAAAATCAAAAACGTGGCCAGGATTCATGATTACGAAACAAACCGTGCATTAGAATCGGTCCATCAGCCGGTCCATCAGCCGGTCCATCAGCCGGTCCCGACGTTGGCCCCGACGTTGGCCCCGACGTTGGCCCCGACGTTGGTCTCGATGCCGGCAAGCCGCCCCCGACAACCCCTCCCGCCCGGCTGACTTTCAGATGGAATTGCCGATCCGGAATTTAACTGATAGCTTTCCCGCACGATCGTTTCCAGAACAGCGAAATCCATGAAAACCATATTTCTCGTCGACGACTCAGCCACCATCCTGCTCAGCATTTCCAACATTCTCACCAAAGCAGGCTACGCCACCGAAAAAGCCGCCAATGCAGAAGAAGCCCTGAAACTGGGTATACGGATTTAATGGTTGATGGGGCACCTTTACCCCACCAACCTGATAC
>JANLJE010000047.1 GCA_029255645.1 Comamonadaceae bacterium | reverse complement strand
TGCTGATGTCTTCGACGTTGGCCAGCATGCGGCCGATGCGGCCGATTTCGGTCTGGTCGGCGGTGCCCACCACCAGGCCCCGGCCCTGACCGAACACCACCAGGGTGCCGGAATAGGCCATGCAGGTCCGGTCGCCAATCGCGGCTTCGGCTGCCACGGGCTCGGGATTCTTTTCAACCGGTTCCGATTCGCCGGTGAGGGCCGCCTCTTCGATGCGCAGGTTGCGGGTTTCGATCAGGCGCAGGTCGGCGGGCACTTTGTCTCCCGGACTCAGCAGCACGATGTCGCCAGGCACCAGGTCCTCAGCGGCGATTTCGAGGCGCTGGCCGGAGCGCAGCACGGTGGCATGCAGGGACAGCAGGTTGCGGATGGCATCCAGGGATTTTTCCGCCTTGCCTTCCTGGATGAAGCCGATCAAACCGTTGATGAGCACCACCCCCAGGATCACGCCCGTATCCACCCATTCCCCCAGGGCCGCCGTCACCCCGGCGGCGACCAGCAGCACATAGATGAGGACGTTGTGAAATTGCAGCAGGAAGCGCATCAGCGGCCCCTTTTTTTTGGGTGGCGTCAGGCGGTTGGGGCCAAAGCGGTTCCGTCTTTCCTGGACCATCTCGGCATCCAGGCCATCGCGCCGGGAGGCTTGGATTTTCAGCGCCTGAGCGGCGGATTCCTGATGCCAGCAGGGGGGTTGGGTCGTCATGATGAACTCCGGTGATGATGCACGATGATGCCATTTATACAGCATCGGGGGGCATGACCAAGACCGGAAATTGCGCCGGGGGGCACGGGAAGGGGGCCGGGCGTATGCCCAGGGCCGGGGGGTGGCGCGCCCCGTGAGCCCCTGGAGGCAGGCTCGAAGGTGTTGCGGGGCTCGTGACGAGGGCTTGAAAGGTAAAGGGGAGTTGCCTCCCCTGTTTGAATCAACCGGATCAGAGCCCGGCGGCGTTCTTGAGCAGTTCTGCCTTATCGAGGGCTTCCCAGGTGAATTCCGGCTCGTCCCGGCCGAAGTGGCCGTAGGCGGCGGTCTTCTGGTAGATGGGGCGGAGCAGGTCGAGCATGTTCACGATGCCTCTGGGCCGCAGGTCGAAATGCTGGCGAACCAGTTCGGTCAGCTTTTCATTGGGCAGTTTGCCGGTGCCGAAAGTCTCCACCATGATGGAGGTGGGCTCGGCCACACCGATGGCGTAGGAAATCTGCACCAGACAGCGCCCGGCCAGGCCGGCGGCGACGATGTTCTTGGCCACATAGCGGCCGGCATAGGCGGCGGAACGGTCCACCTTGGACGGGTCCTTGCCGGAGAAGGCGCCGCCGCCGTGGGGCGCGGTACCTCCGTAAGTGTCCACAATGATCTTGCGGCCAGTGAGGCCGCAGTCGCCCTGGGGACCGCCGACGACGAAACGACCGGTAGGGTTCACCAGATACTTGATGCCATTCTTGATCAGTTCCTTGGGCAGCACGGGCTTGATGATGTCCTCGATCACGGCCTCGCGGATGGCTTCCAGGGACATTTCCGGGGAATGCTGAGTGGATAGCACCACGGTGTCGATGGCATCGGGCTTGCCATCGACATAGCGGATGGTGACCTGGCTCTTGGCGTCGGGGCGCAGCCAGGGCAGGCGGCCATCCTTGCGCAGATGGGCCTGACGTTCCACCAGCCGGTGGGACAGATAGATGGGCAGGGGCATCAGCGTGGTCGTTTCCTGACAGGCATAGCCAAACATCAGGCCCTGGTCACCGGCGCCCTGGCCCAGATCGTCGTCATAGGCCTTGTTTACGCCCTGGGCAATGTCCGGACTCTGTTTGTCATAGGCCACCAGCACGGCACAGCCCTTGTAGTCGATGCCGTACTCGGTGTTGTCGTAGCCGATGCGCTTGATGGTGTTACGCGCCACCTGGATGTAATCGACGTTGGCATGAGTGGTGATCTCGCCGGCCAGCACCACCAGACCCGTGTTGCACAGGGTTTCGGCGGCGACGCGGGAATGCTTGTCCTGAGCCAGAATGGCATCCAGGATGGCGTCGGAAATCTGGTCGGCGACTTTGTCGGGATGGCCTTCGGAGACGGATTCCGAAGTGAAGAGGTAGTTGCTGCTCATGGTTTGCTCCTGGGGACCTGGCTTATCCGGCGTTACCGGCTCTGGCCCAGGAGCGGCGACGCTTTAGCAGTATTTATGAATCGCCCTGCAAGTTGTCTCTTTAACTCGGCGAGTCGATAATCTTAATCTTTTTTCCTTAAGGCGCAAGCCCTCCGGCATCATGGTCTTTCTCTTCCGACTTCTCAGCCATCTCCCGCTCGTCTGGGTGCACCGCCTGGGTGGGCTTGCGGGCGAGCTGGTGTATTGGGCCTCGCCACGCTATCGACGCAACCTCCAGGCCAATCTGGCGCAAGCGGGGTTCAGTGCAGCGTGGTATTTGCCTGCGGCCCGGGAGGCGGGTAAACAGTCGCTGGAGCTGGCGCGCATCTGGATGCGCAGCCTGGAGGAAAGCAACGCCCAGGTGGCCGAGGTCATGGGCTGGGAACACGTCCAGTCTGCCCAGGCGCGCGGTAAAGGTATCCTTTTCCTGACGCCGCATCTGGGCTGTTTCGAAATCACCGCCCAGTACTACTCTGCCTTTGGCCCGATTACCGTGCTGTACCGGCCACCCCGGCAGGTCAGCCTGCAGCAGATGATTCTGGCGGGTCGCAAACGCTCGCAGCTGCACCTGGCACCGGCCGATCTGTCCGGAGTGCGGGCGCTGATCAAGGCCTTGAAGAAGGGCGAGGCCGTGGGCATGTTGCCCGATCAGGCCCCCAAGGTGGGGGAGGGTGCCTGGCTTGATTTCTTTGGCCGTCCCGCTTACACCATGACCCTGGCCGCCCGCCTGTCGGAAACCGGGGCCACGGTGCTCATGGCATGGGGCGAGCGTCTGCCCAAGGGCCGGGGTTTTCGGCTGCATTTTCACCCGCCGGGCCAGGCCCTGGAAGGGGATACCCTGGCCCGGGCCGAGCAGATCAATCATGAGATCGAGGCCCTGATCCGCCAGTGCCCGGCTCAGTATCTGTGGGGCTACAATCGTTACAAGCGTCCCGCCGGGGCCGAGCCACCGTCCAGGACAGGTTCTACATGAAACATTTTTTCCGCTATCTCCCCTCCTATGCCGGCCTGGGACTGCTCTGGCTGCTGCACTGGCTGCCACTGCCGTTGCTGCGTTCGCTCGGGGCCGGCCTCGGCCGGCTATTGTTCCTGTTCGGCCGGGAGCGGCGCCGGATCGGGCGCATCAATCTCGCCCTGTGTTTTCCGCAGTGCAGCGAGGCCGAGCAAAAGCGCCTGCTACGCCGCCATTTCGTCGTCCTGGCCCAGTCCATGCTGGATCGCACCTTGTTCTGGTGGGCCCCCCGGTCCCGGCTGGAACGCATCATCCGGATCAAGGGCGGCGAGCATCTCCAGCGCCAGGATGGCCGCTCCACCCTGATCCTCGCGCCCCATTTCGTCGGTCTGGATGCAGGCGGAGTGATCGTGGCGATGACCTTGACCACGCCCGTGGTGAGCGTCTATTCCCGGCAGAAGAATCCCGTCTTCGATGCCGTGCTGTTTGCCGGGCGGATGCGTTTCAATGTTCCGCTGCTGCTCTCCCGCCAGGAGGGCATGCGCCGCGTGCTGCGGGCCATGAAACAGGGGATTCCCTTTTTCTATCTGCCGGACATGGATTTTGGCCCCAGGGAATCCATTTTCGTGCCCTTTTTCGGAGTCGAGACTGCTACCATCACGGGGGTTTCCCGCCTTGTGCGGGCCTCCGGGGCGAAAGTGGTGCCCTGCATCGCCCGCCTCGTGCCGGATGGCTACGAGGTGGAACTGCACCCGCCCTGGGAAAATTTCCCCGGCGAAAGCATCGAGGCCGATACCGCTTTCATGAACCGATTCATCGAGTCCCAGGTGCTGACCATGCCGGAACAGTATTTCTGGCTGCACAAGCGTTTCAAGACCCGCCCTGAGGGTGAACCGAGGATTTACTAAATGAGCCCAGTCCTATCCCCTTGCATCGAGATCAAACCCGTCCTGCCTGCCGATGTGCCGGCGATCGCCGCCCTGGCCCGGGAAATCTGGCAGGCCACCTATCCCGGGATCATTACCCAGGAACAGATCGACTTCATGCTCGAACAGCGCTACGGCCATGAGCGTCTCTATGATGATCTGGAAGATGCCCACAAGTGGCTCGACCAGGCGTTTGTGGACCAGCGCCGCATCGGTTTTGCCTTTAGCGAGATTTACAAGGGCGAGTTCAAGCTCGACAAGCTCTACATCCACCCGGACCTGCAGCGCCAGGGGGTAGGCGGCCGCCTGATCGCCCATGTGGCGGAGCGGGCCAGGAGGCTTGGCCATCCCTGCGTGATCCTGGCGGTGAACAAACGCAACACAGCGGCCATCAACTCCTACCGCAAATATGGTTTTGCAGTGCGCGAAGCAATCGTAGACGACATCGGCCACGGTTTCGTGATGGACGACTTCATCATGGAGAAGATGCTCTGATGCTGCTCCGTTTTACCAAAATGCAGGGTTTGGGCAACGATTTCGTGGTCCTGGACGGGGTGCGCCAGCAGCTCAGCCTGAGCCCGGAGCAGCTGCGCTTTCTGGCCGACCGCCACTTCGGCATCGGCTTTGACCAGTTATTGCTGGTGGAGCCGGCAAGTCAGCCCGGCGTGGATTTCCGTTACCGCATCTTCAACGCCGACGGTAGCGAGGTGGAACAGTGCGGTAACGGCGCCCGCTGCTTTGCCCGTTTCGTCTTCGACCAGGGCCTGACCACCAAGGAAGAAATCCGCGTCGAAACCCAAAAGGGCGTGATCACGCCGCGCCTGGAGGCCGACGGCCAGGTCACCGTGGACATGGGTGTCCCCCGCTTTTCCCCGGACGAAATTCCCTTCATCAGCGATAGCGATGCGGTGCTCCAGCCCCTGGACCTGGACGGCACGAGCGTGGATATCAGTGTCGTTTCCATCGGCAACCCCCACGCGGTGCAGGTGGTGGCCGATGTGGATTCGGCCCCGGTGGCCGTGCACGGACCTCTGACGGAAGCTCACCCGCGCTTCCCCGAGCGGGTCAATGCCGGTTTCATGCAGGTGCTCGACCGCCACCACATTCGTCTGCGCGTGCATGAGCGGGGCTCCGGCGAGACTCTGGCCTGCGGCACTGGCGCCTGTGCTGCCGTCGTCGCCGGCATCCGCCGCGGCCTGCTGGATTCCCCGGTGCGGGTCAGCACCCGGGGGGGAGAACTTACCATTGCCTGGGCGGGTCCCGCTCAGCCCGTGCGGATGACCGGCCCGGCCGTCACCGTCTTTACCGGAGAAATCGAGCTATGAGCGCCGAAGCCGTTGCCCAGTACCTGCAGGCCCATCCTGAATTTTTTGACCAATACGCCGACCTGCTGGCAGAAATTTTCGTGCCCCACCCGCACGGCGGCCGCACCATTTCCCTCAGTGAGCGGCAGATGCTCACCCTGCGCGACAAGAACAAGCAACTCGAGCGCAAGCTGGCCGAACTGATCGCCTTCGGCGAGGAAAACGATGCCATCAGCGAAAAGATGCACCGGCTTTCCGTCGGCCTGATCGCGGCGGAAACCTTCCAGGCCGTGATCCACCTGCTCAACTTCCACCTGCGCGATGATTTCGCCATTCCCCATGTGGCGCTGCGGCTCTGGGACAAGCCGGCCGGCGTCGAAGATCTGCCCGAGTTCACCGCCGTCAGCGAAGAACTCCAGGTCTTTGCCGAAACCCTCGCCAAGCCTTACTGTGGTTCCACCGCCGGTTTCGGCACCGCCTCCTGGTTCGGCGAACACGCTGAACACATCCGCTCCCAAGGGCTGATTGCGCTTCGCAATGGCGGCGGCACCATCGGCATGATTGCCCTGGGCAGTGAAGACATCCAGCGTTTCTACGCGGACATGGGCACCCTCTACCTGGAGCGTCTGGGCGAACTGGTTTCCGCCGCCCTGGCCCGGGCCACCCACACGGCTTTATAAGCTTTTCCGGAATGGACACTGCGACCGCCGTTTCGGACTACCTGGCCGAGTTGGCCGAACAGCGGCGCCAGTCGCCTCATACCCTGAGCAATTACGGCCGTGACCTGAAGCGGCTGGTGCTGGCTGCCGGGGATCAGCCCTTGCATCGTTTCGATGCCCTGGCGGTGCGGCGTCAGGTCGCCGTGCTGCATGGTCAGGGCCTGTCGGGCCGCAGCCTGGCCCGCCTCCTTTCTGCCTGGCGCGGGTTTTTCAAGTGGATGCAGCTGCGGGGTGAGGTCCCTGCCAATCCTTGCGAAGGCATCAAACCCCCGAAATCCCCCAAACGTCTGCCCCGCGCCCTGTCGGTGGAGGAGGCTCAGGGCCTGCTGGAGCAAAGCCCTGAAGCCGGAGATGAATGCCTCAACTGCCGTGATCAGGCCATGTTCGAACTGTTCTACTCCTCGGGCCTGCGCCTGGCCGAACTGGCCAGTCTCGACATGGATACCCTGGAAGGCATGCTGATAGAAGGGGAAGTGCGGGTGCTGGGCAAACGCAGCAAGATCCGTCTCGTGCCCGTCGGTCGCAAGGCCCGCGAGGCGCTGGCGGCCTGGGCGAGGGTGCGGGATCAGCTGGCGAATCAGGAGGAAACTGCCCTGTTCGTCAGCCAGCGCGGCTCCCGTCTCTCCCTGCGCATGATTCAGGAGCGCCTGCGCCGTCGTGCCCTGGAAACAGGCATGGCCACCCCGGTGCATCCGCACATGCTTCGCCATTCCTTCGCCTCGCATGTGCTGCAGTCGAGTGGCGACCTGCGCGCCGTGCAGGAAATGCTGGGCCACGCCAGCATTGCTTCCACCCAGGTCTACACTCACCTGGATTTCCAGCATCTGGCCAAGGTTTATGATGTCGCGCATCCCCGGGCCCGGAAAAAACCCGGGAGCGGGCATGATGGCGATTGACCTGAGGCCTGCATTCCACTAAGCTTCGTCGCTTTGCAACCCGGTTTTTCTGGAGATTTTCCATGGCTATCACCCGTAATCGCCGCTCTTCCATCGAGCGTCGCTGCCTGTCCAAGACGGGCAAGCGCATGTTCCGTGGCAAAGGCAGCGCCATGATGCGCATCATTTACCAGGCCGAGTGCCAGGCACGTAACCGCAAGGCCCTGGGCTAAGCAACGTCCGGGCAACGTCCAAGCAACGTTTCACCCCGCGCTTTTTCAGGTTCCGGCCCCGGTGGCAAGCATGCTGCCGGGGCTTTTGCCTTTCTGATACCTCCCGATCATGGCTGAACTGATACTGAAATCCGGCAAGGAGCGTTCCCTCTTCCGCCGTCATCCCTGGATTTTCGAAAGCTCGGTCGAGCGTCTAGATGGCCGTGCCCGGCCGGGCGATACGGTCATCATCCTGACCCCGGATGGCCGGGAAATGGCCCGCGGTGCCTACAGCCCCAGTTCCCAGATCCGCTGCCGGGTGTGGACCTTCGACCCGGCCGAGACGGTGGACGACGCTTTCTTCAAGCGCCGGGTGGCCACCGCGGTCGGCCGCCGCAAGGCCCTGCCGGAACTGGCGGGCCAGGAAGGCGTGCGCCTGATCCATGCGGAATCCGACGGTCTGCCCGGGGTGATTGCCGATCAGTACGGCGACACCCTCGTCGTCCAGCTCACCAGCGCCGGGGCCGACAAGTGGCGCAAGGCCCTGGTCGGCGCCCTGGTCCAGGCCACCGGCTGCGCCCGGGTCTATGAACGTTCCGATTCCGAAGTCCGGACTCTGGAAGGCCTGGAAAAAGTGACCGGCTGGGTGCACGGCGAAGCGCCGGCGGACGGCGTCGGCATTCTGGAAAACGGGGTGCGTCTGGGGATCGATTACGCTACCGGCCACAAGACCGGCTTCTACCTGGACCAGCGGGAAAACCGGCAGCTGCTGGGCAAGCTGGCGGCGGGCAAATCGGTGCTCAACTGCTTTTGCTATACCGGGGGCTTTTCCCTGCAGGCCCTCAAGGGTGGCGCGGCGTCGGTGCTTTCCATCGACTCCTCCGGCCCGGCCCTGGCGCGCGCCCAGGCCAATCTGGCCCTGAATCCGGGCCTGCCGGCAGAGCGGGCCGAATGGCAGGAAGCGGACGTGTTCCAGGCTCTGCGCGAGTTCCGGAAGGAAGGCCGGAGCTTCGACCTGATCGTGCTCGACCCGCCCAAGTTCGCCCCCTCCGCCGCTCACGCCAGGCGCGCGGCGCGGGCCTACAAGGACATCAACATGCTGGGTTTCCGGCTCCTGAATCCGGGCGGCTTCCTGATGACTTACTCCTGCTCCGGCGGCATCGGCCTGGAACTGTTCCAGCAGATCGTCGCTGGCGCGGCCCTGGATGCGGCTCGCAGTGCCCGCATCGTGCGGCGTCTGGCCGGTGCGCCGGATCACCCGGTGGCCCTGGACTTCCCGGAAGGGGAATACCTCAAGGGCCTGCTCTGCCAGGCGGACTGAGGAGCCGGTGCAGTGAGTGATCTTTCCGGCGCTGGTGAGCATGGCGAAATCCACATGGCCCGGACTGGACGGGATAGCTGGCTCCCGATGTCGAGCCCTCCAGGGCCGGGAGCGTGCCGCCGACAGGCAGCTGAAGAAGGCGTTGATCACAGGGGATGGCATATGGTTTTCGTGAGGAAGCATTGCCTGGCCGGCGATTTGCCGCCGGGCGCCGGAGATGATCCGCAGTGGGTCCGGGTTCCCCGTTGCGGGGGCCGGCTTTTTCCTGGAAAGTGGGCCTCATGAAATCCCTCCTTCATGCTGCCGGCCTGCGCCTTTCCCGGATCCTGCCCATTTTTCCCCAGCGCCGCTGGCGTCACAAGGCCTATATCCTCCTGTGGCTGGGGCGGCTGGTGTTCTGGGGCGGCGCCATCGGGGTGGGCCTCTTGGCGGTACTCTTTGCAAAGCTGTCCGAGTTTTTGAATCACCAGTTCGTCCATGCGGCGGAGCGTCACGGTTGGCTGCCCCTGCTGCTGACTCCCCTGGCAGGGGCCCTCTGTGTCTGGATCACCCAGCGCTACTTTCCCGGCGCCGAGGGCAGCGGCATTCCCCAGGCCCTGGCCGAGATGCAGCGCCCGGCCGATGCCCGGGGCTGGAAGCCTTTACTCTCCTTACGCATCATCGTCGGCAAGATCCTGGTGGGAGCCAGCGCCGTGGGCTGCGGTTTTTCCCTGGGCCGGGAGGGACCCTCGGTGCAGGTAGGGGCTTCCCTGATGCACACCATCCACGGCCTTTTGCCCCGTTCCCTGCGCATCTTGCGCAACCATCTGCTGGTGGCCGGCGGCGCGGCGGGGATTGCGGCGGCCTTCAATGCCCCCCTGGCGGGGATCATGTTTGCCATCGAGGAGATGAGCCGGGGGGTGGAGGCGCGCATGTCCGGCCTGATCATCACCGCCATCGTCCTGGCCGGGGTGACGGCCCAGTCCCAGATGGGGAACGGCAACTACTTCGGCAATATCCTGATCATCGGCAGCGACGGGGAGCAGCTCGAGGCGGTGGCCCTGTCCGCCTTGGTCTGCGGCCTGGCCGGAGGCCTGTTTGCGCGCATGATGATCCTCGGCGCCTTGGCCTGGCGGGGCCGGCTGGCGGATTTCCGGCGCGAGCGGCCGATCTGGTTTGCCGCGGCCTGCGGCCTCCTGGTGGCCTGCCTGGGTCTGGTCACCGGCGGGGTGATCTATGGCAGCGGCCTGGAGCAGACCCGGGCCCTCCTGGAGGCGGAGGGCAACATTCCCTGGTATTTCGGCCCGGCCAAATTCGTGGCCACCTTGATGGCCTACCTCTCCGGTCTGCCCGGCGGCATCTTCGCGCCGGCCCTGTCCATCGGGGCTGGCCTTGGCCATGATCTGGCCCCCCTGCTCGACCAGAGCGCCGCCCCGGCAATGCTCCTGGCCCTGTGCATGGCGGGCTTTTTGGCGGCCGTGACCCAGGCGCCGATCACCTCCTTCGTGATCGTCATGGAGATGGTGGATGGCTATTCCCTGGTGATCAGCCTGATGGCGGTGTCGCTCCTTTCTTCGGGCCTGTCGCGCCTGATCAGCGCCCCCCTCTATCCAACCCTGGCAGCCGGTCTGGTGGCCCGCCAGACGGCACAAGCTGCGCCGGAGTCCAGATCCGCCTGATGCCACCCCTCGCAGCCCGGTTGCCTTGTGCCCCTCCCATTTTCCCCAACTCCCGCGCTCCCATCGACTGCGGGCGGCCAGGTTCAAGGCATGCCCGCCCGGTTTTCATGATTTTTACGGTGCCGGCCTTGCAGGAAAACCACCAGCCCCGGCAGGCTGACGAGGATCAGCATGACGCCATACAGCAGCGACATCATCAGCACCGCCGCCTTGTCGGCGCCGACCAAAGAAAACAGGCCGACCAGCGCGCCCTCGCGCACGCCCCAGCCGGCAATCGATACCGGCACGATGCTCAACACCAGCGCCAGCGGCACGATGGCGAAATACGTCAGCGGACCATAAGGCAGGCCCAAGGCCCGTCCGGTGGCGAAGAACCCCAAGAGCGCCAGCACCGGTACCAAGAGGGAGGACAGCAGTAGCTTCAGGCGCTGGGCGGAGAGCGCCCGATACAGGCGGGTTGCGAGCAATTGCAGGATCGCCAGGCGTGGATGAGGCTTGAACCAGGCGTATTTGCCGGCGGCATAGCCGGCCATCAAGCCCGCAAGGCCGGCGACCATGAGCAGGAACACGAACCGATAGAGTTGCTCCGGCAGCAGCGCCGGATTCGCGGCGCAAGCGAACAGGGCGAGTAGCAGCAAGGCGCCCAGCCCGGTCACCCGGTCGATCATGATGGCATAGAGGGCGTCGCGCTTGCGAAAGCCGCAGGCGGCCACGTCGAGCACGCGCAGCGCGTCGCCGCCGATGCTGGTGGGTAAGCCCTGGTTGAAAAACTGCCCCTTGAAATAACTGCGCCAGTAAAACGCAAAGGTCTGGCCAAAGCCGAGGTTGTGCATCACCAGTTGCCAGCGATAGGCCGCGACGAGGGTGCTGGCCAGTTGCAAGGACAGGGCGGCGAACAACAGCGGCGGCCGGGCCTGCGCGAGTGTTTGCCAGACGCGCGGGGCGTCGATGGAACGCAGGATGGCAAACAGGATCGCCGCCGTCACCAGCAGGCGCACGAGGTACTTGCCCGCCCGTGCGGCGGTAGAGGGTGGCGGGTGGGGCAGCGGGTGGGGCGGCACCTTATTCAATCATCGTTTTCGCCGTCGGCCCGGGGCTGGCCTTCGGCAGTGGCAAGGTCGTGATAGCCGCTGACGAGGCGCACGTAATAGCGGCCGGCCGGCTTGCCTTGTTTGCGCACGTCAATTGCCTCGATGTCGCCCGCCCTTTGCACGCGCGACAGCACCCGCTCGCTGCTCAGGCTGGCCGCATTATCGGCGACCAGCAGCAGGGTCTTGCCGGTTTGCCGTTCCGCCGGAAACCACAGGCGGTACATCAGGCCAACGCTGTCGAACAAATGCTCGCTGGCGGTATCGAACGCCGGAGGATGGCCGCCCGCGCCGCCTGCGCCATCCAGATACTGTGTCCGGTAGAACGCCAGCCCGCTGGCGATGCGGTTTCTGTCCATGCCGACGACGAGCACCTCCTGTCCCGTCGCGCGGCGGGCTTGTTGCAGCCGCACTTCGATCTCGCGGCCGAAATCGCGCCAGCCGATCAGGTGCTGATTCTTCGGGTAGCCGACACCTGGCAGGCCCAGACTGAGCCAGTGCAAGGTTGCGCCGTAAAGGAGCAGGCAAAGGACGAAGGTTGCCGGCCAGGCGCGGCGGCACCAGGCCGCAAGCTTCGGCAGGTTCGATGCCGTCGCGGGGCCGATCAGGCCAGCCAGCAGCGGGATGAGCGCCAGCCAGAGCGAGCCGGTCCAGTTCAGCTTGCTGATGCGGATCAGGCTCGCCGCCGTAAACACGGCAAGCGGCAACAGCGCCAGCCAGATCAAAAGCAGCCGGCCGCGCCGCTGCAGGTCGGCTGCGCTCGCCGCGCTGGCCGGCAAGATGGCTTCCTTGCGGTAAGTCAGCAGCGCAACGACCGACAACAACCCGGTCGGCGTCAGGAGGACAAGAATGTTGCCAATCAGGCGCGGCAGCGAAAAGGAAAACTTGCTCGCCAGCCGGTCCTGGCTCTGAAAGGCAAAGGAGATCCAGTCATGCTGCCAGTTCCAGATCACCACCGGCGACATCAACATGAGCGCAAGCAGCAGCGCCCCATAGGGTTGCGGCCGCTTGAGCCATTGCCGCGCACTCCGGTCGTAGAGCACGAAGGCGACAAAGGCGGCGCCCAGGAGGGCGATCGTGTATTTCGAACTCATGCCCAGACCGAGCGCGATGCCCACGCCCAGCCAGGCGCGCGGCTTTTCCTTGATCACGGCCTGGTACATGAAATAAATCGCCGCCGCCCAGCAGGCCGTCACCGGCGCATCGGGGCTCATGAAAAAACCGAAAAAGAAATACGCCGGCAAGACCGCGACCAGCAGCAAGGCGCGATAAGCCGTGGCGCGGTCGAATAGCTCGCGGGTCAGCCGGTACATGAAACCGGCCGTGACCAGCCCGCACAAAAACGCCGCGGCGCGCACGGCGAATTCGGTGTTGCCCAGCAGCTCGATGAAGAGGCGGATCAGCCAGGCTACCGCGAGCGGATGATCGAGATAGCCGATGTCGAGATGCTGCGCGTAATTCCAGTAATACGCTTCTTCAAACAGCAGTTCCGGCACGCCCAGATAAAAGAGGCGCAACAGCACCGCATAGCCCACGGCGGCAAGGCAAAGCCTGTCCCGATACAGGGCGCTGGCGCCCTCTTCGAGGCCGCCGGCATCGGCGAGCCAGCGATAGCCGGCATACATCGCCAGCGCCGAAAACAGCGCCGTCATCAGCGCCGCCGCCGCCGTTGCCAGCGTTGCCTTCGTAGCCACCATATCGCCCGCGCCGACCATTTGCATGAGCGAGCCCAACAGGCCGCCGCGCAAAAAGAGGATCAGCAAGGCCAATAGGCCGAGCCTGACCCACTGCTTGAAAGACAAGGCGCGCCAAGACGGCTCGAACGCCGCAAGCAAGGAGAAGGCCACCAGGAGTGCGGCGAAGAATCCGGCGCCGTGCGCCAGGCCCAAGGCATTCGCGTCCGCGTGGAATAAGCCGAACACCGCCGCATCGACCGCGACGGCGGCCAGGCCGATGAGTAACGATGGCCAGCGGCCGGGCAGGGAGGGGTTCATCGCCTCGCCCCGCCAGCCGCCAGCGCCGGGCGCAATTGCGCCAGCACCGTCTCGACGCTGATCGCTTGCAGGCAGACATTGTCGCGGCAAGGCGTCTTGCGATGGTTGGCGGCACTGACGCAGGGCGAACAGGCCAGCCCGGCGTAGATCGGCGTGCTGTTGCCGAGCGAGCCATACAAGGCCGGGGTTTCCGGGCCGAACAGCACGAAAGTGCGCAAATCGGTGACCGCCGAAAAATGCCCCGGCCCGGAATCGTTGGTCAGCATCAGCTCGGCGATTCGATACAGCGCCGGCAATTCATCCAGCCCGTGGCAGCCGGCGAAATTGACGCAGCGCGCCTCGCCCACCTCGCTTTGCAATGCCGCCGCCGCGGCGCGTTCTCCCGGGGCGCCGGTAATCAGGATCAGCACCTCCGGATGCTCGGCGAGCAGACTGCGCATGACCGCCACGAAGCGCTCCGGCATCCAGCGCCGTTGCGGCAGCAGGTCGCTGGCGTTGGGGTTGATCAGCACGACCCGGTGCCGCGCCGCGTCATAGGCCGGATACGCCGTGCGGATGCGGCCTTGCATGGCGGCAATGGCCTCCGGAGCGACCGGGGCGCGGGCCAGTCGAATCTCACTGTCGTCGATGTGTGTCTTGGAAAATGGCAACTCGGGTTTTGCCGCCAGGGTGGCATTGACGAGCGCGACGAAATTCCTGGCGATGTGCAGATGCGGGTTGTAGGCGACGCGGCGGGTCAGCATCGCGCCGCGGTACAGCCCTTCGTTGTGAAAGGCGTGAAAACCAATGCGCCGGGCGGCGCCACAGAGGCCGGTCAATAAGGCGCTGTAGCGCGAAAACAGTTCGAGGTCGATCACCGTGTCGATGCCCTCGCGCCGCGCCCAGAACAAAAAGCGCAGGCTATCGAAGGCGAGCTTCAGGAAATTGTCGGCGCGGATCGTAAACACCTGCGCTGGCGGCACCGTGCCGAGTAGGCGCAGGCTCGCCGCGTTCGACTCGAAAATCAGGAAATACAGCGTCGCGCCGGTCGCCGCCTGGAGCTTGCGCATCGCCGGATCGGCCAGGATCGCGCTGCCCATCTCGGACAATTCGATGAACAGAACCTTTTCAGGCGGCCGCGGCCTGGCCCTACCCCAAAAATCAGCCAGGCGCGTAAACCAGGTCGCGAGGAAACATAAGGGAATGCCCGCAAAGTAGTCCACCTTGCGCATGAGGTTGATATTCATCGGGAATCAATCGTGGTGCGGATTTTTCAATGAGTCGTGTCTTCCGGAATATAGCGGAATATAGCGGCGGCTCTCTGCAGCATGACTGCCCGGCTTCCGGGAGCTTCCGGATGCTGCGCCGGAGGGCAGCCATTTCAAGGCTTCCTGATTTCCTGGCATCATGGTTTCAGGGCTTCAGGGTTTCAGGGTTTCAGCGCGCTTGACCCCCTGCCACTGGCGCAAAACCCTCCGCTTCAAAGGAGGCCTGACCGTTTCATCCGGATTCAGATGCAAGGAGCATGGCGGCCGGTAGAACCGCTCGAGCTTGCCGTCCCGGCTCTCGACGTAACGCTTGACCCTCTTTGCCTTGTGGATTCGATGATCCTCGACAATCAGGAACAGCGGGTTCACGGAACCGGCTTGGCCAGCCGTGCATCCCGCCTGGCAGTGCCAGTGCCAGTGCCAGTGGCATTGCTATTGGCAGTGGCCGCAAGCCACGGGAAAGCGCTACGTGCCTTCACGCCAATGCCGCCATGACGCTCCGCCCCGCTCGCCCCGTCCGCCTCAACTGGCCAGCCTGCTGCCGCATCGCCGGGAAGGTGTGATGATCGAGTGCGCGGCCGTCGGAAATCCGTTTACATTTCATGGGCCGTATTATCGCTCACCTGACCATCCTTGCGGAAAAATCAGCACGGCCAAATGCCCCCAAACCCGCGTCAGCAAAGGAACTTGCCCGAAGCACGCCGCCGTGGCCACCCGAGCCATGCAGAGCAATCCAGGATCCGGAGGCCGAGGATCATTGCCAATCGGGAGGGTTTTTGCGGAAGGTTTCGGCCTATGCCGGAAGGCTTGTCACTTGCCGATGCAAAAGCGGGAAAAAATTGCGCCTAGCAGGTCGTCCGGGGTGAATGCTCCGGTAATTTCCGCGAGGGCGTTCTGGGCCAGGCGCAGTTCTTCGGCGAACAGTTCCAGGGCCGGGCGGGGGCTTTCCACTTCGGCCCGGGCGGCGCCAAGGTGCATGGCTCCCCTTTCCAGGGCCTGCAGGTGCCGCTCCCGGGCGATGAACACGTCTTCGGCCTGGTGCCAGCCGGCTACTTCCAGGATGGCCTGTTCCAGCAGTTCCATGCCGGCGCCGGACTTGGCGGAGACCGAAAGGGCAATGTCCGAGCCTTCCGGGTGTCGTTCCGGGGCCTCGCCGATCAGGTCGATCTTGTTTCTCAGGGTGATGCGGCGCAGATTGGCCGGCAGCTTGGCCAGGATGGCCCGGTCGGCATCGGTGAGGCCCAGCCGGGCATCGAGGAGCAACAGTGCCAGGTCGGCCTTGCCGATTTCCTGCCAGGTGCGGGCGATGCCGATCTTTTCCACCTCGTCCCCGGTTTCCCTGAGCCCGGCGGTGTCGATGATGTGCAGGGGGATGCCCTGGATCTGGATGGCGGATTTGAGCGCATCCCGGGTGGTGCCGGCAATGGGCGTGACGATGGCCAGCTCGTCCCCGGCCAGGCGATTGAGGAGCGAGGACTTGCCGACATTGGGCTGGCCGATCAGCACCACCTGCAGGCCCGCCTGGAGCAGCTTGCCTTGCCCCGCCTTGTCCCGCACCGTTGCCAGTTGGGCGTCGAGCCGGGCCAGGCGGCCAAAGGCGTCGGTCGCCTGGAGGAAGTCGATGTCCTCCTCGGGAAAATCCAGGGTGGCTTCCACCCGCAGGCGCAGTTCGATCAGTTCATCCACCAGGGCGTGGATGGCCCTGGAGAATTCCCCCTGCAGGGAACGCACGGCGGAGCGGGCGGCGGCCTGGGTGGAGGCGTCGATCAGGTCGGCCACGGCTTCGGCCTGGGCCAGGTCGAGCTTGCCGTTGAGGAAGGCGCGGCGGGTGAATTCCCCGGGTTCGGCCAGGCGCGCGCCCAGTTCGAGGCAGCGGCGCAGCAGCAGGTTCATGACCACCGGGCCGCCGTGGCCTTGCAGTTCCAGCACGTCCTCGCCGGTAAAAGAGGCCGGACCAGGAAAGTAGAGCAGCAGGCCGGTATCGATGGGGCGGCCGTCGGCGGCGAAAAAATCGGTGAGGGTGGCGTAACGGGGGCGCGGGCTCTTGCCGGTGAGGGCCTCGGCCATGGCCATGAGGCCGGTGCCGGAAACCCGGATCACCCCCACCCCGCCCCGGCCGGGGGCGGTGGCAATGGCGGCAATGGTGGGGCTGGGGTAATTCATGGGGGCATCCTGCCGGGTAGACGGAAAAAGGGCCGCTGGAGCTGGCCCCGGCGGCCCTGTCTGGTGCGGATCATCAGGCCTTGGGGTCGTTGGCGGCCTTGGGCTTGTCGCCACCCGCTTCGATCATGCGGGTGATCTGCCACTGCTGGGCGATGGAGAGGATGTTGTTGACCACCCAGTACAGCACCAGACCGGCCGGGAAGAAGAAGAACATGACGCCGAATATCAGCGGCATCATCATCATCACCTTGGCCTGGATCGGGTCCGGCGGGGCGGGATTGAGCTTGGTCTGGATGAACATGGAAACCATCATGATCACCGGCAGCACATAGTAGGGGTCGGCGGCGGACAGATCCTTGATCCACAGGATCCAGGGCGCGTCGCGCATTTCCACGGCGCCCAGCAGCACCCAGTACAGGGCGATGAACACGGGAATCTGGATCACGATGGGCAGGCAGCCTCCCAGGGGATTGATCTTCTCGGTCTGGTAGAGCTTCATCATTTCCTGATTCAGACGCTGCTTGTCGTCGGCAAAGCGTTCCTTGAGCTGGGCCAGGCGCGGCGTCATCTGGCGCATCTTGGCCATGGACTTGTAGGAAGCCGCAGACAGGGGGAAGAAGGCCGCCTTGATGGCCACGGTCAGGATCACGATGGCCCAACCCCAGTTGCCCACCAGGGCGTGAATCCATTCCAGGACCCAGAAGATCGGGGCGGCAATGATGTGCAGCCAGCCGTAGTCCACCACCAGATCCAGGCCGGGAGCCACCTGCTTCAGGGTGGCCTGTTCCTGGGGACCGGCATAGAGGGGCATGCTGAACGTACCCTTGGCGCCCGGCGCCACTTGTCCCATGGGTACGATCAGGCCGGCCGCAATCACGGCATTCTTGCCTTCGCCGCTCAGCTTGCGCATGTAGAACTCCCGGGGCATGTCGCCCTTGGGCGTCCAGGCGGCCACGAAGTAGTGCTGGACCATGGCCAGCCAGCCATCGTTGGCCTGCCTGGCAAACTTGGCCTTGCCCTCGATGATGTCGGAAAACTTGACCTTCTGATACTTCTCGGCTTCGGTATACACGGCCGGACCGGTGAAGGTGGACACCATCATCGAATCCCCGGCCGGAGCGACTTCATCGCGCTGGAACTGGTAATAGGCGCTGGGGGTCAGGACTTGCCGACCCATGTTCTGCACTTCCCAGGCCACATCGATCAGGTAGGAGCCGCGCGTGAAGGTATAAATCTTGGTGACCTTGACGCCATTGGCCGCGGGCGCTTCCAGACGGACCTGGAAAGAATCGGCACCTTCGGGCAATTCCCGGGGGCCGGCCACAACCTTGAACATGGTCTTGTGATTCGGCAAGCCATCACCGATCAGACCGCTCTGGGCGGCATACTGGTGTTCAGGATCAAACAGCACGAACTGCTTTTCCTTGTCGCCATGGGCCTTGAAACGGTTCAGTTCCATCCACAGCAGATCGCCGCCCTGGGTGGAGATTTCGGCCTTGTACAAATCGGTGGCGATTGTCAGCTTCTCGGCCGCGGCGGCGGCGGGCGCGGTCGTCACTTCGCCAATGCGATCGGCTGCCGCCTTCAGGCCGGGGCCGGGCTGGGGGGTAATGGAATCCGCCGCCTGGGCCTGAACCTGCGCCAATTGAGGATTCTGGTGTTTTTGCCAAGCGTCCCAGAGCATGAACAAGGAGAGGCCAAAAACAAGCAACAACATCAGACGTCTGGTATCCATGGACGACCTTTATCAAGTGAATTCAAGGAACGGGGTCTACCCCGCCCGGATGCCAGGGGTGGCAACGACAGACCCTTTTCAGGCCCAGCCAGCCGCCCCGCAAAGCCCCGTATTTTTGCACAGCTTCGACGGTGTATTCGGAACAACTGGGATAAAAACGACAATTCCGCCCCAGCAAGGGGCTCAGGGCGTACTGGTAAACGCGCAGCAAAAAAAGGATGAGCGGTTTCAAGATCGGTGCCTTGCGCGTCCGGCAGCCTCGTCAGGCGCGGCATCCCGGCGCAGTTTGCCGAGCAGATGGGCAATTTCAGCCGCGACTGCGCGGCGATCCGGTTTATCCAGTTTCACCGCCAGGCGAAAAAGAATGTCCCGGGCCGGCAGTTGCGGTTGCAGCAGACGAAACTGCTCGCGAGCAATGCGCTTGACCAGGTTGCGCTGTACCGCGTGCTTCAGCAATTTCTTGCCGATCACCAGACCGAGCCGGGCCGGCTCGCCCGCTTCGCGGCGCGGGCCATAGTGCAGCAGGAACAACTTGCCACGAATCGCCCGCTTGAAACCAAAAACGGATGAATACTCATCCGTTCTGGTCAGTCGATACTGTCTGGGGAATGGCCTGGATTCCCCGTGTGTCACGTCTGGAATCAAACGGCCAGACGATGACGGCCCTTGGCGCGGCGGGCAGCGATGACCTTGCGGCCGCCCTTGGTGCGCATGCGGACCAGGAAACCGTGGGTGCGCTTGCGGCGCACGACGGAGGGCTGATACGTGCGTTTCATGATGATTTCCTTAGCTGACTGAGAGAAAAGCGCGTAATTACACATTGAAAATCAGTCTTTTGTCAAGTGTCGCAAAAATTTCCTGTTGTGGATAACTTCCGCCTGGCAAGGTAAAATGCGCGTTCTCGCCCGTACTTCCGCCCTGGATTGCCTTGGGTGGGGGCGTATTTCTTTCAACCCTTTCAACCCAATTCCCGGGTCTGTCCCGGTACACCAAGAGTCTTCTTCATGTCCGGTTTCTGGGAATCCTGTCTCCTGAGTTTCGAACAGGACCTGCCCATCCAGCAATTCAATACCTGGATACGTCCCCTGCGCCTGGAGGGCGAGCCCCATCCGGAGGAGGGCCTGCGGTTGTGCGCCCCGAATGGTTTCATCCTGAAATGGGTGCGGGACCGCTACCTGGGACGCATCGAGGACTACGCCGAAGCCTTCTTCGGCAAGCCGGTCAGCGTCAATCTCTGTGTTGCCGAGAAAAAGGCTCCGGTCGCCCCGGTCAGCCAGCCGGCGGCCAAGGCCGCCCCTGCCCCTGCCTCGGGCGCCGAACAGCGTCCCGCGCCGCGCCCGGAAGTCCCGAAAACTCCCGGCAGCACCTATGACAAGACCCGCCTCAAGTACGACCTCACCTTCGACAACCTGGTGGTGGGCAAGGCCAACGACCTGGCCCGGGCCGCCGCCCAGCAGGTGGCCCAGAACCCGGGGGGCGCCTATAATCCCATGTTCATCTATGGCGGCGCCGGCTTGGGCAAGACCCACCTGATGCACGCCATCGGCAACTACGTGGCCAGCCAGAATCCGGAAAAGGTGGTGCGCTACGTGCACGCCGAGGATTACTACTCGGACGTGGTGAAGGCCTACCAGCAGAAGTCCTTCGACGTCTTCAAGCGCTATTACCGCAGCCTCGATGTGCTGCTCCTGGACGATGTGCAGTTCTTCAACGGCAAGAACCGCACCCAGGAAGAATTCTTTTACGCCTTCAACGCCCTGATTGAAGCCAGGAAGCAGATCATCATCACCTGTGACACCTATCCCAAGGACGTCAATGGCCTCGACGACCGGCTGGTGACCCGCTTCGACTGGGGCCTCACGGTGCAGATCGAGCCGCCGGAAACCGAGATGCGGGTGGCGATCCTGAAGAAGAAGGCCGAGGCCGAAGGTCTGGACCTGGATGACGAAGTCGCCTTCTTCATCGCCAAGCACCTGCGCTCCAACGTGCGCGAACTGGAAGGGGCCCTGAAGAAGGTGCTGGCCTATTCCTCCTTCCGGGGCCAGGACATCACTCTGGAACTGGCCAAGGAAGCCTTGAAGGACAT
Source organism: Comamonadaceae bacterium (assembly GCA_029255645.1). Taxonomy (GTDB): domain Bacteria; phylum Pseudomonadota; class Gammaproteobacteria; order Burkholderiales; family Rhodocyclaceae; genus Azovibrio. The sequence goes on along the minus strand of JANLJE010000047.1, from coordinate 15,460 downwards.
CATCGGCTCGATCCGCAACGTCAGCATCGACGGCATCCAGAAGACCGTGGCCGATTACTACAAGATCAAGGTGGCGGACCTGTTTTCCAAGAAACGCACCCGCGCCATCGCCCGGCCCCGGCAGGTGGCGATGTGGCTGTGCAAGGAAGTGACCCAGTTCAGCTACCCGGCGATCGGCGACGCTTTTGGCGGCCGGGATCACACTACCGTGATTCACGCCGTCAAGACGGTCGAAGGCCTGAAGGCCAAGGACAACGAACTCAACCACGATCTGCACGTGCTGGTGCAGGTGCTCAAGGGTTGAGGGGGGTTGAGGGGGGTTGAGGAAAAACCGGATTTGGCGCCGCAAATATTGAAAACAGATTCTTTTGAAATTATTCACCGACTCGTTCCTGACTTGGTTGTCATAGAGGCCGCATCGACATGATTATTCTGAAAAGCCCGAGGGATGCCCTGCTTGCTCCCCTGCAATCCGTATCCGGTATCGTCGAAAGACGGCACACCCTGCCCATCCTCTCCAACGTGCTGCTGGAAAAGCAGGGGGATTCCCTCACCCTGATCGCCACTGACATCGAAATCCAGATCACCACCCGGAGCGAAAACGTGGGCGGCGATGGCGACGGTGCCGTGACCGTGGCCGCCAAGAAGTTGCAGGAAATCCTGCGTTCCTTGCCCGACACTGCTGAAATCACCCTGGACCTGGAAGACAAGCGCCTGCTGCTCAAGGCCGGCAAGAGCCGCTTCAGCCTGCAGACCCTGCCCGCCGAGGACTTCCCCCGCATGGCCATTACCGAAGGCGAGAGCAGAGCCTTCAGCGTCACCCAGAAACAATTCCGTAACCTGATCGGCAAGACCCAGTACGCCATGGCCACCCAGGATGTGCGCTACTACCTGAACGGCCTGATGCTGATGGTCGATGGTCAGGAACTACGCTGCGTTGCCACCGACGGCCACCGCCTGGCCTACAACAGCATGGACATCGAAGCCGATCTGCCTCGCCAGGAAATGATCCTGCCCCGCAAAACCGTGCTGGAACTCAACCGCCTTCTGGCCGACCATGAAGAACCGCTGCAGATCACCGTGGGCACCAACCAGATTCATTTCACCTTCGGCCATACGCTGCTGGTTTCCAAGCTCATCGACGGCAAGTTTCCCGATTATGAGCGGGTGATTCCCGCCCAGCTTTCCAACCACATGCGGGTCGACCGGCAGACCCTGCACTCCGCCATGTCGCGGGTCGCCATCCTCACCAACGACAAGTTCCGCGGTGTGCGCATCATACTGGAGCCCAACACCCTGAAAATCATCGCCGCCAACACGGAACAGGAAGAAGCGCAGGAAGAAATCGAGGTTCAGTACGAAGGTGCGCCGCTGGATGTGGGCTTCAACGTCACCTACCTGCTCGACGTGCTCAACAACCTGGGCGGCGACGAAATCCAGTGGAGCTTCAACGACGCCAACTCCAGCGCCCTCATCTCCGTGCCCGATAACGACCGCTTCAAATACGTCGTGATGCCCATGCGCATCTGACCTGGCCCAGGTCCTGCGCGGACCCCGTCCAGGCCTGGCCGGGGGGATTCACGAACACACCGGAAAAATCGATGACCCAAGAAAACCAGAACCCCGCCTACGGCGAAGCCAGCATCCAGATCCTCGAAGGCCTGGAGGCCGTGCGGAAACGTCCGGGGATGTACATCGGCGATACCTCCGACGGCACCGGCCTGCATCACCTGGTCTTCGAAGTCGTGGACAACGCCATCGACGAAGCCCTGGCCGGCTACTGTGACGACATCGTGGTCACCATCCACACCGACAACTCCATCAGCGTCGTGGACAACGGCCGGGGCATCCCCACCGGCGTGAAAATGGACGACAAGCACGAACCCAAGCGCAGCGCCGCCGAAATCGCCCTCACCGAGTTGCATGCCGGGGGCAAGTTCAACCAGAACTCCTACAAGGTTTCCGGCGGACTGCACGGCGTCGGCGTCTCCTGCGTCAATGCGCTTTCCAGGTGGCTGCGCCTCACCATCCGCCGCGGTGGCAAGCGCTACTTCATGGAATTCGAGCGGGGCGTGCCCGTGGACCGCATCCTGGAAATGCGCGACGGCTTCGAGGTTTCACCTCTCAAGGTCATTGGCGACAGCCAGCACAACGGCACCGAGGTGCACTTCCTCGCCGATGAGGAGATTTTCGAAAACATCGAATTCCACTACGACATCCTCGCCAAGCGCCTGCGCGAACTCTCCTTCCTCAACAACGGCGTCAGCATCAAGCTCGTGGATCAGCGCAGCGGCAAGGAAGAATTGTTTGCCTTCGCTGGCGGTGTCCAGAGTTTTGTCGAGTACATCAACCGCAGCAAGGCCATCCTGCACCCCACCATTTTCTACTCCGCCGGCGAAGCCAAAGTGGGCGACACGGGCGTTACCATCGGCGTCGAAGTCGCCATGCAGTGGAACGACAGCTACCAGGAGCAGGTGCTCTGCTTTACCAACAACATTCCCCAGTCCGATGGCGGCACCCACCTCACCGGCCTCAGGGCCGCCATGACCCGGGTCATCAACAAATACATCGAAGAACACGAAATCGCCAAGAAGGCCAAGGTCGAAATCACCGGTGACGACATGCGCGAAGGCCTGGCCTGTGTGCTCTCGGTGAAAATGCCCGACCCCAAGTTTGCCTCCCAGACCAAGATGAAACTGGTGTCGAGCGAAGCGCGGCCCGCCGTCGAAGAAGTCGTGGCCGCCAAACTGCACGAATTCCTGCAGGAACGCCCGGCCGATGCCAAGACCATCTGCGGCAAGATCGTCGAAGCCGCCCGGGCCCGTGATGCCGCCCGCCGGGCCCGGGAAATGACCCGCCGCAAGGGCGTCCTGGACGGCATCGGCCTGCCCGGCAAACTGGCCGACTGCCAGGAAAAGGACCCCGCCCTGTGCGAACTGTATCTGGTCGAGGGCGACTCCGCCGGCGGCTCCGCCAAGCAGGGCCGCGACCGCAAGTTCCAGGCCATCTTGCCCCTCAAGGGCAAGATCCTCAACGTGGAAAAGGCCCGCTTCGACAAGATGCTCTCTTCCCAGGAAGTGGTCACCCTGATCACCGCCCTGGGCACCGGCATCGGCAAGGACGAATACAAGCCGGAGAAGCTGCGCTACCACCGCATCATCATCATGACCGACGCGGACGTGGACGGCGCCCACATCCGCACCTTGTTGCTCACCTTCTTCTACCGGCAGATGCCCGAGCTGGTCGAGCGCGGCCACATCTACATCGCCCAGCCGCCGCTCTACAAGGTCAAGCACGGCAAGACCGAGCGCTATCTGAAGGACGACCACGAGTACAACCAGTTCCTGCTCAAGATGGCGATGCAGGAATCCAGCCTCACCCCCAAGGCCGACGCTCCTCCCATCAGCGGCGACGCCCTGGAAGAACTGGCTCGCTCCTGGCTGCTTGCCCAGGCCGTCATCGAGCGTCTGGCGCATTACATCAATCCGGAAATCCTCCATGCCGTGGTGGAACACAACCTCAGCCTGAATCTCTCCAGCCAGGCCGAAGCCGAAACCAGCGCGGCGCTGTTCTCCCGCTTCCTCAAGCCCGGCACCCGCATCCGCGCCAGCTACGACGAAGAGCAGGAGCGCTGGCTGCTGCGCATGGAACGCATGCACCACGGCAACGTCAAGGTCGGCCTGATCGACGAAGACTTCCTGCGTTCCGGCGACTACGCCCAGCTCAGGAAAACCGCCGACCTCCTGGCTGGCCTGTTCGGGCCGGGCGCCATCATGGTCCGAGGCGAAAAGAAGTGCGCCGTGAAAAACTTCGCCGAAGCCATGACGTGGCTGATGAGCGAAGTGGAACGGGGCATCAGCAAGCAGCGCTACAAAGGCCTGGGCGAAATGAACCCCAGCCAGCTCTGGGAAACCACCATGGACCCCACCGTGCGCCGCCTGCTCAGGGTGAACATCGACGACGCCATCGGCGCCGACCAGATTTTCACCACCCTGATGGGCGAACTGGTCGAACCCCGGCGAAATTTCATCGAAAGCAACGCCCTGTACGCGCGGAATATCGACGTATGAGTCTGCCGGATGCCACAGAAAGTGAGCACTGTGCCGGGTCAGTGAAAAACTGCTGACGATCCTCTGGCAAGTTGGCAGGGAATCAGGTCTGCTTCTTAAAGAAAAACCGGTTCGGGCACCAGATTCACGCCGAAGCGGGCCAGTACGGCTTCGCGCACGGCCCGGGTCAGGGCCTGAACGTCCCGGCTCTTGGCGCCGCCCCGGTTGACCAACACCAGGGCCTGATGTTCATACATGCCCACCGGGCCCAGGTTGCGGCCTTTCCAGCCTGCCTGTTCGACCAGCCAGCCGGCGGCCAGTTTGACGCTGCCATCGGCCTGGGGATAGCGGGGCAGCTGAGGGTGGGCCGTGGCGAGGGCCGTCGCCAGTTCGGCGCTGACGACCGGGTTCTGGAAGAAGCTGCCGGCGTTGGGCAGCGCCACCGGATCAGGCAGTTTCTTCTGGCGGATGGTGATGATGGCGGCTGCAAGCTGTTGCGGGGAGGGGCTGTCAATGCGGTTTCGGGCCAGTTCGGCGCTGACTTCGCCGTAAGCGGTGCGGGGATGCCAGCGCTTGGGCAGGCGGAAGGTGATCCGGGTGATGGCGTAGCGGCCCGTGAGGTGCCAGCCTTCCCGCTTGAACAGGCTGTCCCGGTAGCCAAAGGCGCAGTCGGCGGCGGAAAACCGGGTGGTCTTGCCGGTGTGCAGATCCACCGCTTCCAGATGGTCGATGAGTTCCCCCACCTCCAGGCCATAGGCGCCGATGTTCTGGATCGGCGCGGCGCCGACGCTGCCGGGAATCAGGGAGAGGTTTTCCAGCCCCGGCCAGCCCCGGGCCAGGGTCCATTGCACGAAGTCATGCCAGTTTTCTCCCGCTCCGGCCCGCACATACCAGGCCTGGGCATCTTCCCCTGCCAGTTCCCGGCCGGGGATGGCCATGGAGAGCATCAGCCCGGGAAAGTCGCCGGTCAGTACCAGGTTGGAGCCGCCACCCAGGGCAAAGCGCCGCCGGCCGGCCAGGTCCGGGTGGCGGGCGACTGCCGCCAGTTGCTCCGCGCTCGTGATGGTGGCCAGGAACTCGGCCTGGGCGGGCAGGGCCAGGCTGTTGCGGGACGTCAGGTCGGCGTGGGGCTGGATGAAATCGGGCAGCATGATCAGGAATTCGAGGGAATGGGAAGCAGCCGGTCATAGGCCAGATTGAACAGGTAGGCATAGCCGGCGTAGGTGAGGGCAAGGCCGATGTCGGTGACCAGGACGGTCCAGAAATCCATGCCGGTCCAGGCCATGATCACCGGCAGGCTGAAGAGCAGCAGGCCGCCTTCGAAGCCCAGGGCGTGGGCGAGGCGCAGCACCTGGGGACGCTGGTCGGCCCGGCGGCCCGTGAGGCGGCCTTCGAGCCAGTCGAAGGCGGTGCAGTAGGCGGCATTCCAGAGGCTGGCGACCAGGGAAATGAGCGCCAGCAGGGCGGCGGATTCCAGCAGTGGTTCACCGCTTGCCAGGGTGAACAGGGGCGTGATGAGGAACACGCCCAGCAGTTCGAACAGGATCGCCTGGCGGAGGCGGTCCGGCAGGGTGCGCAGGGGAGGGGAATTCATGCAACGGTCGGGGAAAAAGCAAAGGTGGAAGTGTGGCAGAGAAACCCTGCCGGGGGCCAGTGGTGCAGGGTGGGTTGCAGGATGGGGGCGGCTTCAGGGTCCCCGGGCCCTGGCCAGGCTTGGGCGGGCGTGGGGCGGGCGTGGGGCGGGCGTGGGGCGGGCGATGCACCGGCTTTACGCAGGAGAGGAAAGTCAAGCCGGCCGAAAAGGGGGCCGGGCTTACTCGGGAGCTTGCCAGCGCAGCACCAGGCGTGCGCCGCCCGAGGGTTTCAGGGTGAGGGTCTTTTCCTGTTGCTGCCCGCCCAGGCCCGCCTTGATCTTGTAGCGGCCCGGCGCTGTCACCTGCACGAGGCCGATCGGGCCGCAGGCTTGTTCGGCCAGGGGTTCGCCCTTGATGCTTTCGATCCGGGTGTGCACATCGGAAATGTAATGGCCGTCGTGGGTGACAAAGAGCAGGGTGAGGGATTGCTGCTTGCCTTCGGCCAGCATCGCGGCGGATTCGTCGGAACCGATGCCGCCGCAGCGCAGGCTGAGGGGGGGTGCCGTGGTTTCGGCCAGAGCGGGCAGGCTGGCCAGGGAGAGCAGGCCCAGGAAGGGAAGTACGTAAAGGGGGGTGGTTTTCATGTCGGACTCCTTGCTGATGAAAAGTCTCATGGTATCCGGTTTCATCGGTTTGCCATCCCGCTTTGCCGGGACAAACGGCAAAGCGGCGCGGACAAAGTTAGAATGCCCGCTGCCATGATGATAACCTCAGTCGCCCTCATTCCCCATCCGGACTACCCAGCCCCAGGGATCCGCGCCCTCACGGTAGCCTGCCGTGGGCTACCGGATGGGAGCCTGGAGCTGCACTACCGCCTGGCGGGGGACCTGGCAAGCCTTTGCCTGCCGGACCGGGCCCATCCCGTCGAAGCCGACCGGCTCTGGGCCCATAGCTGCTTCGAGGTGTTCCTGGCCCGGGCTGATTCGCGGGCTTATCGGGAATACAATTTCTCACCCTCCGGCCAGTGGGCGGGCTATGGCTTTGGCGCTTACCGTCAGCGCCGGGAAGGGCTGGAACTGCCGGCCCCGTGCCTGGACTGGCAAGCGGCTGCCGGCTGCCTGGAACTGATCGCCCGCCTGCCCGGGGCGGCTCTGGCCGAAGGCGCCGGCGCCCTGCAACTGGGCCTTACCAGCGTGCTGGAACTGGCCGATGGCCGGCTCTCCTACTGGGCCTTGCACCACCCGGCACCGCGTCCCGACTTTCATCATCGCAATGGTTTTATCCTGACCCTGACGACCCCACCATGATCCAATTCGGCCTCGACCGTCTGCTTGAAGACCCTGATCTGCGCCGCCCCCTGGCGGGAAAACGCATCGCCCTGCTGGCCCACCCGGCCTCCGTGAGCCGGGACCTGACCCACGGCCTCGATGCCCTGGCGGCCCTGCCCGACCTGAACATCACTGCTGCCTTCGGCCCCCAGCACGGCCTCAGGGGCGACAAGCAGGACAACATGGTGGAATCCCCGGATTACAGCGACCCGCGCCACGGTATCCCGGTGTTCAGCCTCTACGGTGCCGTGCGCCGCCCCACCGATGCCATGCTGGACAGCTTCGATGTGCTGCTCGTTGACCTGCAGGACCTGGGCTGCCGCATCTACACCTTCATCACTACCCTGCGCTATGTGCTGGAGGCCGCCGCCCGGCAGGGCAAGGCGGTCTGGGTGCTGGACCGGCCCAACCCCGCCGGCCGGCCGGTGGAAGGCCTGCGGCTTCGCCCCGGCTGGGAGAGCTTCGTGGGCGCCGGCCCCATGCCCATGCGCCACGGCCTCACCCTGGGTGAACTGGCGCGCTGGTTCATCGCCACCCTGAAGCTGGACGTGGATTGCCAGGTCGTCACCCTGGCCGGCTGGCAGCCCGAAGCCGCCCCCGGCTATGGCTGGCCCCTGGGGCAGCGCAGCTGGATCAACCCCAGCCCCAACGCCCCCAACCTTGCCATGGCCCGGGCCTACGCCGGCACGGTACTGCTCGAAGGCACGACGCTGTCCGAAGGCCGGGGCACCACCCGGCCCCTGGAACTGTTCGGCGCCCCGGACATCGACGCCCGCGCCGTCATTGCTGAAATGCGCGCCCTGGCACCGGAATGGCTGAAGGGCTGCCGCCTGCGCGAATGCTGGTTCGAGCCCACCTTCCACAAACACGCCGGCAAGCTTTGCAACGGCGTGCAGTTTCACGTGGAACCTTGCGATGGCTACGACCACCAGGCCTTCAAACCCTGGCGCCTGCAAACCCTGGCCTTCAAGGCCCTGCGCCGCCTGCAGCCCGACTACCCCCTGTGGCGGGACTTCGGCTACGAATACGAGTACGACCGGCTGGCGATCGACCTGATCAATGGCAGTCCGTTACTGAGGGAGTGGGTCGATGATCCCGCGGCCACCCCGGCCGACTTCGAAGCCCTGGTGCGGCCGGATGAGGTGGCGTGGGAGGAGGAGCGGCGGGGATTCTTGCTGTATTGAAGGGGCTGGAAAACGACTCGAAACGGTCCTTGCCGTCTTGCGAAACAGACTTTCAGCGTAGCGCTTCAGGGCCGCCAGCCGTTGCTTGCGAAACCTGGGGAAACTGTTCGGAAACTGTTCGGTATGCCTCGCCAGCGGGATGGACGGTCCAAGCCAGAATTCAAGCCAGAATTTCGCTTCCCCATCGGCGGGAACAAATGCACATGCCTTTCCGGCTCTTCCCGGGAAAAGAAGAGCCGGAAGAGGCAGAGGCCATCACGGACGACGGTTGGAGCTTGTCTCCGGGGTACGGCGATTTAAACCGCCAGCCCCGTCGTCTCAGCCACGCCCAGCATGAGGTTCATGCACTGAATCGCGGCACCGGAGGCGCCCTTGCCCAGGTTGTCGAAGCGGGCGGCCAAAAGGATCTGTTCGCTGTGGCCGAACACGAAAATTTCCGCCCGGTTGGTGTCGTTGCAGGCGGTGGCGGGCAGGAACCCGTTATCCAGCACCGCGGCGGCATCCAGGGGCATGACCTTGACGAAGACTTCGCCGGCGTAGTGTTCGGCGAAACAGGCCTGCACGTCGGCGGGAGTGATCTTCCGGGAGAGCAGGCGCGGCAGCAGGGGGACGGCGACCACCATGCCCTGGGCGAAGTTGCCGACGATGGGGGTGAACAAGGGCGGGTAGGCCAGGCCGGTTTGAACCTGCATTTCGGGCAGGTGCTTGTGGGTCAGGCCGAGAGCGTAGAAGCGCGGGCTCTTCATGGCTTCCGGCAGGCTGGCCGGTTCTTCGTAGCTGGCGATCATTTCCTTGCCGCCGCCGCTGTAGCCGGTGATCGAGTAGGTGCTGGCCGGGTAGTCGGGGGGCACGATGCCGCCCGCCACCAGCGGGGCCATGAGCATGATGAAGCCGCTGGCGTGGCAGCCGGGCACGGCGACTTTCCGGGCGTTTTTGATGCGCTCGCGCTGGCCGCCGTTGAGTTCGGGCAGGCCGTAGACCCAGTCCGGGTGGGTGCGGTGGGCGGTGGAGGCGTCGAGGAAACGGGTATGGCCGTTGTCCGGAGCGAGCAGGGCGACGGATTCCTTCGAAGCCGCATCGGGCAGGCAGAGGAAGACCACGTCGGCCTTGTTGATGTATTCGGCCTTCACCACCGGGTCCTTGCGCTGGGTTTCGGGGATGGTGAGGATTTCAATTTCGGGGCGCAGGGCGAGCCGCTCGTCGATCTTGAGGCCGGTGGTGCCGTGGCGGCCGTCGATGAATACCTTGAAAGTCATGGATGCTCCGGAGCTGTTGTGCTGTGTTCGAGCCCGTCATTGTAGGCGGGTTCGGTGCATTTTTCGTGACGCAGGCGTGGCGGCAGGCTAGCTGGCCTGAGTCTCGAAATGGACGACCCGGTTGCGCCCGGCGGCCTTGGCCTGATACATGGCCTGGTCGGCCCGGTTGATGATTTCGCTCAGGGTGCCCCGGGAATCGGTGGTGTAGCCGATGCTGACGGTGAGGGGAATCCGTTCTCCATTCACTTCCAGGTCGATGGCTTCGATGCGGCGGCGCAGGGCTTCGAAGTAGCAGGCGGGAGTTTCGTCGGCAGTCAGTGTACTGAAGCAGACGAATTCCTCGCCACCGTAACGGGCCACGAGGTCGTCATGGCTGTCGCTGCCGCGGCGCAGGACGTCGGCGATTTTTTTCAAGGCCAGATCGCCGGTGGCGTGGCCGTAGTGGTCGTTGATGCGCTTGAAGTGATCGGCGTCGAGCAGGGCCAGGGCGATCGGGCCATGCTGTTTCCGGGCGCTACTGAGTCGCAGCTCGGCGATTTCGAACAGGCGGCGGCGGTTGTAGAGGTGGGTCAGGTAATCCCGGTTGGCCAGGTCACGCAATTGCCGCACGAAGCGCACCATGTTGATATTTTGAACGATGCGGCAGTAGAACTCTTCCACCTGGAAATGCTTGTTGAGGTAGTCATTGGCCCCGGCCTTGATCATGGCGGCGGAGAGATCCGGGTGGGTGGCGTCGGAGAGGGTGATGATGGCCAGGTCTTCGCGGCGGAAGTCACGCCGGATCTGGCGGATCAGAGTCAGGCCATCCATCTTCGGCATGTAGTAGTCGGTGAGCACCAAGGCGGTTTCCTGGTGTTCCTGCAACAGAGCCAGGGCTTCCAGACCATTGCTGGCGGTGAGGATGCGAAACCGGTACTGCTCCAGCAAGCGGCTCAGGTGGATGCGAAAGGTGGCTGAATCATCGACCACCAGCACGGTCATTTCCCGATTCTGGCGCAGGCGGCCCACCAGATAGGCCACATCTTCAATGGCGGCGGCGCCGGTCTTGAACATATAGTCGATCACCCGGCGATCCAGCACGGCCTGGCGGATCATCGGGTCCAGGGTGGCAGTGAGGACGATGCTGGGCACCTTGAAGGTCTGTACCAGATCCACCACTTCGCTGCCCGAGGCATCCGGCAGGGTGAGGTCGAGAATGGCACAGAAGAAGGGTTCGGGCGTATGGGTCAGCAGTTCCCGGGTTTCGGCCAGAGTTTCCGCTTCCACTACCGTGACGTTTTCCAGCAATTGCAGGTAGCCGCGCAACTGGTAGCGCACGGTCTTGCTGTCCTCGACCACCAGCACCCGGATCGGGGCATGGCTATCAAAGCCGCCGGCAAGACGGGCCAGCTTTTCACTGCAAAACACGGAAGGGGATGACATGGCGGGACAGGGGGCTAGGACTTGAGGCGGAAACCTGGGTCATTGTCGCATGCTTTTCGGGTCGGGAGGCGGGCTTGAATGGGGATAGAATCCCGGGCATTGCTTTTGACCCGCCAAGCCCCATGGACCTGACCACTCCCGCCCTGCTGTTTCCTGCCATCTCCTTGCTGCTGCTGGCCTATACCAACCGTTTTTTGTCGCTGGCCCAGGTGATCCGCCAGCTGCATGCGTCCGAAGTCCGCAATGCCCCGGTGGTGCGGCGCCAGATTCCCGGCCTCAAGCGGCGCATCGCGCTGATCCAGTACATGCAGGGCTTTGGCGTCCTGAGCTTTCTGCTCTGCGCGCTGTCCATGTTTGCCCTGTTCATCCACGGGGAAATGCCAGGCAAGGTGCTGTTTGGCATCAGTCTTCTTTCCCTCGCGGTTTCCCTGGTGCTGTCCCTGGTGGAAGTGCTGATTTCCACCAATGCCCTGGCGGTGGTGGTGGAGGACCTGGAGCAGCCTGATTGATGATTTCCGGTGAATTTCAATCGACCAATCCAGCCCTGTGTCGCCAGTTTCTGCCCCTCAAGCTGTTTGAGCCAACCTTGCTTGAGCATGGGCGACTTAAAATCCATCATCACGATCATGCAGAGAGAGGCGGGGTAACTGCTGGTTCAGGTTGAAAGCAAAAGCGCGACAGCAATGTGTTGCGCTCGGTGCATCTCCAGCCTTGTCCGGAAAGTACGCGCTCCAGACAAATCAGACAGTCGCCCCGCCTCCTGCCCCTGACTCGCCGTCACCGGCCTCGATGTCTCGGGATTGGAGAACCCTCACCCTCGTTCATCCCTCTGGTGTGCCTCGGCCCGGTCATTCGGCATCGGATGCGGGATGCGGGACGATGGGGTGATGGGACGATGGGACGATGGGACGATGGGACGATGGGACGATGGGACGATGGGACGATGGGCGTGATCCTGAAAGGTCGAACAGGCAAAAGCATCGCAGGAAAGCCGGGCGTTTGAGACAATACCCGCTGTTTCGTAACTGAACTTGCTCCGATGGTAACCACGACCGCCTATTCCACCGATTCCCGCTACCGTACCTATCCGGGTGATGGTTACGACGGCGTTGTGCGCGTGAGCATCGATGGCTTTTATGGCACGGGCACGTTGCTGTTTGATGGCCGCGCCATCCTGACGTCGGCTCACCTGTTCGAGGGGCGGGCGGGATCTGCCAGCGTCACCTTCGATACGGGGAGCGGGACACAGACGCTCGGCACCACCAAAATACTGCCGCATCCCGGCTATGACGCAGACAGCAACAATGACCTGGCAATTGCCTGGCTATCGGAAACAGCGCCGGTGGCGGCCGATCGCTATGACATCTATCGCGACAGCGACGAGGTCGGGCAAGTCTTCGCGTTGTCAGGCTATGGCCGAACAGGTACGGGAAGCACGGGCGCGACCAGTCCCGACACCCAAAGTCCGGTCCGCCTCAAGGCCGCCAATCGGTTCGATGCCGATGCCGCTACACTGAAGAGCTACCTCGGCTCCGGGATGGCTTGGACACCGCTAGCCGGAACGCAACTGATCGCCGACTTCGACAACGGCACCTCCAGCCGCGATGCGCTGGGCCAACTGATGTTTCGGCATGACACAGGCCAGGGTCTGGATGAAGGTCTGATTGGCCCGGGTGACAGTGGTGGTCCGGCATTCATTCAGAACGAGATTGCCGGCGTCGCCAGTTACATCGCCAGCCTGACTCGTGACGGCATCGACCCTGATATTGATCGCCTCACGAACAGCAGCTTCGGTGAAGTCGCCGCCTGGCAGCGGGTGAGTGCCTACCAGCAGTGGATCGACCAGAGCCTGCGGGCCAACTATGCCGGCGCGCCGACCAGGCCGGAGGAGGTCGAAAAGGAGGTGGTCGAGGGCAGCAGCGGAACCCGCTACGCCTACTTCCTGCTGCAGTTCACCGGCGTGCGCAGTGACCCCGACGAGATACTGAGCGTGGACTACGTCACGCGAGATGGCACTGCCTTGGCCGGCAGCGACTATCTTGCCGTCAGCGGCACCCTCAACCTGTATCCCGACGAGAACCAGGCGGTGATCCCGGTGGAGATCATCGGCGACAGCACGCCCGAGCCCAGCGAGTATTTCTGTCTCGATGTCTTCAATCCGGAGGGTGGCAGTTTTGGTGAGGGCGTGGTCAAGCTCACCGCCGTGCGCACCATCCTCGATGACGACGGTTGGCTGGGGTAGCGCGGCGGTACGAAACCCGCCTCAAGCGCCACGCTGAACCACAGCATCCCGCGCGACCCCAGAGGCAGCCGCCCGATCCACCCGATCCGTCCGATCCGTCCGGCGTACCGGCGCACCGGCGCTACGCGCACGTCACGACGGTTGGCAGTGGCGGGGCTTCATCGAAGCCGACCGCGCGGCGGGCAAGCGCATCACCGGCGATGAGTTCGAGAAGCCGTGAGGCCGGGCCATTTCAGAGTAACGGTGCCAGCCAGCGTCTGGCTTCGTCGATGGTCATTCCCGAGCGCCTGGCCCAGTCGGCCAGCTGATCTTCGCCGATCCTGGGGATGGCGAAGTAAGTCGCTTTGGGGTGGGCGAGGTAGAAGCCGGCCACGGAAGCGGCAGGGGTCATGGCGCAGGATTCGGTGAGGCCCATGCCGATCCGGCGTTCCACGTCCAGCAGGCGGAACAGTTCCCGCTTGGCGGTGTGGTCCGGGCAGGCCGGGTAGCCGGGGGCGGGGCGGATGCCCTGGTAGGCCTCGGCGAGCAGGGCCTCTTTGGCGAGATTTTCATCGGCGGCGTAGCCCCAGGTTTTCTGACGTACTTCCCGGTGCAGCCACTCGGCGGCGGCTTCGGCCAGGCGGTCGGCCAGGGACTTCAGCAGGATGGCGCTGTAGTCGTCATGGGCGGCTTCGAAGGCGGCCACCCGGGGCTCGATGCCGAGGCCGGCGGTGACGGCGAAGGCACCGGCCCAGTCCGGGATGCCGCTTTCCTTGCTGGCCACGAAGTCGGCCAGGGCCAGGTTGTGCCGGCCCGGCGGCTGTTTGTGCTGCTGCCGCAGGCCCAGCCAGCGCCCCCTTTCCTCGCTGCGGCGCGCATCGGTGTAGAACACCAGGTCGTCCCCGTCCCGGGCGGCGGGCCAGAGTGCGTACACGCCCCTGGCTTCCAGCCACTGCTCGCGGATGATCTTCTCCAGCATGGCCTGGGCATCGGCATGGAGCTGGCGGGCGGTTTCGCCCACCAGCTCGTTGTCGAGGATGGCGGGAAAGCGGCCGGCCAGGTCCCAGCTCTGGAAGAAGGGGCTCCAGTCGATCACTTCCGCCAGCTGGGCCAGGTCGAACTGGATCATGTGCAGGCCGGGCTGATCCGGGGCGGCGGGAATGTAATCGTTGTTCCACGTGAAACCGTTGGCGCGGGCTTCTTCCAGGCTTACCAGGGTGGCGCCCTTGCGGCCGGCGTGTTCCTGGCGCAGGGCGTCATAGTCGCTTGCGATTTCGGCCATGTAGCCGTCGCGCTGCCCGGCAGACAGCAGCTTGGTGGCTACCCCCACGGCGCGGGAGGCGTCCGGCACATAGACCACGGCGCCTTGGTAATGGGGCGCGATCTTGATGGCGGTGTGGGCGCGGCTGGTGGTGGCGCCGCCGATCAAAAGCGGCTGGGTCATTCCGAGGCGCTGCATTTCGCTGGCCACGTGGGCCATTTCTTCCAGGGACGGAGTGATCAGGCCGGAGATGCCGATGATGTCGACCCGATGCTCCCGGGCGGCCTTGAGGATGTTGTCGCAACTGACCATCACGCCCAGGTCGATCACGTCGTAGCCATTGCAGCCCAGCACCACGCCGACGATGTTCTTGCCGATGTCGTGCACATCGCCCTTGACCGTGGCCATCAGGATCTTGCCCTTGCTGCCCAGACCGGTACGGGATTTTTCCGCTTCGATGTAGGGCAGCAGATGGGCGACGGCGAGCTTCATGACCCGGGCGGATTTGACCACCTGGGGCAGGAACATCTTGCCGGCACCAAACAGGTCGCCCACATGATTCATGCCGGCCATGAGCGGGCCTTCGATCACGGCCAGGGGCGGCTTGCCCTGGGCTTCGAGCTGGGCGCGCACTTCCTCGGTATCGGCCACGACGAAATCGGTGATGCCCTTGATCAGCGCATGTTCCAGCCGCTTCTCGACGGACTGCGCGCGCCAGGAAAGATCCGGGCCGCTGTCCCTGGCCCGGCCTTCCTTGACGGTCTGGGCGAATTCGACCAAGGCTTCGCCGGCCCCCGGATGGCGGTTGAGCACCACGTCCTCCACCTTCTGGCGCAGTTCCGGATCGAGGTCGTCATAGACGCCGAGCATGCCGGCGTTGACGATGCCCATGGTCATGCCGGCGCGGATGGCGTGGTAGAGGAATACCGTGTGGATGGCTTCGCGCACCGCATCATTGCCGCGGAAGGAGAACGAGACGTTGGAAACGCCGCCGGAAATGTGGGCGTGGGGCAGGTTCTGCTTGATCCAGCGCACCGATTCGATGAAATCGACGGCGTAGTTGTCGTGTTCGGGAATGCCGGTGGCGATGGCGTAGATGTTCGGATCAAAGATGATGTCTTCGGCCGGAACATCGATGCGAAGCAGCAGTTCGTTCGCGCGCTTG
>JANLJE010000046.1:23745-36296 GCA_029255645.1 Comamonadaceae bacterium | reverse complement strand
GATTCCTCCACCCGCAGCACCCGGTACTGCGGCAGGTTCAGGATGTTGGCGGGCATGGTCAGGCCCGCCGCATGTATTCAAAGAGGTGATCGCTGTAAGCGGTACTGCCATTGCAGCCAAACGGTTCGGCAAACTCATGCAGGACGATCAGTGAAGCAGCACGCTCATCCATCGGGAAGAACGCCCCTTGCGGCTCACAGTACATCTCGAAGTCTCCCTTCGTCTCGCGCCTTGGCATATTGCGTCTGGAGTTCTGGGGCAAGCCCGGAAACCAAGGCTCGCACATCGTCTTGCTTTACCTTCGTCACAGCACCCGGACTGTGCTGGCAGATCACGTCTGCGACATCCGAAGGTTCTTGCCCATGCTCCGCGATGCTTTCGACGATGGTCTTTCGCTCGACATCGGCCCAGTTCACGCCATCAGCGCCATGCGCCTGGATGGCCTCGGTGGCGTGCTGCCAGAAGGTGCGTGCTGCTCCGGCACGCTTTTCCAGACGCGGCAGTTCGGCCAATCGCAGAGCCGCGATCCGCTCGCTTTCGACCTCGCGAGCCAAAACGAGCGCATCCCGCAGATTCAACTTCAACATGGCCTGACCGCCGACGTAACCCGCCAAGGCGCTTGTGGCGCGATGCTCGATCTCGTCAGCGCTCGTCAGGCCGAGGCGAACCAAGGCGGCAATGTCCTCTTTGTCGTGGTCGGCGAACCGGGCGATCTTGCTGACGGCCAGATCTACAGGAGAAAGGACATGAACACGAATTTGCTCCATACCGAGGTCTACGGGGATGGAGTCATCCCGATAGTCCTCGTGCATCAAAGCAAAGGTCGAGTTGTAGTTGGTGTCGAGATAGACAACCTGCTGAGTGCCATCTTCAAGAGTCACCTCAACCATCAGATCGTTCGGAAGGAAAACGCGCCCTCCGAATTCCGCGTCCACATCGGTCGTGACGCGAGTGGCCGTGTAGAGATGGACCGCCATTCCCCCAGCCAAGTAGACATTTACCGGGTTGCGCAGCGAGAGCCGTTCCTCAAGTTGCTTGAACAGCTCTCGCAGACCTTTCGCCAATGCAGTGCGGGTATGAAAGGCTGGATTCGTCGCCATGAATTCAATGCCCGTGGAATCGGTGACTGAGCATGTCACGCAGGCGAGGCAGGCTCAGAACCCAGCCCTTCCTGACGACATCCGCTGGTGCCAGCCTGTCATTCGGGTGTGAGGCGAAGTACCGTTCGCTCGCCTGCATCAAGCGCAGCGACTCACCGGGGAAGCGGGACCGGACGACCATCGCGGCCAAGCGGAACACATTGGCCTCGCGTTGGTCTTGCGCCGATTGCTCGGCCTCCCGAGCGACGACAGTGCACCGGGTAAGCAATGCTGATTCAGCATCTCTGGCCGTCATTGCACCCACCTCCGCCACAACAAGAATTTACGATTTTCGATAGCACATCTGTACAGTGAAGCGACGATGTTTGCATCACTGTTTTACGACTTCTGGCTGGCGTGACATACATCAGCCCATTGTTGGCGCCCACCCACTTTTACGAATAGCCATGAAAATTTGCCGTTCGAATAGCCTGGCAGTTTAGCAGAGCGCATGAAAAACGGCCCGCATGGGGGCCGTCGGGGAGGTTCCGGAAGCCGGGGTCAGCCTGCCAGCAGGGCCTTGATCTGATCCAGAGTGGAAGGATCATCGATGGTGGTCAGATCGCCGGGATCGCGCCCCTCGGCCAGGGCCTGCAGGGAACGGCGCAGCATCTTGCCGGAACGGGTCTTGGGCAGGCCGGTGACGAAATGGACGCGCCCCGGACGGGCGATGGCGCCCAGGGAATCGTCCACCACCTTGAAGACTTCCTTCTCCAGCTCGGCCCGCTGCTCCGCCGTGGCGATCCGGGAGGCATCCTTGACCACGGCAAAGGCGATGGGAATCTGGCCCTTGATCTTGTCTTCGACGCCCACCACGGCCACTTCGGCGATGGCGTTGTGGCCCTGGATGGCTTCCTCGATTTCGCGGGTGCCGAGGCGGTGCCCGGCGACGTTGATCACGTCATCGGTACGGCCGAGGATGTAGAAGTAACCCTCTTCATCCTTGATCGCCCAGTCAAAAGAGGAATAGACCAGCGGGTCCTTGAACAAGGAGAAGTAGGTGCTGATGAAGCGCTCGTCCTGCCCCCAGACGGTGGAGAGGCAGCCGGGCGGCAGCGGCGGCACCACGGCGGCGATGCCCTTTTCGTTGGCTTCGCACTCGGAACCATCTTCGCGATAGATCTTGAGGTTGTAGCCATAGACCGGAAAGCTGGGAGAGCCGAACTTGAGCTTGGTCTTTTCCACGCCATGCAAGGCAGACAGCATGGGCCAGCCGGTTTCGGTCTGCCAGTAGTTGTCGATCACGGGTTTGCCCAATTCGCCCATGATCCATTCGTGCGTCGGCTGGTCGAGGGGCTCACCGGCCATGAACAGGTGCCGCAGGCTGGAGATGTCGTATTTGTGCAGATAGGCTGGGTCCTGCTTCTTGAGCACCCGCGCCGCCGTGGGGGAGGAGAACATGACGGAGACCTGGTAGTCCTGGACGATCTTCCACCAGATGCCGGGATCGGGACGCAGCGGCGTGCCTTCGTACATGATCGTGGCCATGCCGGCGAGCAGGGGGGCGTAGATGATGTAGGAGTGCCCGACCACCCAGCCGATGTCGGAGGTGGTAAAGAAGGTCTCGCCCTCGTTGCCGCAGTAGATGTGCTGGATGCTGGAGGCCAGGGCCACGGCGTAGCCGCCAGTGTCCCGCTGCACGCCCTTGGGCTTGCCGGTGGTGCCGGAGGTGTAGAGGATGTAGGAAGGTTCGGAGGATTCCAGCCATTCGCAGGGCACCCGGGCGTCCAGGAAGCGCTCGCGCAGGCTGGCGTAATCCACATCCCGGCCTTCGACCCGGTTGAATCCGGAGTCCAGGCCGCGATCGACCATCAGCACCTTGGGCGGCTTGTGCCCGGCGATGTCGATGGCGTCGTCCAGCAGATGCTTGTAGGGCACAGCCTTGCCGCCGCGCATGCCGGCCTCGGCGGAAACGATCAGGGCCGGCTGGGCATCGTCGATGCGGGTGGCGAGGGAACCGGAGGCAAAGCCGCCGAACACCACGGAATGAATGGCACCGATCCGGACACAGGCCAGCATGGCGAAGCAGGCTTCGGGAATCATGGGCATGTAGATCAGGACGCGGTCACCCTTTTTGACGCCCAGGCTCTGGTAGATCGCGGCCATGCGCTCGACTTCGCGCTGCAGCTCGGCATAAGTGTAGATCCGCTCTTCGTTGGTCTCGGTGGAGACGTAGATCAGGGCGCGGGCATCGGGACGCCTGGCCGCATGGCGGTCCACCGCGTTGTGGCACAGATTGGTCTTGCCGCCGACGAACCACTTCACAAAAGGCGGGCGGGAATAATCACAAACCTGGGTGAACGGTTCCTTCCAGTCCACCAACCGGGCCTGTTCGGTCCAGAACGCATCCGGATTTTCGATGGAATATTTATGAAATTCTTTGTAAGTCGTCATGAGACTCCCTCTTCCTTGGTGTCATCTGCAAAAAAAAATAAAAAGGACTAGTCGGGTTGTTGCTGCTCCCGATCTGCCAGACGGTTCTTCAACACATCCAGGGGAAATTCCACCCCCAGTTCCTGCTGCAACAGTTGCAGCATGGGCAGCAATTGCCGCCCCAGCCGCCCCAGTTGTTTGACGACGGCTTCGGGACGCTGGTCACGCAATAATTCAAGGGCCTGATTCATGGTCAGGGGCAGCGCCGGCACCTGCCCGGCCAGATCGCCGGACTCGGTACGATTGCCGCCTGCCGCCATGGCAGCGTCCATCCGCGTCGCCGCCAGCGTCAGCAGGCTGCTGGCGGAAATGACCCGGTCCACCGGCACGCTGGCAACCCCGACGCTCATGGTCAGCGCCAGGCGCTTGCCACCCGTGGAAACCACCGAATCGGCCACGGCCCGGCGCACCCGGTCAGCAAAGGCAATGCAGGCCCCTGGCGCAGTCCCTGGAGAGACAATCGCAAAACGGCCATCCTCAAAATGGCCGAGACTGTCTTCCCGGCGGATCTTGCCCGCCACCAGTCGAGCGAATCTCACCCCCATTTCCGCCACCCTGGCTTCGCCGATCTGCTCGACCAGGGCCGGATAACCATCGAAACCGATCACCATGACACTGGCCTCGCCGTGGTGGCGAAAAGCATGAGAAAGCGCCTGGGCCGCCTGCAGCTCGATATATTTGCGGGTAAACAATCCGGTTCCCGCGTCCTGAACCTGCTGGGTCCGCGCCTCTTCCAGGCTCTTCCGGGTCATGGCGTGCTGTAGCAGATGCCCCAGGCGGGTCTTCAACTCCACCGCATTGATCCCCTTGTCGATGAAATCAGAAACGCCAAGCCGCTCCGCCCGTGCCAGCACCTCCTGATCCTCCTCGCCGGAAATCAGGACAAAGGGAATGTCACGCAGACGGGCGAGTTTGCAGGCCCGTACCCGTTCCAGGAGGCCAAAGCCATCCAGCACCGGCATCTGCAGATCCGAGATGACGGCAGCGATGGTGTGGTCCAGCACCAGCGTCTGCCAGGCCGCCTCTCCATCCCCCTCTTCCTTCACTTCATAGATCCCCTTCAGGTGCCGGGCCAGTGAGGCACGTACCATGCGGGAATCATCAACGATCAGAACGCGCGGCAAATCAGCCATGGCCCAACACTCCCCTGCCCAGCAAAGGCAGCATCAGACCCGGGGATATCGTCGCATAATTCATGATTACGAATTATAAACAGCAATTGCGCCCCAGGTGCCATGCCATTGAGTGGTTTACAAAACATGAGTATTCGCCTAAATTGCGACCCCATGTCGAAGCCCTTCAAATCTCTCGCCCTGATTCTGACGCTTGCCACAATGGCTTCCTACAGCACCACAGGCAGTGCCGAGCCAGTGCGCCAGAACGATGAAAAATCCTTTTTCGAACGTTACTCCAATGCGGCCCAGGATGTCATCCTGAAAGGGCTGGAGCTAGTTGGCATCAATTACCGCATGGGCGGCAATGATCCGGACAGTGGCCTGGACTGCAGCAGCTATGTTCAGATCGTCTACCGCGAAGCGGCCGGGCTGGTCCTGCCTCGCACGGCCAGGGAACAGGCCATGCACGGGGAAGAAGTCGACAAGTCAGAACTCAAACCGGGTGACCTGGTGTTCTTCAACACCATGCGCCGAGCCTTTTCCCACGTCGGCATTTATCTGGGTGACAATTATTTCCTCCATGCCCCCCGGGCCGGCAGTGCCGTGCGAGTCGAAAGCATGCAGAACAGCTATTGGGTGCAGCGTTACAACGGCGCCCGTCGGGTGATTGACTAGCCCCCTGCCCTGCACGCCAGGAACCACCCTCGCGGGTGGTTTTTTTTCGCCCGATTTTTCCCGATTTTTCCCCGATTGACGGGTTCTTGACAATCATTATCATTTACACCGTCGATCAAGCCCTTTAGAATCACGGCCTGTCCTTCCAAAACGCTACGACGGAGTCCCTCTGATGTCATCCAAAATCCCCTTGCTGACCATGCTTCTGGCGTTTACTGCGCCTGGCGCCCAGGCCCAGGAAACGGTGCTCAACCTGTATTCTGCCCGCCATTACCAGACCGACGAAAATCTCTACACCCATTTCACCCAGCTGACCGGCATCAAGATCAACCGCATCGAAGGCAAGGAAGACGAGTTGCTGGAACGGATCAAGAATGAAAGTACCAACAGCCCCGCCGACGTATTGCTGACCGTGGATGCCGCCCGCCTGGCTGCCGCCCACGAACTGGGGCTGTTTGCCCCGGTCAAGTCCAAGACCCTGGAAACCCGGATCCCCGCCTATCTGCGCACCGACGACTGGTTCTCCTTCTCCAGCCGGGCCCGGGTCATCGTCTATAACAAAGCCACTATAAAAGCCGGGCAGGTCCGGAACTACGCCGACCTGGCCAACCCCGCCCTCAGGAATCAGGTTTGTATCCGTTCCGGCTCCCACCCCTACAACCTGTCCCTGATGGCTTCGATCATCGCTCACGAAGGTGAGCAGAAGGCTGAAGCCTGGGCCAGGGGCCTGGTTGCCAACTTTGCCCGTGCGCCCAAGGGAGGCGACACCGACCAGATCAAGGCTGTGGCGGCCGGCGAGTGTGGGGTTGCCCTTGCCAATTCCTATTACGTGGCCCGCCTGATGCGTTCCGGCAAGGCCGATGACAAGAAGACCATGGCCGCCGTTGGCATCATCTGGCCGAACCAGACGACTTCCGGGACCCACATCAATGTCTCCGGCGGCGGCATGCTGAAGTACGCGCCACACAAGGAAGCCGCCGTGAAATTCCTGGAATACCTGGCCAGCGATGAAGCCCAGCGCTACTTTGCCGAGGGCAATAACGAATGGCCGGTAGTCGCCAGCGTCAAGGTCAGGAACCCTGCCCTGGATAGCCTCGGCACCTTCAAGATGGACACCTTGCCCGTGGGTTCCCTGGCCATGTACCGGGCCAAGGCCCAAGTCATTTTTGACCGGGTCGGCTTGCGCTGATCGTCCCCCGGAACCCCGCAAGACCTTCCCCCGCCTGGCGGGGGTTTTTATTTGTGCTTTATTTGCGGCGACTGGCAATCTGGCGCGACAGGACGATCAGGGGAAGCAGGCCCACCACCACAATCGCCAGGGCGGCGGTCGAGGCTTCAGCCAGTCGTTCATCGGCCGCCAGGGTATAGGTCTGGGTGGCCAGGGTATCGAAATTGAAGGGGCGCATCACCAGGGTGGCGGGCAGTTCCTTCATCACATCCACGAACACCAGCAGGCCGGCCGTAAACAAGCTGCCGCGCAAAATCGGGGTATGTACCCGCTTCAAGGTGGCAAACTGGCCCAGGCCCAGACTGCGGGAAGCCTCATCCATGCTGGGGGTGATCTTGCCCAGGCTGCTTTCCACGGTTTGCAGGGCCACCGCCAGGAAGCGCACCAGATAGGCATAAATCAGCGCCGCCACGCCGCCGGTCAGGATCAGCCCGGGATTGACCCCGAAACAGCTCTCCCACCTCCCCGCCAGCCAGCTATCCAGGCGGGTGACCGGAATCAGCACCCCCACCGCAATGACTGCCCCCGGGACTGCGTAGCCCAGACCCACTACCCGGTTCAGTCCCTGGGCCAGCAGGGTTTTGGAAAGCCGGGCGCCATAGGCCAGCAGCAGGGCCAGTAGTACCGCCAGCAGCGCCGTCATGCCGGCCAGAAAGAAACTGTTGCCGGCCAGGGTAAAGAAACGGCTGCCGAATTGGGCATCACCATCTAGCAGCGCCATGCGCAGCAACAATCCTGCCGGCAGCAAGAACCCGAGCACCAGGGGCAGGCAGCACATGAGAAATGCCAGCAGCGCAGCGCCCCCCTTGAGATGCTGCCCCGGCATGGGCCGATTACGGCCCGTGGTGTTGTTGTAGCGGGCCCGGCCCCGGGAAGTGCGCTCCAGCATCACCAGCAGGATCACGAAGCCGAGCAGCACCGCCGACAACTGGGCCGCAGCAGTCCGGTCGCCCAGAGAAAACCAGGCCCGGTAGATGCCGGTGGTAAAGGTATCGACACCGAAATAGGCCACGGTACCGTAATCAGCCAGGGTTTCCATCAGGGCCAGGGCGACGCCGGCGGCAATCGCCGGCCGGGCCAGGGGGAGGGACACCCGGAAAAATGCCCGCCAGGGCCCCACGCCCAGGGTCAGGGCCGCTTCCAGCATGCCACTCGCCCGCTCCAGAAAAGCATTGCGGGCCAGCAGATAGACATAGGGATAGAGCACGAACACGAACATGCCCACCGCTCCTCCGAGGGTGCGCACATCCGGGAACCAGTAGTCGCTGCGGCTCCAGCCAAAATACTCCCGCAACCCTGTCTGCACCGGGCCCACGAACTGGAGCAGGTCGGTATAAAGATAAGCCATCACATAGGCCGGCACCGCCATGGGCAGCACCAGGGCCCATTCGAAAACGCGCCGTCCGGGAAATTCGTGCATGGCGGTCAGCCAGGCCGTCGCCACCCCCAGCAAGGCAACACCGGTCGCAACGCCCAGGCAGAGCCAGAGGGAATTGCTGATGTAGCGCCCCAGTACCGTATCAAGCAGATGGCTCCAGGTGGCGCCGGTTCCTCCTGCCAGCAGATTGAGGCCGACACTGGTGACCGGCAGCGCCGCCAGGGCGGCAATCAACAGGGGAAAAATCAGGAAAGGGGAAAAGTTGCGCATGCATGAGCTCCCGCGGAGTTGCGAATTATAATCGACACTCTACAAAGGACTTGCCGCCATGGCCCAACTCGAAATCATCGATCTCGTTCAGCGCTACGGCACCCAGACCGTGGTGCAGAACGTCAGCCTGGCAGTCGAAGCCGGCCGGATTGCCTGTCTGCTGGGTCCCTCGGGCTGCGGCAAAACCACGCTGTTGCGCTGCATTGCCGGATTTGAAGAAGTGGCCGGCGGCGAAATCCGCCTGCAGGGCGCCAGCGTCAGCCGCCCCGGCTTTCGTCTCCCCACGGAAAAACGCCGGATCGGCATGGTATTCCAGGACTACGCCCTGTTCCCCCATTTGACGGTGGAACAGAACGTGGCCTTCGGCCTGGGCAGCCAGGGCGCGGCTGAAAAACTGGAACGGGTCAATCACCTGCTTACCCTGGTGGGCCTTTCCGGCCAGGGCCACAAGTTTCCCCATGAACTTTCCGGTGGTCAGCAGCAGCGGGTCGCCCTGGCCCGGGCCCTGGCCCCCCGGCCGGAACTGATCCTGCTCGACGAGCCCTTCTCCAACCTGGACGTGGATCTGCGCGAACGCCTCTCCCTGGAGGTGCGTGACATCCTCAAGCGGGAAGGCTCCACCGCCATCCTGGTCACCCACGACCAGTACGAAGCCTTTGCCATGGCCGATGAAATCGGCATCGTCGCCGAAGGCCGCATCCAGCAATGGGACACCCCCTACACGCTGTACCACCAGCCCGCCAACCGTTTCGTGGCCGACTTCATCGGCCAGGGAGTGCTGGTGCCCGGCCAGGTCATCGGCGAGCATCAAGTCCGGATCGCCCTGGGCGTGCTGGATTCCGTTGCGCCGGTGGAATGCAGCAAGGGTTGCGGCACCTGCAATGGCAAGCGCCCTGACCACAGCTGCAATGTGGATGTACTGCTGCGTCCTGATGACGTGATTCACGACGATGCCAGCGCTACCCGGGCCAAGGTGCTGAACAAGGCCTTCCGGGGCGCCGATTTCCTTTACACCCTGGAACTGGCCGGCGGCACCCGGGTTTTGTCCCTGGTTCCCAGCCACCATGACCATGCCCTGGGTGAAGAAATCGGTATCCGCCTGGATGTAGACCATGTGGTGGCTTTCAAATCCCATCCGGCCCCGGACCTGCCGGCCAGCCGGATGCTCAGCCTGGCCGGGTGAATTGCCATGATCCCCTGGCTGGAAGAAGATGCCCCCTTCCCTCCCCTGGCGCGAGCCCTGACCGATCCGAATGGCCTCCTGGCTGCCGGAGCCGGACTTTCGGCGGCGCGCCTGCTGGACGCCTACCGGCAGGGCATCTTTCCCTGGTTTTCCGATGGCCAGCCGGTACTCTGGTGGAGCCCGGACCCGCGCATGGTTCTATTCCCGGAGGAATTCCGTCTCTCCCGTTCCCTGGCCAAGACCCTGCGCCAAGGCCTGTTCCAGGTCAAACTCGATAGCGCCTTTCATCGCGTCATCGCGGCCTGCGCCCAGACCCCCCGGCCCGGACAAAACGGCACCTGGATCACCGACGGGATTCGGGCCGCCTACGGTGAACTCCATGAACTCGGCTACGTCCATTCAGTCGAAACCTGGATGGATGGCAAGCTGGTCGGGGGGTTGTATGGAGTTGCGCTGGGCGGCATGTTTTATGGAGAATCCATGTTTTCCTGGCGTACCGATGCTTCCAAGATCGCCTTTGCCCACCTGATCCGTTACTTGCAGCAGGAAGGATTCGGCATGATCGACTGTCAGATGAAAACCGGACACCTGGCCTCCCTGGGCGCCCGTGAAATTCCCCGTGACCAGTTCATTGCCCGCCTGCAGCAGTTGTCGGAGCTTCCCATGCCTCCTGCCCGATGGCCCCAAGCGGGTGCAGCGTTCACCTGGAATTCATGAGCATGTCCGCCCTCAACGACTCCCGCCTCCCCTTCTCGCTACTGCAGTTCTACACCACCTCCAACTACCCCTGCAGCTACCTGGCAGACCGGGAGGCCCGCTCCCAGGTAGCCACCCCGGCCCACCTGATCGATACGCCCATCTACAGTCAGTTGGTACATGCCGGTTTTCGCCGTAGCGGCCTGTTCACCTATCGCCCCTGGTGCGATGGCTGCCGGGCCTGCACCCCGGTACGACTCCCGGTGGACCGGCTCCAGCTCACGCGCAGCCAGCGCCGGGCCTTGAAAAAACACTCGTACCTCGAGGCCCGGGAAATGCCGCTACTCCCCAATGACGGACACTACGAGCTCTACGACCGCTACCAGGCCCGGCGCCACCCCGGCGGCGGCATGGACGACGACAGCCGTGAGCAATACGCCCAGTTCCTGCTCGAAAGCCAGGTGGATACCCGCCTGATCCAGTTTTCCGAAGCCGGCAAGGTCCTCATGGTCAGCATCATCGATGTGCTGGATGACGGGATTTCCTCCGTCTACACGTTCTTCGACCCGGACATCCCCGGCGCCGCCCTGGGCACTTACAACATCCTCTGGCAAGCCCAGCTCTGCCAGAGTCTCGACCTCCCCTACCTGTATCTGGGCTACTGGATCAAGGAAAGCCCCAAGATGGCCTACAAGGGTAACTTTCGCCCCATCCAGGGCTACATCGAGGGCATCTGGCGCGATCTCTCCCCCCGTGAGCTGGACCTTTAGCCCCGATACGGTTGGGATACCTACCCTCCGGGGCGTGGGTTCGCAGGGTTGTTCCGGTTGGGTTCCCTGATTAAAAAATGGCTCCCGCAGGAGCCATGCCAGGGATAAAGAGGCGATGAAACTTAGCCGCGCACACCCTTGGCGCGCTGCAACTGCCGCACCGCCGCTGCCAGGGCGTCCAGGTCGGCCTGGGTGTTGTACAGCGCCAGGGACGGCCGCACCGTGGCCTCGACGCCGAAGCGGCGCAGGATGGGCTGGGCGCAGTGATGGCCGGAACGCACGGCGATGCCTTCCCGGTTGAGCGCCGCGCCCACTTCCTCGGTCTTGTAGCCTTCGAGCACGAAGGAGAGCACCCCGGCCTTGTCCGCCGCCTTGCCGATCAGCCGCAGGCCCGGAATGTCTTCCAGCAGGCGGGTGCCATAGCGCAGCAGGTCGTGCTCGTGCCGGGCGATGTTGTCGATGCCGACCCGCTCCACATATTCCAGGGCCGCCCCCAGGCCCACGGCGTCGGCGATGTTGCCGGTACCGGCCTCGAAACGGGCCGGTGCAGCGTGGTACAGGGTCCGCTCGAAAGTCACGTCGCGGATCATGTTGCCGCCGCCCTGCCAGGGCTCGGTGGCATTGAGCAGCGCTTCCTTGCCATAGACCACGCCAATGCCCGTGGGGCCGAACACCTTGTGACCGGAAAAGACGAACCAGTCGCAATCCAGGGCCTGCACGTCGGCACGCAGGTGGGAAACCGACTGGGCCCCGTCCACCAGCACCTTCGCCCCCTGGGCATGGGCCAGCCGCACCATCTCCCGGGCCGGGGTGACGGTGCCCAGGGCGTTCGACACCTGGGTGAAGGACACCAGCCGGGTGCGGGGACCGAGCAGCCGTTCATATTCCTCCAGGCGCACCTGGCCCAGGTCATCCACCGGCGCCACCTTCAGCACCGCCCCGGTCTGGGCGGCGAGTTGCTGCCAGGGCACGATGTTGGCGTGGTGCTCTAGCCAGGTGATGAGGATTTCATCTCCCGGCTTCAGGTGCTGCCGGCCCCAGCTCTGGGCCACCAGATTGATGCCCTCGGTGGTGCCGCGCACGAACACCACTTCATTAGCCGAACGGGCGTTGATGAAACGCCTGACACTCTCCCGCGCCGTTTCGTAGGCATCGGTCGCCCGCGCCGCCAGTTCGTGGGCGGCGCGGTGGATGTTGGAGTTCTCGTGGGTATAGAAATGGCGGATCCGCTCGATGACGCTCTCGGGCTTCTGGGTGGTGGCGGCGTTGTCGAGCCAGATCAGGGGGCGGCCATTGACCCTTTCCTTCAGGATGGGAAAGTCCCGGCGCAGGGCCTGCACGTCAAAAGCCTGGCCCGGCAGGGCCTGGGGGGGCAAAAAGCGCTCATGACCGTAACTGCCCGGCACCTCAATGCCAGGCGCAAACGACGGCTCAGCCTCGAGAAAATAGTAAGGCTGGCGCAGTACCTGGCGGCTCCGCTCCACCTGTTTCACATAAGCCGCCAGGGCTTCGAGCTCGCGCACCCCGGGCAGGGGCACCTCGAAGCGGGGATTGGCCGCCCCCAAGAATGCCTCGGCAGAGGGTGCGGCAGGTGGTGCGGCAGAGGGTGCGGCAAATGACTCGGCAAATGACTCGGCAAATGACTCGGCAAATGACTCGGCAAA
>JANLJE010000046.1:0-23645 GCA_029255645.1 Comamonadaceae bacterium | reverse complement strand
CGGCAAATGACTCGGCAAATGACTCGGCAAATGACTCGGCAAATGACTCGGCAAATGACTCGGCAAAGGGCAGGGCAGAGGGGGGCGTCTGCTGGGCAGACCCATCGCCCCGCCGGGGCTTGCCGCCGGGCGGGGGCGACTCCTGGCGGGCGCCAATGGACTGGGCGGTAACGGCCTGTCTGGCCAGCTCCGGGCAGGTTTCCCCCGGCACCCAGGTCTGCGGCAGGGCATTGAACAGCTCGCTCGCCAGCCGGGAGAGTTCGGCCTCACCCGGAAAATCTTCCGGTAGCGCCGCTCCCGGCCCGCTGCCCAACCCGGCCAAAGCCACCAGGCCGGCAGGGGGAGTGAGGCTGGAATTACTGGTATTCATGGTGGTACTCATGGTATTTGCCCACTTCGACGTTTTCCAGCACGGCGATGGCGTCTTCGGTCAGCACGGCCAGGGAGCAGTAGAGGGAAACCAGATAGGAGGCGATGGCCCGGTGATTGATGCCCATGAAGCGCACCGACAGACCCTTGCTCTGTTCGCCCGGCAAGTTGGGTTGGTAGAGGCCCACCACGCCCTGGCGGCTCTCGCCGGTACGCAGCAGGATGATGCTGGTCTTGCCATTTTCGATCTTCAGCTTGTCGCTGGGGATCAGGGGAATGCCGCGCCAGGTGATGAACTGACAGCCAAACAGGGAAACCGTGGGGGGCGGCACGCCGCGGCGGGTACATTCCCGGCCGAAGGCGGCGATGGCAGTGGGATGCGCCAGGAAGAAGCCGGGCTCCTTCCAGACCTTGGCGATCAGTTCGTCCAGATCGTCCGGCGTGGGGGTGCCGGTACGGGGCTGGAGGCGCTGGCCGGCGGCGATGTTGTTGAGGAGGCCATATTCCTTGTTGTTGATCAGCTCGCTTTCCTGGCGCTCCTTGATGATCTCGATGGTGAGGCGCAGCTGTTCCTGGATCTGGTTGTGGGGGCTGCTGTAGAGGTCGGAGACCCGGGTGTGCACGTCCAGCACCGTATTCACGGCGGAGAGCATGTATTCCCGGCCCCATTCTTCGTAATCGACGAAGGTCTGGGGCAATTCCCGCTCGTCGCGGCTGGAACAGTCCACGGTCACCCGGGAATCGTCCTTGACCCGGTTGACCCGGTAGATACCCGCCTCCACCGGCACCCAGTGCAGCAGGTGGGTGAGCCAGCGCGGGCTGATGCTGGGCAGCATCGGCACGGTCTTGGTGGCATTGGCCAGGGTACGGGCGGCGACGTCGCCCAGTGCGGTTTGTGCTTCATGAATATCAGACATGTCGTGTTCCTGTGAGGTGGTGAAAGAAATCAGATGCCCCCGCCCGCC
Organism: Comamonadaceae bacterium; assembly: GCA_029255645.1. GTDB lineage: Bacteria > Pseudomonadota > Gammaproteobacteria > Burkholderiales > Rhodocyclaceae > Azovibrio. The sequence continues at coordinate 22,311 of JANLJE010000046.1, read as the reverse complement.
TCGAAGACATCGCTGCGGGCCTGGGCCTGGGTAATGTGGCTATTGGGAGGGACGCTACGGGTGAGCCAGACGCTGCCGCCGATGGAGGACCCCCGGCCGATGCGGACGCGGCCCAGGATGGTGGCGCCGGCATAGATCACCACGTCATCCTCGACGAGGGGATGACGGGCGCCGCCCTTGATCAGCTCGCCCTTTTCATCGACCAAAAAGCGCTTGGCGCCCAGGGTGACGGCCTGGTAGATGCGCACCCGCTCGCCGATGACGCAGGTCTCGCCGATCACCACTCCGGTGCCGTGGTCGATGAAGAAACTCGCACCGATGCGGGCCCCCGGGTGGATGTCGATGCCCGTGGTGGAATGGGCGATCTCGGAGATGATGCGGGCCAGGAGCGGCACCCCCAGCCGGTAGAGCTCATGCGCCAGGCGATGGTGGGTGATGGCAGTGATGCCCGGATAGCAGACCAGCACCTCATCGACGCTCCTGGCCGCCGGGTCACCCTGATAGGCGGCGCGGATGTCGGTTTCCAGCAGGCTGCGCACCATCGGCAGGCGGGCGGCAAAATCATGGACGATGGCGGCGGCCTGGGCGCTTTCCTCCCCTGACTCAGAGTCCAGGTTGGCGACGAAGCGCAGTTCCCGGCGCACCTCCTCATACAGCGCTCGCAAGGTATGGTCGAGGGTGTGGCCGACGTAGTAATCCACCCCTTCGTCGGTGAGTTCCGGCGCCCCCAGCCGGTTCGGGAACAGGGCCGCCGCCAGGCCATCGAGAATGTCCACCAAAGCCTTGCGCGAGGGCAGCTTGGGAGGCCGGCCGATGCGCTGCCGGGTCTGCAGGGATTTCACCCGCAGGCTGCGCAGTTCCGCCACGATTCCGTCGATATCGAGACGCAGGCCGCCCTGGAGGGGCGCTTCCTGTCCGGCGGCAAAGGCGGTCACGGGGTCACCCCGAGGGCTACCCCGGAAGCATCGAACAGGCCCTCGAAGAGCACCGAACTCAGGTAGCGCTCGCCGGAATCCGGCAGTACCACGACGATGGTCTTGCCTGCAAACCCGGGCTGCCGCGCCAGCCGTACCGCCGCCGCCACGGCGGCCCCGGAAGAAATGCCGGAGAGGATGCCCTCTTCCCGCGCCAGGCGGCGGGCAAAGAGGATGGCCTCCTCGTTGCTGACCTGCTCGATCTGGTCCACCAGGGCAAGATCCAGCACATCGGGCACGAAGCCGGCGCCTATGCCCTGAATCTTGTGGGGCCCGGGCTGCAGCGGCTGGCCGTTGCGCTTCTGGGTCAGCACCGGGCTGGCTTCCGGCTCCACCGCCACGGACAGCACCGGCTTTTTCCGGATCTCTTTCAGATAGCGGGAGACCCCGGTGATGGTGCCGCCGGTCCCCACCCCGGAGACGAACACATCGACCTTGCCCTGGGTGTCTTCCCAGATTTCCGGTCCGGTGGTGGCTGCGTGGATGGCGGGATTGGCGGGATTCTTGAACTGCTGCAGCAACACATATTTGTCCGGCTCGGACTCGGCGATTTCGGTGGCCTTGGCAATGGCGCCGGCCATGCCCTTGGCGCCCTCGGTCAACACCAGCCTGGCGCCAAAGGCGATCAGCAGCTTGCGCCGCTCCAGGCTCATGGTCTCGGGCATGGTCAGGGTCAGCGGAATCCCCTTGGCGGCCGCCACGAAGGCAAGCGCAATGCCGGTGTTGCCGCTGGTGGGTTCCACCAGTTCCTTGCCAGGCCCGAGCAAGCCACGCTGTTCGGCGTCTTCCACCATGGCGGCGCCGATCCGGCACTTGACCGAGTAGGCCGGGTTGCGGGCCTCGATCTTGGCCAGCACCACGGCCCCCGCGCCATCGGTGATGCGGTGAAGACGGATCAGGGGGGTATGCCCGATGGACTGGGCGTTGTTGTCATACAAGCTCATGGAAACCTCCAGTCGAGTGACAGCCGGAACAAAAAGATGATCCGCGCTGTAGAGAACTGGAAGGCAATTTAGCGGATCAAACCGCAAACCCTAACGACGAAATCCTTCTAAGCTTTTCAATCCCGATTGAATAAGCCGGACCTGCCCGAGGGTTCTCCCGAAAACAGCCCCTCATCAAAGACCCTCCCCATCCTGAGGTGGGGCGCTTGCCTCTCGATGAAGTCCAATGGCCTTGCCCGGACCCCTCTCGCCGCCATTCATCCTGTTTCCGGCAGCTGCGCTCAGATAAAGCCGCGCAACGCTGAACTGGCAGCCACTTTCAACGAATTAGCAGGCGTCACCCGATGGGTGCAGCCAAAAGGCGAGAAAAAGTGGTGCTGACGCAGGCCCTGCAGGCCATGGGGGTGGACCCGCCGGGCGCCCGAATGGAGGCCATCACGAGCCGCGCCTTGCTGCTGGCCGGGGTGGGCCGGGCGGTCAGGCATGCCGGACAGACCACGCTGCACTTGACGCCGCTGCCTGCCATACAAGGCAGACGCGGGAATATGCTCATGCATATTTCTTCGTTCCCCCCCGCAGCCCGCCCGGGCAAACTCGCCGGCACAACAACAATGCCATCCCCTATTCCGGCCTTTATTCCGGCCTTTATTCCGGCCCCTGTTCCGGCCCCGAAGGAAACATCATGCCCCTCACCGATCTGGTTCGTTATCTGAACGCCCGCAGCCAGGGCCATACCCCTGCCCTGCAGCCCCCGGCGCCCTTTTTTGCCCAGCAGGGCAAGGTGCTGGCCCACTTTGCCAATCTGCAACTCGGTTCCCTGTTCCTGCCCATCGTCGAGACTGCCACGGGTCAGGTGCATGGACACGCCGCCCGCCTGCAGGCCTTCAGCCTGAACGGCAGGGCCGCGCTCGAACCCCATGCCGTGTTCGTGCTGCCTTCCGATGACGCGGAATTCATCTACCTGGACCGGCTGGTGCGCACCCTGCACGCGCTCAACTACCTGACCCATCAGGTGCGCGGCAATCTGCTACTCACGGTGCATCCCCGCCATGTGCTGAGCGTGCCCGCCGACCACGGCCTGGCCTTCGAGGAACTGCTGCGCCCTTGCGGCCTGATCCCGGAGCAAATCACTCTGGAACTGGACATCGACGGCATCGAGGCCAAGGCACATCTGGAGCAGGCGGTCGCCAATTACAAGCAGCGCGGCTACCGCATCGCCATTCACCGCTTTGGCCGGGTGAATCTGGATTACGAACAGCTGGCGCGCCTCGAACCTTGCATCGTGCGCCTCGACCCGAGCCTGCTGGAATCGCCGCAGCAACTCGAAGCCGCCACCCGGCGCATTCAGGCGCTAGGCGCCCTGACCCTGATCGAAGGCGTGGATACCAAGGCTCTGCGCCAGGGCGCCCAGGCTTCCAGCATCGACCTGCTCCAGGCTCACGCCCCCCTGCGCCGGCTGATCCGGGGGGAAAACGAGGCAGATCCCGCCACGCCTGCACCCTGGCAGCCAACTTGCCTCCCGTTCCAGCAACTCGATGCCGCCTGAATCCTGACAGGCCGGGAGCAGAACGCGAGGCCAAGCACGGTAGGACGATGGATCCGGGCCCCGGCAAGCGGAGCGCGCGCTGGCTTGTGGAGCATGGCACGGTCGGCGCTGGCTGCCAGCGCTGGCAGCGAGAAAAGCCGGCGGGCTCTGGACCCTCGATGCGCCGTGCGGGAAGGCGAGCGTTACTGGACCGTTACTGGAATGCGGCCGGAAGGTGGCCGGAAGGTGGCCGGAAGTTGACCATTATCTGCCCCACCTGGGCCAAAATGCCCTGGCCTTCTGCCGGGCCAATCACGCGTCGGGGCGCTGCACCGGTTCATTTATCCGGCTATAAAGCACGATGCCGAAATAAAGGCCCAGCGCAAACACGCCTGCGGGCAGGAACCCGCCCCCCAAGCCCACCAGGGCCGGTCCCGGGCAGATGCCGGAAAGCCCCCAGCCGATGCCGAACAACACACTTCCCAGCACCAGCTTCCGATCCACCCCGGTCCGGGCCGGCAGTTCCAGAGGCAGTCCCAGCCAGGTGCGGGAATGATGCCTGGCCCAGAAGAAGCAGGGCATGGCCACGCTGATCGCGCCGGCCATGGTGAACGCCAGGGAAGGGTCCCAGGCCCCGCCAATATCAAGAAAACCGAGCACCTTGGCCGGATTGCTCATGCCGGACAGCAGCAGTCCCAAGCCAAAAATGAGGCCCGCCAGGAGGGCCAGCAGAATCGTCATGACGCGCCCCCCAACAGGTGGCGCAGGGCCACCGTCACCATGGCGCTGCCCATGAAGATCGACACGGCCGCCAGGGAGCGCGGCGAGAGGCGCGCCAGGCCGCACACGCCATGGCCGCTGGTGCACCCATTGGCCATGCGGGTGCCATAGCCCACCAGCAGGCCCGCCACGGCCAGCACCAGCCATTGCCGGGGATGGGTGATCTCGAATTCGGGAAAAACCGGGACTTCCGGCGTCAGCGCCTGGAGGAGCCAGGGACTCAGCAGCAGCCCGAGGATAAACGCCCAGCGCCAGCCATTGCCGGGCTCCCGGGACTGGAACATGGCGGCAAAAATGCCGCTGATCCCGGCGATCCGGCCCAGCCCGGTCACCAGCAAGCCGGCGGACAGACCTATCAATCCGCCGCCGGCGAGTGCCGTCCAGGGGGTGAATTGCAGCCAATCGATGCTCATGTGAATGCCCATTCCGGCTCGGCCTCAAAAAATTGCTGCGCCCCGGCATCCCGCACCGGCTGACGCCAGAGCTCGGCGGCCGGGCGCGCATAGAAAAACCCCTGCAGCCAGTCGGCCCCGGCATCTACTGCCAGATCATGCTGGGTCCGGTTTTCGATGCCCTCGCACACGGCCAGGGCACCCAGCTCATGGATGATCTCGACCAGCTTGGGCAAGACCCGCCGCACCCGGGGATTGGCTTCTGCCTGCAGCATCAGGGAACGGTCCAGCTTGATGATGTCCGGGTTGAGACGCCAGAGCCGGTCGAAATTGGAATGTTCGCAACCGAAGTCGTCGATGGCGACCCGGTAGCCCCGGCTGCGATAGCCGGCCACCGCCTCCTGCAGCCGTTCCAGATCGTCGATGCGCGCCTCCAGGATTTCCAGGACGATGCGCTCCGGCGTCAGGCCGCAGACCTTGAGCAGCGACTCGAAGGTCTGGCCGTGATTGGAGGCAGCCAGCAGATGCCGCCCCTCGATGTTCAGAAACAGATCACCCGGGAGGGCCTGGCGCACGAAGTTGCCCGCATGCACGACCCGGCAGAGGCGATCGAGAAACAACATTTCTTCCGGACAGCTGGGAAAACCGAAGACGTCGGCGGGCTGCAGGGGCTGCCCCTCCCGGTCGGTCGCCCGCAACAGGGCTTCATGCGCGATGCTCTGGCCGGCACGACCGGGGAACAGGGGCTGAAAAACGCTTTTCAGCTCCACCCCCTTGAAACGGCCCCGCACCTCCCCGGCCAGAAGGCGCAGGCAGGAATCGTCCTGCTCCTCACTGCGGACAGCATCGAAATAGCGCAACAAGGTATTCACCGCAGACTCGACTTCCATGGTTCAGATCCCTCCAGATGATCCGCTTGCGCACCGCCCGCGTTTTGTTGCGTGTTTTGTTGCGTGTTTTGTTGCGCGTTTTGTTGCGTGTATTGTCGCAGATCCGGACAAAACAATTCACGAATGAGCGGCAGCATGGCCAGCAGGCGCGCATCCCGGATGGTGTAGAACACCCGGTTGCCCTGCTTGCGCGACTGCAGCAGGCGACGATTGCTCAATATCTCCAGATGCTGGGAGACATTCGACTGGGAACTTCCGAGCGCCTGGTTGATGTCCTGCACGCAGGCAGGCCCCTGACCGAGGAAGCAGAGAATGCCCAAGCGCATGGGATGCCCCATGGACTTGATGACAGCCGCGGTATGGATGATGTCGGCTTCGGAAAATTCCATGGTCGGCCCTACTCCACCTTGCCGTTCTGGCGAATGGCGTCTTTCACCACCTGCTCGGACAGCTCGGCCGATACTTTTTCGATGAAGGCATAGGCATAGCTTCTCAGCCAGGCCCCCTTTCGCACCGCCAGCCGGGTGGTGTTGAGGGGGAAGAGCTCGTCCGCCAGGAGCAGGGCGAGGCCCCGGTCCTGCTCCGGGTCGAAGGCCATCGAGGCGATCAAGCCCACTCCCAGGCCAAGGCTGACATAGGTCTTGATCACGTCCGCATCGATGGCGGAGAGCACCACGTCAGGGACGATGCCCGCCTGGGCAAAGGCCGCATCGAGGTGGGAGCGGCCGGTGAAGCCGGCGTGGTAGGTGATGATCGGATAGTCGCCGATGGCTTCCAGGGTCAGCTTTTCCAGCCTTTGCAGGGCATGGCCCTGGGGCACGATCACCGCATGGCGCCAGCGGTAGCAAGGAAAGGTGGCGAGATCGTCGTTGCCATCGAGGCCCTCGGTGGCGATGCCCACATCGGCCTCCCCCGCCCGCAGCATCTCGGCAATCTCGCGCGGGCTGCCCTGGTGCAGGGTGAGGTGCACCTTGGGGTAGTCCTCCTTGAACCACTGGATCACCTTGGGCAGGGCGTAGCGGGCCTGGGTGTGGGTGGTGGCCACCACGAAATGGCCGGTCTCCCGGCTCGCGAACTGGTCGGCGATGCGGCGCAGGTTCTGGGTATCGAGCAGGATGCGCTCCACCACCCCGGCCAGTTCCCGGCCCGGACCGGTGAGGCCGAGGAGGCGCTTGCCGCGGCGCTCGAAGATTTCCACGCCCAGTTCATCTTCGAGATCCTTGATGTGCTTGGAAACGCCGGGCTGGGAGGTGTAAAGGACGTTGGCCACTTCCGTCAGGTTGAAATCCTGGCGGATGGTTTCCCGCACGATGCGCAGTTGTTGCAGGTTCATCTCAGCTCCCCTTGTGCTCGAAGACCTTGATGCGCGAGGGCACGAGGCGCACCGGCTGCCCTTCGGCGAGGCCCTGGCGCTCGACCTCTGCGCGGGTCATTTCCACTTCGAAGTGCTGGCCGGAAGAGCCGTTCAGGCCATCGAGCTCGATCCGGGCAGTGACGCCAAAGGCGAGGATGCGGGAAATCTTCGCCGCCACCCCCAGGGCCATTCCGGCGTCCGGCAGGATGTCGAGTTCATGGGGGCGGGCAAAGGCCAGCACCGGCGAGCCCTCGGCCAGGCTTTGGGTGAGTTCGTCGGCGCCGTGATGCAGGAGAGCCTCGCCCACCTTGACCCGGCCATCCTCGGCGCGGCCATGAAAGTAATTCACCGCGCCGAGGAAACCATAGACGAAGGGGGTGGCCGGGTGGCGGTAGACTTCCTCGGGGGTGCCGATCTGCTCGACATGGCCGTGATCCATGAGCACCACCCGGTCCGCCACTTCCAGGGCCTCTTCCTGGTCGTGGGTGACAAAGATGGAAGTGATGTGCAGCTCGTCGTGCAGACGCCGCAGCCAGCGCCGCAGTTCCTTACGCACCTTGGCATCGAGGGCGCCGAAGGGCTCGTCCAGGAGCAGCACGCGCGGCTCCACGGCCAGGGCCCGGGCGAGCGCGATGCGCTGGCGCTGGCCACCGGAAAGCTGGGCCGGGAAGCGGTCCGCCAGCCAGTCGAGCTGCACCAGTTCGAGGAGCGCATGCACCTTCTGCTTGATGACCGCTTCGCTGGGCCGCTCCTTCCTGGGCTTGACCCGCAGGCCGAAGGCGACGTTGTCGAACACGCTCATGTGCCGGAACAAGGCGTAATGCTGAAAGACGAAGCCCACCTGGCGCTCGCGCACATGGGTGTGGGAGGCATCTTCCCCGTCCAGCAGGACGCTGCCGCTGTCGGGGCGCTCCAGGCCGGCGATGATGCGCAGCAAGGTGGTCTTGCCGCAGCCCGAAGGGCCGAGGAGCGCCACCAGTTCGCCGGTGGGAAAATCCAGGCTCACGTCATCGAGGGCGGTGAAGCTGCCAAACTGCTTTTTGATGTTGCGTACTTCGATGCTCATCTCGTGTTCCTCATGCTTCGGTGGCAGCCTGCGCCTGACCGGCCTTCCACTCCACCCAGCTCTTGATCACCAGGGTGACCAGGGCAAGGAGCGCCAGCACGGAGGCGACGGCGAAGGCGGCGGCAAAGTTGTATTCGTTATAGAGAATTTCCACATGCAGGGGCATGGTGTTGGTCTGGCCGCGGATGTGGCCGGAGACCACCGACACGGCGCCAAATTCCCCCATGGCCCGGGCGTTGCAGAGGATCACCCCATAGAGCAGCCCCCACTTGATGTTGGGCAGGGTGACATACCAGAAGGTCTGCCAGCCGTTTGCCCCGAGCACCACGGCGGCCTCTTCCTCCTCCCGGCCCTGGGCCTGCATCAGGGGAATCAGCTCGCGGGCGACGAAGGGAAAGGTGACGAACACGGTGGCCAGCACGATGCCGGGCACGGCAAAGACGATCTGGATGTCGTGCCCGGCGAGCCAGGGGCCGAACCAGCCCTGCGCGCCGAAGATGAGCACGTAGATCAAGCCGGCGATCACCGGCGAAACCGAGAACGGCAGGTCGATCAGGGTGGTGAGGAGTTCCTTGCCGCGGAACTCGAACTTGGCGATGGCCCAGGCCGCGGCGACGCCGAACACCAGATTCAAGGGAAGCGCAATCGCGGCGGTGATCAAAGTGAGCCGGATGGCGGCCAGGGCATCGGGCTCCACCAGGGCGGCCCAGTAGGTCTCCAGCCCCTTGCGCAAGGCTTCGACAAACACCGCAAAGAGGGGCAAAAGCAGGAACACCGCGAAGAAGCTGAGGGACAAGCCCAGGATCAGCCCTTTCACCCAGGGCGCTTCGCGGGTGGCGGAACGGCTCTCGTAACGGCTCGCCGTATCGCCGTGCCAGTGCAAGGAGGTCGCGGCGCCGGCCATCAGCGGTTCCTCCCGGTGCGTCGGGCCGTCCAGGCCTGAAGCAGGTTGATCACGAGGAGCAGGATGAAGGACAGCACCAGCATCACCACGGCGATGGCGGTGGCCCCCGTGTAGTCATATTGTTCGAGTTTGGTGATGATCATCAGCGGCGTGATCTCCGAGACAAAAGGCAGGTTGCCGGCGATGAAGATCACCGAGCCGTATTCCCCCACCGCCCGGGCAAAGGCCAGGGCAAAGCCGGTCATGAGCGCCGGCAGCAGGATGGGCAGGAGCACCAGGCGAAAGGTCTGCCCGCGTGCCGCCCCCAGGCTGGCGGCGGCTTCTTCGAGCTCGGTGTCCAGGTCTTCCAGGATGGGCTGCACGGTGCGCACCACGAAGGGCAGGCCGATGAAGATGAGGGCCACCAGAATGCCCAAGGGGGCAAAGGCCACCTTGATGCCCAGAGGTTCCAGGTACTGGCCGAGCCAGCCGTTGCCGGCGTAGAGGGCGGTGAGGGCGATGCCGGCCACGGCGGTGGGCAGGGCAAAGGGCAGATCCACCAGGGCATCGACGAGCTTCTTGCCGGGGAAGGAATAGCGCACCAGGGCCCAGGCCAGCATCAGCCCGAACACGGTATTGATGGCGGCGGCAAGGAGGGAAAGCCCAAAGCTCACCCGATAACTCGCCACCACCCGCGGGGCGCTCACCACCTCCCAGAATTCCCCGAAACTCAGGGCCGAGGACTTGATGAACACCGCCGCCAGGGGAATCAGCACCACCAGGGAGAGATACACCAGGGTGTAGCCCAGGGCCAGGTTGAAGCCGGGCAGGACGTTGAATGAGCCTCTGCGAGCCATTTAGCGCTTCGCCACGATCTGGTCATAGAGGCCGCCATCGGCAAAGTGCAGCTTCTGGACCTTGGCCCAACCGCCCAGGGCGCTTTCCACGGTGAAGGTCGGCACGGCGGGGAAACGGGCCGCATACTTCTTCAACACCGCCGCATCGCGGGGACGGAAGTGATGCTTGGCGATGATCTCCTGCCCCTCGGGAGAGAACAGGAAGTTCAGGTAGGCGGTCGCCGCCTCGCGGCTGCCCTTCTTGTCCACCACTTTGTCTACCACCGCCACCGGGGCGGGAGCTTCGATGGTGACGGAGGGATAGACCACGTCGAACTGGCCGCCGCCGACTTCCTTGTCGATCAGCACGGCCTCGTTTTCGAATGTCACCAGCACATCGCCGACGCCGCGCTGGGTGAAGGTGGTGGTGGCGCCGCGGCCGCCGCCGTCCAGCACCGGCACGTTGGCAAACAGCTTGCCCAGGAATTCCCGCGCCCGGGCCTCATCGCCCTTGTTCTGCCGCAGGGCATAACCCCAGGCCGCCAGCCAGGTGTAACGGCCATTGCCGGAGGTCTTGGGATTGGGCACGATCACGGCAACGCCCGGACGGGCGAGATCGGACCAGTCCTTGATGCCCTTGGGATTGCCCTTTCTCACCAGAAACACCGAGATGCTGCGGTAGGGAGTGGCCTCGTGGGGAAACTTCTTTCTCCAATCCGGGGCAACAAGCCCGCCCCGCTCGACGAGGATGTCGATGTCGGGCGCCTGGTTCATGGTGACCACGTCCGCCTCCAGCCCGCCGATCACCGCGCCGGCCTGCTTGCTCGAGCCGCCGTGCGACTGGTTGATGCTGAGCTTTTCCTTGTGCCTGGCCTGCCACTGGGCGATGAAGGCCGGGTTGATGTCCTTGTAGAGCTCCCGGGAAACGTCGTAGGAGACGTTGAGAAGGGTGGTATCGGCGAGCGCCGGGGTCAGGGTAACGGCAAGCAGGCCAAGGCTGGCCATCAGGCGGGTCAGAAAACGGGGGGAAACCATGCGGCGCTCCTTGAGGCATTTGGGATCGCACAGTCTATTTGCCGCGCACCAAAACCAAAAATAATAAAAACTTCATTGCTTATGCCAAATCCGCATAAAGAAAAAGCGGGACCGTAGCCCCGCCCTGCTCATCGGGCCTCGATTTACCGGGCGATGATCTGGTCGAATACCCCACCATCGGCAAAGTGGGTCCTGGCCGCCTTGCCCCAGCCACCGAAAGCCTCGTCGATGGTAAACAGTTTCACCTTGGGAAACTGGCTGGCGTATTTCCTGACCACCTTGTCCAGGGTTGGGCGGTAGTAATTTCTGGCGGCGATTTCCTGGCCCTCTTCGGTGTACAGGTATTCCAGATAGGCCTGGGCCACCTTGCGCGTGCCCTTCTTGTCCACCACCTTGTCGACCCACGCCACCGGCGGCTCGGCCAGGATGGAGAGGGAGGGCACGACGATGTCGAACTTGTCCGGCCCGAGTTCCTTGATCGCCAGGAAGGCTTCGTTTTCCCAGGACAAAAAGACATCGCCAATGCCGCGCTCGACAAAGGTGATGGTCGAACCCCGGGCGCCGGAATCGAGCACCGGCACGTTACGGTAGAGGCGCTTCACGAACTCCCTGGCCTTGTCATCGCCGCCATACTTGCGCTTGGCAAACTCCCAGGCGGCCAGGTAGTTCCAGCGGGCGCCGCCGGAAGTCTTGGGATTCGGGGTGATCACCTGCACCCCGGGCCGCACCAGATCGTCCCAGTCCTTGATGGCCTTGGGATTGCCCTTTCTGACCAGAAACACGATGGTGGAGGTATAGGGCGTGCTGTTGAGCGGCAGGCGCTTTTGCCAGTCGGGCGGCAGGGCCTTGGCCTTTTCGGCGATGGCATCGATGTCCCCGGCCAGCGCCAGGGTCACCACATCGGCTTCCAGTCCGTCGATCACCGAGCGGGCCTGCTTGCCGGAGCCGCCATGCGATTGCTTGATGCTGACCTTTTCCCCGGTCCTGGCTTCCCAATAGCGGGCAAAGGCCGGGTTGAATTCCTGATAGAGCTCCCGGGTCGGGTCGTAGGAAACATTGAGCAGTTGCACCTGGGCATGTGCCAGAGGAACCACAAAGGTGGCGGCGGCAAACAGGCCAGCCAGGAAGGTGTTGAGTTTCATGGAGACTCCAGTTCGGTTGAGGTGGCGCCAGTCTAAAAAGACATCCCGACCCGGCGGAACGATTGATTTCTGATTTGCTTATTTCGACAGAACCCTCATTTCGAGAGAACCCTCATTTCGACAGAACCTCTTGCAGAACTCCTGCACGCCAAGACCGGCGCCGCGCCATCGACCGGTCGATGTTTCTGGCAGGCCCGACCGCCTGGCTTGCGGCTGACGCCCGCCAGCATCCGCCATATAAGAAAGAAAAAAGAAAACAACGAACCCGGATACGTAAGATACGTCAGCAAGTTCTGACAAAGGGATAACCGTGTCCCTATAATCGTGGCTCGCCCAGACTCCACGAAAAATCCAGACCGCGTGTTCCGCAAGGATGAAGCCTAAATGACCCAATTCCAGCGTCTCCCCATCGCCACCAAACTCAACCTGATGCTGTTCATTGCCATGCTCACCGTCTTTGGTGGCGCAGGCATCTACATGATTCAGTGGCTGGGCAGCAAGATGGAAGACCAGGCCACCCAGGCGTTGCAACAGACGAACCAGCAGGTGTTGTACATGATCGAAGCTTATGCTTCGGCCCTGGAAAAATCCGCCGAGATGGCAGGCGCCCAGTTTGCCGCCACCCTGCCCCGCGGCCTGCAACGCGATGCAGGCCGCCTGATTCCTACCGGCAACGGCAGTTTTCCTGCCCTGGGCCAGGGTGATCAAATCCTGAACAACAATTTCCAGCTGGTAGATGAGTTCACGGCCCGGACCGGTGCGGTGGCCACCATTTTTGTACGCCATGAAAACGATTTCTACCGCATCGCCACATCCCTGAAGAATGAAAATGGCGAACGTGCGGTCGGCACCCCTCTGGGCAGCCAGCACCCGGCCTGGAAGTCGCTGATCGAAGGGCAGGCCTACACCGGCAAGGCACAGCTATTCGGCCGCGACTACATGACGCGCTACCTGCCGCTCAAGGATGAGGCGGGACAAGTCATGGCCGTGGTCTTCATCGGCATTGACTTCACCGAAGGCCTGCAGGCCCTCAAGAAAAACATCCTCTCCATCAAGATTCACGACAGCGGCTATGTCTTTGTCCTGGAAACCGGCAAGAACGCCGGCAAGGCCGTGATCCACCCCGACGCCGAAGGCAAGGATTTGCTGGAGACCAAGGATTCCGACGGCCGCCCGGTCATCCGGGCAATGCTCGCCCAGCAGCAGGGCCTGATCCGTTACGGCTGGGCCAACCCGGCACAAGGCAACGCCGTGCAGGAAAAGATCACCGCCATCGGGACCTTCCCCAAGTGGGAATGGCTGGTTGGTTCAGGTACCTATCAGGAGGAAGTGCAAGCCGAAGTCAGGTCGATCCAGATTCCTTTTCTGCTCATGGTCGTGCTCACGACCCTGGCCCTGCTGGCCTGTGTCTTCTACTGCACCCGTCTGTGGGTCAGCCGTCCGCTGGGTGAAGTCCTGAAAGTCACGGAACACGTCGCCCAGGGAGATCTGACCGTCTCCATCCCCGCACGCCCCCTGGATGAAGTGGGGCGGCTGCTGCAAGCCACCAACCAGATGTGCGCCCAGCTGCGCAGCATGATCGGCGAAACCGACAGCCTGGCAACCGACCTGAGCCACGACGCTCACGGGCTTGCCCTGGCCGCCACCGAAGTGGCCGACACTTCCGGTAAACAGAGCAGTGCCGCGGCCCACATGGCCTCCACCATCGAAGAAATGAGCGCCAGCATCCACCAGGTGTCCGAGCACGCCCAGGAAGCCAGAGTCGTTGCGGAACACTTCGGCACCATTTCCGATAACGGGGTGGGCGTGATTAGTCAGGCCATCCAGAGCATGAGCGAGATCGCCAATACGGTGCGGGAAGCCTCAGCAGCAGTTTCCGCCCTGGGCAACCAGTCCGAACAGATCAGCCAGATCGTCAACGTCATCCGCGAGATCGCCGACCAGACCAATCTCCTCGCCCTGAATGCCGCCATTGAAGCCGCGCGCGCCGGGGAAGCCGGACGAGGGTTTGCCGTCGTGGCCGATGAAGTGGGAAAACTGGCAGAACGCACCACCCACTCCACCCAGGAAATCTCCGGCATGGTCGGCCGTATCCAGGATGGCGCCAGAAATGCCGTGCAGCGCATGGAAAATGGACTCGACCAGGTGGAAAAAGGCGTCGAACTGGCTAATGCAGCCGGTAGCCGCATTGCCGACATCCGCCAGAACAGCAACCAGATCAGTGCCGCCGTGATCGGCATCTCCGATGCCTTGAGCGAGCAAAGCACCGCCAATCGCGACATCGCCCGGACGGTGGAACAGATCGCCCAGCAGGCAGAACACAATCACAACCAGGCGCAATCGACCTCGGCAGCAGCCTCCGCCATGGAACAAAAATCAGAAGGCTTGCGCCGCAGCATTTCCCGCTTCAAGGTCTGAACCGGCGCCATGCAAAACCATGGCGGCCCCCGTTTTCAAAACGCTTGAGTTGCTTTGAGCCATGGTGTGGCTGACGGTCAGCGCCTCGACGTGCAGGACCCCCTGAGTCAGAATAGTCGTTCTCTGAACCCGGCCGGTTTTGCCACGCCCCGGTTTTACAACCCTGCAGGACTCGCCCGTGCTCTTGCGACTCAATCAGGGCTCGGTGAGGGCTCGGTGAGGGCTCAGTCAGGGCTCAGTCAGGGCTCGGTGAGGGGGTTGAAAGGGGGTTGAAGTCAGGGTGCGCGGTCAGTAATGGGGCGGCAGTTCACCTCCCAGGTTCATCGGGCGCTGATCCTGGGAGGTGTGATCTTGGGAGGCGTATTGCACCTGGTTTTGTACCTGGTCTTGCAACAGGCGCATTTCCTGCTGCAGCAGGTCGATCTGTTGCTGCTGGCGATACACGGTCCGGTTCAGCTCATCGAGCAGATCCTGGGCAAAACTGAACTTGATTTCCAGGTCGGTAAGGCGGTTTTCCATGCGGGACTCCTGTCGTCGGGCGGCAATGATACCCAAAGAAGTCCTTGTTTCTCATGATGTCCTACCTGGCCGGACCGGGGCATTGCCCCGCTTGTGCCATAATGGCCCGCCTTACCGGCGGGTTCGGCGGGTTTTCACGGCGGGTTCGGCGGGTTTTCAATGAACCTTTTTCCCGCCGCCTGGTCTTCCCTGCCTTCCCCTTCCCGATTCACACATCCATGTCCCCTCGTCCCCTGGAACTCCTCGCCCCTGCCAAGAATGCCGAGTACGGCATCGAGGCCATCCACCACGGAGCGGATGCCGTCTATATCGGCGGCCCGGCCTTCGGGGCCCGTTCCAACGCCGGCAACACGGTGGCCGACATCGAGCGCCTGGCCCAGGCAGCCCATGCCTACCACGCCCGGGTATTCGTGACGGTCAATACCCTCCTGAAAGACGAGGAACTGGAGCCGGCCGGAAAGCTCATCTGGCAGCTCTACGAAGCCGGCGCCGACGCGGTGATCATTCAGGACATGGGCCTTTTGGAACTGGATCTGCCGCCGATCCAGCTCCATGCCAGCACCCAGACCGACATCCGCACGGTGGAAAAAGCCCGCTTCCTGGATCAAGTCGGCTTCTCCCAGATCGTGCTCGCCCGGGAACTGAACCTGATGCAGATCCAGCGCATCGCCGCCGCCACCGCCTGCAATCTGGAATTCTTCATCCACGGCGCCCTCTGTGTCGCCTACTCGGGCCAGTGCTACATCAGCCATGCCCACACCGGCCGCAGCGCCAACCGGGGCGAATGTTCCCAGGCCTGCCGGCTGCCCTACGACCTGGTCGACGCGGACGGCAAGCGCCTGGCCCAGGACAAGCACCTGCTCTCCATGAAGGACAACGACCAGAGCGCCAACCTGCTGGCCCTGGCCGAGGCCGGCATCACCTCCTTCAAGATCGAGGGGCGGCTAAAGGACCTCTCCTATGTGAAGAACATCACCGCCCACTACCGCATCCTCCTGGACGGCATCCTGGAAGCCCACCCGGAGCGTTACCGTCGCGCCTCCGCCGGGCGCTGCCGCTACACCTTCACCCCGCAGCCGGAAAAGACCTTCAACCGCGGCGCCACCGATTATTTCGTCCAGGCGCGCAAGGCCGACATCGGCGCCTTCGACACGCCCGCCTTCTCCGGCGAGGCCCTGGGCCGGGTCAGCCAGCTCGGCCCCGGCTGGTTCGAGGTGGACAGCGAAGCCGAGCTCCACAATGGCGACGGCCTCTCCTACTTCGACCCGGAACAGGAACTGGCGGGCCTGCGCCTCAACAGCGTCGAACCGCGCGGCGGCACAGGCAAATCCCGCGCCAGGAACGGCGCCAAGACCTGTACCTGGCGCTGCTACCCCAAGGCAATGCCCGCCGACCTTACCGTCGGCACCACCTTGTACCGCAACCGCGACCAACGCTTCGAGCGCCTGCTGGAACAGAAATCCGCCGAACGGCGCATCGACGTGCACCTTTCTTTTGCGGAAACCCCGGAAGGCTTTGCCCTGCGGCTTACCGACGAGACGGGCATCAGCGCCGCCGCCCGGATCGCCCTCGCCAAAGAGCCCGCCCAGGATGCCGAACGCGCCTTGGCCACCCTGCGGGACAACCTGGGCAAGCTCGGCAACACCCGGTACCGGGCCAAAGCCATCGACCTTGCCTTGAGTCTGCCCCCCGGCCAGGCCTGGTTCCTGCCCGCCAGCACAGTCAATGGCCTACGCCGGGATGCCGTAAGCGCCCTGGACGCCGCCCGGGCTGCCGCCTGCCTGCGCCCGGAACGCAAGGCCCCGGCGGCAAACCCGCCTCCCTATCCGGAATCCGCCCTCTCCTACCTGGGTAACGTCTATAACCAGAAGGCCCACGCCTTCTACGCCCGCCATGGCGTTGCGGTGATCGCGGCGGCCTACGAAGCGAATCAGGAAGCCGGCGAGGTCTCCCTGATGATCACCAAGCACTGCCTGCGCCATAGCTTCAACCTCTGTCCCAAGGAAGTGAAGGGCATCCGCCCCGACCCCATGACCCTCATCAACGGCAAGGAAAAACTCACCCTCACCTTCGACTGCAAAAAGTGCGAAATGCACGTAGTGGGCAAAATGAAGAAACAACGCATCATCCCGATTCACGCCCACTAAAATTCATACCCACAAAGATTCCCGCCCACTGCGTGACCCAACCGGACCCCTTGATGCCCCAAACCCTGCCTTCCCAGCTGGCTCGCGCCCTGGAATCCCGCAGCGAGCTGCTGACCCGCCTGCACGCCGAAGACACCAATACCTACCGGCTGTTTCATGGCAGCGTCGAGGGCAGCCCCGGCCTGACGGTGGACCGCTACGGCGACCTGCTGCTGGTGCAAAGCTTCCACCAAACCCTGCCTCCCGAACAACTGTCAGCCCTTGAAAACTTCTATACCCAGGCGCTGCCTGGCCTAGACTGCATCTACAACGACCGCAGCCAGGCCAATTCGCGCATCTGCAACGAGCTCCCCAAGGCACAGATCGCCCCTGCCCACATGCCCAGGGAAGCCCGTGAGCTGGGTATCCGTTACCGCATCCAGGCCCGCCACGCCGGCCAGGATCCCTGGCTGTTCCTGGACCTGCGGGCCGGCCGCCGGCGAGTCATGCAAGAAGCACCGGGCAAGAACGTCCTCAACCTGTTTGCCTACACCTGCGGTGTCGGCATTGCTGCCGCCAAAGCCGGGGCCAGCTTCGTGATGAACGTGGATTTCGCCGAATCCGCCCTGTCCATCGGCAAGGAAAATGGCAAGCTCAACGCATTGCCGGGTCGCCCCCGTTTCATCCAGAGCGACGCCTTCCCCGCCCTGCGCCAACTGGCCGGCCTGGGCCAGGCCGAACGGGTGCGCGGCAAGCGCATGCCCCCCTTTCCCAAGCTCGAAGCCCGCCAGTTCGACCTGGTCTTCCTGGACCCGCCCCGCTATTCCAAAAGCCCCTTCGGCGTGGTGGACCTGGTCAATGACTACCCGGCCCTGTTCAAACCAGCCCTGCTCTGCACCGCCGAGGGCGGCACCCTGATCTGCTGCAACAACGTGGCTCACGTCAATCGTGAACAATGGGCAGATCAACTGCAGCGCAGTGCCCTCAAAGCGGGGCGCAAGATCGTGGACATGGAATGGCTGCAACCGGAAGCGGACTTCCCCAGCAGCGACGGCCAGCCCCCGCTGAAAATGCTTCTATTGCGGGTATAAAGCGAAAACTCGATGAAACTCACAAAAGCCGTGGACAAAGCTCCAATCTTTGCTAAAATGCTCGCCTTCCGGAGAGGTGGATGAGCGGTTTAAGTCGCACGCCTGGAAAGCGTGTGTAGGGTAATCCCCTACCGAGGGTTCGAATCCCTCCCTCTCCGCCAGGATCACATGAAAAACCGCCTATGTGAAAAAACCGCCTCTTGGGGCGGTTTTTTCATGTTCCGGAATGGAACCGGCTTATCTCAGCAATTCGCTTGCGATAAGACTCCAGCCTCCGCAATAAGCTCCGTATTCTTCCGCTCCGTATTCTTCCGAAATGCTGTTGCGCAAAAAGCTGATGGCAACCGTGAGCTCATTGCAACATCTCGCCGGTTTTTCATCGCGGTTTTTCATCGGCCCATCTGCGCGGTGGCGCTCCCGACGACCAGTACCCTCGCTACCGGGAGCACCGCATTCGTGAATGGGGTGAGCGTCTTCGGCGATCCCGGAATGGCAACCGCCTTGCTCGACCGCATCACCCTCGACCGCATCACCCATTACCATGCCCCGCAACCGGCAATGATCCGCCCCACATCCAACAGCAGAAAAAGTACGTCGGATCAGCCTGGGTAACGGGAAAAAGCGGAGCAGGAAACCAGTGAGCGCGGCTCGACGATCAAACGGGTCGGCCGAGGAAGTCGACTACCAATTCGGTAAACTCGTCTGCCCACTCAATCTGTACCCAGTGTCCACAGCAACCGAAAACGTGCAGTTGTGCACGACGAATCAGTTCACAAAGTCGCAAGCTGCTGACTAAAGGCACCACCTGATCTTCACGCCCGTGAATCAAGAGCACATCGTTCGGCAACGATCTGATCTGTTCATCGGAACTTGCCAGGGCATCGACCCAGCGCTGACGAGGGGCGGGGAACATGCTCGAAAACGACTCTTGAAAACCGGGGCGAATGCTTGCTTCGTAACGGAGCTTCGCGAGCTCATCATTAACGAGTGAGCGGTCATAAGCAAAAATATCGAGAAGTTTGCGCATGTTCTCAATCGAAGGGGTGTACCCCCATACGGCGTCCAGGCCGGGGGTGAGCTCAAAGTGCGTCCCTGCAGCTCCCATCAGCACCAAGCGCCCAACCCGTTCCGGATGCTCCAGTGCGGTCGCGATAGCCAAGGCACCCCCGAATGAATTGCCGATTATGTCTGCCCGCTCAATGCCAAGCGCATCCATCACTCCGATGATGTGTCGTACCCAGTTTTCCTTCGAATAAACATAGCCGGCAGGGCGATCAGTGAAACCAAAGCCCACCATGTCCGGCGCCACTACGCGAAAATGCTTTCCCAACACGGGCATGGTCAGGCGCCAGTTTGCATAGGCACTCACACCGGGCCCTGAACCATGAATCAACAAAACAGGGTTGCCTTCGCCCACCGAGTGATAATTCGTATCAATTCCAGCCGCAACTACACGGCTTCCGATTTCCGGGTTTCCCATCATGACTCCTTCAAAAAAATAAATGATCGACAGGTCAGGATCCAGGCCGCACAAGTCATCAAAATCTCAAAAAAATCCTGCAGACAGCTGCACGACCCGATACTATCATCCCGTCAGGGCTTGGTGCTTAAAACTGGTAAACATAGGCAATCGAGGCACTGTCCTGGGCGTGCTTGATTTCAAATGGTGCAGAGGTCGTCGGGAGACTCGAGGTCCGCATCTTCTCTTCAAAAGAATGAGTCCAGGCAAAGTCGATATTGCTCGCGGGTGACAATTTGTAGGAGAACCCCAAAGTCCCGAACGTATTTGGAATCGCAGGAATCACGGCCAGCAATGTTTCAGACCTGAGTGCTTGAGTCGCAAAGCGCGCGCCACCACGAATCGTCCAATCCCCTCTGGTATAGGCCACCCCCAATGACAAGGCGGTTTGATCCTTGTAGTCCTGGGGCAGATCGATGTCGATATTTGCACCATTGTCTGCAACAAAGCCGACTTTGATATCTTTTACCGCCTTACCCCAGAAAATCCGGGAAATGTCTGCAGCGACCATCCAGTGATCGTCAAATTTGTGACTGAAGCCAATGTTGAATTGAGCTGGCGACTGGAAATCTTTGACGTGAATCTTGCCATTCAGTGGAATCTGGCCTGCAACACCGTCGATCGCGGTGAGAGTTGCATCCCCCTCCATGTCATTCAGTGACGATTCCAGAGAATATGCTGCCCCGAAGATGGTGTCTTTGCTGAACTTATAAATAAGGCCGATCCGCCCACCCATCCCCCATGCATCGGCTCCGCTCGCAATTGGCTGGTTCTTCGTGAAACTCAGGTGCGCGCCTCGCATATCGGGAAGGCCACCTAGCACCGGAACCAGCCCGCCCCGGGCACGCCCGGAACCCAGGAGAGAACCGACCTGATCGGCGCCCAGGAGCAAATCAAGATTCAAGCCTTGCATACTGCATCAACCGCCGCACCAATGGTAAGCCGCTCGTTAACATCGAAACTGGCAGCAACCGGGATATTCAGCGTCATCAAGCGGCTCGAAACCTCCAGACCCGTATTCAAACCCCCCGTGGCGCGGGACAGAAAACTGTTCTTTCCGTATTCGGTACCTACCCCTCCTCGGGCAAAGGCTCCGGCACCAAAGGCAAAGCGCTCACCTCGATACATGTAAGCCAGTTGCGGAGCGACATAGGGCCCCCGGTTGTTCGAATGGTCTTGAGAATCGATGCCCTCGCCGGTTGCGGTATTTTTGACCGATATATCGGCAAAGACGGCATCCATGCCCACATGCACCTGTGATCCGGACTTTGCCAAAGACAATGTCGCCGGGTTCGTCATGATTCCGGCAACGCCAACATCAAACGCTGTTGCCGCTCCCCCCATCCCTGCCGAAATCGGACCATGGCCTACAAAGCGAAAAACGTCGCTTGTTGCTAGTGCATTAAAAGAAACCGTGAAAAGCAGGCTTCCGATTGCGTATTTTTTGTTCAGGATCAATTCTTGTCTCCTCGATTTTTTTTAATGAAAAGCTGAAAAAGTAATGGGTGAAACAGCGGTGAACTCAGAACGAGCAGAAAACCAGACACAAAGCGGCCATTCACAGCGGCCATTCACCGGATCGCACATCGTTTCAAGCCAGGCAGCCAGGCCCTTCCCCGACTGCCTGCGCCGCAAAGTCGATGCGCGACCCGACCTCGGTCAACGACTCACCCAGCGAGTCGATCTTCTTGCGATGCTGTTCTTCCCGCAGCCTGGTCCTGATCGCGCGGCAAGGTTGCATTGGGAAGTGCGCGATCGGGTTTCAAAACGGCCTGATTTCACCGAGGGTAGGCGATCCGGACATTTTTCGCCCGCATCAGGTCAGTTCCTTTCCCTTACGCAGAAACTCGATCGTCAATCGATTGAATTCGTCGGCGTGCTCCCATTGCGCCCAATGGCCGCATTTTGAAAACACATGCAAATTTGCATGCTTGAGTTGCCAGAGCAATTTCAAACCATGATCAAGGGGAACGAAGCGATCGTCGCGCCCCCAGACGATGAGGGTATCGGCTTCAATCGCACCGAGACGGGGTGTGATATCCCAGGCACTAAGCGGAATCCGTTCCGTACTCAGAACAAAATTTCGCAGATGCTCGGGATAAGCCTGAATCGAGTTCCAGCGTCCCTCAAACAATTCTTCGGTGACATTGGCCGCATCGAACACGAAAACATCGAGCATCTTCTGGAGATTTTCCCGCGTCGGCTCCGAATAGAGTTTGAAAAGCAACTTGATGCCTTCCATCGGCATGGCATGAAAGAGACTTGGGCCAAGACCGCCGGGTCCCATCAAAACAAGTTTGCCGGTGCGATCTGGATACTCGAGTGCGAAATTCAGGGCGGTAGCCCCGCCCATCGAATTTCCCACCAGATGCGCCTTTTCTATCCCGACAGCATCCATCAACGCTTTTACGGACCGCGCGTTGGCCAACCCTCGCTGCTCGTCCAGCACCACAGGGTCGGACTTGTTGAAGCCGGGAGAGTCCATCAGGATCACGCGATGCCCCGCTTGCACGAGAGCATCCACGTTGCGATCGTAATTGCTCCAGCCACTCGCGCCGGGACCTCCGCCGTGCAGCATGATCACGGCTTCACCTTCGCCAGCGTCGTTGAAGTGAATCTTGAAGTTCTGCAGTCCCTTCTCGTTGATTGTCACAAACCTGCTGGTCTCGTTTTCGTCAAGCCGTGTCACCTGCCCCTCCTGAATGTCTTTTAGGAACTTGTGTCGATCCGCACCCACCGGATCATGCTTGCATCAGAGCAGCCCCCGTTCGCGGGCCATGGTGATGGCGGTATCTTCGATCATGTCTTCCTGACCGC
>JANLJE010000045.1 GCA_029255645.1 Comamonadaceae bacterium | reverse complement strand
AAAATTTCACGGCCCTGCTGCGTCAGCTACGGGTGCGTGGCATCCGCCATATCGACGGGGACCTGGTCCTGGACCGCTCCGTTTTCGAGCTTCCCCCCTTCGACCCGGCCGCCTTCGACAATAAGCCCTTGCGCGCCTACAACGTCGGGCCGGATGGCCTGCTGCTGGATTACCGGGCCTTGCGCTTCACCCTGAAGCCCGAAGGGGAGCAGGTGCGGTTCTGGAGCGAAACCCCCAGCGCTGGCCTGCAAGTGGAAGGCCGCCTGACCCCGGCCACGGGTCCTTGTGACGGCTGGCGCGACCGCCTGGAGATGCGCCAAAGCCCCGGGCGGCTGGAGATCAGCGGCCCCTACCCGGTGAACTGCGGTGAGCGCAGCCTGTATCTCTCCCCCCTCGCCGCCGAGCCTCATGCGGAAGGTCTGTTCCGTGCCCTGTGGCAGGAACTGGGGGGAAGCATTCAAGGCCGGGTACGCAGCGGCCGCACGCCGACTCAGGCACGCCTGCTGGCCAGTCAGGAATCCCCGCCCCTGAGCGAGGTGGTCCGGGACATAAACAAGTGGAGCAACAACGTCATGGCCCGCCAGCTCTTTCTTACGCTGGGCAGCGGCGAGGGGCAGCCATCCACCGTGGCCCGGGCCCGGGAGCGCCTGAACCGCTGGCTCGCCGCCAAAGGACTGGAATTCCCGGAGCTGGTGCTCGAAAACGGCTCGGGACTCTCCCGGGTGGAGCAAATCAGCGCCGCCCATCTCAACCGTCTGCTGCTGGCGGCCTGGCAAAGCCCGGTGATGCCGGAGTTCATGGCCTCCCTGCCCCTGGCCGGCGTGGACGGCACCATGAAGCGCCGCCTCACGGATAGCGCCGCCACCGGCCGGGCCCATATCAAGACAGGCTCTCTTGACAAAGTCAAGGCAATGGCCGGCTATGTGCTGGACGCCCAGGGCCGCCGTCATGCGGTCACCTTCATCATCAATCACCCCCAGGCCGACATGGGCCAGCCCGCGCTGGACGCCCTGTTGCTCTGGGTCAGCCAGAGCCCTTCCGCCCGCTGAAGGAAGCGCCCCTGCGGCCAGGCCGCAACGGTAACACTGCCGGCCCATTTTTCACGGCGGGAAAGGGCGATGGCCCGGGCCGTTTCCAGCAATTCACCAGCAATTCCCGAGCCGCCGCCGGAACAAGGCCGGGTCAAGGCGCAGGAACCGGCATCGGCTTGCGGTCCACCAGGGCCACCCAGCCACGGATCACCCGGTACAGAACCCAGATCCCGGCCACTAACAGCACCAGGAGGGCAGCCGGCAGGCCGATGATGGTGATGGCCAGCAGCCCGGCCACGCCACACCAGAGCAGGGCATACCAGAAAGTGCGTAGTTGCCAGCGGTAATGGCTGTCCAGCCAGGTACCGGCGACGTCGCCCCGTTTGATGTAGTTGAGGATCACCGCAATGATGGAAGGCCAGCCAAACAGGAAGGCTCCGACAATGGTGGCCGAGGTCAGCACCCCGCTGAGGGCGGAAAAGGCATGCAGGCCGTACATGATGTGAGCCCAGCTGCGGGCCCCTTCCAGAGGGTCCGGTGCAAGGACAACGGGTTCGTTCATTCTGTACTCCCAGAAAGAGAAAATCGTGAAAAAAAGGTCCCGCGCCGGCAATTCCAGTATGCTGAAAAGACCTCTTCACCGGAACACTCCCATGCGCAAACGACTGCTACTGCCCCTGCTGGCTTTGATGACACTCGCCGCCTGCAGCAAACTGACTCTCGCCAACTATGACCAGTTGAAGCTGGGCATGAGCCTCAAGGAAGTCAGCGCCCTGATCGGCGAACCCGACAAATGCGATGAAACCCTGGCTGTCCGCAGTTGCCACTGGCAACAGGGTGAAAGCAAGGTGGAAGTCAATTTCATCGGCGATCAGGCGATCCTGCTCGATGCCAGCCAGCTGAAATGATCAGAGCCCCAGGCGCTCCCAGAGTTCATCCACCCGCTGTTTCACCGCCGCCTCCATGACGATCGGCGTGCCCCATTCGCGGCTGGTTTCCCCCGGCCACTTGTGGGTGGCATCGAGCCCCATCTTGGCGCCCAGGCCGGCCACCGGGGAGGCGAAATCGAGATAGTCGATCGGGGTGTTGCTCACCAGGGTGGTGTCCCGGCCCGCATCCATGCGGGTGGTGAGCGCCCAGATCACTTCCTTCCAGTCGCGGATGTCGATGTCAGCGTCGGTGACGATGATGAACTTGGTGTACATGAACTGGCGCAAAAAGGACCAGATGCCGAACATCACCCGCTTGGCATGCCCCGGATACTGCTTCTTGATGCTGACGATGGCCATGCGGTAGGAGCAGCCTTCCGGCGGCAGGTAGAAGTCGGCGATTTCCGGGTACTGCTTTTGCAAGAGCGGCACGAACACCTCGTTGAGGGCGAGGCCGAGCATGGCGGGCTCATCGGGGGGTTTGCCGGTGTAGGTGGAGTGATAGATCGGCTCGCGGCGCAGGGTCATGCGCTCTACCGTGAAGACCGGGAACTCCGCCTGTTCGTTGTAATAGCCGGTATGGTCGCCATAGGGCCCCTCCAGCGCCGTTTCGCCCGGATGGATCACGCCTTCGAGGACGATCTCGGCCCGGGCCGGCACCGAGAGCTCGTTGCCCAGGCAGCGGGTGAGCTCGGTGCGGGAGCCGCGCAAGAGGCCGGCAAACTGGTATTCGGAGAGGCTGTCGGGCACCGGGGTCACGGCCCCGAGCAGGGTGGCCGGGTCGCAGCCCAGCACCACCGCGACCGGAAAGGGCTGGCCGGGGTTCGCCTGGCAGTGGTCGCGGTAATCCAGGGCGCCGCCCCGGTGCGCCAGCCAGCGCATGATGAGCTTGTTGGGCCCGAGTCGCTGCTGGCGGTAGATGCCGAGGTTCTGGCGCTTCTTGAAGGGCCCCCGGGTGACGGTGAGGCCCCAGGTGATGAGCGGCGCCACGTCGCCGGGCCAGCAGTGCTGGATGGGGAGACGGGTGAGATCCACCGCCGCTCCCTCCCACACCACTTCCTGGCAGGGGGCGGAAGACACCTGTTTGGGCGCCATGGCGAGCACCTGTCTTAGGAGCGGCAGCTTGTCCCAGGCTTCCCTCAGCCCCCGGGGCGGATCCGGCTCTTTCAGATAGGCGAGGGTCTGACCCACTTCCCGCAGGGCGGTTTTCCAGTCCTCGCCCCGTTCGCCGCCGGCGCCCATGCCCATCGCGACCCGCTCGGGGGTGCCGAACAGGTTGGTGAGCACCGGCAGGCTGTGGCCCTTGGGTTTCTCGAAGAGCAGGGCCGGGCCGCCGGCGCGCAGCACCCGGTCGGCAATCTCGGTCATTTCCAGGTGGGGGCTGACTTCGACGCCGATGCGCTTGAGCTCCCCCCGGGTTTCCAGTTGCGCGATGAAATCACGCAGATCGCGGTAGTGCATGAAGACTTCCGTTGTTCCGAAGCAAGGAACGATGCCCCAAGCCGCCCACATTTGCAACGGCTGCCCACATTCCCGGAGCAAAAGATGAGCGGGCCGGCCTGCGCCACCGTTTCAGGCGCGGGCAGTTCCAGCTTGCGGCCCTGGCCCTGCAGCGGCTGCGGGAGGCCAGACTTCATGGCCTGGCTCCAGGTCCGGAACTCAGAACGGCAGGATGCCCCGTCGGCCATAATCCAGGACGATGCCGGCAAAGATGGCCGCCCCGACCCAGTTGTTATGCAGGAAGGCTTTGAAGCACCCGGGACCCTGGCGCTCCCGGATCAGGGTGTAGTGATAAACCGCCAGAGCAGCCGCCACCAGCAGCCCCCCCACAAAAGCCCAGCCCAGCCCCGCCTGCATCCCCACCCAGGCGATCAGGCCGAAGGCGGCGGCGTAGCAGAACATCACCGCCAGCAAGTCGAAGCGGCCAAAGGTGATGGCCGAGGTCTTGATGCCGATCTTCAGGTCATCAGGCCGATCCACCATGGCGTATTCGGTGTCGTAGGCCACCGCCCAGAACACGTTGGCCAGCAGCAACAGCCAGGCCTCGGTGGGCAGCCCGCCCTGCTGCGCCGCATAGGCCATGGGGATGCCAAAGCCGAAAGCGATGCCCAGATAGGCCTGGGGAATGGCAAAAAACCGTTTGGTGAAGGGATAAGAGCCCGCCAGGAAGGCGGCCACCACGGCCAGGCCCAGCAGCAAGGGCGTGGCCAGGGGCAGGATCAGCAGCAGGGCCGCCAGGGTGAGGCCTGCCGCCAGCAGCAGGGCCTCGCGGGGGCTGACCCGGCGCGCCGCCAGCGGCCGCTCCCGGGTGCGCGCCACATGAGGGTCGAAATCCCGGTCGGCATAATCGTTGATGACGCAGCCAGCGGAGCGCATCAGCACCGTACCCAGGGCAAACACCCAGACCCAGACCCAGCTCGGACGCCCCCCGGAAGAAAGCCACAAGGCCCAGAAGGTGGGCCAGAGCAGCAACAAGGTGCCAATCGGCTTGTCCAGCCGCATCAGACGCTCGTAGTTATCGAGCTTTTCACGGATTTGAGCTAAATTTTTCACAGCCATGTCACAGGAGCGGTAAATCGTGTGCACCATTCGAATGCGGGGAGCTTACCAGTATCAAGCTCAGGCATGAAGAATGAAGCGCGGGATTCCCACCCTAGTCCAGGACCCTCGAGACTCGTCGCGACGCTGAAAAATGAACGCGCCCGGTGGAGCGGGAGATGGACACCGGCGCTTTCACCCCGCGCGACGAGTTGAGCAAGAAACTGGCAGCGCAGACCGTCCAGCCGTCCAGCATCACCAGGCAGTGCCGAATCGCCTCTACAAGGCCGCAGCGCGAGATTTCGGCATCCCCTTGCCACGCGGCAACCCGGTGGCCGCCGTGCGCATGTCGACGATCTCCAACGCCCGCGATCGGCGGCGGGAGGGGGACGAGGAATGAAGCCGTCCTCGATGGTCTTCCACGTCACATTGCCGGGCGGGTTTTCAATACCTGCGCAATACCTGCACGATACCTGCACGATACCTGCACGATACCTGCGCGATACCTGCGCGATACCTGCACGATACCTGCGCAATACCTGCGCAATACCCGCGAAACCGCCATGACGAAGGAATTTCAGCGCGCAGCCAAGCGGGCCGGCACACTGGATTGCATGCCTAAAACCGGATATTGAAATTCCGCCACACTGGATATATACAGACTCCATTGCTGTCGTGACCACTACGTTATCTGGCGCGGCAGCCTACACAAAGCCCCGAAAGGGGCTTTTACTTTTCTGACTCCGAAAGGAATCAGCGATGGATCGCTATGCGATTTTTGTTGATGCCGGTTATTTTTTCGCTGCTGGGGCGCAAGCTGCATTTGGTAGTTCAGTCCCACGAAAGCAGGTCTCCATCAAATCCCCGCAGCAACTGTTCTCTGCCTTGTGCGCAGAAGCATCTGCCATCTCGGACAATCTGCCGTTGTTGCGTGCCTCGTTGTTGCGTGCCTCGTTGTTGCGTGCCTATTGGTACGATGCCATGCCAGGCCCGAGGCTGTCTCTAGAGCAAAGCAGCTTAGCCGTACTTTCCGGCATCAAGCTACGTCTCGGCGCACTAAATAGTGCTGGCGAGCAAAAAGGTGTCGATTCCCTGATTGTCACCGATCTCATCGACCTTGCTCGAAATGGTGCCATCGCTGACGCTGTATTGGTTACAGGCGATGAAGACCTCCGCATAGCGGTTCATGTCGCACAATCCTTTGGCGTCCGAGTTCACATCCTTGCAGCAGGCGATCCGGGGAAAAATGTGAGTCCAGCACTCCAGATGGAGGCCGATTCAGTCAACGCTCTGGATGGCAACTGGTTCTCGAAATACCTTGACCACATCGCCCCCAAGAATGGACTGGCTCCGACCAGCGGAAACAGCACGAAAACCGCAAAAAGGGTAGCCATGGGGCCACGGCGGCAGGCATCGGCGTCAAGTGCAGCGTGGTCTGTCGGCATGCCTGACCCCGCCCGGAAGCCGCTTCAGATGCGAAAGTGGTTCACCGTCTCGCTCAGGTTGCGGGCCAGGTCCTGCAACTGCCTGGCCGCCCCGGCGCTTTCCTGGACGGCCGCCGCGTTCTGTTCGCTGATCTGGGCGATCAGTTCCACCCGCTGGGCGATTTCGGTGCTGGCCGAACTTTGCTCCCCAAGGGCCTCGCCGATTTCATTGACGGAGGACAACACCTTTTCCGCATAGCCATGCAGGGCGGAGATGGTTTCGCCCGCCTGGGCCACCTCGGCAGATTCGGAACTCACCAGGCGCACGCCGTCCTCCATGCGCTCCACTCCCTGCTGGATGCCGTTACGGACCACATCCACGGTCGCCGCGACTTCCACCGTGGACTGGGCGGTGCGCTCGGCCAGCTTCCTCACCTCGTCGGCCACCACGGCAAAGCCCCGGCCCTGCTCCCCGGCCCGGGCGGCCTCGATCGCCGCATTCAGGGCGAGCAGATTGGTCTGGTCGGTAATTTCCTTGATCACCCCGACAATGGCGGCGATCTTCTCGGACTCCCGCTCCAGGGTGGAGATCACCTGGGCCGATTCGGTGACGGAATCCGCCACCCGGCCCATGCCCTGCACCACCTGGGCCACCACCTCGTTACCCTGGCGGGACAGTTCGCCGGATTTCTGGGCATAGTCACGGGCCTCCCCGGAGTGGTCGCGGACCAGGGTAATGCCCACGGTCATTTCTTCCATGGCCGCCGCCACGGCCGCCACCGCCTCACTCTGATGCGTGGAACGCTCCGCCACGGCACTGGAACTGCGGTTGAGCAGATCGGCTGCCTCCAGCAGGGAATCCGCATTCTGGCGAATCTGCCCCACCAAACCGGCCAGTTGCCCCTGCATGGTGGCCATGGCCGCCATGACGCTGCCGGCCCGGGGGTGATCCATCGCAACCGTCAGATTGCCTGCCGCCACCTGCTCCGCCACCCGTTTCACTTCGGAAGGATCGGCCCCCAGCTGCTGCCCCACGGTCGATAGCAGCCGGGTCAACATGACGACGGCGACCACCAGACTGGCCAGCACCAGCACCCCCACCAGGATTTCGGAACGCTCGATGGCGGCAATGCTGGTCTGCTTGCTGCGCTCGATGTCCTCCTTCATCACTTTCATCTGCTCTAGCAGATGGGCGCGGATCTGCCGCCACAGCGGGGTTTCCTTGCTGTTGATGAGTTGTATGGCGCCGGCCTGATCACCGCTCACGGCAACGGCCACCACCTGTTCGATCAGTTGCCTGCGCGCCTGGGCCAGCCCATTGACCTGGGCCAGCACCCCGGCCAGGGGGCTGCCGGCCGGCACCAGGGCCTGGGCGGCCTGGGCGTACTGGCCGAATTCTTCCAGCGCCTTGGCCAGATTGGCGTGGCCGGTCTTGTTGGCCGGGTCCAAAGTCACGTTGCGCAGGGCCTGGCCGCTTTGCAAACCCTGGGCATACATGCCGACAATGGCCCGCTCCAGGGCCATGTCCACCTCCAAATGCCGGATGAAAGTCGCTTTCGAGAGATGCAGACCATACAAGGCCACCCCGGCCGCCATCAGGAACAGGGCAAAGACCAGCACCATCGCCGCCGTGATGCGGGTTTTCAGTTTCATCGTCACTCCTCGCTGGCAGGCGGGGCCTGCTCCATACTGGATCAAAAGGCATCAGCAAAACAACACTTCCGGGAAGGATGATAAACAGAATGCTGAATTTTCAGAAACCGATTTGTCACAAACCCATTCCCGCCCATTCCCGCCCATTCCCGCCCATTCCCGACTATTCCCGACTATTCCCGACTATTCCCGCCGCAGGCCCAGGCAGATCAGTCCCCGGCGGATGAAGCCGGGCACCACCGTGCAAAGGCAGAGGGCGATCAGTCCATTGACCCCGGCTGCCAGGGCGAACAGGGCGGGAATGCCAAGGCCCCCCGCGAGCAGGGCCACCGCCCCCAGAGCGCCAGCCACCATGAACAGGGCATTGAGAATATTGTTGGCCGCAATGATCCGGGCCCGGTGGCCGGGATGGCTGCGCTGCTGCACCAGGGCATACAGGGGCACGCAGTAGAGGCCGCCGCTGGCGCCCAGCAACAGCAGGTCGAGCAACAGGCGCCAGGTGCTGCCCTGGCCCAGCAGCACCGCGAGAGGTAGAACCTCCCCGGCCGGGGCCCGGCCCATCGAGGCCCAGGCGAAATCCAGTCCGGACAGGGTCATGCCCAGAGCCCCCAGGGGCACCAGAGCAGTCTCCACCTTGTGGCGCGACAGCTTTTCGCACAGCAGGGAGCCTCCGCCAACCCCCACGGAAAACACCGCCAGGAGCAGGGTCACCATGCCCTCGCCGCCCCCCAGCACTGACTTGGTGTAGGCAGGAAACTGAGCCAGGAACAGCGCACCATAGAGCCAGAACCAGGAGATGGCGAGGATCGACAGGAACACGGAATGATCGGCCCGGGCAAAGCCGATGCAGCGCCAGGTTTCCGTCAAGGGATTGGGGTTGATGCGCAGCGCCGGCTCCGGAGCCGGCGCATGGGGAATGCCCCGGCTGGCCAGGTAACCCAGCCATGCCACCAGCAGGCTCACCCCGGTGATCCAGGCCGTGCCCCCCTCCAGCCCGGCCAGCAGGCCGCCGCCGAGGGTGCCAAGCAGGATGGCAACGAAAGTACCGGCCTCCACCAGGGCATTGCCGCCCACCAGTTCATCGGGGCGCAGGTGCTGGGGCAAGATGGCGTACTTGACCGGGCCGAACAGGGTGGATTGCAGGCCAAGCAGGAACAAGGCCGCAAGCAGCAGCACCAGGCTCTCCAGGGCAAAGCCCACCCCGGCCAGCAGGATGATGGCGACTTCCAGGATTTTGGTGAGCCGGGCCAGCAGCGCCTTGTCGAACTTGTCCGCCAGTTGCCCGGCAGTGGCCGAGAACAGGAAAAAAGGCAGGATGAACAGCCCCGCCGCCAGATTGGCCAGCAGCGAAGCATCGAGGCGGGTCCAGGAAGCCGCCTGAAAGGTAAGCAGCACCACCAGCGCATTCTTGAACAGATTGTCATTGAAGGCGCCAAGGAACTGAGTGGCGAACAGCGGGCCGAAACGGCGGTCGGCGAGCAGGGTGAACTGGGAATGCTCGCGCTTGTCTTGCCGGGCTTCATTCATGTTCAGGCAGCCTCAAAGAAACGGTAGGGGGCAAAGACAGACGCGGGGAAAGGATGAGGGTGATTCATCTCAGACTGCCTCCGCCATGCATTTCAGGGTCACATAGTCGATCTTGCCGGTGCCCAGCAGGGGCAGGGCGTCGACGCGCACGATCTTGCGCGGCACCGCCAGCTCCGCCACGCCCAGGTCCCGGGCCCGGAGCTGCAGGATTTCCCGGTTCAAGTCCGGATCCGTGGTAAACAATACCAGGGCTTCACCCTTGCCCGGATCGGGCTGGCTGGATGCCGCATGGAGAGCCGACGGGGACGCAGCAAGCGCCAGCTTTTCCACCACTTCCAGGCTCACCATTTCCCCGCCCACCTTGGCAAAGCGTTTGACCCGACCGATGATCTTCACGAAACCGTCTTCATCCAGTTCCACCACATCGCCCGTCTCGTACCAGCCCGCGCCCAGCCCGGACCCGGGGTAGTGCAGGACGCCCGGCTGTTCCACCTTCAAATAGCCGCTCATCAGGTTGGGTCCCTTCACATGCAGGATGCCGCCGCCCGCCATCCCGGGCACGGGCACCAGGCGATGCTCCACACCCGGCAGCAACTGGCCGACCGTGCCGGTACGGTAGGCCATGGGGGTATTCACGGCCAGCACCGGTGCGGTCTCGGTGGTGCCGTAGCCTTCGAAAATGCGCAGGCCGAATTTCTCGAACCAGAGGCCCCGCACCGGATCCGACAGCTTTTCCGCCCCGGCAATCACATAGCGCAGGCGGTAAAAGTCGTAGGGATGGGCGAACCTGGCGTAATGGCCCAGGAAGGTGCTGGTGCCAAACAGCACCGTGCAGCCCCGGTCATAGGCCAGTTCGGGAATCACCCGGTAGTGCAGGGGTGAGGGGTACAGGAACAGGCGGGCCCCCGACAGCACCGGCAACAGGGTGCCGGCGGTAAGGCCGAAGGAATGGAAGATGGGCAAGGCATTGAGCACCTTGTCGTCGACGGAAAAATCCACCACGGCGCGGATCTGGGCGATGTTGGCCAGGATCGCCCGGTGCGAGAGCTCCACGCCCTTGGGCTTGCCTTCGGAACCCGAGGTAAACAACACCACTGCCGCATCCTCGGGGGAACCCGGCAATTCGACTCGGCGCGGGAACCACAGGGCCCAGGCCATCAGCCAGAGCTTGTCACCCAGACCGATGCTGGCACGCAGGTCTTCCAGATACAGCCGCTCGACACCCTGCAAGGCATCCAGCTTGCCGGCCAGTCCGGCCTGTTCCACAAAGGCCCGGGAAGTCACCAGGGTCCTGACCTCGGCGGCAGTACAGGCGGCCTGCATGGCCTCGCTCCCCGCCGTGTAATTGAGCATGGCCGGCACCCGTTGCAAGGCCGGCAAGCCCAGGATCAAACCCAGGGTGGGGGCCAGATTGGGCAGCAGCAACCCCACCCTCTCCCCCGGCCGGGTCTGGCGCGCCACCAGACGGCTCAGCATCAGGGTCATCTTGAGCAGCTCGTGAGCGGAATACTCCACCTGCTTGATGTCCTCCAGCATCCGGCGGCGGCCATGAATCTGCATCACATCGCAGAAGCTGGCATAGAGGGTCCGGGGGGAATGGGAGGCGAAGATCATCTCCTGCATCAGGCGGCGCATGGCCTCTCCGGCCCGGTGCCGACGCAGTTTGGCCGTCGGCGCATCCGGCCAGGGGAAGGTCCGGGGGGGCAGGATGGTCAAGGTGATGCGGGGAAAAAATTGCTTGGGATGCCGGCCGGAAAGCCGGGAAAAATGGCTGCGCGAAGGGCCATCCAGACACACCGGCAACAGGGTGGCCCCGGTCCTGGCGGCCACGAAGGCCGGGCCGTCATAAACCTTCATCAGGCTGCCGGTCAGGGTGATGCGCCCCTCGGGGAAAATCACCACGGGGCGCCCCGCCTCCAGCAACCGGATCACCTTCTTCATGGCCATGGGACTGACGGGGTCCACCGTCAGATGCTCGGAGAGCTTCAGCACCAGGCGGAAGATGGGATTGTTCACCACTCCGGTATGAACCACGAACACCGGGTCCTCGATGGGCAGGAACAGGCCCAGCAACAGGCCATCCAGAAACGACACGTGGTTGGCAATCACCAGCAGAGGCCGGGCTTCGAGTGCCTCCGGCTGCCCCCGCACCTGTACCCGGAACAAGAACCGGATGACGCATCTGAGGAGGGAGCGAAACAGGGTTTTCATGATTTTCCTTTTGCCCCAGACCGGATTCAACACGCATCATGATCGAAAACTCCGCTACCTTAGCGCAAAAAAATTCCAGGGACTCACTTGCTTGACACGCATTCCCCTGAATCCCGATAATCGCCGGCCCCGCAGGAGCGCGCCGGATGCACAGGCTTTGCCGCAGGCGCCAGCTCCCATGATCGCGCAGGTAAAAAAGACAGGGGGAGCGACGTCACGGCAGCATCCGCAGCGAGGCTTCCCCATTTTGACGGAGTCTCTTCCATGCGCGATGGTCTCGCCCAGATTTTTCAACCCCTTGCCACCCAGCAATTCGACCTGCTGCCGCTCATTTATCTGATTGCCATTACCGCCGAAGCCATGTCCGGCGCCCTGGCGGCCGGTCGCCGCGACATGGATTTCTTCGGGGTGGCGGTGATTGCCTTTGTCACCGCCCTGGGCGGCGGCACCATCCGGGATGTCGTCCTGGGACACTATCCCATCGGCTGGACCCAGCATCCGGAATATGTTTACCTGGTGATTGCCGCCGGTCTGGCCACCACCTTGCTCGCACACTTCATGCACCACATGAAAAGCATCTTCCTGATGCTCGACGCCCTGGGCCTGGTGGCCTTCTCCCTGATCGGCTGCAACGTGGCGTTACCGCTCGATTACCCGGTGGTCGTGGTGATCATGGCCGGCATGATCACGGGCATCTGCGGTGGCATCCTGCGCGATGTGCTGTGCAACCAGGTGCCCGTGGTGTTCTGCCGCGAGTTGTATGCCAGCGTCTCCCTCTTGGTCTGCGCCTTGTTCCTCGTCCTGCGCCACCTGGGCGTCGATGCCGATCTCACGACCGTGATCTGCTTTGCCGCCGGCTTTGCCTTTCGCATGCTGGCGCTACGCTTTGGCTGGAAACTGCCGACCTTCTCCTATCAGCAGCGCTGGGATTAAATGATCCAGGCGAATGACCCAAGCGGACGATCCAAGCGGCTGACCCATGCGGCCCTGTGCGCCGCAAATCGGCTACTATCGGAAACATACTGTACATACCGTACCCGCATTTCGAGGGAGCCCGCCATGAGCCACAAACACCTGCATACCCTGGAAGCCATTTTCCATGACCCCTCGCCCAACAATTTGCAGTGGCACGAGGTGGAATCCTTGCTCAACCATCTGGGCGCCCAGATCGAGTCCAGCCACGGCGCCCGCTTCAGGGTGCTATTGAACGGTCATGAGTTCATTTTGCACCACCCGCACCACAGCAACGAGTTTGCCCGCCCGGATGTGAAGCGCCTGCGCGAATTCCTGGCCGCGGCGGGGGTCAGTGTATCGGCCTACGCGGCCCAGCAGACTTGAGCCGGACCGGGTTTTCGAAACCGGGAATCCCGCGGCTGCGGGTATGGCTCCCCCTCAGCGGGGCCGCATCAGACCTTGAGCATTTCCTCGCGCCCGCCCAGCCAGCGCTCCCGTTGCAGGGCCGCTTTGGCCGGCGCCTGGGCAAGCAGATCCTCGGCCAGTTCCCGGGCCAATTCCACCAGGTCCGCATCCCTTTCCAGATCGGCATAGCGCAGCAGGGGCACCCCGCTCTGGCGGCTGCCGACGAATTCGCCCGGCCCTCGTAGCTGCAGGTCCTGGCGGGCGATTTCGAAGCCGTCCGTGTGTTCGAAGATGATCTTCAGGCGGGATTTGGCGGTGTCGGACAGGGGTTCGGCATAGAGCAGGATGCAGACGCTCTCGTGGAGGCCGCGCCCCACCCGGCCGCGCAGCTGATGCAACTGGGAGAGGCCGAAGCGCTCCGCGTGTTCGATCACCATCAGGCTGGCATTGGGCACA
Organism: Comamonadaceae bacterium; assembly: GCA_029255645.1. Taxonomy (GTDB): domain Bacteria; phylum Pseudomonadota; class Gammaproteobacteria; order Burkholderiales; family Rhodocyclaceae; genus Azovibrio. The sequence goes on along the minus strand of JANLJE010000045.1, from coordinate 24,848 downwards.
TCCACCCCCACCTCGATCACCGTGGTCGCCACCAGCAGATCCACTTCGCCGGCAGCAAAGGCCGCCATCACCGCCTGCTTTTCCGGGGCCTTGAGGCGGCCATGGACCAGGCCGATGGAGAGTCCGGCCAGTTCCTGCTGCAGCCAGGCATGGGTCTCCAGGGCGGTCTGCAACTGCAGGGCTTCGGATTCCTCGATCAGGGGGCAGACCCAATACACCTGGCGGCCCTCCCCGACCTTGCGGCGCACATAATCCATCACTTGATCGCGCCGGTCGTCCCGGGCCAGACGGGTGCGGATCGGGGTGCGGCCCGGCGGCAGTTCGTCCAGCACCGACACATCCAGATCGGCGTAATGGCTCATGGCCAGGGTGCGGGGAATCGGGGTGGCCGACATCATCAACTGATGCGGCGTGCCGCCCTTCTGGCGCAGGGCCAGGCGTTGCTGGACACCAAAGCGGTGCTGCTCGTCGATGATGACCAGGCCCAGGCGCCCGAAATCCACCCCTTCTTGAATCAGGGCATGGGTGCCCACCACCAGCCCGGCCTGCCTTGCTGCTTCGATCTGCTCACGCCGGGCCCTGGCCTTGAGGCTGCCGGTGAGCCAGGCCACGCTCACACCCAGGGGTTCGAGCCAATCCTTGAGCTTGAGATAATGCTGTTCCGCCAGGATTTCCGTCGGCGCCATGAAGGCGGCCTGCCAGCCTGAAGCAATGGCCTGGCAGGCCGCCAGGGCCGCCACCAGGGTCTTGCCGCTGCCCACGTCGCCCTGGAGCAGGCGCTGCATGGGATGGGGCTGGGCCAGGTCGGCGAGGATCTCGGCCTCGACCCGCTCCTGGGCGCTGGTAAGGGCAAAGGGCAGCCGGGCCTTGAGTTGCCTGGCCAACTCGCCGGAACCGGTGAGGGGTGGCGCCCCCACTTCGCGCCGGGCCAGATAGGCCTGGCGCAGGGAAAGCTGCTGGGCCAGCAGTTCGTCCAGCTTCACCCGCCGCCAGGCCGGGTGATTGCGGGTTAAAAGGGCTTCCAGGGAATCACCGGGCCGGGGGCCGTGCAGGGCCCGGATCGCCTGCCACAGGGTGGGCAGGCGGTGCCGGGCAAGGCATTCCGGCGCCAGCACTTCCTCCAGGGCCGGGCCGGAAAGGGCGCGGGCGATGATCCGGGAGAGGGCCGACTGGGCCAGCCCCGCCGTAGTGGGATACACCGGGGTCAGGGCCTCGGGCAGGGGCGTGTCTGCCCGCACCTGGCGCAAGCGGGGGTGCACCATCTCGGCCCCGAAGAAGCCGTTGCGTACCTCACCCAGGCAACGCACCCGGTGGCCAGGCAGGAGAGCCTGCTGCTGACTGGGGTAGAAGCTGAGGAAGCGCAGGATCAGGCGGCCGCTGCCATCGTCCAGCACCGCCACCAGCTGCCGCCGGGGGCGCAGCTGCACCTCGCAGGACAACACCTCGCCTTCCACCTGCACTCCCCCCACCCAGGGAGCCTGGGCAATCGGCGTGATGCAGGTTTCATCCTCGTAGCGCAGCGGCAGGTGCAGCAGCAGGTCTTCCCGCCGCCGCAGCCCCAGCCGCTTGAGCAACGGTTCGAGGCCGGAGCCCCTTTTGGGGGCGGGAGCCGCCGCCCCTTTTTTCATGCGCCCAGACACATCACCGCATCGGCTTCCACCAGGGCGCCCCGGGGCAGTTCCTTGACGCCGACGGCAGCCCGGGCCGGGAAGGGCGCGCTGAAATAGCGGGCCATGGCTTCATTGACCTTGGCAAAATTACCCAGGTCGGTGAGGAAGACATTGAGCTTCACCACGTCGGCCAGCGCCCCCCCGGCGGCTTCGGCCACGGCTTTCAGGTTCTCGAAAACCTGGATGATCTGGGCGTCGATGCCATCTGCCAGGGTCATGGCCGCCGGGTCCAGGCCGATCTGGCCGGACAGGTAGATGGTGTCGCCCACCTTGACGGCCTGGGAATAGGTGCCGATGGCGGCCGGGGCCTTGGGCGTGGAAATGATCGTTTTGCGCATGGCGGGGTCTCAGTTCTGAGTGAAAGAAAAGAGGCATGTTAAATGAGCACACCCATAATCCAAAACCTGGAAAAACTGCTGGATGGCCCCCGGGATGGCGCCCTGCTGCGTTACGGTCTGGGTAATGAGTGGCTAAAGGCGGGAGACATGGCTAAAGCGGCGCTGCATCTGGGCGAGGCGGTGCGCCGGGACCCGTCTTATTCCGCCGCCTGGAAGCTGCTGGGCAAGGCCCTGGCGGCCGACGCGCAGCCGCAAGCGGCGCTGCAGGCCTACCGCCAGGGCATCGCCACGGCAACGCAGAAGGGCGATGTGCAGGCCGCCAAGGAAATGACGGTGTTTGCAAAACGGCTGGAAAAGCAGCTGGCCGGATCATGAGCCCACCGGCAAGCCTGGCGGATCAGCGCTGGACGAGCGGCAACACCACCCCGTCGATGCCGACAGCCTTCATCTTGGCCCGGACCGCGTCGGCCTCGGCCTGGCTCTTGAAGGGCCCCACCTGAACCCGGGCTTCGATGGTGGAAGGGATGCCGTGCAAGGCGAGTCTGGCATGCAGTTCCTCAGCCCGCTGGGTGCTGGTGAACACCCCGGCCTGGACCACGAAACCCGAGAACAGCCGCGGCGCCACCGGCGCAGGCCGGGGGCTGGGGGCAGGAGGAGGCGCGGGGATCGGGACCGGCGGCTTGACTGGCGCAGGGGCCGGGAGCGGCGGCTTGACGGCGGGCGCTGGAGTCGGCGGCTGTACCGGCGGCGGCACCGAAGGAGGTGAGGGCGGGGGCGGGGGCGATGGCGGCGGGGCGGGTGGAGCCAGCGGCGGGGCGGCGGAGGGTAGTGTCGTGAATTCCGGCACGGCGGCTGCCGGGGTGGCCCTCGGGCTTGGGACGGGAGGCGGGCTTGGCGCCGGAGGGGGGGTGATGGGGGCCACTTTGGGTAAAGCCGGTGGGAAAACGCGGGGCTGGGGCTTGTCTGGCGCTTTTACCGCGGACGCCGCGGACGCCGCAGGCAGGGCGGGCTCGGGGCGCGGCGGCGGGGCCGCTTCCACAACCGGAGCCGCTTCCACAACCGGGGCCGCAGGAACATCCGGCGCGGGCGCAGGGGCTTCCGGCGGGAGGGAGGGAGGCGGCAAAGCGGGGGCGGCTTCCGGCTCCGCCGCCGTCACCGGCTGGGTCAGCTGCCGTTTGGGGGCAACCGGTACCGGCTCGGTGAACTCGGGGACTTCCGCTTCTTCGGTCGTGCTCAGGTAATCAAAGAAGGCCAGCAGGCCCAGCAGCAGCCCCACCAGCAGGGCGGCAAACATCAGGCGCTTGACGATGCGGCTGCGCTGCTCGGCTTCCTGACCCAGGCTTTCCGGTGCAAAAGCATCCTGGGTCATGAGCGCCCTCCCTCCTTGTTCTTGACCAGGGCCACCACCAGTTCAGCCTCGGCCCGCGCGATACCGCAACGCTCGGAGATGGTCAGGGCATCGTGGCCGAGAATGGCCATCTGCATGGCGTCGCTATAGAGGGGAGAGGCATTCTGGGCGGCCCGGCTGGAATGGATCTCCTGCTGCAAATCCTCGCGCAGACTGGAAATTTCTTCGCGCAGGGCGGCCAGGGCACCGCGCAGGGAATCCACTTCCTCGCGCATCTGCTCCATTTCCCGCTCGACCCCCTCCATGAACGCTTCCTGGGCGAAACTGCGATTTTCGGCAGGCCAGGCCGGCTCCGGCTGGTTTTCCGGTGCGGCGGCCTGCTCCGCCGCACGGACGACGACCGGATCGACTCGCCCCAGATCATCCAGAAGGCCGCCACGCGGCTCCTGGGGCGCCGGTGCCGCTGCATCACGCCGGCTGATGCGACGCATGCGCCAGAGCAGCCAGACCATGTAGACGACAACCCCCAGGATCAGGGCCAGCAATCCTTCACGCCAGCCCAAGCTCGGATCTCCCAGGCTCAGCTGCATGCCGCCTCTTCAAGTCCGGATCAGAAACTCTGGGTGTATTGCACGCCCAGCAGGTGGCCGCCAGCATCGTATTCACCCTTGAGGCGTGTCACCGGCACCGCGGCCTGGGCTTGATCGATCCGGGTGTTCTTCATCCACTGGTAGGTGTAGCCGAAATCCAGGGCCGAGTTCTGGCTGGGCTTGTACTGGCCGCCGATGCTAAAGCCGATACGATGCCCATCGGGCAATTGAGCGTTGCGCTCGCCGTCCCGCAGCGGGCTGCGATCGTAGGAAATGCCAAACCGGGACTTCCAGGTCTCGTTGTACTTGTAGGCGGCCCCCCAGGCAAAACGCCAGCTGTCACGCTCGAAGTCGTCATTGACCTTCCAGTGCGTGTAGGAAAGATCGCCCATGGCCTCCCAGCGATCCGAGACCTGCTGCCAGACCGAGAGGGTGAAGGTGCCCGGCAGATCCAGATTGCGGCTGGCAACCGCGGCGGGAGAGCCGGTCAGATTGACGGGCTCGTCCAGGTCGTACTTGATGGCGGAGCGGTAAGCCACCCCGATCCGCATCGCCGGAGAGAGGGTGAACAGCACGCCGGCATTCCAGCCCCAGGCACTGTCGTCGGTGGAGGTGCGCACCAGAGCGCCCACCCCATTATTCAAGGCGGTATCCACCTTGATCTTCTGATAGTTGAGCCCCAGGCCCAGGGAGACCTTCTCGGACAGTTTGTAGGCCACGGAGGGATTGACGTTCAAGGTGCGGACTTCGGCCTCGACGCTCTGGAAGCGGCCCAGCCAGTTGTCGTCGTAATCGGTGTGCAGGCTGAAGGGGGAGGAAATCCCCAGGCCCACCACCCATTCCGGGCTCAGGGCCCAGGACAGGTAGGCATTGGGCAGGGCGCGCCATTCGCCGGCATCGCCACCATTGCCACCGGTACCGATGGAACCTTCATTGTTGAACTCATAGTTGTGCAGGGCGCCAACCAGGCCCAGGGAAACCTGGCGGGCCGGCAGGCGGGTCATGCCGGCCGGGTTGTAGAAGATGGTGCTGGCATTATCTGCCACCGCGGCAGAGCCGGCATAGCCGGTGCCGAGGCCGCTGGCGTTCTGCTCCATGGACTGAAAGCCACCAGCGAGGGCCGTGCCGGAAAAGGCAGCCAGGAGCGCGGCGGACAGGGCGTGCATTTTGTTCATGATTTGGCTCACAACCAGGGCAATGACAATAAGTTCTGGATTCTACGCATTTTCCCGGGGCACGTCGCGCTTGTTGCCGTCCGCGTCCAGGGCCACGTAGGTAAGTGTTGCTTCCGTGACCTTGACAAACACCGGATTGGAGGGATGCCGCTCGGCAAAAACCTGAACCGCCACGGTCATGGAGGTACGGCCCACATTGATGACTTCCGCATAGAAACTGACCAGATCGCCAGAGGAGATCGGCTGGTGGAACTGGAAGGCATTGACGGCCACCGTGGCCACCCGCCCCCGGGAATGGCGCATGGCTTCGAGGCCGCCGGCCAGGTCCACATGGGCCATGACCCAGCCGCCGAAGATGTCGCCGAACACGTTTTCTTCCTTGGGCATCGGCATCAGGCGCAAGATGGGCTGCCGGTCGGGCAGGCGGACAGTTTGATCGATCACGGCGAAGCTCCTCACAAAGGCGCTGATTTTCTCAGATCATCGCAAATTTTCATATACTGGCCGGCTCGCCCCGCCTGAACCCATGCACACCGCCCCATCGGCATCGATGGCCGCCAGTTCAGCCAGCTCAGCCAGTTCAGCCAGTTCATCCCGAGAAACGCCATCGGCACCCTCCCCCAGACCACGGTGCGGCTCAACGACACGCGCTACGACACCATCCAGTACGGCCACCCCGAGGGGCGCCATGCAGAATTGCTGGCAAAGAACGGCGTTTATGCTCAAATGTGGGTTATTCAGCAACAGGAAAGCCGGACCTGAGTCCCATGCCTGCCCTCATTTCACTCAAGCACCCGCTCCTGTCACTTCCCGCCAGCCGCTGGCTGCTCACTGCCCTGGCCTTCGGCAGCATCTTTCTGGCCACCTCGCTATTTGCCCGCCACCTTTACCAGCAGCAGCAGCTGGAACGTCAAACCCGGTTTTCGGTCGATGCCGCCCTGGTGACGGTGGAAATTCGCGACCGCCTGCGCTATCACGCCCAGTTCCTGCAAATCCTGCGCGCCTTCGTGAGCAGCACCCCTCGTCTCGACCACAGCCGTTGGCAGCACTTCAGCCAGCAGCAGGACATCCTCACCCATTTGCCCGAACTGCAAGCCTATGGCTACCTGCCTGCGGTGGCACCCGAGGCGGTGGAGCGCTTCATCGCCCAGGCGCGACGGGAGTTGAACCAGCCGGATTACCGGATCTTTCCATCCGGCCGGCCCTTGCGTTTCCCCGTTCTTTATATCTCGCCGCTGGCCGGCACCAATCTGCGCGGACTGGGCTACGACCCGACCTCCGACCCGGTGCGCCGGGAGGCGATGGAACACGCCCGGGATGAAGCGGCGGTGAGCATGACTCGCCGCCTGCAACTGTTTTCCGACCGCGACACGCCGCCCCGCCCCGGCGTTGAACTCTTCCTTCCCCTGTACGCCGAAAATCAGCCCACCGGTACGGTAGCGGAGCGTCAGCAAGCCCTGCGTGGCTATGTCTTTGCCGCTTTCCGCATCAGCGACCTGATGCAGACCCTGAATTACATTCACAATCTTGATCTGGCCCTGCAGATTTTTGATGACCAGGGCTTCGAGAGCCAGAAGGGGGGACAACAACTGACCCTGCTGCACGACACCCAACCCGAACGGCCGCCCGTCCTGAAGGAAACCCTGCAAGAAGAACGTGAGCTGAGTTTCGGCTCGCGGACCTGGCTGCTCCGCTTCGTAGGCGCCTCCCCTCCGGCCTGGCTGGCCTGGCAGAATCCGGTCAGCATCAGTCTGATTGCCGGCGGCGGACTCGCCACCCTGGCCGCCATCTTGTTGTGGATCCTCACGACCCAGGGCCAGCGCGCCCAGGCTCAGGCCCAGGACATGACCCGGGCCCTGGAAAAATCGGAGCAGCGCTTCCGCCTGGCGGCCGAAGGTGCCAACGATGGCATCTGGTACCGGGATTTTTGCACTGGCAATACCTATTTTTCCGAGCGCGTCATCCGCCTGCTCGGCTATACCGGATCGAGCATCGAACAAAGCGATGATTTTTTCCTGCGCCGCCTGCATCCAGACGACATTCCCCGCCGCCGCCAGGCACTCGAGACCCATTTGAAGCAACGCGCGCCCTATGATCTTGAAGTCCGCATGAAACGCGCCGACGGTCACTGGCAGTGGTTCAACATCAAGGGCCAGGCCACCTGGGACGCCCAGGGCCAGCCCCTGCTCATGGCCGGCTCCCTCTCTGACATCGATGCCAGAAAACTGGCGGAAATCGAACTCCATCAGCACCGGGACCGCCTGCAGGAATTGGTGGAAGAGCGCACCGAACTGCTTGAAATCGCCCTGAAGGATGCCCGGGAAGCCGGCCGTGCCAAGTCGGAGTTTCTGGCCAACATGTCCCACGAATTGCGCACCCCCCTGCATGCCATGCTCGGTTTCGCCAGCATGGGTCTGGGCAAGTCCGAAGGCAACGAAAAAATCCACCGCTATTTCGAGCGCATCGAGCAAAGTGCTGAACGCTTGCTGACGCTGGTCAATGATCTGCTCGACCTGGCCAGGCTCGAAGCCCGGAAAATGGAAATCACCCCCAGCTTTCAGGATGTGCTGCCCATCTTGCAACAGGTCGTGAGCGAACTCGATCCGCTACTTCAGAAGAAACAATTGCAGGTCACGATCGAGCAGCATTGCGCCAGCACCATGGCCTTCGCCGATACCCCCCGCTTCGCCCAGGTCCTGAACAATCTGCTGTCCAATGCCATTCGCTTCTCTCCCGCGGGAGGCTGCATCCGCTTTATCTTCAGCACCACGGAGATTCCGCGCGGACGACGCAACTCCGACCAGGGCCGGATGTCCGCACTTACCCTGGTCGTGGAAGATCAGGGTCCCGGCATTCCTGCCGATGAACTGGAAGTCATCTTTGACAAATTCGCCCAGAGTAGCCGGACCCGCACGGGGGCGGGCGGCTCTGGCCTGGGCCTGGCCATCTGCCGTGAAATCATGGCGGCGCACCGGGGCCGGATTCATGCCGAGATCCGCGCCGAAGGGGGCGCACGTCTGATCGTGTCCCTGCCCAATGCTGACAACAACCCACCGCGAGAGGAAAACCCTCCATGACCGACCACCTGCTGGTTGTGGACGACGAACCCATCAACCTGGAGATCATCGAGGAATATCTGGAAGGCTCCGGTTTCTCAGCCGACTTCTGCGCATCGGGTGAGAGTGCCTGGCAGGCCCTGGACCAGAATCCCCGCCGCTACGATGCCGTCCTGCTCGACCGGATGATGCCGGGTCTGGATGGGATGGCCTTGTTGCGCCGCATCAAACCCGACCCCCGTTTCAATACCCTGCCCGTCATCATGCAAACAGCCGCCTGCAGCCCTCAGCAGATCCGCGAGGGGCTCGAGGCCGGCGCTTACTATTACCTGACCAAGCCTTATGAGCGGGAAGGATTGCTGGCCATCATCCGGGCCGCCCTGCAGGAGGCCCGGGAAAGAACCGCCATGCGGCAGCTGGAAAGCGAACGCTGGCGCGGCCTGCAGTTTTTGCAGGAGGCTCGTTTTTGCATCAGGACGGTGGAAGAGGCGGGGCAACTCTCGGCCTTTCTGGCGCAAGCCAGCCCCCAGCCCGAGGCGGCCCGACTAGGCCTGATGGAACTGATGCTGAACGCGGTGGAGCATGGCAATCTGGGCATCACTTACGCCGAGAAATCGAGGCTGAAGCAGACGGATGACTGGCACAATGAAATCGCCCGGCGCGCCGGCCTGGCGGAAAATCAGGACAAGGTGGTGGAGGTGCGGATCGCCCGGCAAGCGCAAGCCTTGATCGTGCGTATCGAAGATCAGGGCCCTGGCTTTGACTGGTCTCCCTACCTTGAATTCAGCCCCGAACGGGCCTTTGATCCCAACGGCCGCGGCATCGCCCTGGCGCGCACCCTGAGCTTTACTGCCCTTGAATATCAGGGCAAGGGCAATATCGTACAGGCCACCCTGGCCCTGACCCTGAATACTGGAACCTCCACATGACCCCTCCCCCAGCCAATCTGCCGCCTCTGAACATCCTTGTCGCGGACGACACCCTTTCCAATCAGCGATTGCTCGAAGTTTTTCTCAGCAAACTCGGTCATCAGGTGCGATGCGTCAGCAACGGGGCAGAAGCGGTGGCCGCCTTCAACGCGGAACCGCCCGACCTGGTGCTGATGGACATCATGATGCCGGTGATGGATGGCTTTGATGCCGCGCGCCAGATCAAGGCACACACGGAGAAATGGATACCCGTGATCTTTCTCTCGGCCCTTGACCGCGACCAGAACCTGCTCGCCGGCCTGGAGGCCGGTGGCGATGATTACCTCAGCAAGCCGATCAACTTCGTCATCCTCGCAGCCAAATTGCGCGTCATCCAGCGAGCCCTGTACTTTCAGTCCGAAGCACAAAGCGCACTGAGCCGGATCGAAAATCTCTCCAACAGCATCCTCGAGGCCATCATCACGATTGATCGGCACGGCATCATCCAGCAATGCAATCTGGCCACGGAAATCATTTTCCAGTGGCCGGCCAGCGAACTGCACGGCCAGAACATTGCAGTGTTGATGCCCGCGCCACAGAGCCAGGAACATGATTTTTACATCAGCCGCTACCTCGCTGGCGGCCCCCCAACGGTCATAGGCAGCCGCCGGAATGTAATCGCCATGCGCCGCAATGGCCAGACCTTTCCCGCCGAGCTTGCCGTCTCGGAATTGCGCCAGAAAGGCGATCGCTTTTTTGTCGGTATCCTGCGCGACATTAGCGCGGAGCAGCAGACGCAACATCAACTGGGCGCTTTTCATGAGGCCGTACAGGATGAACAACGCCTCGCCAAGCAATTGATTGAATTACAACTGCATCGCCCCGGTCTACAGGACCCTCTGGTGCAATACTGGGTCGCCCCCACCACCACCTTCAGTGGAGACGTGGTCGCCGCAGCCCGTTCACCGGCAGGGGGCCGCTATGCCCTGCTGGCGGATGCCACCGGCCATGGACTGGCTGCCGCCATCTCCGTCCTGCCCGTACTGGCGCTGTTCTATCGCATGGCCTCACAGAACCAGTCCCTTTCCAACATCCTCCAGGAACTGAATCAACAGTTGCTGGAGTCGGTTCCAACCGGGCGTTTCGTGGCCCTTTCGCTGGTCTTTGTTGCCCCAGAAGGCGGGCATGGTCAAATCTGGGTCGGCGGCACGCCAGCTGCACTGCTCCTGGATGAATGGGGACGGGAAATCCGCCACTTTGCCTCCACCCATCTGCCGCTGGGTATCGTCAGCAATCAGGAACTGGATATCGCCGTGGAATCTTTCGAATGGAGCCAGGGGCACCAGATCCTGCTGTTCTCGGACGGTCTGATCGAAGCAGAACGCGGCGATGGTGAAGCCTTCGGCCTGGAAGGGTTGCGCGAGACCCTGCTGCATAGCAGTCCGGAAAGCCGCAAGAAGGTCCTGATGCACGCTTTGGGCGAGCATCTGAGCGCCAATCCCGCCCAGGATGATGTCTCCTTGTTGCTGCTGAGCCATAGTTGAAACCGGCCATGAAAAAACCGGGCAGCCGCCCGGTTTTTTCATGGCTTACCTGAAGCAATCAGGCTTCGCTGCTGTCTTCCAGCACGTCCTCACCCTCGACGGGATCCGGACGGTCCACCAGTTCCACGAAGGCCATGGGAGCATTGTCGCCCACACGGAATCCGCATTTCAGGATGCGCAGGTAGCCACCCGGACGGTTGGCATAGCGGGGCCCCAGAACTTCAAACAGCTTTCCGACGATTTCACGATCACGCAGACGATCAAAAGCCAGACGGCGATTGGCCAGACTGGGCTTCTTGCCCAAAGTGATCATGGGCTCCACCACCCGGCGCAATTCCTTGGCCTTGGGCAAAGTGGTCTTGATCGCCTCGTGCTTGAGCAGCGAGACGGACATGTTGCGCAGCATCGCGAGACGATGGCTGCTGGTGCGGTTCAGTTTCCGCAAACCAAGACGGTGACGCATGGTTAATTCCTTTCTTTTGTACAGGCGTCCCTTTAAGGGCGCAGGTCGGTAGGGGTGATCAGGCGATCAAGCCCGTTCCAGACCGGCGGGCGGCCAGTTTTCCAGCTTCATGCCGAGGGTCAGGCCACGGGAGGCCAGCACTTCCTTGATCTCGTTCAGGGACTTGCGGCCCAGGTTCGGGGTCTTCAGAAGTTCATTCTCGGTGCGCTGAATCAGGTCGCCAATGTAGTAAATGTTTTCTGCTTTCAGACAGTTGGCCGAACGAACCGTCAACTCCAGATCGTCCACCGGGCGCAGGAGGATGGGGTCCACCTGGGCTGGCCTGGCCGCTTCCACAGCCGGCGCAGTCCCTTCGAGATCAGCAAACACTTCCAGCTGGCTCATCAGGATGCGGGCGGCTTGACGAATGGCTTCTTCCGGCTGAATGACGCCATTGGTCTCGATTTCAACGATCAGCTTGTCCAGGTCGGTACGCTGCTCCACCCGTGCGGATTCCACGGAATAGGAAACACGCTTGATGGGGCTGAAGGAAGCATCGAGCACCAATTGACCAATGGTCTTGGCATCGCCCAGATTGCGCAGGTTGCCAGGCACATAGCCGCGCCCCTTTTCAACCTTGAGCTCCATGGCCAGCTTGCCGCCGGGCTGCAGGTGCGCAATCACATGCTCGGGATTGATGATTTCCACATCATGGGAAACCTCGATATCCCCGGCACGGATCACGCCCGGGCCTTCTTTCTTGAGGGTCAGAAGGGCCTCGGAACGATTATGCAGCTTGAACACCACCCCCTTCAGATTCAGGAGGATGTCGACCACATCTTGTTCCACGCCATCGATGGTGGAGTACTCATGCAGCACGCCGTCGATGGAAACCTGGGTCGGTGCATAGCCATCCATGGAGGAAAGCAGGATGCGGCGCAAGGCATTCCCGAGGGTATGCCCGAAGCCGCGCTCAAAAGGCTCCATCACGACCCGGGCTTCCACCGGGGAGACGCTCTGGACGTCGATGATGCGCGGTTTCAAGAGAGCATTACTTTGCATGGGCTGTCCTTTTTCTATTCGCCGGAAATCTGGTTACTTCGAATACAGTTCGATGACCAGACCTTCATTGAGGGTCGGGGAGAGCTCGGAGCGTTGCGGCATGGCCTTGAAAGTACCCTTGGCCTCCTTCACATCCACCGCAACCCACTCAGGGAAACCACGGGATTCGGCGGCAGCCAGTGCGGCCTTGGTACGCAGTTGAACCTTGGCCTTGTCGGTCAGTGCCACCTCGTCGCCAGGACGGACCGTGTAGGAAGGAATGTTCACGCGCTTGCCGTTGATCAGCACGCCATTGTGGCGCACGACCTGGCGAGCTTCGGTGCGGGAGGCACCAAAACCCATCCGGTAGGCAACGGAGTCCAGACGGGCTTCCAGCAGTTGCAGCAGATTTTCGCCAGTCTGGCCCTTGCGGCGCTCGGCTTCAGCAAAAGTGCGGCGGAACTGGCCTTCCAGAACCCCGTAGGTACGACGAATCTTCTGCTTGGCGCGCAGGTGCACCCCATAGTCAGACAGACGCGCACCCGATTTCTGGCCGTGCTGACCGGGAGCATACTCACGGCGCTCGATGGCACACTTGTCGGTAAAACACTTTTCGCCCTTGAGGAACAGCTTTTCCCCTTCGCGGCGACACTGGCGGCATTTCGGATCGAGATTACGAGCCACGTTCAGAACTCCTTAAATACGGCGCTTTTTGGGCGGACGGCAGCCGTTGTGGGGCACCGGGGTCACGTCAGTGATACCGGTGATCTTCATGCCCAGCGCATTGAGCGCACGGACGGAAGATTCACGACCGGGGCCGGGGCCCTTGATACGAACTTCCAGATTCTTGACGCCACATTCCTGAGCCGCCTTGCCGGCAGTTTCAGCAGCCACCTGGGCAGCAAAGGGAGTGGACTTACGGGAACCACGGAAACCGGCACCCCCGGAGGTTGCCCAGGACAGGGCATTGCCTTGACGGTCGGTGATGGTAATGATGGTGTTGTTAAAGGAAGCATGAATGTGGGCAATGCCCTCAGCCACGTTCTTTTTAACTTTTTTGCGAACTTTCTGTGCGGTCTTAGCCATGATCTGTCCCTATCACTTCTTCTTGCCGGCGATGGCCTTGCGCGGCCCCTTGCGGGTACGCGCATTGGTACGAGTCCGCTGACCGCGGCAGGGCAGGCCCTTGCGGTGGCGCAGACCACGGTAGCAACCCAGGTCCATCAAACGCTTGATGTTCATGGTGACTTCACGGCGCAGATCACCTTCAACGGTGAATTTACCCACTTCGTCACGCAAGCGCTCCATGTCGGCGTCCGACAGGTCCTTGATCTTGGTGGTACAAGTAACACCAGCAGCCTCACAGATCTTCTGTGCGCGAGAACGGCCGACACCATAGATGGCGGTCAGCGCAATCTCAGCGTGCTGATGGTTCGGAATGTTTACCCCTGCAATACGGGCCATTGATTCACCCCAACGATGCCAAAATTAATAAAAAAATCCAAACAGGGACATGTTTCAGCCCTGCCGCTGTTTATGGCGCGGATCCTTGCAGATGACGCGCACCACGCCCTTGCGGCGGATCACCTTGCAATTGCGGCAAATGCGCTTCACCGAAGGCAATACTTTCATTTTTACAACTCCTCAATTAGGTGGTCAGGGAGCAGCCGTGATCCCGTCCCACCTGGGGTTACGCGTAGAGAATTCTTATTTGGTCCGGAAAACGATCCGGGCCCTGGATAGATCATAAGGTGTCAGTTGAACCGTCACCTTGTCGCCGGGAAGGATGCGGATATAGTGCATCCGCATCTTGCCGGAGATGAAGGCAAGTACCACATGCCCGTTTTCAAGCTTTACCTTGAAAGTCGCATTGGGGAGGTTTTCAATCACCTCGCCCTGCATTTCAATGAGATCTTCTTTCGCCATGTCTTGATTACTTGATCAAGGGGGCACCCTTGAAATTCGCCTTCTTCAGGAGACTTTCATACTGGTGCGACATCACATAAGCCTGCACCTGGGACATGAAGTCCATGGTCACGACCACGATAATCAACAAGGAAGTCCCGCCGAAATAAAAAGGAACATTCCATTTCAGGATCAGGAATTCGGGCAGCAGACAGACCAGGGTGATGTACACCGCCCCCACCAGGGTCAGGCGCATCAGGATCTTGTCAACATAACGGGCCGTCTGCTCACCCGGCCGGATGCCGGGGATGAAGGCGCCGCTCTTCTTCAGGTTATCGGCGGTTTCCCTGGAATTGAACACCAGGGCCGTATAGAAAAAACAGAAGAAAACAATGGCCGCCGCATACAGCAGTACATAAATCGGTTGTCCCGGGGAAAGCGCACCGGCCACATCCTTCAACCAGGTCATGGACTCACCAGAGCCAAACCAGCCGGCTGCCGTTGCCGGGAACAAAATGATGCTGGAGGCAAAAATGGGCGGGATCACGCCGGCCATGTTGAGCTTCAGAGGCAGATGCGAGGATTGCCCGCCATACACCTTGTTCCCCACCTGGCGCTTGGCGTAATTCACCAGGATCTTGCGCTGGCCACGCTCCACGAACACCACGAAGGCGGTCACCAGCACCACCAGCACGCAGACGACGATGGCAGACAGCGGATGCATGGCACCGGTACGCACCAGTTCGAACAGGCCCGCGATGGCCCTGGGCAGACCTGCCGCAATACCGGCAAAAATGATGATCGAGATGCCGTTGCCCAGGCCGCGCTCGGTAATCTGCTCGCCCAGCCACATCAGGAACACGGTGCCGGTCACGAGGGTGGTCACCGTCGTGAGCCGGAACAGGAAGCCGGGATCATTCACCAGCCCGGCTTGTGATTCAAGCGCCATGGCAATCCCCAGCCCCTGGAAGAAGGCAAGGACCAGGGTGCCGTAGCGGGTATATTGCGTAATCTTGCGCCGCCCCGCTTCCCCTTCTTTCTTCAGGCTTTCCAACTGGGGAATGGCGACGGTCATCAGCTGCATGATGATGGATGCAGAGATGTAGGGCATGATGCCCAGGGCAAAAATGGTGAAACGCGACAGGGCACCACCCGAGAACATGTTGAACATGCCCAGGATGCCACCCTGTTGCGACTGGAACAGATCGGCCAACACGGCAGGATCGATCCCTGGAACCGGAATATGGGCGCCAATGCGGTAAACCACCAAGGCTCCCAGGAGGAACAACAAGCGGCGCTTGAGATCGCCGAACTTTCCACCCTTCGCCAGACCAGGTTTTGCTGCCAAGATACTATTCCTTCACACTGCTTGGGTTAGACGGCAACACTGACGGCAACACTGCCACCGGCGGCTTCAATCGCAGCCTTCGCACCCTTGGTGGCGCCGACGCCCTTCAGGATCACCTTGCGGCTGATTTCACCGGAAAAAATCACCTTGGCAGACAGCGCATCAGCCGCGATCAGGCCAGCCTGCTTGAGCACCAGCAGATCCACTTCATCCACGGGCAAGGCATTCAGTTCGTACAGACGAACTTCAACATTGCGGTGATTGGTCAGGGACACGAAGCCGCGCTTGGGCAGGCGACGGTAGATGGGCATCTGACCGCCTTCGAAACCGACCTTGTGGAAGCCGCCGGCGCGGGACTTCTGGCCCTTGTGGCCGCGACCGGCCGTCTTGCCCAAGCCGGAACCAATACCCCGGCCGACACGCTTGTTCGCGTGCCGGGCACCCTCTGCGGGTTTGATCGAATTCAGACGCATCTCAGCCCTCGCACTTCAGCAGGTAGGAAACCTTGTGGATCATGCCGCGCACCGCGGGCGTATCCACCAGTTCCACGGTGTGATTCAGCTTGCGCAAGCCCAGACCGCGCACGGTGGCACGGTGGGATTGCTTGGTCCCGATGATGCTCTTGACGAGCGTCACCTTTACAGTTTTCTCGGACATCTCTTACCCCTGGATTTCTTCGACGCTCTTGCCCCGCTTGGCAGCGATCTCGGCCGGCGTGTTCATGCGAGCCAGACCGTTCAGCGTGGCGCGAACGATGTTGTAGGGATTGGTAGAGCCATGCGCCTTTGCCACCACATTGGTGATGCCAATCACTTCGAAGACGGCACGCATGGCGCCGCCGGCGATGATGCCAGTCCCCTCGGGAGCGGGCTGAATCATGACTTCAGTGGCGCCATGCTTGCCAACCACGGTGTGATGCAAGGTCCCGTGCTTCAAGCTGACCTTGAACAGCTTGCGACGGGCTTCTTCCATCGCCTTCTGCACGGCCACGGGCACTTCACGGGACTTGCCCTTGCCCATGCCGACGCCACCGTCACCATCCCCCACCACGGTCAGTGCGGCAAAACCGAGAATCCGGCCGCCCTTCACCACCTTGGTGACGCGGTTGATGGAGACCATCTTTTCCCGCATGCCGTCATCACGCTCTTCAGCCTGCTGCGGCTTCTTGTTTCTTTCAGGTTTAGCCATTTCTTTAACCTCGTCCTTGAGCCCGCGATCAGAACTTCAGACCGTTTTCACGGGCAGCCTCGGCCAACGCCTTGACGCGGCCATGGTATTGGAAACCGGAGCGATCAAAGGCGACGGTCTCGATCCCTGCGGTCCTGGCGCGCTCGGCAATCAGCTTACCCACCAGGGTCGCTGCTGCCTTATTGCCACCATTGCCAAGGTCCTTGCGCACATCTGCTTCCAGGGTGGAAGCAGCCGCCAGGACCTTGCTACCGCAGGCGCTGATGATCTGAGCATAAATGTGGCAGTTCGTGCGGTTAACGCACAAGCGCACAGCCTTGAGCTCGGCGATTTTGGCCCGGGATTTGCGGGCACGGCGCAGACGCGCTTGTTTCTTGTTAAGCATATGCCACCCTTACTTCTTCTTGGTTTCCTTGAGGACAACAACTTCATCCGCATAGCGCACACCCTTGCCCTTGTAAGGCTCCGGTCTGCGATATGCACGGATATCCGCGGCCACTTGACCGACGGCCTGCTTGTCCACGCCCTTGATGACAATCTCGGTCTGCGAAGGCGTTTCAGCCTTCACACCGGCGGGCAGCTTATGCACGACGGGATGAGAGAAACCGAGGGTCAGATTCACTGCATCGCCTTGAACCTGGGCACGATAACCCACGCCCACCAAGGTCAGCTTCTTTTCGAAGCCCCTGGAAACGCCGGCAACCATGTTGTTCAGGTTGGCACGCATGGTGCCCCACATGGCAGAGGCGTTTTCCACGCCAGCCACACGGGCACACTGTACATTCTGGCCTTCCACCCTGACTTCAACAGCCGGATGGGAGGCCGCCTTCAAAGTACCCAGCGGGCCTTTGACGGTGATTTCCTGGGCACTGACGCTGACTTCAACGCCAGCAGGCAGGACGATCGGATTCTTACCTACGCGGGACATGATTACTCCCTTATGCCACGATGCACAGCACTTCGCCACCAACCCTGGTAGCGCGCGCCTTGCGGTCAGTCATCACACCCCGGGGGGTGGACACGATGGCAATACCCAGACCGTTCATGACACGGGGGATATCCTCTGAACCCTTGTAGATACGCAGCCCGGGCTTGGAAACGCGTTCAATGCGCTCGATGACGGGACGACCTGCATAATACTTCAGGGCAATTTCCAGAGTTGCCTTATTGCCTTCAGACTCTTTCACTGCATAATCTTCGACATAACCTTCGTCCTTCAGCACGGCAGCAATGGCTACCTTGACTTTGGATGAAGGCATTGCCACAGCAGCTTTTTCAGCCATCTGGGCATTGCGGATGCGGGTCAGCATGTCCGCGATGGGATCGCTCATCGCCATATCTCTATCCTCCTGAGCTTACCAGCTGGCCTTGACAACACCCGGGATCTTGCCATCGAAGGCCAGTTCGCGGATCTTGTTACGACACATGCCGAATTTGCGGAACACACCACGGGGACGCCCCGTGAGCTGACAACGATTGCGCAGCCGGGAAGGACTGGCATTGCGGGGAAGCTGCTGCAACTTCAGACGAGCTTCATAACGCTCGGCTTCAGACAGGGCGGCATCATTGATGACGGTCATCAGCGCTTCGCGTTTCTTCGCGTATTGAGCCACCAGTGCACGGCGCTTTTCTTCGCGGTTAATCAGGGCAAGTTTCGCCATCTCTGCCTCAACTCTTGAAAGGGAACTTGAACGCAACGAGGAGGGCCTTGCACTCTTCGTCGGTTTTCGCGGTGGTGGTGATGCTGATATTCATGCCCCGCAAGGCGTCGACCTTGTCGTACTCGATTTCGGGGAAAATGATCTGCTCTTTCACACCCATGTTGTAGTTGCCCTGACCGTCGAAGCCCTTGCCAGCCACACCACGGAAGTCGCGGACCCGCGGCAGCGCAATGCTGACCAGGCGATCCAGGAATTCATACATGCGCGGGCCGCGCAGCGTCACCATGCAACCAATGGGATAACCATCACGGATCTTGAAACCCGCGATGGACTTGCGCGCCTTGGTCACCACGGGCTTCTGACCCGCCACTTTCTGCATGTCACCCACCGCGTGGTCCAGCACTTTTTTGTCCGCCACCGCTTCACCCACGCCCATGTTCAGCGTGATCTTGGTGATGCGCGGGACTTCCATGACGGACTTGTAGCCGAAGCGCTTGCTCAGCTCCGGAGCCACGTCTTTCTTGTAAATCTCAAACAAGCGAGCCATGTCGTTTCCTTACACGTTCACCAGTTCGCCGTTCGACTTGAACACGCGAACCTTGCGGCCATCCTCCAGCACCTTGATGCCAACGCGGTCGGCCTTGGAGGTAGCAGGATTGAACAGAGCCACATTGGAGATATGGATGGGCATGTCCTTGTCGACAATGCCACCCGCCACACCTTTCATGGGATTGGGCTTGACGTGCTTCTTGGCACGATTGACGCCCTCGACCACCAGGTGATCGGCATCCACGCGTACAGAAACCGTGCCGCGCTTGCCCTTGTCCTTGCCAGTAATGACGATGACTTCGTCACCTTTACGAATCTTTTCCATATCGGGCTCCTTAAAGCACTTCCGGCGCCAGGGAAACGATCTTCATGTATTTCTCGGTCCGCAGTTCGCGGGTAACCGGTCCGAAGATACGGGTGCCGATCGGCTCCAGCTTGTTGTTGAGCAGCACCGCAGCATTGCCATCGAACTTCACCACGGAGCCATCGGGACGACGCACACCCTTGGCGGTACGAACCACCACGGCGTTGTAGACATCACCCTTCTTGACGCGCCCGCGAGGGGCCGCATCCTTGATGCTGACCTTGATGACATCTCCAATGCTCGCATAGCGACGCTTGGAGCCACCCAGCACCTTGATACACATTACTGAACGAGCGCCGGTGTTATCGGCGACATCCAGAACCGTCTGCATCTGAATCATTTTTAACTCCAACTTATCCCGCCGGTGGCGGACAGTTTTGGAACCCGTAAGGGAGAAATCAACCTGATCCGCAACCCCGGGAGGGCCACGGGAAACAAAGAAGCCGGATCATACCGGCTTCTTCGCGTTCATGCAAGCCTGAAACTAAACCATCACTGCCTTTTCAAGCAGCCTGGTGACGCGCCAGGTCTTGGAGCGGGAGATAGGACGAGACTCTTCAATCTCGACCAGATCGCCCTCACCCATTTCATTCATCTCGTCATGGGCGTGATACTTCTTGGACTTGGTGATGATCTTGCCGTAGATCGGATGCTTCACCCGACGCTCGACCAGGACCGTCACGGTCTTGTCCATCTTGTTGCTGACGACACGGCCGATCAGCGTACGCTTGTTGCTCGTGGTCTCAGTCATTGCTGCACCGCCTTTTCACGGATAAGGGTACGCACGCGAGCGATGTCACGCCGGACCTTGCCAATCTGGCTGGTATTGGCCAGCTGTTGCGTGGCAACTTGCATGCGCAGGCTGAACTGGGCCTTCAGAAGGTCCAGCAGTTCAGTCTTGAGCTCATCCACGCTCTTCTTTCTCAATTCGATCGCTTTCATGCTCACACCACGTGTCGTGTAACGAAAGTGGTCGCGAAGGGGATCTTGGCTGCAGCCAGGCGGAATGCCTCGCGTGCCAGTTCTTCGCTCACACCATCCATTTCATAAAGGACCTTGCCCGGCTGGATCTCGGCGACCCAGTACTCGGGATTCCCCTTGCCGTTACCCATCCGGACTTCGGCGGGCTTTTTGGAAACGGGCTTGTCCGGGAAAACACGGATCCAGATGCGCCCTCCCCGCTTGATGTGCCGGGTCATGGCACGACGGGCAGCTTCGATCTGGCGGGCAGTCAGCCGACCGCGGCCAATGGCCTTCAAGCCCCACTCACCGAAGGAAACCTTGGCGCCGCGGGTGGCGAGACCCTCGTTGCGGCCCTTGTGTTCCTTGCGGTACTTGCGACGATTAGGTTGCAGCATTTATGCACCTGCCTTTCTTACTCGCTTGGCGGGCGCCCTGGCATCACCGTCGGCAGGCTTCTTGTCCGCACGAGGCGTGCGGGGCTTGTCACCTTCAGGACGGGGACGACGGGCCCGACGGGCATCATCAGCGGCCACTTCGACTTCAGGCTGTTCACCACGCGCCAGCATGTCGCCCTTGTACACCCACACCTTGATACCGATGGCACCGTAGGTGGTTTCGGCGGTGGAAGTGGCGTAGTCGATGTCGGCGCGCAGGGTGTGCAGGGGCACACGACCTTCGCGATACCATTCGGTACGGGCGATTTCGGCGCCGTTGAGACGGCCGGAACTCATGATCTTGATGCCCTGGGCACCCAGACGCATGGCGTTCTGCATGGCGCGCTTCATGGCGCGGCGGAACATGATCCGCTTTTCCAGCTGTTGCGCGATGGAATCGGCGATCAGCTGGGCATTGGTTTCAGGCTTGCGAATCTCCTCGATGGACACATGCACGGGCACGCCCATGATGCGCTGCAGATCGGAACGCAACACTTCGATGTCTTCGCCCTTCTTGCCGATCACCACGCCCGGACGGGCGGAAAACACGGTGATGCGGGCGTTCTTGGCTGGACGCTCGATCAGCACACGACCGACGGAGGCGTGCTTGAGTTTCTTGCTCAGGTATTCACGAACCATTACGTCCTGGGCCAGCATGACAGGAAAATCCTTGCTGTTGGCGAACCAGCGGGAATCCCAGTCACGGGTGACGCAAAGGCGGAAGCCTGTTGGATGAATTTTTTGTCCCATGGCTTATCCTCAGTTCCCGACCGTCACATAAATGTGGCAGGTCGGCTTGACGATCCGGTTGCCACGACCTTTGGCGCGTGCGGCAAAGCGCTTCAATACCATGCCCTTTTCGACATGGATGGTCTTGACCTTCAGCTCGTCAATATCAGCGCCGTCGTTGTGCTCGGCATTCGCCACAGCAGAGAGCAGCACCTTCTTGATGATGCCAGCGCCCTTTTTGGGGCAGAAGGCCAGAATGTTCAGCGCGTTGCCAATCGACTTGCCGCGAACCAGGTCGGCGACAAGACGGCCCTTCTGGGCAGAGAGGCGAACGCCACGCAGAGTTGCAGTAGTTTCCATGTGGCCTCCTTATTTCTTCGCCTTCTTGCCGGCGGTATGACCCTTGAAAGTACGGGTCAGGGAGAATTCGCCCAGCTTGTGACCGACCATGTTTTCAGTGACGTAGACCGGGATATGTTGCTTGCCGTTATGCACGGCGATGGTCAGGCCAACGAAATCAGGCAGCACGGTGGAACGACGCGACCAGGTCTTGATCGGGCGCTTGTCGTTACCAGCGCGGGCAGCATCAACTTTTTTAAGCAAATGGGCATCGATGAACGGGCCCTTTTTTACAGAACGTCCCATATCTCTACCCCTTAACGCTTATGACGACGCTGCACGATCATGCTGTTCGTGCGCTTGTTGCTACGAGTCCGATAACCCTTGGCAGGCTGACCCCAGGGATTGACGGGAACGCGGCCTTCACCCGTACGGCCTTCACCACCACCATGGGGGTGATCGACCGGGTTCATGGCCACACCGCGAACGGTCGGACGAATACCACGCCAGCGATTTGCGCCGGCCTTGCCGATCTTGCGCAGGCTGTTTTCTTCGTTGCCGACTTCACCGACGGTGGCACGACACTCGACATGCACCCGGCGGATTTCACCGGAGCGCAAACGGACCTGGGCATAGCTGCCTTCACGGGCCAGCAGTTGCACGGAGGCACCCGCGGCACGCGCCATCTGGGCGCCCTTGCCCGGCAGCATCTCGATGCAGTGGATCGTGGTACCGACGGGGATGTTGCGGATCGGCAGGGCATTGCCCGGCTTGATCGGGGCTTCGGAACCACTGATGATGACCTGACCGACGACCATGCCCTTGGTGGCAATGATGTAACGGCGTTCACCATCGGCGTAGCAAAGCAGGGCGATGTGCGCAGAACGGTTGGGATCGTATTCAATGCGCTCGACCTTGGCGGGGATACCGTCCTTGTTGCGCTTGAAATCGATCACACGGTAGTGCTGCTTGTGACCACCCCCCTGGTGACGCACGGTGATGCGACCATTGTTGTTACGACCGGCATTGGAGGATTGCGGCTCAACCAGAGCAGCAAAGGGCTTGCCCTTGTGCAGATTGGCGGCAACCACCTTGACCACGGCACGACGGCCGGGAGAAGTCGGCTTGACTTTGACGAGGGCCATTACGCGTTCCCTCCTTCCACAAAGTTGATTTCCTGACCGGGCTTGAGGCAGACGAAAGCCTTTTTCCAGCCTTTGCGACGGCCGGTAGTTTGCTTGAAGCGTTTGACCTTGCCCTTGACATTCAGCACCTGTACGGACTCGACCTGAACCTTGAACAACAGCTCGACGGCAGCCTTGATTTCAGGCTTGGTGGCATCCGTGGCAACACGGAAGATCACCTGCTCGTTCTTGTCGGCAACGTAGGTTGCCTTCTCGGAGATTTGCGGTGCCAGCAGCACCTGCAGCAGACGTTCCTGATTCATCCCCACATCTCCTCAAATTTGGCCACGGCGTTGCGGGTAACCAGGACACGGGGAAAACGAACCAGGGAAACAGGATCGGCTTCCTGAGCTTCCAGGACCAGCACGTTGGGCAGGTTGCGGGAGGAGAGATACAGATTCTCATCCAGTTGATCCGTGATCACCAGCAGGCGATCCTCCAGACCCATGCCCTTCAGCTTCTGGGCAAAGAGCTTGGTCTTGGGCGCGTCGATGGAGAGGGAATCCACCACCAACAGGCGGCCCTGACGGACCAGCTCGGAGAGAATGGACGCCACCCCGGCGCGAAACATCTTCTTGTTGACCTTCTGGGAAAAATTCTCTTCGGGAGAATTGGGGAAGGCACGACCGCCCCCACGCCAGATGGTGCTCGAAGACATGCCGGCACGCGCGCGGCCCGTACCCTTTTGCTTCCAGGGCTTGTGAGTGGTGTGCGCCACTTCGGCGCGATTCTTTTGCTTGCGATCCGCCGTCCGGGCGTTGGCCTGATAAGCCACCACCACCTGGTGAATCAATGCCTCGTTGTAATCACGGGCAAACAGCACGTCGGACGCCTGCAGGGGTGCAGCCGCCTGACCTTGTTCGTTAATTACCTTCAGTTCCATGCCGACTCCTCAAGCCTTGACCGCAGGGCGGACGACGACGTCGGACCCTTTGGCACCCGGCACAGCACCTTTCACCAGCAGCAGCTGGCGATCGGCATCAACGCGAACGACGGTCAGCCCCTGCTGCGTACAAGCCGCGTCACCCATGTGACCGGCCATGCGCTTGCCCGGGAATACCCGACCCGGATCCTGGGCCATGCCAATGGAACCGGGCGCGTTGTGCGAGACGGAGTTACCGTGCGATGCACGCTGGGAACTGAAGTTATGGCGCTTGATGCCGCCCTGGAAGCCCTTACCGATGGAGGCACCGGTAACGTCAACCTTCTGACCTTCAGCAAAAATGGTGACAGCCACTTGATCACCCGGCTTGAAGCCGGAGAGCTGATCGGGCTCGACCCGGAATTCCTTCAGGACATGCCCGGCTTCGACACCCGCCTTCGCCACATGACCCGCCAAAGGCTTGGTCACACGGGAGGCGCGGCGCTTGCCGAAGGCCACCTGAACGGCTGCATAGCCGTCGGTTTCCGGCGTTTTGACTTGGGTCACGCGATTGTTGGACACGTCAAGCACAGTTACCGGAATGGACGCGCCATCCTCGGCAAAAATGCGAGTCATGCCAACCTTGCGACCAACAAGGCCTAGACTCATGGTTATTCTCCTCATCGTCAGCTACGGTTGGCTGACGGATGGACAAGCAAAATTGGGTGACGCAATCGCGCCACCCCCGAAAAGCCGTGGATTATACCCACAACCATTGATTTACTGCAACTTGATTTCCACATCCACGCCAGCAGGCAGATCCAGTTTCATCAGGGCATCGACCGTCTTGTCGGTCGGATCCACGATGTCCATCAGGCGCAGGTGGGTACGAATTTCAAACTGATCGCGGGAAGCCTTATTGACGTGCGGGGAACGCAGAATGTCAAAACGCTGCTTGCGGGTGGGCAGCGGTACGGGACCGCGCACCACGGCACCTGTGCGCTTGGCGGTTTCTACGATTTCCTGGGCAGACTGGTCGATCAGCTTGTAATCGAAGGCCTTCAGGCGGATGCGGATTTTCTGGCTTTGCATGGCAGTTCCAAAGAGCAAGGGGCGAAATGGCTTTCGCCCCGGGTTTTAAAAAAGAGCAGTAACGATTACTCGATGATCTTGGAGACGACGCCGGCGCCCACGGTGCGGCCGCCTTCAC
>JANLJE010000044.1 GCA_029255645.1 Comamonadaceae bacterium | reverse complement strand
ACGTGACGGGTGAAAAGGTGCTGATCGGCTACATGCGGGTATCGAAGGCGGACGGCTCTCAAGCGACCGATTTGCAGCGCGACGCGCTGATTGCTGCCGGCGTCGATCCGGCACATCTCTACGAGGATCAAGCGTCCGGGAAGCGCGAGGATCGGCCCGGTTTGGCAAGCTGTCTGAAAGCGCTACGCGATGGCGATACGCTGGTGGTGTGGAAGCTGGATCGGCTCGGCCGCGACCTGCGGCATCTGATCAACACCGTACATGACCTGACTGGACATGGCATCGGCCTCAAGGTGCTGACCGGCCATGGTGCGGCAATCGACACCACAACCGCCGCCGGCAAGCTGGTCTTCGGCATCTTCGCAGCACTGGCCGAGTTCGAGCGTGAACTGATCGCCGAACGGACCATCGCGGGGCTGGCGTCGGCGCGGGCGCGCGGCAGGAAGGGCGGGCGGCCGTTCAAGATGACCGCAGCCAAGCTGCGCCTGGCGATGGCAGCGATGGGGCAGCCGGAAACCAAGGTCAGCGATTTGTGCCAGGAACTCGGGATTACCCGGCAGACCTTGTATCGGCATATTTCACCCTCCGGTCAGTTGCGTTCCGACGGAACGAAGTTGCTCAGTAAGGCTTGACCTTCATTCCATCATAACCACCACCCATCGCCTGAAATAGAGCGGCACTATCGGCAAGTCGTTGCGCCTGCGCTGCGACCAAGGCAATGCTATTTTGTTGAGCCTGCTGCCTTGCAATCAGCAATTGCGTGTAGCTGGCTGCGCCAAGCGCATACTGACGCCCCGTGGATTCAAGGGAAGACTGTGCAGTTGAGTCTGCAAACGCGAGTGAACTCAATGCCTGTGCATCGTGCTCCAGTGCGCTCAATGTGTCCGCCACGTTGCGCAGAGCGTCGAGCACAACGCCCTGATAATTTTCCGCTGCGGCATCCAATGCCGCCAGCGATGCCCGTTTTTCTGCGGGTAGTCCCGGATTGAATAGTGGCTGGGTCAACTGCCCCAGCACACTCCAAACAGCAGAGTTGCCGCCAAAAAGAGCCCCGGTTGTGAGTGCTTGTGAGCCAAGGTTTGCACTGAGGTTGATTTGTGGATACAGCTTGGCGATCGCCACCCCATATTCGGCATTCGCCGCGTGAAGCAATGCTTCTGCCGCCTGAATATCAGGCCGTCTGCGCACCAGATCAGAAGGCATCACAAGAGGCAATTCGGTGGGCAGTTTGAACTCGGCCAAAGTGAAATCCGGCACCTTCGCGTCACCAGGGGCCTGGCCGGAAAGCGTAGCCAGAAGATGCTCACTTTGTTGCAGTTGCTTGAGCAACAGGGGTAGTCCAGAACGAGTCTGTTCGGTCTGCGTTTGCTGTGCAAGCAGTTCGTCCGGTGCTGCTTGACCAAAACGCACCCGCTCGCGGGTGACATTGATCTGCTCGTCCTGTGCTTCGACCATCGCTTTGGTGGCCGCAAGCTGACCCGCGAGTTTTGCTCGGACAATGGCGGTGGTGGTGATATTTGCCGCAAGGGTCAGTTGCGCGCCCGCCAGTTCATGGCTCCGGTAGTCCACACGAGCGGCCAGCGCTTCCAGCGCACGACGATTCCCTCCGGCCAAGTCGAGGCGGTAATTTACGCCAACACTGGTGTTGTAAAGACTGAACTCACGTGCCTCGCCGGCCAATCCGAGACCGCTGGAGCTCATGCGTTGGCGTTGCGCACCGATACTCGCATCGACTTGGGGGTAGCGCGTTGATCCCGCTTGCGCAGCATGAAGCTCCTGCGCCTGCCGCAGTGTCGATTTTGCGGAGGCTAACGTGGGACTGTTTTGTAAAGCCAATGCAATCAGTGCATCGAGTCTGTATGACCCCAGGCTGTGCCACCATTCCGAACTGACCTCCCGACCGACCCGGAGGGTTTGCACTTCCCCCAAGGGGATTGTGGACAAGGCGGTTTGCGCTGGCATGGTGGCAACGGTGTATTTGGATGTAGTCGGCGCTTCGGGGCGTTTGAAGTCAGGCCCGACCGCACAACCAGCCAACAAACCAACAAGTGCGAGAGATGTCAGGGCTTTGGCTGGACTTTGACTGGGTTTCGTGCATTGGCCCGTGCAAGTCAGGTCATCGGTTTTCATAGAAATGCTCCAGGAACGGCTTACGGAAGCTCTGATGACAAATGAGACAGCTTTGTTGCACCTTCGAAAAAGCAGAGATAACGGCTAGACCATCACCACGCTTGGCTGCGTCGCCCATAGCTGTAGCAGATTCGTGCGTCTGCCCATCGTGGCTGCGAAACTTCCCAGCATCGGTTCCGAGCCAAGCAAGAATGCGCATTTTTTCCGCGACGGGAGGCTCTGCGTGGTTGGCAATCTTCGGCGCCAACTCGGCAACCACCGCCCACTCTTCCTTGGAAATTGCGCCTGTAATGGCTTGCATGTCGCGGCCTAATTTGTCCATCACACCACGTAGCGCCATCGGCTTTGCGGATTCTGCCTGCGCGCCAGCAGGGTTGACTGATATGGTCATCACCGTGAAAAGCACGGTGGCAATGACCAGGAACGGTTTTTTAGTGCTGTTCATGAGACCTCTTCTTTTCTCAGCGACATCGATAACGAGTGGTGCAGTCATTCAAAACTGCGCCCTTCACCCGCTTCCTCGTGAGTGACGCCATCGCGGATGTGGTAAATGCGCTTGAACGTCGGGATGATTTTTTCGTCGTGCGTGACGACGATGACGGCGGTTTCAAAACGCCGAGCCATGTCGTTGAGGATGCGGATGACAGACATCGCACGCACCGAATCCAGCGGTGCTGTTGGTTCATCAGCCAGGATCACTGGTGGTCGATTGACCAAGCCGCGAGCAATAGCCACGCGTTGCTGTTCTCCGCCTGAGAGTTGTGACGGCATGGCCTTGGCGCGGTGCTGCACATCCAGCGCGGTGAGCAGTTCGAGCGCGCGTTTTCGCGCATCGTCATTGCCGACACCCGCGAGCATCGGCAAGAGCGCCACGTTATCGGTGACATCGAGAAACGGGATCAGGTACGGCGCTTGAAACACGAAACCGATCTTGTCGCGGCGCAAAGCCCGCAGGTCGCGCACTTTCCATTCATCGTCGAAAATCACCTCGTTTCCCAGCACCATGCGACCGGCGGTGGGGTCAATCACGGCTCCCAGGCACTTGAGCAACGTGCTCTTGCCGGAACCGGATGGGCCGATCAGGCCAACCACCTCGCCCGGCGCAACCTGCATGTTCACGTTCTTCAAGGCGAGAACCGCAGTGTCTCCCTCTCCGTAACGCTTGCTCAAGCCTTCGATGTGAATGCCTTTTGCCGTCATGTTCAGCCTCCAATCGCTTCGGCCGGATCGACCTTCAGCGCCATACGGATGGCGACAACGCTGGCCAGCACACAAATAACCATCACCGCGAAGAAACCCAAGATTGAATCAATGGGCATCAGCAATACGTATTTGGGAAACAAGGGTGCAGCGAAGGTAGCCGTGATCTTGCCAACGACAAAACCGATGACCCCAAGTACCAACGCCTGCTGCAAGATCATTCCCGAAATCGTGCGGTTGCGTGTGCCGATGAGCTTGAGCACTGCGATTTCGCGAATTTTGTCCATCGTCAGGGTGTAGATGATGAACGCCACGATGGCGGCGCTGACCACAGCCAGAATCACTAGGAACATGGCGATTTGCTTGGCGGATGTGGCAATGAGTTTTCCCACTAAAATCTCTTCCATCTGCGCGCGGTCATAAACCGTGAGCCGTTTCCAGCGCCGTATCGGTTCAGCCACCTCCTGCGGGGAGTATTCAGATTGGATACGCACCAGCACCGCATTTACCGAGTTGTTACTGGTTTGTGAGGCAATCACAGCATCGAGCAGACCAGGCACGCCGGGGCGGTTAAAGGCCGGATTGGCTTCGGTGCGGCGACGCTGCATCAGAATGGCGTCGTTGTCTTTGAGGAATTGCGCTTCTTGCGCATCCTTGAGTGGGATGAACACCATTGGGTCGCCACTGGAGGACACCATGCGGCGGGTCAGGCCAACTACTGTGTAATGGTTGCGGCGAATTTTCACCTCATCGCCCAGCCGAAACCCGGTGGCGATGTCCGCGACCGCCTCATAGTGGCCACGTGTAATCTGGCGCCCCGCGACCAATTGAGGTGGCCAACCCGATGTTCCCGGTTCGCCTGCCGCAATGCCCACGACCATGGCGCGCACATCCTTTTCACCTCTTCCGACCTGCATGGTCAGGTAGGTCACATTGGCGGCCTCTGCGACGCCCGGCAGGG
This sequence comes from Comamonadaceae bacterium, assembly GCA_029255645.1. Taxonomy (GTDB): domain Bacteria; phylum Pseudomonadota; class Gammaproteobacteria; order Burkholderiales; family Rhodocyclaceae; genus Azovibrio. The sequence continues at coordinate 34,183 of JANLJE010000044.1, read as the reverse complement.
TGCGGATGCTGCGCCACAGGTCATCAGGGATGCTGGAAGACTCGGCATAAGGGCCCAGGGTATCTTTCTGTACCACCCACAAGTTGGCACCACTGTTGTCCAGCAACACCTTACCGTCATCGACCATGCCGCGATACACACCCGCCATGGTCAGCGTGACGCCAATCAACAGGCCCAGGCCGATGCCCGTAAAGATGAATTTCCCCCAGGCATGAAGGATGTCACGTCCGGCCAGGCTTATCACGGTGAGACTCCTGGCAGACGATCGACGATGTTAATCCGACTCTTGGCGCTGAGTGTCTTTTCGCTGTAGAGCACGATCTGGTCGCCAACGCTCAAGCCCTCGAGCACCTGAACCAGGCCATCAAGACTGGAGCGGCCCAGCACGACCGGAGTGAAAGTCAAACCTCCTTCAACCAGCTTCCATACACCGCGTTTTCCATCGACTGTCCGAATTGCGGCATTGGAGATGGTCGGCGCGGCAGGCAATTCGCCCAGTTGCACAGTCACCTCCGCCAACTCACCCAATGGTGGAAGAGGTACTGGAGGCGCGTTGAAAACGATTTTTGCCAGGGTTTCCTCAGTCACGGCATCGGCACGAGGCTCGATTCGCAATACGTGTCCCGCCACTGCCTGAGATCGCCGTGATCTCAGAACAATCTTGGCTGGAAGCCCTATAGCCAGTCCCTCGGCACTGATTTGATCAAAGCGTGTATCAACCCACAGGCTTGCGGTGTCAATTACTTCGATTACCGCTTGCCCCGCCACCACCGTGGTGCCAGGGTCTGCATCGCGTGCTGCGACCAGTCCGGCAACCGGTGCCACCAACCGCAAGTTTCCGCGTTGAGCGCGGAGCGCTTCCAACTCTGCGCGCAGACGCGCGATATCTTCTCGCGAGGCGACCAATGCCGCGCTCGCCACAGCCAGTTCTTGCCGTTTGGTGACTACCGTTTCTTCGCTGGTGCCACGCACCGATAAAAGCTGCTCATAGCGTGTGGCCTGTGTCTGCGCGAAAGTTTCTTTGGCCGCAGCCTGTCGAAGTGCAGCTTCGGAACTCTTGATTGCAGCCTGCTGAGCGCTAACGCGATCGTCCAGGTCCACCGCATCCATTTCACCGAGCACTTGCCCTGCCTTAACGATATCGCCGACATGCACATCCAACCGCTTGACGCGCCCGGCAACGGTGGGGCCGATTTTGTAAGTAAAGCGCGCTTGTACTGTCCCTATACCAGCTAATGCTGGGGCAACGGAGCGGGACTCTACCGTGCTGACAGTAGCTGCAATAGGAGCCAATGGCCCTGAACGCAAAGCAACATAGATGAAAAGTAGTAGAAGCGGAATGATGATTACGACAAGTGCCAGTGTGCGGCGTTGTAAGGGTGGAAATTTCATGACTCACTCCCAATGCCACGACGATAGATTGCAAAAACACCAGAGGCATCGCGACGGATGCGAGCGGCGTCACCCGCGATGAGTGACTGCATCACCAAGCCCTGGATGGAGCCGATGAACGATACCGAGGCAGCCTCGATATCGAGGTTGGCATCAAGCTCGCCTATCGCCTTGCCCCGCTCCAGTAGATGGCGCAAGCGTTCTCCGTACCGTTGAATTAAGGTCTGAACCATCCTTTTAGGGAGTGTTTCTCCGGGCCGCTGCAATTCTCCGAAGAGCATCCGTGGCACACCCGGATGCTCGGAAACGAAGTCGATATGAGCCATGAAGACCGCTTCCAGCGCGGCAAGAGGAGAAGTCACGTTCTGTGCCGCCCTGTCTACTCGGGAAAGAAGACGTTCCGCCACCCATGTCATCACTGCTTCGAGAATGGCATCCTTGGTGGGGAAGTGCCGGAACAGCGCGCCTTGGGTCAGGCCCATGCGCTGCGCGATCGCCGTGGTGGTGATGTCGCTGGGATTCTGCTCAGCCGCCAGATTGATCACCGCCTCTACGGTGGCCGCTCTCCGTTCATCAGCCGGAAGGTGCTTAGGGTGTTCGCTCATCGCCAATCCAAAAGAAAGTAATCTATTACTATCTTAGCAGGTTGTGTGATGAGAGCAAGACCCTATCTGACAGCGCCCAATGAACTCAACGCCAAGTTCGACCCCGAGCCAAGGTACCCAGCTTGTCGGTTGGCCCCTACAGGCAGGTTTAGCGCGTACTGAATTTAGTCAGTTTTTTTCTTTCACCGGCACAGTGCAATCGACTTCTGATGTTTGGTGCGGTCGTCTTCTGAAAATGACAGCGGCGCTACGCCTCGAACTTGGCCAGGTCGGCGGGCGTCATCTGGCCACCCTCGCGGGCGATCTTGAGCAACCGGTTCTGGTACACCGACCGCTCAATGCCAGCAGGTAGGTCGAGCGCCTGCCACGCCTTGAGGCGTCCGATGTGTTCGAGCATGTGTCGGGATCGAACGGCGTGGCATGCAGTTTCCTTCTTCTTGAAAACGTAGGTTTGCGACAAGCCCGCCAAGGCAACCGGCGCGGCACGGGAAATCAAGGCATTGCGGTTCTCGAAAATAGTTCTTGAAACTCTATTCTTGATTGCATATCATCTCAACGAGTTTCGATAAGAAAGGATGCCCATGCGACCGTCTGTTGTGCTTGACATGAAGCGAAGTGCAGTGCGTGAGGCGGTAGGCCGCTTTCGCACCGCGAACCCGCGCGTCTTCGGTTCGGTGCTGCATGGCACCGACCGGGATGGCAGCGACCTCGACCTGTTGGTCGATGCGCTGCCCGGTGCCACGTTGTTGGACTTAGGTGATTTGGAAGAAGAACTGAAATCGCTGCTCGGCGTTGACGTCGATCTACTGACTCCCGGCGACCTACCGCCGAAGTTCCGAGCCAAGGTGCTTGCGGAGGCACAGCCGGTATGAGCGAAAACCGCCTGCCCGATTACCTTGACCACATCCAGCAAGCCGCAAGCGACGCGCGCAGCTTCGTGGAAGAGATGGCCAAGGACGACTTCCTGGCCGACAAACGCACCCAGCAGGCCGTCATCATGAGCCTGATCATTATCGGCGAGGCTGCCACGAAGGTGATGGACGGCTACGCCGAGTTCACCCAGGCGCATGACGATGTGCCGTGGCGCAGCATGCGCAATATGCGTAATCGCATGGCCCACGGCTATTTCGACATCAACCTCGATGTGGTGTGGGAGACGGTACAAGAATGGCTGCCGGCGTTGCTCAAGCAACTGCCCGCCGTGCGCCAGGATGCCGATGATGAAGACCGCAACGACTATGGGATGGAACCATGACTGACGACAACAAGCCGCCGATGTTCGGCCCCTCCTTCGTGATCGACCTGACCAACCATGAGCCACGCCATGAGCCACGTTCAGGCAAGTCCTTCTGGATGGCGGAAACGTCGGTTGGCGATCTGAAAGACAAGGCAGACATCGCCAAAATCATCATTGGCAACTGCACCACGTTAATTCCGATGAAATTTGAATTCGATGGCGTCGACACGGGCCATACCGTGGTGATCGGCCCCACCGGCAAGGGCCTGTCTGCGGACGGCGCATCGTGATCGGCTGGTGGATCGTCATGCAGGCGATGCAAGAACGCATCGACCAAGCGCGAGACAAGCCATGTTGATCGGCTATGCGCGCGTCTCGACGCAGGATCAGAACCTGGAGTTGCAACGCGAAGCCTTGACCAAGGCCGGATGCAAGAAGGTCTTCGAAGACAAGGTGAGCGGCACGCGGGCAGATCGCCCCGGCTTGACCAAGACGCTCGAAATGCTGCGCGAGGGCGACACCCTGGTCGTCTGGAAGCTCGACCGGTTGGGCCGGTCGGTCAAGCAACTGGTCGATCTGGTCGGCGATCTGCACAAGCAAGGCGTCCAGTTCAGGAGCCTCACCGATTCCATCGACACCGGCACGCCGTCCGGCCGCTTCTTTTTCCACGTCATGGCCAGTCTTGCCGAGATGGAGCGCGAGTTGACCGCCGAGCGCACCCGCGCCGGCTTGGAAGTCGCCAAGCAGCTAGGCCGCAAAGGAGGCCGCAAGCCAAAGATGACCGAGAGCAAGATCGAGTCGGCCAAGAAGCTGCTGGCCAGCGGCGTGCCGCCCAAGGACGTGGCCAAGAACCTCGGCGTGTCCATTCCGACGCTGTACCGCTGGCTGCCTGCTTCAGCGCAGCCTTAGCGTACTTTGCGATCCGTTTTCTGAGACGACCCCTACCCGCCAGCCTGCCATCTACCCGCCAGCCTGGCAGGCTCTCCCGCTGCGCTGCAAATCCGTGCACAATCCGTGCACAATCCTTGCAGAATCCGGCTGCCTTCGCGCCTTTGCGAGGCGGTTTCGAGGTTCATTTCAAGTCTGGCCCCTGCCCCATGTCACCCTCTCCTGCCGCCCCCGCTTCCGACTATCTCGAAGCCGGCACCCCCGCTTACCGCCGCGCCACTCTGGCGATGTGCATCGGGGGGTTTGCCACCTTCGCCCTGCTCTACGGTCCCCAGCCGCTGTTGCCCCTGCTCACCCGGGAATTCGCCGTGAGCCCCGCCAGCGCCAGCCTTTCCGTGTCGGCGGGCACGGCGGCCATGGCCTTGCTACTGATTCCCATGAGCCTCCTGTCGGACCGCTATGGCCGGGCCCTCCTGATGAAGCTTTCCCTCTTGGGTTCCGCCCTCTTCTCGTTGCTGCTGCCGCTCGCCGGCGACTTCGGCCAGTTGCTGGCCCTGCGCGCCCTGCAAGGCGTATTCATTGCCGGCCTGCCCGCTACCGCCATGGCCTGGCTGGGAGAAGAAGTCGCACCCCGGGCCCAGGGCCGGGCCATGGGCCTCTACATTGCCGGCAATGCCCTGGGCGGCATGAGCGGCCGCTTCATCGCCGCCCTGGTGGCCGAATGGAGCAACTGGCAGACCGCCTTTTTGGTGCTCGGGGCCATGGGCGCCCTCGCCGCCCTGCTGTTCTGGAAGAGCGTGCCCGCCTCCCGCCATTTCCACCGCCGCTCCCTGAAACCCGCCGCCCTGCTCGCCGACCTCGGCCAGATTCTGCGCGACCCGGGCCTCTCCCGGCTGATTCTGGCCGCCTTTCTGCTCATGGGGGCCTTCGTCGGGCTCTACAACTACCTCGGCTTTCGCCTGCATGCGCCGCCCTTCAACCTGAGCCAGACGGCGGTGGGGGCGATCTTCCTGCTCTATGTCATGGGCACCTGGGCCTCGGCCTGGTCGGGGCGGCTGGTGGACCGGGTGGGGCGGCAAAACGTGCTGTGGCTGATGGTGATGGTGATGGGCACCGGCCTTGCCACCACCCTGGCAAGCAAGCTGGCCCTGGTGATCCTGGGGGTGGCCCTCTTTACCTTCGGCTTTTTCGGGGCCCACACCACGGCCAGCGGCTGGGTGGGCGAGCGGGCCCGGGAGCGGCGCGCCCTCGCCGCGGCCTTGTATCTGACCGGCTACTACCTGGGCGCCAGCATCCCCGGCAGCCTCGCCGGGCTGGCCTGGAGCTGGGGCCAGTGGCCGGGAGTCGCCCTGGTGCTGGGCGCCTGCGTCCTGGGCGTGCTGGGGCTGGCCCTGCAGTTGCGGCGCCTGGCACCGCCCGCAAGATAGAAGGGATCAAAGGCAGGTTCGAGTTCCGCCGCCAACTGGTGTGCAAGACGGCGAGAAAGGGTGGCTGGCTCGTTGCCGTGCCATCGGGGAACACCTTGCTGTTGCGGGCAGGTGTCGGCAGACAACCGGCAGACAACCGGCAGACAACCGGCAGACAACCGGCAGACAACCGCCAGCAGCAAGAAGCCACCGAAGCGGATCAAGGGTGGCTCGATGCCGCCTTCGAGCCCTCCCCCTGCAGCTTCCGGTACAGGGTCCGCGGGCTGACCCCCAGCACCGCCGCCGCCCGAGCCACTTCTCCATTACAGCGGGGCAGCAGCCAGGCCAGGTAACGCTGTTCCAGGGTAAAGAGGTCCACGGGGGTTTCCAGGTGAAAGTCCGGAGGTTCCGGGCAGGGCGCGAAAGGGCCGCTGCAAAAAGAGCCGCTGCAAAAAGGGCCGCTGCAGGATGTTTCGTCATCCAGGAAATCCCCCAGGTCGATTTCATCCCCGTCGGCCATCAAGGTGGCCCGCTCGATCAGGTTGCGCAGTTCCCGGATGTTGCCCGAGTAGCGTCGCGCCACCAGCCACTCCAGGGCCGCCGCGGTGAGCCGCCGGCCCGGGCGCCGGTCCACCCGCTCCAGGAGCGAGGCGGCCAGCAGGGGAATGTCTTCGGTCCGTTCGTGCAGGGCCGGGGTGTGGATGGGAAACGTGTTGATGCGGAAATACAGGTCCCGGCGGAAAGTCTCCGCTTCCACCATGGCGGCCAGGTTGCGGTGGGTAGCGGCCACCAGGCGGAAATCGGCGGCCAGACTATCGAGCCCACCCACCCGCCGGTAGGTGCCGGTTTCCAGAAGGCGCAGCAGCTTGACCTGCAGGGAAAGAGGTAGTTCGCCGATTTCATCGAGGAACAAGGTGCCTCCCGCTGCCGCCTCGACCAGGCCCAGCTTGCGGTGGGTGGCACCGGTGAAAGCCCCTTTTTCGTAGCCGAACAGCTCGCTTTCGAACAGGTTTTCGGTGAGGCCGGCGCAGTCCACGGCCACGAACGGCCCGTCGCAACGGTCGCTGGCCTCATGAATGGCCCGGGCGACCAGTTCCTTGCCGGTGCCGGTTTCTCCCAGGAGCAGCACCGAGGCGCTGGAATCCGCTACCCGCAACATCCGCTCCAGCATCCGCACGAAGGCGGGGGAACGCCCCACCAGACCCCGGGCCGCGGCTTTGCTGCTGGCCTGGCGCACCACCCGCATGGTTTCCACGAAATGGCGGACCCGCCCGGTTTCGTCCCGGATGGGGGTGAGTTCCACGTCCACATGCTCTTCGCCCCGGGGGGTGTGGTGCAGGTGCAGGACCCGCTGGGGCGCGTCGCTTTCCTGGCAACGGCTCAAGGGACAGGACTCCCCGGCCTGGTCGCAGGGCACCTGGAAATGGTGGGAGACGTCGTAGCAGGTGCGCCCCAGGATGACCTGGCTGGCGCCAAACTCCCGCACATAGGCCGGGTTGGCGGCAATGATGCGGTAGCGGGCATCCATGACGATGCGGGGCTCGGGCAGGCCGTCCAGAAAGGAGACCAGTTCGGAGAGGGAATAGGGGTGCACGGGCATCTCCTTGCCAGATGTAGCAGGCAATCTTGCCATATTTGGCAAAAATGAACATCAGAAAACGCTGATGCAATTTGAGTGAGTCACATTAAATCCATGTAAATCATGTAGTTAGACATAAATCCCGGGGCTGGCATGGCTTTTGTAACAGATTTCCCGGAAGCAGAGACCCTGAACCGACCGAGATGAAGCTCTTCCCACCTCTCCCCAAACCATCTTTGGCGCTCGAACTGGCCGGGGTGATCGTACTCAAGCTGGCGCTTTTGGGCCTGATCTGGTTCGTCTTCTTCGCCGATCAATCCCGTCCCCCCGTGGGAATCGACGCCATCGCCCAAGGCCTGCTCGACAGGGTTTCTGCTTCCTCCCCACCCCAAGACCAACCGTCTCATCCGAAAGAAGGAGCCTCTTCCCATGCTCACCGATGAACTGGTGGACCTCTCGCGGCTGCAATTCGCCGTGACGGCCATGTATCACTTCCTGTTCGTACCCCTCACCCTGGGACTGGCTTTCATCCTGGTCATCATGGAGAGCTGCTATGTGCTCACCGGTCGCCAGGTGTACAAGGACATGACCCAGTTCTGGGGCAAGCTGTTCGGCATCAATTTCGCCCTGGGCGTCACCACCGGCATCACCCTGGAGTTCCAGTTCGGCACCAACTGGGCTTACTACTCCCACTACATGGGCGACATCTTCGGCGCGCCGCTTGCCATCGAGGGCCTGATGGCCTTCTTCCTGGAATCCACCTTCATCGGGCTGTTCTTCTTCGGCTGGGACCGGCTCTCGAAACAAAAGCACCTGCTGGTGACCTTCCTGATGGCCTTCGGCTCCAACCTCTCGGCCCTATGGATCCTGATCGCCAACGGCTGGATGCAGGACCCGGTGGGCTCCGAGTTCAGCTACGTGACCATGCGCATGGAACTCACCGACTTCTGGGCCGTGGTGTTCAACCCCACCGCCCAGGCCAAGTTCGTGCATACCGTGTCGGCCGGCTACGTGACCGCTTCCGTGTTCGTGCTGGCGATCTCCTCCTGGTACCTTCTCAAGGGCCGGGACCTGGACTTTGCCAAGCGTTCCTTTCGTATCGCCGCCGCCTTCGGCTTTGCCTCCGCCTGTTCGGTGATCGTGCTCGGGGACGAATCCGGCTACACCGTGACCGAATCCCAGCAGACCAAACTCGCCGCCATGGAAGGCATGTGGGAAACCCACCCGGCGCCCGCCCCCTTCACCCTGTTCGCCCTGCCCGACGATGCCACCCGGAGCAATCAATATGCGGTGGAAATTCCCTGGGCCATGGGCATCATCGGCACCCGCTCCCTGGATAAGGAAATTCCCGGCATCAAGGAAATCGAAGCCGAAAACCGGCAACGCATCGCCTCCGGTGTGGAAGCCGTCAAAGCCCTGGAGATTCTACGCAGCAAGGCCGCCGAACCCGCCGCCAAGGAAGCCGCCCTGCCCGTGTTCGAAGCCCACAAGGCCGACCTGGGCTTTGGCCTGCTGTTGAAGAAGTACGCAAGCGACATGAACCAGGTGACACCGGAGCTGATCGCCCGGGCCGCCGCCGACACCATCCCCAAGGTGGCCCCGATGTTCTGGGCCTTCCGCCTGATGGTGGGCCTCGGCTTCGCCTTTTTCGCCCTGTTCGCCTTGGCGCTCTACTACAGCCTCAAGGACAAGTTCACCGAAAAGACCTGGTTGCTGCGCTGGGCGGTGTGGTTCATCCCCATGCCCTGGATCGCCTGCGAGCTGGGCTGGTTCGTGGCTGAGTACGGCCGCCAGCCCTGGACCGTCTATGGGGTGCTGCCCACCCACCTGTCCGTCTCCAGCCTCACCCCCGCCAGCCTCTACGGCTCCCTGGCCGGCTTCGTGGGCTTTTACACCCTGCTCCTGATCGTCGAGATGTACCTGATGATCAAGTTCGCCCGCCTGGGGCCCGCCAGCCTTGGCACTGGCCGCTACGGGGATCTTTCCTTCGCCGGCCAGGCCAGCACCGTTCCTCCCGGCACCCCTGCCACCCGCCATCCGTCGGACTTCTGAGAGAAAAAGGAGAACAGCGCAATGATCGACTACCTGACCCTGAAATTCATCTGGTGGCTGCTGGTGGGGCTGCTCCTGGTGGGATTTGCCATCATGGACGGCCACGACATGGGCGTCGGCACCCTGCTGCCCTTCGTGGGCAAGACCGACGAAGAACGCCGGGTTGCCATCAATACCGTGGGCCCGCACTGGGATGGCAACCAGGTCTGGTTCATCACCGGCGGCGGCGCCATCTTCGCCGCCTGGCCGCTCGTCTATGCCACCGCCTTCTCCGGCTTTTACTGGGCCATGCTGGCGGTGCTCTGGGCCCTCTTCTTCCGGCCCGTGGGCTTCGACTACCGCTCCAAGGTGAATAACCCCACCTGGCGCAGCACCTGGGACTGGGGCCTGTTCGTGGGTGGCTTCGTGCCGCCGCTGATCTTCGGCGTGGCCTTCGGCAACCTGCTCCAGGGAGTGCCTTTCCATTTCGACGAAACCCTGCGTCCCTTCTACACGGGCAGCTTCTGGGCCCTGCTCAACCCCTTCGCTCTACTCTGCGGCGTGGTCAGCAGCGCCATGATCACCGCCCACGGGGCCCATTACCTGATGCTCAGGAGCGAAGGCGCAATCTTCGAGCGTGCCCGTCTGGGCGCCCTGGCCTGCGGCATCATCGCCCTGATCTGCTTCGTGGGTGCCGGTTTCTGGGTCCAGGCCCTGCCTGGCCATGTGATCACCGGCGGCGCCGACGCGGCCGCCCTGCCCAACCCGCTCGACAAAACCGTGGCCGTGGTAGCCGGCGGCTGGCTGCACAACTTCAAGAACATGCCCCTGCTCTGGAGCGTGCCCGCCCTGGGTATCGCCGGCCTCATCATGGGCGGACTGATGGCCTGGGTGCGCCGCCCCGGCCTGGCCTTCATCGCCTCCTCGCTTGCCATGACCGGCATCATCGGCACCGCCGGGGTGGCCATGTTTCCCTTCATCATGCCCTCTTCGAGCGACCCCGCCTCGGGCCTCACTGCCTGGGATGCGGTGTCCTCCCATTTCACCCTGGGCCTGATGTTCGGTGCCACGGTGATCTTCATGCCCCTGATCATCTTCTACACCAGCTGGGCCTACAAGGTCATGGCCGGCAAGGTGACCCTGGACTTCATCCGGGCCAACGACAAGAAGGCCTACTGACCGCATCAAGGAGTATCGCCATGAGCCACGCCTGTACTTGCCATGAAACTTGCCATGAACCCATGAACCCGACCCGGCGCCAGTTGATCCTGGCCACCGCTGCCGCCAGCGGCGTGGCCGGGGCCATCACCCTGATCCCCTTTGCCGCCAGCCTCCTGCCCTCGGAGCGGGCCAAGGCCGCCGGCGCCCCGGTGGAAGTGGATGTCTCCCGCCTGGCCCCGGGCGAGATGCTCACTGTCGAGTGGCGCGGCAAGCCCGTGTGGATCCTGCACCGGACCCCGGCAATGCTGGCCACCCTGAAAGAGGTGGAAGCTGACCTGGTGGACCCGGCCTCGGAACGGCAGCAACAGCCGGAATACGCCCGCAATGCGCAGCGCTCCATCCGCCCGGAAATGCTGGTCCTCATCGGCATCTGCACCCACCTGGGCTGCTCCCCCTCCAAAGCCTTCGAGGCCGGAGCCCCGGGCCTGGGGGCCGACTGGAAAGGCGGCTTTCTCTGCCCCTGCCACGGCTCCACCTTCGACCTGGCCGGCCGGGTATTCAAGAACAAGCCCGCCCCCACCAACCTGGAAGTGCCGCCGCACCAGTACCTGGCCGAAGGCCGGCTGCTGATCGGTGCAGACGACAGCACTGCCTGAACCCCATGAGACCTGAGGAGGTAAACCCCATGCGCCTGATCGCCGTCACCTGCCAGAACGCCCGCACCGTCACCCCCCATGCCGGCCGCTGCCGCCGCTTCTTCCTGTTCGGGGACGGGGGCGGGCCCATGGTGGGCACCGTGGAGCTGCTGCCGGAGGAAGTCCTTCATGCCGGGCCCCTGGGACCGGAACACCCCCTGGCCCCGATCAAGGTCCTGATCAGCGCCGGCATGGGCCAGGACCTGTACCAGCGCCTCTCGGCCCGGGGCATCCAGGTGTACCTGACCCAGGAAAGCTCACCGGAAATGGCCGTACGCCTGTACCTGGCCGGGGTGCCCTCGCTGCCCTGCAACGACCATAGCGGCTGCGGTGACGATCATGAAGCAGCAGAAGAAGCCGCCCCCATCCCGGAAAGCGCCGGCCATTGCCAGTGTGGCCACGGCGGCGGAAGTGGACATCAGCACCAGCACGGCCGCCAGCACGGACACTGAACCCCGACACTGAACCCTGACAGAGAAAGGAAACCCTCCATGTGGTACTTCACCTGGATCCTCGGCCTGGGCCTCGCCCTGCTCCTTGCCGTGGTAAACGCCATCTATTACGACGCCCGGGAAAATGAAAGCGACTGAGGTGGGCGCGCATCTTCCGGACCTGCCCCGAAAGCCCGGCCCCCGGGCGCCCTGGGGGCAAAACCTGTCGCTCTTCCTGGGGCTTGCCTCGGCCCTGCTCTTGGTCCTGGACCCGCGCCTTGTGGCCGAGAACATGGCTGAACTGCGCCATTCGGAACTGCTCTTGCTCCTTACCGCCATCGCCCTCTGCCTGGTGCGCGGAGTCGGTTTCCAGTTCAAACCCGGCAGCCCAGGGCAGTGGATCACCCACCCCTTCACGGCCTGGCCCCTGCTGGCCCTGGCTTGGTGGAAGCTGCTCCACTGATTTTCTGACACCCAAGGAGAGTCACCATGCCACATACCCTGCACCACCCGGGAGTATCGCCATGAAATGCGGATTTTCCTCCCTCTTCCTCCCTTTGGCGCTGGCCCTTTCCCTCACCGGAAACGCCAGCGCCTTTGCCACTTCGGGTAACGCGCCCCCGAAGGCCGGCAAGACGAGCACCGCCGACCATGGCAAGTTCAAGGAACTACAGCAGGACTTCAAGTCCGGCCAGGAAGTCACCCGGGCCTGCCTGACCTGCCACACGGAAGCCGCCCGGCAGGTCATGCAGACCCGCCACTGGACCTGGGAATATACCAACCCCGACACAGGCCAGAAGCTGGGCAAGAAAACCATGCTGAACGGCTTTTGCATCGGCGACAGATCCAACGAAGCCTATTGCAACAGCTGCCATATCGGCTACGGCTGGGAGAACGACAGGTTTGATTTCGCCAACGAGGAAAACGTGGATTGCCTGGTCTGTCACAACCAGGGCAAGTACAGCAAGCCCAGCGGCCTGGCCGGCCACCCGGCCTATGTGCGCACCGAGTACCCGCCCGGCTCCGGCATTTTCCTGGAGCCCGAGGACCTGACTCAGGCGGCGACCCATGTGGGGCCCACCCGCAAGGACAACTGTGGTGCCTGCCACTACAACGGCGGCGGCGGTGACGGGGTGAAGCACGGGGACCTGGATTCCTCCCTGAATCAGCCCTCCCGCCAGCTGGATGTGCACATGAGTGCCGACGGGGGCAACTTCAGCTGTTCCACCTGCCACCAGACCGATGCCCACCAGGTCTCCGGCAGCCGCATCTCGCCCACGGCAGCGGACCCCCACGGCCCCCTGTTGCGGGGCCAGGCCAGTGACCGGAACCCCACCACCTGCCAGGCCTGCCACGGGGATGCGCCGCACCAGGCCCCGCCCGGCAGCATCAACGCCGCCCAGGAGAAAAACCCGGAGCTGCTCAACACCCACGCCCGGACCTTGGCCTGCCAGACCTGCCACATCCCGACTTTCGCTCGGGGCGGGGTACCCACCAAGATGACTTGGGACTGGTCCCAGGCCGGCAAGATGGGCCCCGACGGCAAGCCCCAGAAGATCGAGGATGAGCACGGCCACATCATTTACGACAGCCGCAAGGGCCAGTTCGGCCTGCAAGAAAACGTCGTGCCCGAGTATCTGTGGTTCAACGGCAAGGTCAGCTACACCCTGCAGACAGACAAGATCAATCCAGACAGGCCCGTGGCCATCAATACCTTTCACGGCGCCCCGGGAACGGCGGATGCGCGCATCTGGCCGGTCAAGCGTTTCCGGAGCCGGCAGCCCTATGACATGGAAAATCTGACCCTGCTGGTGCCCCACACGGCCATCCCGGACGACACGGCCTACTGGTACAACTTCGACTGGGACAAAGCCCTGAAGGTAGGCGCCGAAGCCACCGGCGCCCCCTTCTCGGGCAAGTACGGCTTCGTGGATACGGAAATGCTCTGGCTCATCACCCACATGGTGGCCCCCAAGGAAGACGCGGTGGATTGCATCGAATGCCACAAACAGGGCGGACGCCTGGAAGGCATTCCCGGGGTCTACATCCCCGGCCGGGACCGCCACCCCTGGCTCGACAACATGGGCTGGGCCCTGGTGGGCCTGACCACCCTCGGCAGCCTCGGGCACGGCTTGATCCGCATCCTCACCCGCCGCCGGCAGGATAAAGGCCCTCACGACGGCCCACAGGACGACAAGCACGACAACCCGCACGGAGCCCGATCATGAGCGAACGCATCTACCTCTACAAACGTTTCGAGCGTTTCTGGCACTGGTCCCAGGCCCTCTTGATCATCGTCATGATGATCACCGGCTTCGAAATCCATGGCACCTACGCCCTGCTGGGCTTTGCCAAAGCCGTCCAGGTGCACACCCTGGCGGCCTGGTTTCTGCTCACCTTATGGGCCTTCACCATCTTCTGGCAATTCACTACCGGGGAATGGCGCCAGTACCTGCCCACCCTGAAGAAAGTGGGCGCCATGGTGAGGTACTACATCCTGGGCATCTTCATCAACGCGCCCCAGCCCTTCAGGAAGACCCCGATGGCCAAGCACAATCCGCTGCAGCGCCTGGCTTACCTGGCCTTTTTGTCCCTGATGTCGCCCCTGATCTGGTGCAGCGGGCTCCTTTACCTGTTCTATCCCCAGTGGCCGGCCTGGAGCCTGGACCGGTGGCTGTCCCTGGAGTGGGTGGCCCTGGCCCACACAGTAGGGGCCTTCTTGATCCTCACCTTCTTCGTGGCGCATGTGTACCTGGCCACCACCGGGCGAACCCCCTTCGCCTACATCAAGGCCATGATCACCGGCTGGGAGGATGCCCACTAATCATGCCGCCCCCCCATGCTATTTGAAGCCCATGCGGCGGCAGGGGCGGCCATCCCATCCGCCATTGGACAATCCGGACCCGGATGCCCATAATCGGCCCTGGTTTTGCCGGTTCCACCTGGTTTTGCCGGTTCCACCTGGAGAGCTGGGCTGCCCGGCTGCCCGGCTTCTCATACCCCCAACCTCCCAACCTCCCAACCCCCCTACCCTCAGGAACGCCATCGTGATGCCTTATCTGATTCCTGGCGCAGACCTGCCCGGCAGCCTGATCGTGGCCGGATGCCCTTCCCTGGCAGCCGCCCGCCGCCAGGCCGATGCCGATTTTCATGCGGCTGCCGGCGGCCATCCCCGGTTCTGCGCCGAACCCTCCAGGAAGGGGCGGCCCGCATGAGCGACGACACCCTGGCCCAGCTCCGGGAACGGCTTGCCAGCCTGAACCCCCTGCAACTGGAACTGGTGGATGAATCCCACCTCCATGCCGGCCACGCCGGGGCCCGGGACGGTGGCGGCCACTACCGGATCACCCTCGTGGCCGAAATTTTCCGGGGCAGGAACACCCTGTCCCGCCACCGGCTGGTATATGATGCTGTCGGCAATCTGATGCAGGGCCCGGTGCATGCGCTGGCGATCCGCGCCCTGACACCCGAAGAAGCCTGAACTTTCCCAACAAGGACTCGCAAGACATGCTGAAACTGACCAAACTCTCCCTGGCCCTGGTGGCCGGCGCCCTGATCTCCGCTCCCACCCTGGCCCAGTCCAAGGTCTTTGCCACCGTCAATGGCCAGGCGATCCCCCAGTATGTGGCCGACGCCTTCATCAATGAACAGAAGGCCCAGGGCACCAAGGATGACCCTCAGTTCCGCACTGCCGTCAAGGAAGAACTGGTGCGCCGCGAACTGCTGGTCAACGAGGCCAGGAAAAAGGGCCTGGACAAGAAAGCGGACATCATGGGCCAGATGGAAATCGCCAGGCAGGCCATCCTGATCCGCGCCTTCATCGCCGACTACATCAAGAACAACCCGGTCAGCGATGCCCAGCTGAAGAAGGACTATGAGACCTTCAAGTCGCAACTGGGCAACACCGAATACAAGGCCCGCCATATCCTGGTGGAAAAAGAAGATGATGCCAAGGCCATCATCGCCAAGCTGGAAAAGGGCGAAAAGTTCGCCGACCTGGCCAAGCAGTCCAAGGACCCCGGCTCCAAGGACAAGGGCGGCGAACTGGGCTGGAGCATCCCCAACTCCTTCGTCAAACCCTTTGCCGATGCCCTGGTGAAGCTGGAAAAGGGCAAGTACAGCAAGGAGCCCGTGAAGAGCGACTTCGGCTACCACGTGATCCTGCTGGAAGATACCCGCAACCTGACCCCGCCCACCTTCGAGCAGTTGAAGCCGCAGCTGACCCAGCGCGCCAATCAGCAGAAGGTTGAGCAATTGATCGAAGAACTGCGCAGCAAGGCCAGGATCAGCTGAACCCTGCCGGCCCCGCCCCAGCAACCGCCCGCCTGCCTGCCGGGCGGTTTTTTCATTCCAGTTCAGTGCCACTTCTGGCCCGGCCACTGCCCGCCGGGCCCGCCCGCCATGCCGGTCAAACCAGCGCTCATACCCGCTCCCCGCATGTCAGCCGTACATCCTGCCCTCGATGCTGAGCAGATTTCATGCCCCTGTAACCAAGCCCCCCTAGCATAGCCCTCCCTTATCAAGAGGAGGTTTGTCGCCATGTTCAATCCCTTTTCCCACCTGATTCCTGAACGCCAAACCACTCAAGATGCCGCTTTTCCGTCCTCTCTCCAGGTCTCGGATGAAGCCCTGGCCTTGAAGGCCCTGATCCACGGCCAGCAACTCTCCGCCGTCTTTCAGCCCCTGCTGGATTGCCGCGCTCACAGCTACATGGGTTTCGAAGGCCTGATCCGGGGCCCGGAAAACCACCCCCTGCATTCCCCCGACGCGCTGTTTGGGGCCGCCCGCCGTAACCAGATGGGTCTGGAACTGGAATATGCCTGCCTGCAAACCATCCTGATCGCCTTTGCCCATCTGCGCCTGCCAGGCAAGCTGTTCGTCAACGCCAGCCCCGCCTGCCTGCTCGACCCACGTTTCAAGGACGTGGAAAACCAGACTTTCATGCGCCACCTGGGCCTGCCTCCCTCCCGGATCGTGATCGAGGTGACCGAGAACCAGGACATCACCGATTTCCCCGAGATTCAGTCCACGCTGGCATACCTCCGCAGCCTCGGCTTTCAGATCGCCATCGACGACCTGGGCGAAGGCTTTTCCAATCTGCGCATGTGGTCCGAGATTCGCCCCGAATATGTCAAGATCGACCGGCATTTCATCACCGGCATCGGCCAGGATGACCTCAAGTTCCAGTTCGTCAAGGCGATGCAGGATCTGGCCGAGACCTGCTCCGCCCACATCATTGCCGAGGGCATCGAAACGGCGACCGACCTGCAGACGGTGCGCGACCTGGGCATTGCCCACGGCCAGGGTTTTTTCATTGCCCGGCCCCACGCCTCACCCCTCAAAAGCCCGAACCAGGAAGTGCTGGACATGCTCTGCAGCCGCCGGGTGGCGGTGTTTCCCCAGGCCATCGCCAGCAGCAGCATCACCACGGCCCGCACCCTGCTGCACTACATCGAGCCGATTGCCCATCATGCAGATAACGACCAGGTCTTCCTGCGCTTTGAAAGCGACCCGCAACTGGAGGTGCTGCCGGTCGTGGAAGGCGACATCCCGGTTGGCCTCATCAACCGCCACACCCTGATCGACCGCTTTTCCCGGCCCTTCCGCCGCGAACTGTACGGCAAGAAACCCTGCACCCTGTTCATGGACCCGGCCCCGCTGGTGGTGGACGAGAACGCCACGGTCCAGGAACTGGGCCTGATCCTGTCGCGCGCCGCGCGCCACTACCTGTTCGACGGCTTCATCGTCACCTGCCAGGGGCGTTACACCGGGGTGGGCAGCGGCCACGACCTGATGGCCCTGATCACGGAAATGCAGATTTCCGCCGCCCGCTATGCCAATCCCCTCACCCAGCTGCCGGGCAACGTCCCCATCAACGAGCATATCGACCGGCTCCTGAAGGCCGGGGTGCGCTTTGCCGCCTGCTACGCCGACCTGGACAACTTCAAACCGTTCAACGATGTCTATGGCTACCGCCGCGGCGATGACGTGATCCAGTTACTGGGCCAGATCCTGGTCGAAGTGGCGGACGCCCGCCTGGATTTCGTCGGCCACATCGGCGGCGACGACTTCCTGATCCTGTTCCAGAGCAATGACTGGGAAGCCCGCTGCGCCCGGGCCCTGAAAATGTTCGACGAACAGGTGATGCCCTTCTTCAATGCCGAAGATCTTGAGCGGGGTGGCCTGATCGGCGAAAACCGCCGGGGCGAGGTCGTGCTGCACCCCCTGCCGGCCCTCTCCATCGGCGCCCTGATAGCCGAAAGCTGCTACTACGAATCGCATCACGAGATTTCCACCGCCGCCGCCGAGGCCAAGAAACAGGCGAAGAAACAACGGGGCTCCAGCCTCTTCATCGAACGGCGCCGCCCCATCTCCCAGAACCTGCCGCATCACGACGGCAATCCCCCCGACCTGATCCTTGCTTCCTGATCTTGCTTCCTGATCCTTGCTTCCTTTTTTTGATTGCGACTCGATGAAACAACTGTTCCTGCCTGCCATAGCCTTGATCAACCGCCTCAGCTACCGGGTCAAGCTGCTACTGCTCGCCGCCCTGGCGATCTTGCCGCTGGTCGTCATCACCCTGCTGCTGGCAGCCGAAATCCACCGGGATGCCGAGGTACTGAAAACCGAGCTGGCCGGTCTGGATCAACTGCTGCCGGCGCTCGAACAGCTCAGGGCGGCGCAGGAAGGCCAGGGAGACCCCGCCGCCATCCTGGAACAGTTCAAGACCCAGGTCAGCCAGCATGGCCTGCAGCGCGATGATGACCCGCTGGCCCACACCCTGATCGGCATCCTCACCGCCAAGCTGCCCGAACTGATCAAGGAACTGGCGCCAGCCCGGGACATGGGCCTGAAGGCGATCGAAAACCAGCGCCTGCCCAGCTCCCACCGCGAAAAACTGACGATCGCCCAGGCCGGCTTCGTCACCCTGATGGACTGGATTGCCGCCGACCTGGAAACCGCCCGCGCCCTGAAGGGTGAGGTCCACGCCCGGCTTTCCCCCGCCTATGAGCAACTCAACACCCAGTTGCTGAGCTTTCAGGAAATGCTGGTGACCAAGGTCATCAACACCAGCGATTTCGACATCGAACCTGCCGCCTTTGCCGCCCAGGGCAGCCAGGTGCTCAAGGCTGCCCAGGACCTGGCCCGGGCGCTGGAACCCGAAATTCGCGCCTCGCTCGACACACGCCATGCGGCCGCCCGGCAGAAACTCCATTTCAGCCTCGCCAGCCTCGGCCTGGTGGTGCTGCTGCTGGGCTATCTGGCCACCGGCGCCTACATCTCCATCCTGCGCAGCATCCACGAGTTGCAAGTCAGCACCGACGCGATGGCCCGGGGCGACCTGACCCGTCGCGCACAGATTCTGGCCTCGGACGAGATCGGCACCACGGCGGCGGCCTTCAATCACATGAGCGAGGGCTTCAGCCTGCTGATCGGCAAGACCCGGGAGGCGAGCGAGCAACTGGCCCGCCATACGGACCAGCTCGCCAACGAAAGCGCCCAGATCACCCGTGCCTCCAGTTCCCAGACCGACGCCACGCAACAGACTTCGGCCGCCGTCGAAGAATTGACCGTGAGCATTCACGAAATCAGCGAACATGCCCAGGAAACCGCGAGTATCACCACCCGGGCCGGGGAACGCTCCAGGGAAGGCCAGGAACTGGCGCACAGCGCCGCCACCGAAATGCAGGGCGCGGTCGCCGCGATCCAGCGTTCGGCCCGGGCCGTGGGCGAACTGGAAGCCCGCTCCCAGGAAGTGGGACGCATCGTCGGCGTCATCAAGGAAATTGCCGACCAGACCAATCTGCTCGCCTTGAACGCCGCCATCGAAGCGGCGCGGGCCGGGGAACAAGGCCGGGGCTTTGCCGTGGTGGCCGACGAGGTGAGGAAACTCGCCGACCGCACCGGCCAGTCGAACGCCCAGATCGGCATCACCATCGGCGCCATCCAGTCAGAAATCCTCGCGGTGGTGGAAGACATCCGCAACAGCAGCCTCCAGGTGGATCAAGGGGTGCAGGTGGTCGATGCCCTGTCCCGCTCCCTCGCCAGCATTCATGCCGAAGTCAATGAGTCGCGCCTGCATGTGGGCGAGATCGTCGACGCTACCAGCGCCCAGACCGATGCCGCCAATGAAATCGCCCGCACCATCCAGGAAGTCGCGCTGATGGTGGAGCAGACCCATCAGGCCCTGGAACGATCAGGGGCAACGGTGCATGACATCCAGAGCCTGGCCCGCGAACTGGAAAGCTCGGTGCACCACCTGCGCACCCGCTGATTCCGATCCCCACGACAACCTCTGCATTCCAGATACCGCCGGCCAGGGCCTGGCAGGCTAAAAAAAATACCCCTGCTTTTTGAGCAGGGGTCCAAGGAAAAAACAAGGGTCTGGCCGTCAGGCCATGAGTGGCCTGAATGAGCGGCCTGATTTTCACTGCAGCAGCTGAGCTTCTTTTTTCTGCGCGGCAGTCTTGGCGGCAGCGCGCTCAGCCCCGGCGGGCGTATCAGCCTGACTGCGACCCTGACTGCGTCGTTGGGCAAATTGCTGCGCCAGCTGCGCCAGCGCTTGCCGGCTGGCCTCAGCCCAGCCGGTCACGCCCCGCTCCGTTTGCTCAAGGCTTTGCCGCAGGGTATCCAGGGCCGGCAAGATCTCGGCCGGGCTGCAGGAACGAGCCCGCTCCACACTCGTGACCAGCAACTGATCAATGGCCCGGGTCTGGGCGGCGGCCGTGATGATCACCGTCTGCTGGACATCGCCGATGATTTCCAGCAGTTCTCCCAGCAGCGTCGCGGACTGCGACTGGACATCGCTCAGCCACAGGCCGGAGGGCGCCAGGGGCTGCGGCTGGTTCTTCAGCATTTCGAGTTGCTGACGGCTCATGCGGGTAAATAACTGGGTCAGCCGCTCGGAGGCACTGACGCAGGCAACCGTAGCCGTCTGGAAATTATTGAGACTGTGCTGGCGCCCGCTGGCGATTTCGGCAGGGGAAAGATACATGGCTGGACTCCCAATCATGAATTCAGGAAGTGCAGCTTAAGCCGCAGATATTACATCCGGATGAAAGCCGCGCGGCCGTGCGTTCCGGGAAACACGGAATGCCAGCCCAGCCGGGCCTTTATTCCCAGGGCGGTTCGGCCGCCAGGAAATGGCCTACCGCAGTCGGAAGGGTATCGACCAGCGCCCCGACGCGCCCGGCCAGCCAGGCCTCGGGCAGACGCGCCGTGGCCGGAGGCAGGAGGCGGTGCATCAGGGTCTGGGCCGTGGCCAGGTCATTGAGATGGCCCAGCACTTCCTGCAGGTCGACCAGGCCGGCGAGGTAGCGCTGGCTGCGTTTTTCGCCAAACAGCCCGACAAAGAACTCCAGGGCGTAGCGCAACTTCTTGAAGGCGATACGGAGTTCGTGCCGCGCTAGCGGGTCCAGATCGCGCACCGACTCGCCCAGGCGCGTGACCTGGCGGGCCCGGCTGACGAGGCGACGACGGGCCAGCTTCTGCAGGGGCGGCATGGCATCAGGAAAAGTCAGATGTTCGAGCGCCCATTCAAAATCCAGCACCAGCAGACGCGCCTCGGGACTGGCCAGCATGCCCCGGGCTACTCGACGGGCCCGCTGCCGCTCACGGCCAGCCCGGGCTTTCAGACGCGCCAGCCAGTCTTCCGCCCCCAGTTCCCGCTCCATCAGGGGCAAGGTCTCGGCCAGGAAGACATCCAGATTCCGGCAGTCTCCCAGCCCATTTGCCATGTCCCGCCAGCGTGCGCTGAATTCGGTCACGAAGCCTTGGGGCAGCCAGGGGGCAAACAGCTTCAAGGCCGAGCGCAGGCGGCGGATGGCCACCCGGGCCTGATGCACGAACTCCGGATCATCGGATACGGCCAGGCCCGGCAGGTTGAGGCAGAGATGGCTGATGCAGTTGCGGACGATATGTAAAAAGGCGCGCCTGCCGTCCTGCCCGGCAGGCAGCGAAGGCTTGGCACGATAGGATTTGAGGGGGGTTCCCGCCTGCTGGATCCGGGCCGCCGGGCTGAGCATGGCAGGTTGCATGACGAAAGCGGCAAGCAAGGCACGGCAGAGCAGAAAGGCAGCTTCATCGCCGTTCTCGAGCGGCAGAAAACTCAGCCGCACCAGACTCTGGCGCCCGGTCCCGGACTGTTGCTCGACCCGTTCGATGCGCAGACCGGCGGCTCCAGCCGCCGTATCCACCCGCAGCCACTCTTCCCGGATGACTTCGCTGCCCAGCCGCTGCAATTGTGCCGTCTGCTTTTGCAGCCAGAGGCGCAACTCCTTGTCGGACACAAAATCAAAATCGAAACCACTCGGACCGCAGTAGCCTGCCGCCAGCAAGCCGGCCTGCCAGCCCAGGCCGGCATCCGGGCGGGAAGATTGCAATTCCATGCGCCACTCCCAGCCGCAACGCACCCGGGCCAACAACAGCCCCCGGCCCGAGAGGGCAGCCTCCGGAGTATCGAAGTAATCCAGTTGCCGCTCCTGACACTGCCCGACGGCACTGGGCAGAGCCGGGTGCTGACGCAGCCGGCGAAATTCGGTTGGAGAAAGTTCGTAGTGGAACATGGCAGATCTCCCCTCTCAACAAGCCGCACCCGGACTTTGTTGCATTTACATGACAAATCATGAAGTTAGCCGTACGACCCGGGGCATCTTACCCTTGCCGGAGGCGCTCACCAAGGGCCTTGCCTGTCGTCAAGCTGTCACGAAAGGCGTCTAGTATCCAGTTTTCGCCCTCCTTTTTTGTGCCATGCGCATATTGATGCTTTCTGATGTGTATTTCCCCCGGGTGAACGGGGTTTCCACCTCCATTGAAACCTTCCGCACATGCCTGGCGCAAAAAGGAGTGGAAGTAACGCTGATAGCCCCGCGCTACGGTTCGGAGCAGAGCGCCGGAAACCTGATCCGCCTGCCCTCCCGCAGGATTCCCATGGACCCGGAAGATCGCCTGATGTCCTACCGGGCCGCCCTGGAACTGACGCCCCGGCTGGAAAAGGAAAATTACGACCTGATCCACATCCAGACTCCCTTCGTGGCTCATTACGCCGGGGTCGCTCTGGCCTGGCGCCTGGGAATTCCCGCCGTAGCCACCTACCACACCCTGTTCGAGGAATATCTCTACCACTACATTCCCTTTCTGCCCCGGGAGTGGCTGCGCGGTCTGGCACGCCGCTATTCCCGGCGCCAGTGCAATGAACTGGCCGGGGTCATCGTGCCCTCCACGGCCATGGCCGAGCGCCTGCGGGAATACCAGGTGACCACGACCCTGGAAATCCTGCCCACGGGCATTCCCTTGCAGCGCTTCGCCCGGGGCGACCGGGCCGCTTTTCGCCAGCGCCACGGCCTTGCCCCGGATCGCCCCCTGGCCCTGTTCGTGGGCCGGGTGGCCCATGAGAAGAACATCGGCTTTCTGCTGGAGGCCCTGCAACTGGCCTGCCGCCGCATTCCCGACTTGTGCCTGGTGGTGACCGGCGAAGGCCCCGCCCGCCCTGCCCTGGAACGCCAGGCCGGACAACTGGGGTTGCAGGACAATGTATTGTTCCTCGGCTACCTGGACCGGCAAACGGAGCTGCCGGACGCTTATGCCGGTGCGGACCTGTTCGTGTTTGCCTCCCGCACCGAAACCCAGGGTCTGGTGCTGCTCGAAGCCATGGCGGCCGGGCTGCCGGTGCTGGGGCTGGCCGCCATGGGCACCCGCGACATCCTGGAACCCGAACGGGGCTGCCAGGTGGGCGCCGATGACGTCTCCCGGTTCGCCGAGCAGATGGTGGCGCTGTTTGAACAGGATCAGACACGGCTGCGGCTGGCCGCGGAAACCCGCGCCTATGCGGCAGAATGGTCCGACCAGGCCATGGCCGCGCGCCTGTGCAGCTTCTATGAGCAGATCTGCCGCCAGCATGGCAAGCAGTTCCAGCAAGGCCCCAGCCCCCTGCCCCGCGCCCTCGATAGCCACTGACGATAGCCGCTGACTATGCAAGGCATATAGAGAGACAATTGGACCAACACTCCATGACCGGGAACAATGAATGGCGCTGGATTGACCGTTTTCCTGGCCCAGTTCCAGGAAGACCCCCGATCCCGACAGAGAGCAAAAAGCCGGGCGGCATGTACCGCCCGGCACCCGTTTACGGGCCTGCTTCGCCATGATCGGGGGACGAGAGAACTTCAACCGCCCGGCAGCCACTAAAAGATCCAGATTCGACAACAACAAAGGAAACAACACCATGACAGTCACAGTCACCCTTGGCGGTAACCCGGTACAAGTAGATGGCCTCTTTCCCCAGCCCGGCCAGAAGGCCCCGCCCTTCACCCTGACAGGCCTGGACCTGGCCGATGTTCCCCTCACCCGCTTTGCCGGCAAGCGCAAGGTCCTGAACATCTTCCCCAGCATCGACACCCCGGTCTGCGCCACCTCGGTGCGCCATTTCAACCAGGCCGCCAGCCAACTGGAAAACACGGTGGTGCTGTGCATTTCCGCCGACCTGCCCTTTGCCCAGAGCCGTTTCTGCGGTGCCGAAGGGCTGGAGAACGTGGTGATGCTATCCACCCTGCGGAACCGGGATTTTCCCAAGACCTACGGCGTGGCCCTTGCCAGTGGCCCTTTGTCCGGCCTGACGGCCCGGGCCGTGGTAGTGCTCGATGAAAACAATCAGGTGCTGCACAGCGAACTGGTGCCGGAAATCAAGCAGGAACCCGATTACGCGGCCGCCCTCGAGGTCCTGGCCTGACCGCTCCATGACAGCCCCTTGGCCCGGCCACGGGTGAAAGTGATGACCGGAGTAGAATGGCCCGGTTCCCAAGAGAAATTCCCTGGCTTTACCCCACAATTCATCCATTCATCCATCGATAACATTCAAGGAGCATTCCTCATGTCCAGTCAAACCGAGTTCTTGCCGGCACTTGCAAGGAGCATCGATCCTGCCACCGTCACTCCCAATCCCGCCATCCGTAAAAAGCCGCTGGATGTGAAGGTGCTGGCGGCCCTGGCGCAGATGACAGGTTCCATTTCACCGATGTCGCTGGCCCTGGCAGTCTTCGATTGGGCCGGGCATCTGGCGTTGGCGCCAGGCAAGCGCATGGACCTGCTCAGCCAGGCTTATGCCCTGAATCAGGAGGTGTGGCGTACGGCCAGCAGCCGTTCTGAAGCGACGGAGGAGGATGAGGAAGAAAAGCCGGACCGGCGTTTTGCGGACCCGGCCTGGCAGTCCGGGCCCTTCAAATTATTCTGCCAGGCCTTCCTGGCCACCGAAGCCTGGTGGCAGTCCGCCACCACCGGCATTCCCGGCGTTTCGCGCCACCATGAACACCTGACGTCCTTCATGGCGCGTCAGCTCCTGGATATTTTTTCACCGGGTAACTATCTCTTCTCCAATCCCGTGGTGCTGCGGCGCACGATGGAAACCGGAGGGGGCAATCTGGCGCAGGGTTGGCGTAATTTCATGGAGGATATGGAGCGCCGCATCAACGGCCGGCCTCCGGTGGGCACGGAAAACTTCCAGGTCGGCAAGAATGTGGCGGTCACGCCGGGCAAGGTGGTGTTCCGCAATCGTCTGGTGGAACTGATTCAATACGTGCCCACGACGGACAAGGTGTATCCGGAGCCGGTGCTGATCGTGCCGGCCTGGATCATGAAGTACTACATCCTCGATCTTTCCCCGCATAACTCCCTGATCAAATACATGGTGGATCAGGGGTATACGGTGTTCTGCCTTTCCTGGAAGAACCCCGGGGAGGAAGAAGCGAACCTGGGCATGGATGATTACCTGTCCATGGGGATCGATGAGGTACTCGATGCCATTGCCGCCATTGTTCCGGATCAGAAAGTTCATGCGGCGGGTTACTGTCTGGGGGGCACGCTGCTTTCCATTGCCAATGCCGCCATGCACCGTGATGGTCAGGATCGCCTGGCCTCGATGACCCTTTTTACCGCCCAGACCGATTTCACCGAACCCGGGGAACTGGCCTTGTTCATCGACGACAGCGAACTGGCCATGCTCGAAGCCCAGATGCGGGATACCGGCTACCTGACGGCAGGCCAGATGGCGGGCGCTTTCCAGTTGCTCAATTCCTACGACCTGCTCTGGTCGAAGATGGTCAATGAGTATCTGCTCGGCGAGCGCAGCAGCATGAATGATTTGATGGCCTGGAATGCGGACGCTACCCGCATGCCGGCATTGATGCATGCCCAGTACCTGCGCCGGCTGTTCCTCAATGACGACCTGTCCGAAGGGCGTTACCCGGTACGGGGCAAACCCGTGGCGCTCACCGATATCCGCACCCCCATCTATTGTGTGGCCACCCTGACGGACCACGTCGCGCCCTGGCGGTCGGTGTACAAAATCCATTATCTGACGCCCGCGGAGATCACCTTCGTGCTCACCAAGGGCGGGCACAACGCCGGCATCGTCAGCGAGCCTGGGCGGCGCAACCGCTATTACCAAATCCTCGAACGGCCCGCCGGCGGTGTTTATGTCTCGCCCGACGACTGGCAGCAACAGGCGCCCCGTCACGAAGGTTCCTGGTGGCCGGCTTGGTCGGCCTGGCTCCAGGCCCGCTCCGGCACCCTCGTCAAGCCTCCCGCCCTGGGCGCCCCCCAGAAAGGGTATCCGGTCTTGATGGACGCCCCAGGGAGCTATGTGCTGGAAAAATGATGCCCGCCTGGGCGCGGGCCCGCGCTGAATCCATCCGCAAGTTTCCGGGATTCAGCGCGCCTTGCAGCCTTTAAGGCATCCCCGGGAAATCAGGTGGGTGGCACGCTGATTGGGCTTACCGTCATTCCACGTAATAACTGCGATACCACTCGATGAAACGCCCCACCCCGATTTCGATGGGGGTGCCGGGCTGAAAGCCCACCCAGTCCTTGAGCGCGTCCACATCGGCATAGGTGGCGGGCACGTCGCCATCTTGCAGCGGCAGGAAGTTCTTCCGGGCCGTCATCCCCAGGGCTTTTTCGAGGGCGGCGATGAAATCCATCAAGGGCACGGGGTTGTGGTTGCCGATGTTGAACACCCGGTAGGGCGCGTGACTGGTGCCCGGGTCGGGCTGCAGGGGGTCAAAGTCCGGATTGGGGGTGGCTGGCTTGTCCAGCACCCGGATCACGCCTTCGATGATGTCGTCGATGTAGGTGAAGTCGCGCTGCATGTTGCCGTGATTGAAAACATCGATCGGGCGGCCCTCCAGGATGGCTTGGGTAAACAGGAACAGCGCCATGTCCGGCCGGCCCCAGGGGCCATACACGGTGAAGAAGCGCAGCCCCGTGGTGGGTAGGCCATAGAGGTGGCTGTAGGTGTGCGCCATCAGTTCGTTGGCCTTTTTGGTGGCCGCATAAAGGCTCACCGGATGGTCGACCGGGTCGTGCTCCGAGAACGGCATCCTGGTGTTGCCGCCATAGACACTGGAACTGCTGGCATAGACGAGATGCTGCACCCGCTGGTGGCGGCAGCCTTCGAGGATGTGGGTGAAGCCCACCAGATTGCTGTCGATGTAGGCGTGCGGGTTCTTGAGGGAGTAGCGCACCCCGGCCTGGGCCGCAAGATGCACCACCTTGTCGAATTTTTGCTCGGCAAACAGCTTTTCCATGCCGGCCCGGTCGGCCAGATCGAGCTTCACGAAAGTAAAGCCGGCCTCTGCCTCGAACCTTTTCAGCCGGTCGAGTTTCAACTGCGGGTCGTAGTAATCGTTCAGATTGTCGAGGCCGACCACCTGCTCCCCGCGCGCCAGCAGTTGGGAAGCAACATGGCTGCCGATGAAGCCGGCAGCGCCGGTGACGAGCACTTTCATGACTTTCCTTTCATTCCACCGTGACCGACTTGGCCAGGTTGCGGGGCTTATCGACATCCGTGCCCTTGATCAGGGCGGCATGGTAGGCGAGCAGCTGCAGGGGCAGCACATGCAGGATGGGAGAGAGTAGCCCGTAGTGCTCGGGCAGAGCGAGCACATGAACGCCGTCCGCAGCCGCGGCAGAAAGCGGTGCGCCCTGGTCGGTAAACACATAAAGCTCGCCGCCCCGGGCGCGCACTTCCTGGAGATTGGACTTGAGCTTTTCCAGCAAGTGGTCGTTGGGGGCCACGGCGATCACCGGCATCTCCCGGTCCACCAGGGCCAGGGGGCCGTGCTTCAACTCCCCGGCCGGGTAGGCTTCGGCATGGATGTAGGAAATTTCCTTCAGTTTCAGCGCCCCTTCCAGGGCAATGGGGTAATGCAGGCCCCGGCCGAGGAACAGGGCATGCTGCTTGTTGGCGAAATGCCTGGCCCAGGCGGCGATTTCCGGCTCCAGGGCGAGCACCTTCTGCACGGCCAGCGGCAGATGGCGCAGAGCCTGCAGATGCCCGGCCTCGTCGGCCTCGGAAAGCCGCCCCCTGAGTTTGGCCAGCACCAGGGTGAGCAGGAACAGGGCGGCCAGCTGGGTGGTGAAGGCCTTGGTGGAGGCCACGCCGATTTCCGGCCCGGCCCGGGTGATGAAGCGCAGGACCGACTCCCGCACGATAGCGGATTCCGGCACATTGCAAATGGCCAGGGTAATGGGCTGTCCCAGTTCCCGGGCGTGGCGCAGGGCCGCCAGGGTGTCGGCGGTCTCCCCGGATTGGGAAATGGCCAGCACCAGTTGCCGGGGATTGGGCACCGATTCCCGGTAGCGGTATTCACTGGCGAATTCGACCATCACCGGCAGCCGGGCGAGGCTCTCGATCCAGTAACGCGCCACCATGCCGGCATGGTAGCTGGTGCCGCAGGCCAGGATCAGCACCGCATCCACCTCTTCCAGGAGGCGGGCGGCATCGGCCCCGAACAGGCCGGGCTGCAGACTCTGGGCGCCACCCAGCATTTCCAGGGTATTGGCCAGGGCCTCGGGCTGCTCGAAGATTTCCTTTTGCATGTAATGGCGGAACCGGCCCAGCTCCACTGCGTCGGCGGAGAGTTGCGAGACGACCACCGGGCGGCTCACCCTGGCGCCGCCGTCAATCCGGCAGATCATGAGGCTGTCGGGGCGAAGATCGGCGAGGTCGCCGTTTTCCAGATAGATCATCTGGCGGGTCACCTGCAGCAGGGCCGCAGCGTCGGAGGCGGCATAATGCCCCCTCTCCCCCACCCCGAGCAAAAGCGGCGAACCTTCCCGCGCCAGCACCACCCGGCCGGGCTCGGCCGCGGCGATCACGGCGATGGCGTAAGCCCCCTTCAGGCGCCGGCAGGCGAGGCGCACCGCCTCGGCCAGATCGGGCTGGGTCTCGAGGCAATGGGCGATCAGGTGGGCGATGGTTTCCGTGTCGGTCTCGGAGGTAAAGACATAGCCCAAGGCCTGCAATTCCGCCTTGAGCGCCTCGTAGTTCTCGATGATGCCGTTATGCACCACCGCCAGGCCACCGGAAATATGGGGGTGGGCGTTGTGCTCGGCCGGGGCTCCGTGTGTCGCCCAGCGGGTGTGGGCGATGCCGGTGCGGGCCGACAGCCCCCCGGAACGGGCGCAGAGCTCGGCCACCCGGCCCAGGGCCCGGCGCCGCTCCAGGCCCCGCTCGCCAAGGACG
Organism: Comamonadaceae bacterium; assembly: GCA_029255645.1. Classification (GTDB taxonomy): domain Bacteria; phylum Pseudomonadota; class Gammaproteobacteria; order Burkholderiales; family Rhodocyclaceae; genus Azovibrio. The sequence continues at coordinate 5,240 of JANLJE010000044.1, read as the reverse complement.
GCCAGACCGGCCGAGTCATAGCCCCGGTATTCGAGTTTCTTTAACCCCTCGATCAGGACCGGGACCACGTTGTCTGTCGCTGCCGCTGCCACGATGCCGCACATTGAGTTTGCTCCGGTGTAAAGGAGCGGCATTTTACCGGTTACCCGGAAAAACCGTTATCCGCTCTTGTCTCAATTCCGGTAAAGCCCGGGTAAAGCCCGGGTAAAGCCCAAGTAAAGCCGCCGCCCAGGGCTGCGCGCTTGTCATGAAACAGCGTCCCGGCATTCAAACACCGACCCAACCATCTCGTGCAAAGGCCACCCAATGTATCGTCCAGCGTCTTGCCGCCGGCCATTTCAGCCCAGGACCGTAAGCCCGGAAAACAGGGCGGTAGCAAAGATCATCGGTTCTGATATTTAATTGCGCCGTTTCGCTGAATCCCCTTTGGGCCTAAACTCGCTGCGAAAACAGCCAGGCATTCACCCTGCTGCTGCCGGAGAACAACTTGAGTTATACCGCAGAATCCATTGCCGTCCTGAAGGGCCTCGAGCCCGTGCGCCACCGTCCGGGCATGTACACCCGCACGGATTGCCCCTTGCACATCATTCAGGAAATCATCGACAACGCCGCGGATGAGGCCCTGGGGGGCTATTGCCGGCATATCCAGGTCACCTTGCACCGCGACCAGTCGGTTTCGGTGCAAGACGACGGGCGCGGCATCCCTGTAGAAATCCATCCCATGGAAGGGGTGCCCACGGTCGAAGTGGTGTTCACCCGCCTGCACGCCGGGGGCAAGTTCAACAAGAACGACGGAGATTCGGCCTACCGCTTCTCGGGCGGCCTGCACGGGGTGGGCGTCTCGGTCACCAATGCCCTGTCTTCCCGCCTGGAAGTGGAAGTCACCCGGGACGGAGGCCGCTACCGTATGGCCTTCTCGGGCGGCGCGGTGATCGAGCCCCTGGTCCGTACCGGCGACGCCCCCAGGAAGGCCTCCGGCACGCGGGTGCGCGCCTGGCCCGACCCCCGCTTTTTCGATAGTCCCGACATTCCCCTCACCGAACTGGAACGCCTGCTGCGCAGCAAGGCCGTGCTGCTGCCCGGTCTGGAAGTCAGCCTCAGCATCGAAGACGGAGAAAGCCGCAACTGGTGCTTCAGCCAGGGTATGCAGCAATACCTGGCCGAGCAGTTGCAAGACGAAGGGGTGGCGCCGATTTTTGCCGCCGAAAAATATGCTTCCCGGGAGGACGAAAACTTCCCCCCCGGTTCCGGCGCCGCCTGGGCCATTTGCTGGACCGCCGAGGGCGGGCTGGCGCGGGAATCCTACGTCAATTTGATCCCCACCCCGGCCGGCGGCACGCACGAGGCGGGCCTGCGCCAGGCGGCTCTGGATGCCGTCAAGAGCTTTGCCGAACACCATGCCCTGCTGCCCAAGGGCGTCAAGATCAGCGCCGAGGATGTCTTCTCCCGGGCCAGTTTCGTGCTCGCGGCCCGGCTGCTCGACCCTTCCTTCCAGGGCCAGACCAAGGAACGCCTCAATTCCCGCGACGCCGTGCCCCTCATCTTACGCATGGTGCGCGACCCGCTCGAACTATGGCTCAACGAACACCCGGATGCAGCCAAAAAGATCACCGAACTGGCGATCCGCGCCGCCCAGGCCCGCAGCCGGGCCGGCCAGAAGGTGGAAAAAAGGAAACAGTCCGGTGTCGCCATCCTGCCCGGCAAGCTCTCCGACTGCCAATCGGAAGACATCCGCCGCAACGAGATCTTCCTGGTGGAAGGCGATTCTGCCGGCGGCTCCGCCAAGTCCGGCCGCGACAAGGAAACCCAGGCCATCCTGCCGCTGCGCGGCAAGGTGCTCAACACCTGGGAAGTGGAAGCCGGCAGCCTGTTTGCCAACCGGGAAGTGCACGACATCGCCGTGGCCCTGGGCATCGACCCCCACAGCCAGGAAGCGGATGCCACCGTGCTCGCCAATCTGCGTTACGGCAAGGTGGTGATCATGACCGATGCGGATGTGGACGGCTCCCACATCCGGGTGCTCCTGTGCACCCTGTTCTACCGCCACTTCCCGAAGCTCATCGAGCACGGCCACCTCTATTTCGCCCAACCGCCCCTGTACCGGCTCGACGTGCCCGGCCAGGGCAAGAACCGCCCGCCGCGGAAGATCTACGCCCTGGACAACGCCGAGCGGGAAGCCGCCCTGGACAAGCTGCGCCTGGAAAAGATCAAACCCGAATCGGTTTCCATCTCCCGCTTCAAGGGCCTGGGCGAGATGAATTCCGAACAACTCTGGGAAACCACCATGTGCCCCGACACCCGTCGCCTGATGCGGGTGCGCCTGCCCCGCCAGGCCGAGGCCGGCCCGGTCATGAACATGCTCATGGCCAAGAACGAATCCAGCGGCCGCCGCGCCTGGATGGAAGCCAACGGTGCCCTGGTAGGCGCGGAGATTTAAAGAATGGACGATCAGACCCCCGACCTGTTTGCCGACCTGCCCGGGCAGCCCCCGCAAACGCCAGAAGTCCCCAAGCCCGGCCCCGGCCCTGAATCCGGCCCTGAATCCGGCCCTGAATCCAGCCCTGAATCCAGCCCGGCCCTCGCCCTGCCCGGCGCGCCCCCCGAGCCGCCCGGCCTCGCCGTGCGCATCCAGGAAGAAGACGACGGCGAGAGCATCCTGCTGCACGAATCCGCTGCCCGCGATTACCTGGAATACGCCGTGGCCGTGGTCAAGGGCCGCGCCCTACCCGACGTCAAGGATGGCATGAAGCCGGTGCAGCGCCGCGTGTTGTTTGCCATGCGCGAACTAGGCCTCGATGCCACCGCCAAACCGGTCAAATCCGCCCGGGTGGTAGGCGACGTGATCGGTAAATACCACCCCCACGGCGACACCTCCGCCTATGACGCCATGGTGCGCGTCGCCCAGCCCTTCTCCCTGCGCTACCCGCTGGTGGACGGCCAAGGCAACTTCGGCTCCCGGGACGGGGACGGCGCCGCCGCCATGCGCTACACGGAAGCCCGCCTCACCCCTATCGCCGAACTGCTGCTGGGAGAACTAAGCGAAGGCACCGTGGATTTCCAGCCCAACTACGACGGCTCCTTCGACGAACCTGCCTTCCTCCCGGCCCGCCTGCCGTTCTCCCTGTTGAACGGTGCCTCCGGCATCGCCGTGGGCATGGCCACCGAAATGCCGCCCCACAACCTGAAGGAAGTGGCCAACGCCGCCATTCACAAGATCCTCCACCCGGCGGCCGAGGTGGAAGAACTGATGGCCCACCTGCCCGGCCCCGACTATCCGGGCGGCGGCCAGATCATTTCTTCAAACGCCGACATCACCAGCGCCTACAAGACCGGACGCGGCAGCCTGCGGGTGCGGGCTCGCTACGAAATCGAGGAAATGGCAAGGGGCGCCTGGCAAGTGGTGTTCAAGGAATTGCCGCCGGGGGTTTCGAGCGCCAAGGTGCTCGCGGAAATCGGCGCCCTGCTCAACCCCCTGCCCAAGGCCGGCAAGAAGACCATCGAACAAACCGCCGCCCAGCTCAAAGCCCTGTTCGCCTCCCAGCTCGACAAGGCCCGGGACGAATCCGGCAAGGACGACGACGTGCGCCTGGTGTTCGAGCCGGCCAGCTCGCGCCAGGACCGGGACGAATTCGTGGCCCTCTTGCTGGCCCACACCAGCCTGGAAACCACCGCCCCGATCAACCTCGTGGCCGTGGGCCTGGATGGCCGCCCCTGCCAGAAATCCCTCACCGACCTGATTGGCGAGTGGTGCCAGTTCCGCCTCACCACCGTGGAGCGGCGCACCAAGTTTCGCCTCGAAAAAGCCAACGACCGGATTCACATCCTCGAAGGCCGGCACATCGTCTTTCTCAACATCGACGAAGTGATCCGCATCATCCGCGAATCCGACGACCCCAAGGAAGCCCTGATCGCCCGCTTCAACCTCTCCGACCGGCAGGCCGAGGATATCCTGGAAATCCGCCTTCGGCAGCTGGCCCGCCTCGAAGGCATCAAGATCGAGCAGGAACTGGCCAAGCTGCACGAAGAAAAGTCCGGTCTGGAAAAGCTGCTCGCCAGCGACACCCTGCTCAGAAAACGGGTGATCAAGGAAATCGAAGCCGACGCCGCCAAGCACGGCGACGAGCGCCGCACCGTGATCCAGCCCGCCGCCATGGCCTCGCGCTCCGAAGTCGCCGCCGTCGCCGACGAACCCGTCACCGTCATCGTCTCCGAAAAAGGCTGGGCCCGGGTGCGCCAGGGCCACGGCCTCGAGCTCTCCGGCCTCGCCTTCAAGGACGGCGACCGGCTTGGTTCCGTGCATGAATGCCGTAGCGTCGATTCGCTCGCCCTCCTCGCCAGCGACGGCCGGGCCTATACGGTCAGCGTCGCCAGCCTGCCCGACGGCCGCGGCATGGGCGCGCCGCTCTCCTCCTTCGTGGAACTGGGCAACAGCCGTATCGCTCATGTGCTGGCCGGCAAGCCGGAAGAAGAACTGCTGATCGCCAAAACCTCCGGCTACGGCTTCCTCTGCACCCTGGCCGACCTGTTCTCGCGCCAGAAGGCGGGCAAATCCTTCCTCACCCTGGAAGAGGGGGCGGCGATCCTGCCACCGGTGAAAGTCCCCGCCCAGCCACCCCAGACCCATCTGGCCGCCCTCTCGAGCGACGGCCGCCTGCTGATCTTCCCCCTGGAACAGATGAAACACCTCTCCGGCGGCAAAGGCGTGCAGATCATGGGCCTCAAGGACACGGAAACCCTCACTCAGGTCCTCACCAGCCCCGGCCCGGTCATCAAGATCAGCGGCAACTTCCGCACCAAAGCCAAGGAACTGCTCTCGGAAGAACAGCACCTGGGGCAACGCGCCCGAAGAGGCGCCGGCATCGGCTTGATCAAGGACCCGGTTTTGCAGCATCTGGAAGCATAAAAACCCAAGGAGACTGGCGTCGCTGAAGGGGCCACGTCGCTGATGTCAATGCCGCTGTTGGTGTCGCGCAGGATCATGGGCCGATCCCGGGCGAGCTTCAGCCGCGGGCCGACCAAGGATCCGCCCGGCATCAACGCCCCGCTGGCCGATGTGAAATATTCCAATCTAGTCCGTCTGGAATTGGGCAGGCTGACATGGCCAGACAGCGCCAACCTTGATCCAGGCGGGCGGCATGAAGAATTGGCTGACAGGGAATCGTGTTCCCTATCCAGGCACCTTGTCCCGGCTGCGGGCAGGGAGGGATGGGGAGGGATGAGGATGGACGGAAAACCGCGGC
>JANLJE010000043.1 GCA_029255645.1 Comamonadaceae bacterium | reverse complement strand
TCGGCACATTTTACGCGCGAGGCGGCAGAAGGCGAAGGTGGTGTTGCTGCAAGGTCAGTGTGTGACAGGGCCAGCACGGCTGGGCACAGGGCGTCACCTGCTCTCCAGCAGGCAGTTGGCACCGTTGCTTTTCTTCGACACCTTTTCCTGACCCAGCACCAGGCCGAGGCGGGTCTCAAACGCGCTGACCCTGTGGATGGCCGTCTCCCCGCCGCTGCCCGAGCCGCGCACCGTTTTGCCGTCGATCGCAATCGTGCCGTTCAGATGGGGGATCAGCGCGCCCACCCAGCGCCGGAAACAAGCCTCGAACGACTTCGGGTCGAGCAGACGGAACACCCGCAGAAACGTGTCCTCCGACGGAATGCCGTTCTTGAGCACGAGGAACTGGCGCAGCCAGGCAAGTTGCGCACGCGACCACGCCGCCACCTCTTCGATCGTATCGCAATCCGAAAGTACCGCCGTGAGGGTCATCACCAGGATTTCCACAAAATCATGCCGCGTCCCGTTGCTCGGCTGGCGCGGATCCTCCACCTCCATCAACATCTCCTTCAAAGCACTTGCCCGCATCCCTTTTTACCGCCCAAAAGATGAGAGTAGACGATATTTCCTCAGTGTTTACAAGTGCTTGCCGTAAGTCACTGAGGGTTAACGATTTTCTGCGCCTTGAAATGCCCCAGGAATATATTCCATTCGAGTGCAGAGGCCCTGGGTTAAATGACCCTGGCCCCTTTCCTTTTCCACCGCCATCCACGGATCGACCCTGCTCTGGAACTCGATCAAGAGGTAGAGGTAAACCCACTCGCCTTCGGCCTTCACCCGCCAGATCACGTCGTCGGCACGGTGGCGCAGGTCGTCGGTGACGTAACTGCCGGGTACCTTCTCCAGGGTCGTGTAGTCCAGGCTGTGCAGCCACTCGTCCGGAATGAAGCCCAGGACCAGATCCCGTACCACTTCCGGGGCGGAGAACAGCAGCTTGTACGAGGCATCGTCTTCCTGGCGCATCGGCACATTTTACGCGCGAGGCGGCAGAAGGCGAAGGTGGTGTTGCTGCAAGGTCAGTGTGTGACAGGGCCAGCACGGCTGGGCACAGGGCGTCACCTGCTCTCCAGCAGGCAGTTGGCACCGTTCCCGCTCACCCCTGGCTGCACGGGATTCGCCGGAGACGGGCTGAGGAGGCCGCCGCCCGGGGCGGTTTTTCTGGCCCGCTCAGGTGGAGCGGGACTGTTCAAGCTGCGTGGGACAGCAGGCTTTCGTAAGGAATCTTCAAGCCATCGTGCAAGCGCTTCACCATGCGCAGGCTCAGGGCGCGTTTGCGGTTCAGCACCTCGGAAACCCGGCCGCTCGAGCCGATATACGGTTCGAGATCCTTCGCTGCCAGCCCCTGCTGCTCCATGCGGAACTTGATCGCTTCGACAGGATCTGCCGGGCCGACCGGGTGATGCTTGTTTTCATAGGCCTCCACCAGCGCCACCAGAACTTCCATCTCATCGGCCTCGGGCGAACCCTCGGGCGCCTGAAAAATGGCTTCCAGACGTGCGAAGGCGGTCCGCAAATCGTCGTCGTTTCGAATCGGCTTAATATTCATTGACGGTCTCCACATCGATCATGTCGTAACGCGCATGCGTGCCGGCGAACTTTACCCAGGCAATCTCCGCCCGGTACTGCATTTCCACCACCAGCCGATACTTGTTGCCGGCGATGTTGAACACCACCCGGTTCTTGCCACAGATGCTGGCATTCCGATACTGCGCCTTGATGTCCTGCGGCGAAGTCCAATCCGCCTCCGTAGCCTCGTCGCACCAGCTTTCCAGCGGGCCTTGTGCATCGGCGCATCCGGGGTGCTTCCAGAACTTTCTCAAAGTGCTTTTGGCAATTACGCGCATGACATTATCATAACTCCCGAAATGGGAGGATTCAAGCCACCTCAAGAAAAGCCGGTGCTGGCGGGACGGCAGCGTAGACGGCAAAACCTGCAGCCTTGCGAACGACTGGGGTTTCAGATCACTGAATCCTCGGTGGCTTGAGAATCAGGAGGCGGGTTAAATGACCCTGGCCCCTTTCCTTTGCGCCTGAAATGCCCAGGAATATATTCCATTCGAGTGCAGAGGCCCTGGGTTAAATGACCCTGGCCCCTTTCCTTCCCCTTTCCTTCTTTGTCTCCTTTTGGCCTTAGGCGGCCGGTCGTTTGTGCGAATTTTATGGAGGCTTGATTGCAAGACCCGACCCCTTTTTCTGCTTCCAGGCAATGTGCGCTGCCGCACCGACTCCGTCCGATTTTGCATGGATCATTCAAACCGAGCATTTGAATATATCATCCTCCGCTTTGCGCCTTAGCCAATCGGGATAAGGTTGATATCCACCAGGAGATACTCATGAACAAAGATCAAGTAAAAGGCCGTGTCGAAGAAGCCAAAGGGAAAGCCAAGGAAGTAAGCGGTGTACTATTGGATGACAAGAAAATGGAAATCGAAGGCAATATCCAGAAGAACATCGGTAAAGGCCAATCGGCCTGGGGTGATCTCAAGCATGAGATCGAAAAAAAATAACTGGAACGAACATCGCTGCGGCCAGGCCGACGGCTTGACGCCGTGCGGCCGGTCGCCATGCGGCTATCCATATGGATCAAAGCGTGGATCAAAACGTGAATCTCAGCGCTTGCGATCGGGCATGGCTTTGAACTTCGGCATGGCGGGATGTATCGATATATGGCGCAGCTCATCATTTGAAATTTTGGATTGGAGAAAATCCCATGCTTGAAATCATTGCAGTTATATTGATCGTCGGTTGGGTGTTTGGTCTGGTTTCTTCGTACACCCTGGGCGGGTTTATTCACGTTTTGTTGGTCATCGCACTGGTTCTGATCGTGCTGCGTGTCATTCAAGGCCGGCGGCCGCTCTAAGCCATAGCATCCCACATGAGGATGCCCCGAATTTTCTGCAAGCGGGGGTTTTCGGGGGGGGCCTTCGAAGTCGTGCGGAGATAGAAAACCTGTCTCGAGAGGAAAAAAAGGGGCGCGGGGCATTCATCAGTCCGCCGCCCGGTCCGCCGCCAGTTCCTGATCCAGTCGATGCAGCCGCTCGGGGGTTCCTACGTCCACCCAGCGGCCCGGGTGCCGCTCGCCGCTCACCCGGCCGGCGTCGGCGGCGGCGCGTAGCAAAGGGGCGAGTCTGGCGGGTGTATCCGCGGCCAGGCCGGCAAAGAGGGCGGGGGCGTAGATGCCGATGCCGGCAAAGGTGAGGCGGCCGGCCTCCTGGTTACCCACCCGCCCGTCCGCTTCGACTTCCAGGGTGAAGTCTCCGGTCGGGTGATGCGGCGGGTTATCCACCAGCACGAGATGCGCGAGCCGGTCTTTGAGGTCAAGGTCAAGGTCGAGGGCGGCGGCGGGGTCCCAGTCGCAGAAGATGTCGCCGTTCAGCACCAGAAAGGGCGCAGGCCCGAGTAACGGCAGGGCGCGGGCGATGCCGCCTGCGGTCTCCAGCGCCCCCGGCGGTTCCGGCGAGTAGCGGATCTTTAGCCCCCATGAGGCGCCGTCGCCCAGGGCGGCGGGGATCTGCTCGCCCAGATGCGCGAGGTTGATCACCACTTCGCGAAAGCCGGCCCGGGCCAGACGCTCCAGGTGCCAGACGATCAGGGGTTTGCCGCCCACGGCCAGGAGCGGCTTGGGGGTGTGGTCGGTGAGGGGGCGCAGGCGTTCGCCGCGGCCCGCGGCGAGGATCATGGCGCGCATGGAATCGGCTTCAGAAGGTTAGGCCCGCTTCCACGGCTTTCCCCTCCAGCGCGTCGAGCAGGATCAATAGGGGCTTCAAGGCGAGGTAGCGGCCCGCCACCTTGCGGGCATAGCCGATGAAGCGGGGCAGGTCGGTGAGGTAGTGTGCCTTGCCGTCGCGGTAGTTGAGGCGGCAGAAGATGCCCAGCACTTTCAGGTGGCGCTGCAGGCCCATCCACTCGTAGGCCCGCCAGAATTCGCCGAAATCGGCAGGCACGGGCAGGCCCGCGTCCCGCGCCTTTTCCCAGTAGCGCACCACCCAGTCGATTTCCTGCTCCTCCTCCCAGGAGATGAAGGCGTCCCGGAACAAGGAGACGACATCGTAGGTGATGGGGCCATAGACCGCGTCCTGGAAGTCGAGCACGCCGGGGGTGAGCCGGGCTTCGCTCTCCACCACCATGAGGTTGCGGGGCATGAAGTCCCGATGCACGAACACCTGGGGCTGGGCCAGGGCTGATTCGATCAGGAGCGAGAAGGTGGTGTCCAGGATCTGCCGCTCCTTGTCGTTCAGTTCTCGGCCCAGGTGGCGATCGATGAACCATTCCGGGAACAGCTCCAGCTCCCGGCGCAGCAGGGCGGCGTCGTAGGGGGGCAGCACGCCGGGGCGGGAGGCCCGCTGCCAGCGCACCAGCACGTCCAGCACCGGACGCATCAGGGCATCGGCCAGGCCCGGCTCGGCCTGGAAGGCGGCCAGATAGCCGATGCGGCCGAGGTCGGTGAGTAGCAAAAAGCCGTTTTCGAGATCGGCGATTTCCACTTTCGGGGCATGAAGGCCCGCCTCGGCCAGAAGCCCGGCCACGTGCACGAAGGCGCGGCAGTCCTCCTTGTCGGGCGGGGCGTCCATCAGGATGCGGGTGCTGCCATCGGGCAGGGTCAAGCGGAAATAGCGGCGAAAGCTGGCGTCGCTAGAGGCTGGGGCGATGCCGATTTCGGCATGGGGGTAGCGGGGCGCGAGGCGGGCCGCCACCCATTCTTGCAGTTCTTTGTCGCGGGACATGTGGACGGGAGGGGTTCGATGTAAAATGCCGCGATTCTAGCACCGCCGCCGGCCTGCTTTTTTTCCCCTCAAGCCCCGCAAGCAGACGCTCACTTCATGACCGGATCCCCCCGCCGCCCCCTGCACCTTCTGTTTGCCTGCCTCTTTTCCGGTAGCCAGATGGCCCAGGCGACGCCGGTCATCCCGCTTGAAAGCCAGGCCCCCGCCGACCAGGAGCCTTCCCGGCTGGTGCCGATCCTGCTCGACCCGCAGGCGGATGAATATCGCGACAGCCAGGTTGCAACCCCGCTGGTCTTGCGCCAGAGCCGCCGCATGCGGCCCATCCCGCCCAAGAGCAAGGAGGCCCGCCCCTCCTTCCTGATTGCCGACCAGATCGAAGGTCAGTCGGATACCTCGAGCAAGGCCGAGGGCAACGCCGAATTACGCAAGGCCGACACCCTGCTGTTTGCCGACCGGATCACCCATCACAATGTGGAAGACGAAGTGGAGGCGGAAGGCCATGTCCGCCTGACCCAGGAAGGCGTCACCCTCAGCGGCCCCTATCTCAAGCTGCGGATGGCCGATCAGATCGGCTATTTTGACCAGGCGGAATACCAGATCCGCCGCATGGTGGGCAGCCAGAACAACCGCCGATCCCCCGCGCCGGGGATGGCGCCCGCCCTGCCGGCGCTGCCTCCGCGCCAGAGCACGGCCTACGGCCAGGCGGAACGCATTCATTTCGAAGGGGAAAACCAGTTCCGCATCGAAAACGGCACCTACTCCACCTGCAAGCCGGGTGAGGTGGACTGGTATGCCAAAAGCAGCGAGATCAAGCTGGACTACGACGAGAACCGGGGGCAGGCCCGCGATACGTCGGTGTATTTCAAGGACATTCCCTTCCTCTACACCCCCTACCTGGATTTTCCCCTCAACAATCAGCGCAAGTCGGGCATCCTGGCCCCCACCTTCGGTTCCAGCACCCGGACCGGTCTCGATTTTTCCATTCCTTATTACTGGAACATCGCCCCCAATTACGATGCCACCATCACGCCCCGGGTCATGGCCAAGCGTGGCCTGCAGCTGGGGACCGAGCTGCGTTACCTGGATGCCTTCACCAACACCGAGGCCCAGTTTGAATACATGACCCGGGACAAGGAACTCGATGCGCGACGCTATGCCTATACCTTGCGCCACACCCAGACCCTGGGTTACGGGTTTGCCACCCGCATCAACTGGAACGGGGTCTCCGACGACGACTACTTCACCGACCTCTCCAACCGGGTCGTCAGCACCTCCCAGCGTCAGCTACCCAAGGAATTCACCCTGGATTACGGCCGCGAATGGTGGAGCGCCAGCCTGCAGACCCTGCGTTACCAGACCCTGAACCCCGGCGACGAAAGCGCGATCGACAATCCCTACTTCATCTCGCCGCGGATCAACTTCAATGCCCGTATTCCCGAGTGGCATGGCCTGGACCTGCAGGCCGTGGGGCAATACACCCGATTCACGCACACCTCGCTCGTGCAGGGTGATCGCACCGTGTTTTACCCTCAGATTTCCCTGCCCTACGTTCAGCCCGGCTTTTACATCACCCCCAAGTTCGGGGTGCATGCCACCCATTACGCCCTGTCGCAACAGCTTGCGGGGCAGCCAGAATCCCTGCAACGCACCCTGCCCATCTTCAGTCTCGATGCCGGCATGACCTTCGAGCGGGACATGACCCTGGGCGGGCGGGAATGGACCCAGACCCTGGAACCCCGCCTGTATTACCTGAATGTCCCCTACAAGGACCAGAGCCAGTTCCCCATTTTCGATACGGGCCTGGCCGACTTCAACTTCGGGCAGATCTTCAACGAAAACCGCTTCAGCGGCTATGACCGGGTCGCCAATGCCAACCAGCTGACCGCTGCCCTCACCACCCGCCTGATCGACCCCGGGACCGGCGCCGAACAGTTGCGGGCGATGATCGGTCAGCGCTACTATTTCGCCGATCCCAAGGTCGGCCTGCCTGGCGAAAATCTGCAGCAGAACAAGCTCTCCGACTTCCTGGCCGCCTTCACCGGCCAGGTAGCCCCCAAGACCTATGTGGATGTGGCCTGGCAATACAATTTCAACAACTCCACCAATGAGCGCTTCACGATTGGCTCCCGCTACCAGCCGGCCCATGGCCAGGTCATTTCCGCCACCTACCGCTACAACCGGGGCAGTTCCCAGAGCCTGGGCACCATGGACCAGATCGACCTGGCGGCCCAGTGGAACCTTTCCGGCCGCTGGCATGTGGTGGGTCGCTACAACTATGCCTTCGACAGCTCGCGGCTGGTGGAAGGCATCGCCGGCCTGGAATACAACGCCGGCTGCTGGGCAGGACGTTTCGTGGCGCAGCGCCTGGAGTCCACCGCCGGGTCGCCCAATACCAGCCTGTTCTTCCAGCTCGAACTCAACGACTTTGGCCAGATCGGTTCCAACCCCATCCATATGCTGCAACGCAGCGTTCCCGGTTACAGCAAGATCAACGAACTGCCCTCGGGCAGCCTCCTGAGCAACGAGTAAAAACCATGCGCCTGAATCTTTCCACCCTGCTCCTCCTGCTCGGCCTGCTCGGCCTTTGTGCCCCGGCCGTTCTCCAGGCCCGTCCGGAAGTCCTGGAAGCCGACCGCATCGTGGCCGTGGTCGGCAGCGATGTCATCACCTTGTCCGAACTCCGGGCCCGGGTCCAGTCCGCCACCGCCCAACTGCAACGTCAGAACACCCCGCTACCCCCCCAGGAGGTCCTGGAGCAACAGATGCTCGAACGCATGATCATCGACAAGGCCCAGCTTCAGGCCGCCCACGACATGGGGCTACGCGTCGATGACCAGCAACTGGAACAGGCCATTGCCCGCATCGCCGCCAACAACAAGATGAGCCTGGAGCAGTTCAAGGCGGCCCTGGAAAAAGACGGCATCCCCTATGCCAGTTTCCGGGAAGAAATCCGCGATGAAATCACCATCTCCCGCCTGCGCGACCGGGAAGTCGACAGCCGCCTGGTGATTTCGGATGCGGAAATCGACAATTTCCTGGCCCAAACCAGCGCCAAAGGCCAGCAGGAGGAATACCAGATCGCCCATATCCTGTTGCGCGCCCCGGAATCCGCCAGCCCGGAACAGTTGCAAAAACTCAAGACCAAGGCCGAAAACATCCTGAAGCGGGCCCGCAGCGGCGATAACTTTGCCGAGCTGGCCGCCTCCTATTCCGATGCGCCCGATGCCCTTCAGGGCGGCAATCTGGGCTGGCGTACGCTGGAGCGCATGCCCGCCATCTTTTCTGAAGCCACGGCCAAGCTGCAGCCCAACCAGGTCAGCGACCTGCTGCGCTCGCCCAATGGTTTTCACATCATCAAGCTGCTCGGCAAACGCGGCGGAGAGCAACAAGCCGATGGTGGCGTGCGCCAGACCCTGGCCCGGCATATCCTGATCCGGGTCAGCGAAGTGGTTTCCGAAGCCGACGCCAGGCGCCGCCTCGAAGACCTGCGCGAGCGCTTGAAGCATGGCGAAGATTTTGCCGAACTGGCCCGCCTCTACTCGCAGGACGGTTCCGCTGCCAAGGGCGGCGAACTCGGCTGGCTCAATCCCGGCGACACCGTGCCCGAATTCGAACGGGCCATGGATGCGCTGCAAGAGGGCGAAGTCAGCGAGGTGATCCAGTCCCCCTTCGGCTTTCACCTGATCAAGGTGGAAGCCCGCCGCACCCAGGACTTGAGCCAGGAAAAGCAGCGCCTGGCCGCCCGCCAGGCCTTGCGGGCACGCAAGATGGACGATGCCTACCAGGACTGGCTGCGCCAGCTGCGCGACAAGACTTATGTCGAATACCGCCTGAAAGAAGAGTGATGCGCCCCCTGATCGCCGTCACCTCCGGCGAACCGGCAGGCATCGGTCCCGACCTCTGCCTGCGCCTGGCAGAAACCGATACCGGCGCCCACCCCCTGATCCTGGCTGACAGGGGATTGCTGCAAACCCGCGCCCGGCAACTCAAACTGGCGGTCGCCCTGCGCGACTTCGTTCCTGGCCGGGCCTACCTGCCCGGAGTGCTGGACGTGCTGCACCGCCCTCTGGCCGGCCCCTGCCAGGCCGGCCTGCTCGACCCGGTCAACAGCCCCTATGTGCTCGGTCTCCTCGATGCCGCGCTGGGCGGTTGCCTGCATGAGGAGTTCGACGCCATGGTCACCGCCCCGGTGCACAAGGCGGTGATCAACGAGGCCGGCATCCCGTTCACCGGCCATACCGAATATCTGGCCGAAAAAACCCGCACCCCCAAGGTGGTGATGATGCTGGCCGGCGATACGGAACGCGGCCCCCTGCGGGTCGCCCTGGCCACTACCCACCTGCCCCTGCGGCAAGTCGCCGACGCCCTCACCCCGGCCAGCCTCACCCAGGTGATCCGCATCCTGCACCATGAGCTCAAACGCAAATACGGCCTGGCCGCCCCCCGCATCCTGGTCACCGGCCTCAACCCCCACGCCGGGGAAGGGGGGCACCTGGGCCGGGAAGAAATCGAAGTCATCACCCCGACCCTGGAGCAACTGCGCCAAGAGGGCTTGCAGCTGATCGGCCCCCTGCCCGCCGACACCCTGTTTACCCCGCCGGTCCTCAGCCAAGGCGATGCCGTCCTGGCCATGTACCACGATCAGGGCCTCGCCCCTCTCAAATACGCCACTTTCGGCAAGGGCATCAACGTCACCCTGGGCCTGCCCATCATCCGCACCTCCGTCGACCACGGCACCGCCCTGGACCTGGCCGGCACCGGCCGCGCCGACCCGGGCAGCCTGTTCGAAGCCGTGCGCGAAGCCGCCCGCATGGCCACCCATGCCACCCATGCCGCCCCGCGAAAGCCTGCATGAAACCTGAAAAGCACCGCCCCCGCAGCCCCCGCAGCCCATCCACCCAGGCAGGCCACGCACCCCGCAAACGCTTCGGCCAGAATTTCCTGGTGGACCAGGGCATCATCACCGCCATCGTCCAGGCCATCGACCCTCAACCCCAGGACACCGTCGTGGAAATCGGCCCCGGCCTCGGAGCCCTCACCGAGCCCCTGATGCAGCGCGTGGAGCCGCTACATGTGATCGAAATCGACCGGGACCTGATCGCCCGCCTGAAGAAACTCCACAGCCGGGAACGCCTCACCCTCCATGAAGGCGACGCCCTGAAATTCGATTTCGGCAGCCTCGGCCCGCGCCTGCGGGTTGCCGGCAACCTGCCCTACAACATCTCCACCCCGCTACTGTTCCACCTGGCCGCCTTCGCCGAACAGATCCGGGACATGCACTTCATGCTGCAAAAGGAAGTGGTGGAACGCATGGTGGCCGAACCCGGCGATTCGGCCTACGGACGCCTCTCGGTCATGCTCCAGTACCGCTTTTACCTGGAATGGCTGATCGACGTACCTCCCGAAAGCTTCGACCCGCCGCCCAAGGTGCAGTCCGCCGTGGTGCGCCTGATACCCAAGCCCCGGGAAGAACTGCACGCCAGGAGTCAGGAACACCTGGCCCAGGTGGTCGCCGCCGCCTTCTCGCAACGCCGCAAGATGCTGCGTAACACCTTGAAGGGCCTGTTTACCGAGGCGGAACTGGAAGCCCTGGAAATTCCCCTCACCTGCCGCGCCGAAGAACTCTCGCTGGAAACCTTCGTGCGCCTGGCCAATCACCTCGGTTCAAGAACGGGGCAAGGTCAGTGAATCCTGCAAAAATCGGTGGCGCATGACGCTACGGCGCCGTTTCCCTCGCCTGGCCTTGCTGCTCGCCCTGCTCTGCCTGCCCCCTGCCCTGCGCGCCCAGCTACACCCCCTCGCCGTACCAGGCGGGGTGGCGCGACTGGAACTAGGACCCGATACAGCCGCCCGTCCCCAGCTCTGGCTGGGCGATCAGCCCGTCGCCGTGCTCGCCCGCCAAGGCCGCTGGCAAGCCCTGGTCGGCATTCCCCTGGATACGCCGGCAGGCACCCTGATTCTGCGCCAGGGCCCCAGGCCGGATCAGGGTTCGCCCCTGGCCCTGCGCGTCGAGCCCAGGCAATACCCGGTCCAGAACCTGCGGCTGAAGAACAAGGGCCAGGTGGAACTCTCGCCGGAAAACGAGGCCCGCGTCGCGCGTGAGCACGAGGAGATCGCCCGCTTGAAGCGGCACTGGCGCGATACGCCCTATGTCGATACCGATTTCGTGCGGCCCGCCGCAGGCCGCCTGTCCGGCCGCTTCGGCGTCCGCCGGTTCTTCAACGGCCAGCCCCGCGCCCCTCATTCGGGCCTCGACATCGCCGCCGCGCGGGGTACGCCGGTACGCACGGTCTCCGGCGGCCAAGTGCTGGCGGTGGCCGACTATTTTTTCAACGGCCACTCGGTCTTCATCGACCACGGCCAGGGGCTGATCAGCCTGTATTGCCACCTGGACGGCATCGACGTGCACCCCGGCCAGTGGCTGGAAAAAGGCGCCCCGATCGGCACGGTCGGCTCCACCGGCCGTTCGACCGGGCCCCATCTGCACTGGACGATGGTGCTCAACGGCACCAACGTGGACCCCGCCTTGTTTCTTCATCAAAGCGCCGGGACAAGCCTTGATACCCGCCCTTGATACCAGCCCTTGATACCCGCCCTTGATACCAGCCCTTGACCCAAGCCCGGTATAATCCGGGCCCGCATCACCCGGCACCCCCTTGCAACCCTTGCATCCCCTGCCCCTCAACCAACCCAGGAGTTTCCCCATGAATGCACAGAACGGCCATGACATCGAAGACCTGCAACCCGGCATGAGCGCCAGCATCGCCAAAACCATTACCGAAGCCGACATCGTGCTGTTTTCCGGCGTTTCCACGGACACCAACGCCGTGCACCTCAACGAGGAATTCGCCAAGACCACCCCGTTCGGCGGCCGCATCGCCCACGGCATGCTTTCTGCCAGCCTGATTTCCGCCGTGCTGGGCAACCGCCTGCCCGGCCCCGGCACCATCTACCTCGGCCAGACCCTGAAGTTCAAGGCGCCGGTGCGCCCCGGCGACACGGTGACCGCCACCGCCACGGTGAAGGAAGTGATCGTGGAAAAGAAGCGGGCCATCATCGAAACCGTGTGCACCGTCAATGGCAAGGTGGTCATCGAAGGCGAAGCCACCATGCTGTGCACCAGCTGCGCCGGCTGAACTTTGCAGCGCCAGCCCGCCTTGCCAGCCGGGATCTCTCCTCCATCCCGGCCCGCCTTGCCATCCCCCCGCCTTGCCATCCCCCTGATCGTGCTGGCGCAACTCTTTGGCACCTCCCTCTGGTTTTCCGCCAACAGCGCCGCCGCTGACCTGATCCGGGTCTGGCAGCTGGCCCCCGCCGATCTGGGCAGCCTCACCAATGCCGTGCAGGCCGGCTTCATCGCCGGCACCCTGGGGTTTGCCCTCACCGGCCTGGCCGACCGCTTTCCTGCCAGCCGCATCTTCGCCCTCTGCGCCCTGCTCGGCGCCGCCGGCAATGCCGCCTTCGCCCTGCTCGCCACGGGCCTCGAGAGCGCCCTCGCGCTGCGCTTTTGCGTCGGCCTTAGCCTGGCCGGGATCTATCCCCTGGGGATGAAGATGGTGGTGAGCTGGGCCCCGGAAAAAGCCAGTTCCACCCTGGCCTGGCTGGTCGGCATGCTGACCCTCGGCACCGCGCTGCCCCACGGCATCCGCCTGGCCGGCGCCCGCTGGCCTTGGCAGGAGGTGATCCTCACCTCATCCGCCCTCGCCCTGCTGGCGGGGCTGATGATCTTCTGCCTTGGCGACGGCCCCCATTTCCGCCGCCGCCCGGATGCGCCGCGCCTCAAACTCGGCCAGGTGTTGCTGGCCTTCACCCAGCGCGAGTTTCGCGCTTCGGCCTTGGGCTACTTCGGCCACTGCTGGGAGCTCTACGCCTTCTGGACCCTGGTGCCGCTCCTGATCGTCCAGACCCACCTCGATCTCGCCCTGGGCCAGAGCGTGGCGGGGCTTTCCTTTGCCATCATCGGCATCGGCGCCCTGGGCTGTGTCGTGGCCGGCCAGCTTTCCCGCCGCCTTCCCGGCGCCAAGGTCGCCGCCCTGGCGCTGGCCGTTTCCGGCGGCTGCTGCCTGCTCTATCCCTGGGCTACGGACGCCCCGGCCCCCTGGCTCCTCGCCTTCCTGCTCCTTTGGGGGTTTGCGGTGATTGCCGACTCGGCCCAGTTCTCCGCCCTCTCGGCCCGGGCCTGCCCGGCGGATCTGGTCGGGAGCGCCCTCGCCATCCAGAACGCCATCGGCTTTGCCCTCACCATGGTCTCCATCCAGCTCGCCACCCGCCAGCTGGAAGCCTGGGGCAGCCACACCGCCTGGCTGCTGCTGCCCGGCCCGGTGCTCGGCCTGATCGGGCTCCATCCGCTCTGGAAACGCAGCGCACATGGCGTTTCATGACGGAACGAAGCCGCACTGCTTTGAAGACCCTTCTTTCCGCTGCTGTGCCAGCCCCTCGCCCCCTGCCAGACGGCTCCAGCGAACCGGAGCGGGTACGAACCAATCCCCGCGACGAGATCGCCGTTTGGCCCGGCTTGCCAGGAGTGCGAAAATGGCGGCCCTTTCCGGCTTTCCCTCCCCCACTTTCATGTCAAACCGCGACGTCGTAGAGCTTGGCCAGGTGTTCACGCCCCCCGGCGTAGTGGGCCTCATGCTCAGCCTGTGCCGTAACGAGGGGCGGGTGCTGGAGCCCTCGGCGGGAGCGGGGGCCTTCCTGAAAGCCTTGCAAGACAAGGGACGGGACGTTGTTGGCATCGAGATCGACCCAAAGGTGGCACCCGAAGGCGCCCTGGTGCAGGATTTCTTTGCCTATCCCAGCACGGAGCGGTTCGACACCATCATCGGCAATCCGCCCTATGTGCGCTTCCAGGACATTCCCGAATCCACCCGCGCGATCCTGCCCATGGCGCACTTCGATGCGCGCAGCAATCTGTTCCTGTTCTTCATCGAGAAGTGCGTACGCCACCTGAAGCCGGGCGGCGAGCTGGTGTTCATCGTGCCAAGGGAGTTCGTCAAACTCACGGCGGCGAGAAAACTCAACGCCTGGCTCCATCGTGAGGGCAGCATCACCGATTTTCTCGAAACCGGAGACGGCCGCATCTTCGGCCCCTATGTGCCCAATTGCGCCATCTTCCGGTTTGAAAAGGGGCGAACGGATCGCACCCTGAATGATGGCCGCCGCTTTACCGAGGTGAATGGGCAGTTGATGTTCCTGCGCGAGGATTACCGCCTGCCGCTTGCCGACTTGTTCGAGGTCCGGGTGGGCGGGGTTTCCGGGGCGGATGACATCTTCACCCATCCGGAGGGTAACCTCGAGTTCGTCTGTTCCCGCACCGTGGACACCGGCGAGACCCGGCGCATGATCTACGGCCTGCGCCACCCCCACCTGGAGGCCCACAAGGAGCGCCTGCTCACCCGGCGGGTGCGGTACTTCGATGAAGAAAACTGGTGGCAATGGGGCCGGGCCTATCCCCGCAATGACCGGCCGCGCATCTATGTCAATGGCCGGACCCGCCGGCCGGAACCCTTCTTCCTGCACCCATCGCCCCATTTCGACGGCTCCATCCTGGCCCTCTTTCCGAGGAACCCCGACCTCTCCCGCCGCGACCTGATCCAGGCCGTGGGGATGTTGAACCGGAAGGTGGATTGGCAGGAACTGGGCTTCATCTGCGACGGCCGTTTCCTGTTTACCCAGCGCAGCCTGCAGACCTGCCTGTTGCCAGACGCCTTCTCCCGCTTTCTCGCGCAAAACAAATGCCCATGACCTTCATCGAATCCCTCGCCGCCGCCTGGCAGAACAACGATTCCCTGCTCTGTGTCGGCCTCGACCCCGACCCGGCCCGGTTCCCCCCTCACCTCGCCGGCCGCGCCGATGCCATCTTCGAATTCTGCCGGAGCATCGTCGATGCCACCGCCGATCTGGTGTGCTGCTTCAAGCCCCAGATCGCCTACTTCGCCGCCCACCGCGCCGAAGACGCGCTGGAAGCCCTGATCGCCCACATCCATGACCGCCATCCGGGCATCCCGGTGATCCTCGATGCCAAGCGGGGCGACATCGGCAGCACCGCCGAGCAATATGCCCTCGAAGCCTTCGAGCGCTTTCGCGCCGATGCCGTCACGGTCAACCCCTACATGGGCCGGGATTCCGTCGAGCCCTATCTGGCCTACCCGGAGAAGGGGGTGATCCTGCTTTGCCGCACCTCCAACCCCGGCGGCAGCGACCTGCAGTTCCTCGATGTCGGCGGCGGCGAAAAACTGTTCGAGCGGGTGGCCCGGCTGGTGGCGGACGAATGGAACCGCACCGGCCAGTGCGCCCTGGTGGTGGGCGCCACTTACCCGGCGGAAATCGCCCGGGTGCGCGAACTCACCGGCATCATGCCGCTGCTCGTCCCCGGCATCGGCGCCCAGGGGGGAGACATCGAAGCCACGGTGAAGGCCGGCCGCACCCTGGGCGGCACCGGGCTGATGCTCAACTCCTCGCGGGCCATCCTCTACGCCGGGGCGGGCGAAGACTTCGCCAGCGCCGCCCGCAAGGCCGCCGAGGAAACCCGCGCCACCATCAACCGCTACCGCGCCCCGGCCTGGCCTGCGCGGCGAGAGAGCTGAATCACACCATGCCGTTCAAAACGCCGGGCCTGGCTCTCCAGCGTCATCCCCATTGTTTCCAGGCCGTCGTTTCCAGGCCGTCGTTTCCAGGCCGTCGTTTCCAGGCCGTCGTTTCCTAACCGTCGTTTCCTAACCGGCTTTTTTCTGCCGGGCGTTCATTTTTCGGCGTGCAGTTCCCCATTGAGCCGTTCGGCCACCTGGGCCCAATCGGCATCATCGCCGATCGCTTCGCAGAGGAACAAGGCTTGGGAGGAAGACCAGAAAGCGGCTTCATGCAGCTCGGTTCCGCCCGGCAAGGGGCGGTGCGCCGCGATGAAGCTGGCAATCTCGGCCGGTCCATTGGGCCGGCCCAGTTGCGCAAAGAGATGACTCATATCGTGTTGCATGTGTTCCATGGCAGTATCTTCCCGGGAAAAATGCCGGCCACGATGGCAAGGCATCTGAGTTGGACCCCGGATTGGCGCATCGGTTGCAGCTATCCTGTCATTCGGGACCAATGTGGGTACGGAGCAGGTACGGAGCAGATGCCGGAGCGCCTCGGTCAGGCGCAAATTCCTGGCGCAAATTCCTGGCGCAAAGCCAGGGACTTCTCCCGGATCCACCGCTGTTTTTTCTGCAAGCCCCCCAAGCAGTGCCGCTACCTGGGGGGCTTTGCCGTGGGGGGATCAGGCCGCCAGGTCGAAACGGTCGGCGTGCATCACCTTGGTCCAGGCGGCGACGAAGTCGCGCACGAATTTCTCCTGGTTGTCGTCCTGGGCATAGACCTCGGCATAGGCCCGCAGCACCGAGTTGGAGCCAAACACCAGATCGACCCGGGTCGCCGTCCACTTCGTCTTGCCGCTTTGGCGATCGACGATGGCGTAGCGGTTGCGCCCGGTCGGCTCCCAGCGATAGGCCATGTCGGTGAGATTGACGAAGAAGTCGTTGGAGAGCGTTCCGACCCGGTCGGTAAAGACCCCATGCGGGCTGCCGCCATGGTTGGCGCCGAGCACCCTGAGGCCGCCGACGAGGGCGGTCATTTCACAGGCGGTGAGGCGCAGGAGCTGGGCACGGTCGAGCAGCATCTCCTCGGGCTGGACGGCGTAGTCCTGCTTTTGCCAGTTGCGAAAGCCGTCCGCCAGGGGTTCCAGGACTTCGAACGACGCCACGTCGGTCTGGTCCTGGCGGGCATCGCCCCGGCCGGGGGCAAAGGGCACCTCCACCGCCAAACCGGCCGCCTGGATGGCCTCCTCCAGCCCGACATTGCCGCCCAGCACGATCACGTCGGCAACGCTCGCGCCGGTCTCGGCGGCGATCGTTTCATAGACGCCCAGCACCCGGGCGAGGCGGGCGGGCTCGTTGCCTTCCCATTCCTTTTGCGGGGCGAGGCGGATGCGGGCGCCGTTGGCACCGCCCCGCTTGTCGGAACCGCGGAAGGTGCGGGCGCTATCCCAGGCGGTCGCCACCCTGTCGCTCAGGGCAAGGCCGGCGGCGGCGATCTTCGCCTTGACGGCGGCGACGTCATAGGCCGTGTTGCCGGGAGGCACGGGATCTTGCCAGATCAGGTCTTCGGCGGGCACATAGGGGCCGAGGTAGCGGCTCTTGGGGCCCATGTCCCGGTGCGTGAGCTTGAACCAGGCGCGCGCGAAGGCGGCCTCGAATGCGGCCGGGTCCTTCTGAAAACGCTCGGCGATCTTGCGGTATTCGGGGTCGAACTTGATCGCCATGTCAGCGTCCGTCATGATCGGCTTCGTGCGGCGGGAGGGGTCTTCCACGTCCGCCGGCATCTCCTCGGGCGCGATCACGACCGGCTCCCACTGCCAGGCCCCGGCCGGGGATTTATGCAGCCACCAGTCGTGCTTGAAGAGCATCTCGAAGTAGCCGTTGTCCCACTTCGTCGGATGCGTCGTCCAGGCACCTTCGATGCCGCTGGTGACGGTATCCCGGCCGATGCCGCGGGTCTTGTGGTTGATCCAGCCCAGGCCCTGTTCCTCCACCTCGGCGCCTTCCGGGGCGGGGCCGAGGTTGGCGGCGCTGCCGTTGCCGTGGGCCTTGCCGACGGTGTGGCCGCCGGCGGTGAGGGCGACCGTTTCCTCATCGTCCATGGCCATGCGGGCAAAGGTGACGCGCATGTCCTGGGCGGTTTTCAGGGGATCGGGCTTGCCATCCACCCCTTCCGGGTTCACATAGATGAGGCCCATCATCACGGCGGCGAGGGGGTTTTCCAGATCGCGCTCACCATGATAACGGCTGCCTTCGCTGCCGCTCGGGGCCAGCCATTCCTGTTCGGAACCCCAGTAGATGTCCTTCTCGGGGTGCCAGATGTCTTCCCGGCCAAAGGCAAAGCCGAAGGTCTTGAAGCCCATGGATTCATAGGCGACGTTGCCGGCCAGGATGATCAGGTCGGCCCAGGACAGCTTGTTGCCGTATTTTTTCTTGATCGGCCAGAGCAGGCGCCGGGCCTTGTCCAGGTTGGCGTTGTCCGGCCAGGAGTCGAGCGGGGCGAAGCGCTGGTTGCCGGTGCCGGCGCCGCCGCGGCCATCGGCGATCCGGTAGGTGCCGGCCGAGTGCCAGGCCATGCGGATCATCAGGCCGCCGTAGTGGCCCCAATCGGCCGGCCACCAGGGCTGGCTGTCGGTCATCAGGGCGCTGAGGTCCTGCTTTACTGCCTCGTAGTCGAGTTTTTCGACCTCGGCGCGGTAATCGAAATCGGGGCCGAGCGGGTTCGTCTTGCGATCGTGCTGGTGCAGGATGTCCAGGTTCAGGGCCTTGGGCCACCAGGCCATCACCGAACGGCTGACGACGGTGTTGCCACCGTGCATGACCGGGCATTTGCCGGCGGGGGGGGTGCTCTCGCTCATTTTGCTTTCCTCTTGGGGTGGGGTTCGTGACGACCCGGTCGTTCGGGCCATCGAGGGCTGGATTCACGCCAGATGGAACGGCCGGTTTCCCGCCCCACGCAGCATTTCTTTCCGGGATGACAATCTAGGCCTGCAGCGGCCGTAAGGCCAATGGTTTGTGAATAAACCGTGAATAGATCCTGGCTATTGGCCTTTGCCATGCCCCAAAGATCAATGTCCGGCGGAGGCGTCCGGGTGCAGATGAAAGAGCCGCGATGCTGCTTCCTGCAGATCCTTGCGGGTCTCCGCATCGCTCAGCTGCAGGGCCTGGGTGGGGGCGTGGAGGAATTTGTTGGTGAGGCGCAGGGAAAGTTGTTCCAGCACTTTTTCCGGGCTGTCCCCCGCGGCCAGGCGCTTCATGGCATGGTCCAGCTCATGGCGGCGGGCGCGCTCGGCGGCATCCCGCAGCCCCCGGATCAGGGGCACGGTATCCCGGGAGGCCATCCAGTGCAGGAAGCTGTCGACCTGGGTGTCGATGATGGCTTCGGCCTGGAGCACGGCCGCCTGGCGCGATTCCATTCCCGTGGCCACCACCTGGGCGAGGTCATCCACGGTGTACAGGAACACGTCGCCCAGTTCTCCGACCTCGGGCTCGATGTCGCGCGGCACGGCCAGATCCACCATGAACATCGGCCGGTGCCGGCGCGCCTTGATCGCCCGTTCCACCATGCCGAGGCCGATGATGGGCAGGGGCGAGGCGGTGCAGGAGACCACGATGTCGTACTGGCCCAGGGTATCGGCCAGTTCGTCAAGACGGATGGCCTGGCCGCCCAGGCGGTCGGCCAGGGCCCGCCCCCGTTCCACGGTGCGGTTGGCCACGGTCACCTGGCGGGGCTGCCGGGCGCAAAAGTGGGTGGCGCAGAGTTCGATCATTTCACCTGCGCCGATGAAAAGGATCTTCTGGTCGGCAAGGGATTCGAAAATCCGCTCCGCCAACTGCACCGCCGCCGCCGCCATGGATACCGTACTGGCGCCGATGGCGGTGCTGCTGCGGACTTCCTTGGCCACGGCAAAGGCGCGCTGGAAGAGCTTGTGCAGGTGAGTGCCCAGGGTGCCGGCCGACTCGGCCACACGCACCGCATCCTTCATCTGACCGAGGATCTGGGCCTCGCCCACCACCATCGAATCCAGGCCGCTGGCGACCCGGAAGGCATGGCGCACCGCATCCCGGGAAGGCAAGGTGTACAAGAAGGGCTTGAGCGTGTCCCGCTCCAGCTGGTGATATTCGGCAAACCACTCGGCGGCGGCTTCCGGGTTTTCGGTGGCGCAGTAGAGTTCGGTACGGTTGCAGGTGGACAGAATGGCAGCTTCCCGCACGGAGCTGGCCCGGGTCAGGGCGCACAGGGCCTGAGGCAGGGTATCGACGTGAAAAGCCACCTGTTCCCGGATCGCCAGGGGGGCCGAGTGGTGGTTGATGCCGAGGGTGAAAATTGCCATGGGGTCGCCATTTTGGGGGTGGACGATTATATCATTGCCCCCGGCCTGCCTTCCTGTGGCTAGGTCGGCGCCGACGCGTTATCATCCGCCCCTGCCTCCCAACTATCTGTCGATCATGCCCCGCCCCTCCCCGTCCACCCTGGCTCTGTCCCTCACCGCGCTCTTTTTGGCCGCCTGCGCCACCCCTCGCCCCAGCAACAGCGTCAAGGTGATCCCGCCCGCCACCTTCAAGGTGCACCCGGGCCTGCTGGGCCAGCCGGTGCCCCCGGAACTCGAACGCTTGGCAGGCGGCACCGGGGCAGGCGGCACCGGGGCAGGTGGTGCGGCCGGGACAGGTGGCTCCGCCGGAACGGACGGTGTGGCCGAGGCAGGTGGCTCCGCCGGCAAGGCAGGGCTCCAGATGGACGAGGAAGGCCTGCGCACCCAGCGCAGCGTCTATTTCGATTTCGACCAGTACGACATCAAGCCTGATTTCAACCCGGCCCTGGCCGCTCACGGCCGCTATCTCGCCAAACACCCCCAGGCCCGTGTCCGGGTGGAAGGCAATGCGGACGAGCGCGGCTCCAGTCATTACAACCGGGTGCTGGGCATGCGTCGTGCCCTCGCGGTCAAGAATGCACTCCTTGCCAACGGCGCGAGCGACAAGCAGGTCAAGACCATCACCCTGGGCGACAGCCGTCCCAAGCTCAAGGGTAAGGATGAAGCCTCCTGGGCCGAAAACCGCCGGGCCGACGTGGTCTATGAAGTGGAAAAATGAGCCTTGTGCCGCCAAAAACAAGCCCTATGCCACCCTATGCCACCCTATGCCACCCTATCCCGCCAACAAACGAAACCCCGGCCTGACCGGGGTTTTTTTTTGGGAAAGCGGGTAAAGTCCGCGGCCTCAGCCAAACAGCCGTTCCAGTTCCACCCCGGGATCGGGAGCGCGCATGAAGGCTTCGCCCACCAAAAAGGCATGGACATTCCTGGCCTGCATGGCCTTGACGTCTGCCGGCGTCAAGATGCCGCTCTCGGTGATGACCAGCCGGTCGGCGGGAATCCGCGGCAGTTGCGCGAAGGTGGTCTCGAGGCTGACTTCGAAGGTGCGCAGATTGCGGTTGTTGATGCCGATCAGCGGGGTCTTGAGCTGCAAGGCGAGTTCCAGTTCCTCGCCATCGTGGCTCTCCACCAGCACCGCCATGCCCAGCTCCCGGGCCAGACCTTCGAAATCTTGCATCTGCATCAGAGAGAGCTGGGCGACGATCAGGAGGATGGCATCGGCGCCCATGGCGCGGGCCTCGAAGATCTGGTAGGCATCCACCAGGAAGTCTTTTCTCAGCACCGGCAGGCTGCAGGCGGCCCGGGCGGCTTCGAGGTAAGCCGGGGAACCCTGGAAATAGAGGCGGTCGGTGAGCACGGAAAGGCAGGTGGCGCCGTGGGCCGCGTAGCTCGCGGCGATTTCGGCGGGGTGAAAATCCGGGCGGATCACCCCTTTGGAGGGGCTCGCCTTCTTGATTTCCGCAATCACCGCCGGCCTGCCGGTAGCGGCGCGGCCTTGCAGGGCGCCGGCAAAATCCCGGGCCGGGGCCTGGTCCCGAGCCCGGTTCCGGACTGCTTCCAGGGGCAGGCGGTAACGCGCCGAAGCGATTTCCTCGCGCTTGGTGGCAATGATTTTCTCGAGAATGTCGCTCATGTGAATTGCCTCGTGAAACTGACGAATTCATCGACCTTGGCCCGGGCGGCGCCCGAGGCGATCAGGTCGAGGGCCTGCTCCACCCCGGCTTCCAGGGATTCGGCCTGGCCGGTGACATAGAGGCTGGCGGCGGCGTTCAAGGCGACGATGTCGCGCGCGGCGCCCGCCTTGTTTTCCAGGGCGGCGAGCAGCATCGCCCGGGAGTCCTCGACATGGGCGACTTCGAGGGTCTTGGGGTCGTGCCGCGCCAGGTCGAACTGCTCGGGGCTGATTTCGTATTCGCGCACCTCGCCATCCTTGAGTTCGCCCACCCAGGTCGGGCCGGAGATCGAGATTTCATCCAAACCCTCGCGGCCGAACACGGTCAGGGCCCGGTGGCTACCCAGGCGCTGCAGCACCCGGGCGAGGATGCCCACCAGGTCCGGGTGGAACACGCCGATCACCTGCTGCGGCGCGCCGGCCGGATTGGTGAGGGGGCCGAGGATGTTGAAGAGGGTCTTCACGCCCATTTCCCGGCGCACCGGCGCGGCGTGCTTCATGGCGCTGTGGTGGTGGGGGGCGAACATGAAGCCGACCCCCACCGTTTCGATACATTGCGCCACCTGTTGGGGACCGAGGTCGATGTTGGCGCCCAGGGCCTCCAGCACGTCGGCACTGCCCGACTGGGAGGAAACGGAGCGGCCGCCATGCTTGGCGACGCGGGCGCCGCCGGCGGCGGCCACGAACATGGCGGCGGTGGAAATGTTGAAGGTATGCGCCCCGTCGCCGCCGGTGCCGCAGGTATCGACCACCTTGCTCAGATCGGCGAGCTCCACCTTGGTCGATAGCTCGCGCATGACGCTGGCGGCGGCGGCAATCTCGCCGATGGTTTCCTTCTTGACCCTGAGCCCGGTGATGACGGCGGCAATCATCAGGGGGCTCACTTCCCCTCCCATGATCTGGCGCATCAGGGAAACCATCTCGTCAAAGAAGATTTCCCGGTGTTCGATGACCCGCTGCAGGGCTTCCCTGGGGCTGAAGACGGCGTTCATCGGGCAAATTCCTCGAGAAAGTTGGCAAGGAGCGCATGACCGCGCTCGGTGAGGATGGATTCCGGGTGGAACTGCACCCCCTCCACGGCCAGGGTCTTGTGGCGCACCCCCATGATCTCGCCATCCTCGGTCCAGGCGGTGATCTCCAGGCAATCGGGGCAGCTCTCCCGCTCGATCGCGAGCGAATGGTAGCGGGTGCAGGTAAGCGGATTGGGCAGGCCCTTGAAGACGCCCCTGTCCTTGTGGTGCACCGGGGAGACCTTGCCGTGCATCAACTGCCGGGCATGGACGATCCTGCCGCCGAAGGCTTCACCGATGGCCTGATGGCCGAGGCAGACGCCGAGGATGGGAATCCTGCCGGCAAAGGCCCGGATCGCCGCGAGGGAAATGCCGGCCTGGGCCGGGGTGGCGGGGCCGGGGGAAATCACCAGATAGCGGGGATCAAGCGCTGCGATCCCGTCCAGGGTGATGGCGTCGTTGCGATAGACCCGCACCTCCTGCCCCAGCTCGCCGAAGTATTGCACCAGGTTGTAGGTGAAGGAGTCGTAGTTGTCGATCATCAGCAGCATAGTTAAGCTATTCCTTTGATTTAATTGGCAATTGCCGCTGACTGCCTCTATTTTTATCCGGTAAGTGTCCGGTTGTTTGTTGAATGCCCGCCTCGCCGCAGTTGGCTAGGGAAAAAATGTTGCACGAAGGAGCGATTATCATCTGCACGACCTACTCGCGTCAAAAACCGGACAAGGCCAGATCAGGCCAGATCAGGCCAGATCAGGACGCGATGTGCCGCTTCGGGGGCTGGATAAGGCACTCGGCCGGAATGCCCAGCTTCTCGTGTAGCTTCCAGATCATGTTCAGCGTCAGCGGGCGCTTGCGGTTCAGAATCTCATAGACGCGGTTCAGTCGGCCGATTGCGGGCACCAAGTCCTTGGGCGTCAGCCCGGCCTGATCCATGCGAAACTTGATGGCCTCGACCGGATCGGGCAGGTCAATCGGGTAGTGCTTGGCCTCGTAGGCTTCCACGAGCGTCAGCAGGATTTCAAAGCGGTCGCCATCGGGAGTGCCGGGGGCGGGTTCGGTGTCGAAGTAGGCCGAGACTTCAGAGAGCGCGGCCTGGTAGTCCTCTTCGGTGCGGATCGGGCGAATTTCCATGTCAGACCTCCATCTCTACAGTTTCAGCGTCTATGGCATCGTATTCCTTGTGGGTGCCGATGAATTTCACATAGACCGCCTGGTAGTGGTAGGCAACGGACAGCACCAGTCGATAATCGTTGCCCTTGATATTGAACACCACGCGGCGATTCTTGAGGATGCTCGCGCTTCGATATTGTTCCTTGATCTCGGCGGGTTGCGTCCATGTGGACTGCTTGACTTCATCCACCCAAGACTTGAGCGGTTGCTCTGCATCCGGGTGTTTTTCCCAGAAGGCGCGGAGGAATTTGACAGCGACGATGTTCATGCAGCGATTATAGTCCCAAACTGGGATAAACCTGAATTCGGCCGTTACCCGGTCAATGCGAACGGCTCTGGGGGGAGCCAGGGCGGGGGCGGCCGGGTGATTTTCGCCACCCCATCGTCCACGAACGCCTTCCAGCGCTTGGCCTGGGGCAACGGCTTTGCAACTGCGCGGACATGGCGCAAGGCCGCCCGGATATGGGCGATGCGCGCCGCCCGCTTGTCCACGGCCATGGCCTGCTGGGCCTGCGTCAGTACCGCTTTGTCGCGCCTTTTGGCTTCACCCATCAGGTGACTCCTGCTCATTCGTTGAAACGGGCTGCCAGTCTGGCATCGCGCAGATTGACCTGAGATCAACTGCCGGAAACAGGTTCAATCCATGCAGGTATCGAGACCGGCTTCGGCCAGTTCGGCGGCGCGGAGCACGGCCCTGGCCTTGTTGCGGGTTTCTTCCCATTCGGCCTCGGGGTTGGAGTCGGCGACGATGCCGGCGCCGGCCTGGACGTGCAGTTTGCCATCCTTGATGACCGCGGTGCGGATGGCGATGGCCACATCCATGTCGCCGTGGAAACCCAGGTAGCCGACGGAGCCGGCGTAGAGGCCGCGCTTGACCGGCTCCAGTTCGTCGATGATTTCCATGGCGCGCACCTTGGGAGCGCCGGAAACCGTGCCGGCCGGGAAGGTGGCCTTGAGCACGTCCATGGCGCCCAGACCCGGCTGCAGCTTGCCTTCGACATTGGAAACGATGTGCATCACATGCGAATAGCGCTCGATGCTCATGTTCTCGGTGACCCGGACGCTGCCCACCTGGGCCACCCGGCCGCAGTCGTTGCGGCCCAGATCCATCAGCTGTACATGCTCGGCCCGTTCCTTGGGGTCGGCCAGCAGTTCCACCGCCAGGGCGGCATCCTCTTCCGGCGTGATGCCGCGTTTGCGGGTGCCGGCGATCGGGCGCACGGTGACCTTGTGCTCCGTCCCCTGCTCTTCCAGGCGCACCAGGATTTCCGGCGAGGAGCCCACCACATGGAAATCGCCGAAATCGAAATAGAACAGGTAAGGGGAAGGATTGAGGCTGCGCAGAGCCCGGTAGAGCGCCATGGGGCTGGCACCGAAGGGCTTTTCCATGCGCTGGGAAATCACCACCTGCATCACATCGCCTTCGGTGATGTAGTCCTTGACCTTGACGACGGCGGCCTTGAACGCTTCCTCGCCAAAGGTGGACACGGCCGGTGCCGAGGCCACGGGCGTTTCCGCCGGCACCGTGACCGGCTGACGCAACCGGACCAGCAAGGCCTTGAGGCGGGCGCGGGCTTTCTGGAAGGCGTCGGGCTGGCCCGCTTCGGCATAGACGATCAGGGTCAGCTTGCCCGAGAGGTTGTCGACCACCGCGAGTTCTTCCGAGAGCAGCAGCAGGATGTCCGGCGTGCCCAGGTCGCCAGCCGAAGGCCCCTTGCCGAGCCGGGGCTCCACATAGCGGACCGTGTCGTAGCCGAAGCAGCCCACCAGGCCACCGGTGAAGCGGGGCAGGCCGGGAGACGGGGGCGCCTTGAAGCGGGCCATGAAGTCGGCGATGAAATCCAGGGGATTCACGGCTTCGGTCTGTTCGACCACCGTGGCGCCATGGAGCACCTGCACCTGTCGGCCCCGCACGGCGATCCGGGTCGGCAGGGCGCTGGCGAGGCCGATGATGGAATAGCGGCCGAAGCGCTCACCGCCTTGCACGGATTCGAGCAGGTAAGTGCAGGGGCCGTTGGCCAGCTTCAGGTAAATGGAAAGGGGGGTATCGAGATCGGCAAAGGTCTCGAGGCTGACCGGGATGCGGTTATAGCCTTGCCCGGCCAGGGCGTTGAATTCTTGTTCAGTCATGGAAAGCCTCGCAAAAACAAAAACGACGAAGGGTGCTGTGGGTGCTGCGTACAGCTTGCCTGCCGGAAGCGGCCCGGCGCAGGATCACGGACGCCAGAGGCGCCAGCTATGCCGGGGTTGCCAGGTACGCAGGTTCGTCATGTTCTCGAGGCGGTCTCGGTCCGGAGGGGGTCAGATCAGGGATCGGGCCAGCCGCAAGGCGGCTGAGAGGTCGGATACTAGCGCATCGCAATCGACACTGTCCACCGACTCGCCTTCCGTGTAGCCATAGGGCACCAGCCAGGCCAGACTGCCGGCGGCCCGGGCGGCCGCCACATCGTTGCGGGAATCGCCAATGTGCAGATTGGCCTCGGGAGCCACCCCCAGCACCTCGCAGGCATGTAGCACCGGTCCCGGATGGGGCTTCTTGTAGGGCGTGCTGTCGCCGCCGACGTAAAACCGGAAATAGCGGGCCAGGCCGGTCATTTCCATCAGGGGTGCCGTGAAGGCCAGGCTCTTGTTGGTGACCACGGCCAGGGGCAGGCCCGTCTCCTGCCAGGCTTGCAGCCCCTCCAGCACGCCCGGATAGGGCCGCGCGGCCCGGCCATTCTGTTCCTGGTAGAACTGCCGGAAGAACTGCATCCCGGTCTGCACCGCCTCGGGGGCCGGCGGTGCCTCCCCGGTCAGGCACCGGGTGACCAGTTCTTCCATGCCCCGCCCGACGAAATTGCGGATCTCGGCTTCACTGCGTTCTGGCAGGGCCATGGCGCGGAACATGCGGTTGCAGGCCACGGTGATGTCCGGCGCCGTATCCAGCAAGGTTCCGTCCAGGTCGAAAGTCACGGATTGCAGCTTCATGGTCAGGCCCTCCCCAGCTCGGCGCGCAGGGCGGCCAGGACGGAATCGTAACGATGCGGGTCGCTGTCCTGGCCGGCGCCATACACGGCGGAGCCCGCCACGAAGGCATCGGCACCGGCCCGGGCGATCTGGGCGATATTGCTGACCTTGACGCCGCCATCCACCTCCAGGCGGATGCGCCGGCCGCTTTCCCGCTCGTAGGCATCGAGCCTGGCCCGGGCTTCGGCCAGCTTGGCGAGGGTAGCGGGAATGAAGGACTGGCCGCCGAAACCGGGGTTCACACTCATCAGCAACACCACGTCGAGCTTGTCCATGACGTAATCCATATGCTGCAAGGAGGTGGCCGGATTGAACACCAGGCCAGCCTGACAGCCGCTGTCGCGGATCAGGCCCAGACTGCGGTCCACATGCTCGGAGGCTTCCGGGTGGAAGGTGATGATGTCGGCCCCGGCCTGGGCGAAATCGGGGATCAGGCGATCCACCGGCCTGACCATCAGATGCACGTCGATGGGCGCCTCGGTGCAGGGCCGGATGGCTTCGCACACCAGAGGGCCGATACTGAGGTTGGGAACGTAATGGTTGTCCATCACGTCAAAATGAATCCAGTCGGCACCGGAAGCGATGACGTTGACCACCTCCTCCCCCAGTTTGGCAAAATTGGCCGATAGAATGCTGGGGGCGATGAGAAAATCCCGGCGGGTCATGGTGAGCGCTTCCAAGGTTTCGACAAGACCGGCATTTTAGCCTCCCCACCCTCAAACTTGAACAATGGCCTCCCCATGAGCGACAAACAGAAAATAGCCGTCAGCGTGCGTACCCAGTACCTCCCCGAGGAATCGGATGCGGACAACAAACGCCATGTATTCGCCTACACCGTCACGATTGCCAACCAGGGCAGCGCGGTCGCCCAGTTGATTTCCCGGCACTGGATCATCACCGACGGCAATGAGCAGATCCAGGAAGTCAAAGGCCTGGGCGTGGTGGGTAACCAGCCCCTGCTCAAACCCGGGGAAAGCTTCGAGTACACCAGCGGCTGCGTCCTTGCAACTCCGGTGGGCACCATGCGCGGCACTTACCAGATGGTGACCGGAGAAGGCGTCCCCTTCGCAGCCGCGATTCCCGAATTCGTGCTCGCCATCCCCCGGACCTTGCATTAGGAGCGGTAGTCGGCGTTGATCTTGACGTAGTCGTAGGAGAGGTCGCAGGTATAGACGGTGGCGGCGGCGGCGCCCCGGCCCAGGTGCACCCGCACGGTGATTTCCGGCTCGGCCATGATCGCCGCCCCGCTTTCTTCCTTGTAGCTCGCCGCCCGGCCGCCCAGTTCGGACACCAGGGCAAGCTGACCTGCCGCTTCCAGCCAGACCTTGACCCCTTCCACTTCCAGATCGCCGATGCCGGCATAGCCGACGGCCGCCAGGATGCGGCCCAGATTCGGGTCGGAAGCGAAGAAGGCGGTCTTCACCAGCGGGGATTGGCCGATGGCGTAGGCCACCTGGCGGCACTCTTCCCGGTCCTTGCCGCCTTCCACCGCCACGGTGATGAACTTGGTGGCCCCTTCCCCATCCCGGACGATGGCCTGGGCCAGTTCCCGGGCCACGTCGATCAGGGCGGTCCTGACTTCGCTCCAGCCGGCTTCCTGCCCGGTGGTGAAGGAGAGTTCGCCCTTGCCGCTGGCGATCATGATGAAGGAATCATTGGTGGAGGTGTCGCCATCCACGGTGATGCAGTTGAAGGATTGATCCGCCGCTTCTTGCACCAGGGCGTCGAGCAGGGGCTGGGCGATGCCGGCGTCGGTGGCCATGAAGCCGAGCATGGTGGCCATGTTCGGCTTGATCATGCCGGCGCCCTTGGAGATGCCGGTGATGGTGAGGGTCTTGCCGCCCACTTGCAACGTGCGCGAGGCGGCCTTGGCCACCGTGTCGGTGGTCATGATGGCATGGGCGGCTTCATGCCAGTGCTCGGCCGCGAGGTCGGCCAAGGTGGCGGGCAAGGCCGCCGTGAGGCGCTCGACCGGCAAGGGTTCGAGGATCACCCCGGTGGAAAAAGGGAGCACCTGCTCGGGCGCGATGCCGAGCAGTCGGCCCACCGCCGCGCAGCAGGTCTCGGCCGCCGCGCGGCCCGGCGCACCGGTGCCGGCATTGGCAATGCCGGTGTTGATCACCAGGGCGCGGATGCCTTTGCCGGCCGCGAGGTGCTGGCGGCACAACTGTACCGGGGCGGCGCAAAAGCGGTTGCGGGTGAATACCCCGGCCACCGTGGCGCCCGCTTCCAGGGCGATCAGGGTCAGGTCCTTGCGATTCTTTTTGCGGATTTCAGCTTCGGCCACCCCCAGGGTGACGCCGGCGATGGGGTACAGGGCGGCGGGGGCGGGCGTGGTGTAATTCACAGGCATGAGAGAACTCCGGAGTGAAAGAGGGAATGTGATGGGCGGCCAATGTGATGGGGCGGCCAATGACAAATCGGCGCCCTGCCGGACGCCGATTTTTGCTCAGGCGAGATGATCAAGCCAGTTTTCCGTGACAGTGTTTGTATTTCTTGCCGCTGCCACAGGGGCAAGGATCGTTGCGGCCGATCTTGGGGTCGGCATGAACCGGCTGAGGCTTGGCCTCACCGGCTTCGGCAGCGCCGCCCAGCACTTCGTCATAGCCGGCGTGGTGATACTGCACGTTCTCCACGTCAGGGTGGGGAACGCTTTCTTCCACATCGGCCTGGGTGCTGATATGGACCGTGATCAGCACCCGGGTGACGTCGCGGCGGATGGCATCGAGCAGCCCCTCGAACAGTTCGAAGGCTTCGCGCTTGTATTCCTGTTTGGGATTCTTCTGGGCGTAGCCGCGCAGATGGATCCCCTGACGCAGGTGATCCAGGGCGGCCAGGTGCTCGCGCCAGTGGGTATCGAGGCTCTGCAGCATGACATTGCGCTCGAAGTGGTGGAACGCCTCGGCGCCCACCAGGGCCACTTTCTCTTCGTAAATCTCGTCGGTGAGCTTGAGCAGCCGGCCCAGTATTTCCGTGTCGGTCAGCGTCGAATCCCGGCTCATCCACTCGGTGATGGGCGCTTCGACCAGGAAATCGCCCGCCAGCGCCCGTTCCAGACCCGCAATATCCCACTGCTCTTCGACCGATTCAGCCGGCACGAACTGACGGAACAGTTCTTCGAGCACCCCATGGCGCATGGCCGTGATGGTTTCAGAAATATCCTCGGTGGCCAGGAGCTCGTTGCGCTGGGCGTAGATGACCTTGCGCTGGTCATTGGCGACATCGTCGTATTCGAGCAACTGCTTGCGGATATCGAAATTGCGGCCTTCCACCTTGCGCTGGGCGGATTCGAGCGAGCGGGTCACCAGCGGATGCTCGATGGCCTCGCCTTCGGGCATTTTCAGCTTGTCCATGATGGAGCGCAGCCGCTCACCGGCAAAGATGCGCAGCAGGGAATCGTCCAGCGACAGGTAGAAACGGGAGGAGCCCGGATCCCCCTGGCGGCCGGCCCGGCCCCGCAACTGGTTGTCGATGCGGCGTGATTCATGGCGCTCGGAGGCGATGATGTGCAGCCCACCGGCAGCCAGCACCTGATCATGCACCTTCTGCCATTCGGCCTTCATCCCGGCGATGCGCGCGGCCTTGTCGGCTTCGGACAGGGATTCATCCGCTTCGACCGCGGCGATCTGCTTCTCGATATTGCCGCCCAGCACGATGTCGGTACCGCGGCCGGCCATGTTGGTGGCGATGGTGATCATGCCGGGACGGCCGGCCTGGGCGACGATTTCCGCTTCCCGGGCATGCTGCTTGGCGTTGAGCACCTGATGCGGCAGCTTTTCCTTGTCCAGCAGCCTGGAGAGCAGTTCGGAAGATTCGATGGAGGTGGTGCCCAGCAGCACGGGCTGACCGCGGTCATGGCAGTCCTTCACGTCGGCAACGATGGCGGCATGTTTCTCGTCGGCCGTCTTGAACACCAGATCATTGTGATCCTTGCGCTGCATGGGCCGGTGGGTGGGGATCACCACGGTTTCCAGACCGTAGATCTGGTGGAATTCGTAGGCTTCGGTATCCGCCGTGCCGGTCATGCCGGCGAGCTTGCCGTACATGCGGAAATAATTCTGGAAGGTGATCGAGGCCAGGGTCTGGTTCTCGTTCTGGATCCTCACTCCTTCCTTGGCTTCCACCGCCTGGTGCAGGCCATCGGACCAGCGCCGCCCGGCCATCAGGCGGCCGGTGAATTCGTCGACGATGATGATTTCGCCGTTCTGCACCACATAGTGCTGATCCTTGTGGAACAGGGTGTGGGCCCGCAAGGCGGCGTTCAGGTGATGCAGCAGGGTGATGTTGGCGGCTTCATAGAGGCTGCGGCCATCGGGCAGCAGGCCCATATTCACCAGAATGTTTTCGGCGTGCTCATGGCCCGCTTCGGTCAGGTGCACCTGATGCCCCTTCTCATCGACCCAGTAGTCGCCCTCGCCCTCTTCTTCGGCGCAGCGGCTCAGCATGGGCGCCACGGCATTCATGCGCAGGTAAAGTTCGGTGTGATCCTCGGCCTGGCCGGAAATGATCAGCGGCGTCCGGGCTTCGTCGATGAGGATCGAATCCACCTCGTCCACGATGGCGTAATTGAGACCCCGCTGCACCCGCTCCGCGGCGGAGTAGACCATGTTGTCGCGCAGGTAGTCGAAGCCGAATTCGTTGTTGGTGCCGTAGGTGATGTCTGCCGCGTAGGCCGCCTGCTTGGCTTGATGGTCCATCTGGGAGAGATTGACGCCGACCGAAAGGCCCAGGAAGCGGTGCAGGCGCCCCATCCATTCTGCATCGCGGCTGGCCAGGTAGTCATTCACCGTGATGACATGGACGCCCTGGCCGGAAATGGCATTCAGGTAGGCCGGCAGGGTCGCCACCAGGGTCTTGCCTTCGCCGGTACGCATTTCGGCGATCTTGCCGTCATGGAGCACCATGCCGCCGATCAGCTGGACGTCGAAGTGACGCATGCCCAGCACCCGTTTGCTGGCCTCGCGCACCACGGCAAAGGCTTCGGGCAGCAAGTCGTCCAGGCTTTCGCCTTTACCATGGCGGTCGCGGAACTCGTCGGTCCTGGCCCTGAGGGCATCGTCGGAGAGCGCGGCAATCCCGGACTCCAGTTCATTGATGCGGCGGACGGTCTGGGAATATTGCTTGATCAGCCGCTCATTGCGGCTGCCAAAAATCTTTTTGAGTAATCCGGAAATCATCGCTTCACGCTCGGAGCGCCCTAGGGCAGCAAAGTGCCGATTCTAGCATGACGGACAGCCGCCACCTTTTGCCGGCGGCGGCATGATTCAGCCGTTACGTGCCAGTCGCCGCTCCAGGAAAACAGCAGGATCAATGGGATGCCCGTTTTCCTTGACTTCAAAATGCAGGTGCGGCCCCGTGGAGCGCCCCGTACTGCCCAGTGCCCCTAGCCTCTGACCCCGGCGGACGACGCTCCCCACCTCCACCGCCATGGACGCCAGGTGGGCGTAGCGGGTCATCAGTTCGCCGCCATGATTGATTTCCACCAGATTGCCAAACTCGGGGTGATAGGCCGCATTCACCACCACGCCCCCGGCTGCGGCCACGACCGGAGTTCCAGGGGGCGCCACGAAATCCAGTCCTTCATGAATGGCGCGGCCGCGACCGAAAGGATCCAGCCGGAGGCCGAAGGGCGAGCCGAGCCGGGCACCACCGAGCACGGGCAGGGTGGTGGGCAGAAACTCGCGGCGCACCATGTTTTCCCTCAGGCTGTTCTCGACGGCGGCAAGACTCTTCGACTTTGCCTCGATGTCCTGAGCCAGACGGTCGATCTCCTGACTCAAGGCCGCTTCGCTCAGCGGCGCCGGGATGAACGGCCCGCCCTGAGGCTCGTCCGGCGCGGCGGTGCCTCTCCTGAGTGGCCCCCCCGTCCCGGCTTTTTCCGCAAGACGTCGGCCCAGCCCATCTAGTTGCACCATCCGGGCCTGCATTTCCCCCAGCCGGGTCGCCATGACCTGCAGGTTGTCCTTGACGAAGCGCTCGGCCTGATGCGCTTCTTGTCGTTGCATGGACAGCACCAGTTCCTGTACCAGCGGCAGGCGCAACTGGATCGTCAGCCAGGAAAGAATGGCCGACCCGAAGCACACCGCGGCCAAAAAGATCACAAAGACTGCGACAATATGCTGGATCCTGATGGTGATCGTCTTCGCCGTCGTGAAATGGCTGGACACCAGAATAATCTGCACGGGCTACCCTCCTATGCTTACCCCCGAAACACTGCTCGAACGTTCGGACCAGACCGCCCGGGTCCTGGCCCACGCCCGCTTGCTCATGCGGCTGGAGCAGCGCTTTGCGGCCTCTGTCCCGGCGGGTCTGGCTGAGCATGCCCGGGTGGTCAATTACCGATCGGGGACGATCGTCATTCACGCCGCCAATGGCGCGGTTGCCGCCAAACTCAAACAGATCAGCCTGCGCCTGCGGGACAGTTTTGTGAAAACCGGTCTGGAGTGTAACCAGATAGAAGTGAAAGTTCAACCCATTCAAAATCTTGCTCAATCAACCACTTCCAGCGTCAAACCCATGTCATGCGAGAGCGTTCGCGTGCTTTCTGCCTGCGCCGACAGCATGCCCAAGGAATCGCCCCTGGCTCAGGCCCTACGCCATCTGCTGGATCGGGCCGCCATCAGGCAATCAGCAGCGCCCGCTCCAGGAACAGCAGGGCAAACAGAATCAGGGCAAAAATCAGGCTGTATTTGAGCAGGCGAGCGGCAACATCAAGATAGCGGCGCTGCCCGGTCAATGCATGGATCAGGAAACAGAAACCGACGCTGATGATCAGGAGTACGCCGAGGATTCTGAGGACGTACATGGAATTTGTGCCGCTCAGGCAGTCTGGGCCAGCCAGCGCTGGATGCGTTCGGAAACCACGTCGCTGGCGCTGAACGTCACGAATTCCCAGGCTTCCTGCTGGGCCAGCAGGGCCCGGGCCAGGGCGTTGTTGAGGCCGTGGCCGGATTTATGGGCCGTGAATGCGGCCAGGAGCGGATGACCGATCAGGTACAGGTCGCCTATCGCATCGAGAATCTTGTGTTTGACGAACTCATCGCCATAACGCAGACCATCCCCGTTCAGGACCCGGAACTCATCGAGGACGATGGCGTTCTCCAGGCCGCCGCCCAGGGCCAGACCGTTTTCCCGCAGCCACTCCACTTCCTGCATGAAACCAAAGGTGCGGGCCCGAGCGACCTCGCGGGTATAGGAATTATCGGCAAAGTCGATCACGGCGCGCTGGGCGGATTTGTCGATGGCGGGATGATTGAAGACGATGGAAAAATCGAGGCGGTAACCGTCATAAGGGTCGAAACGGGCCCATTTATCGCCGTCGCTGACCTCGACCGTGCGCTTGACCCGGATGAAGCGCTTGGGCGCGGCCTGCACTTCGATGCCGGCAGACTGGATCAGGAACACGAACGGGGCCGCGGAACCGTCCAGGATGGGCACTTCCGGCGCATCGAGATCAATATAGGCATTGTCGATGCCCAGGCCGGCCAGAGCCGACATCAGGTGTTCGATGGTGCCGACCTTGACCTTGCCCTCCGGGCCCTCCTGTTCGAGGCAGGAGCACATGCGGGTATCGCCCACCAGCAGGGCGGAGGCGGGAATATCCACGGGCTCGGCCAGATCGACGCGCCGGAACACGATGCCGGTATCCGGAGCAGCCGGGCGCAGGGCCATGTTCACCTTGACGCCGCCATGGAGGCCGACACCAGAAGCGCGAATCAGGGATTTCAGGGTTCTCTGCTTGAGCATGTTCGATAGGGGGCGGGGGAGGCGCATTCTATCATGAAGGCGCGCTCCCCCGGGCAGAGGCGAAGTGTGACCGGCGCTCAGTCGGCTTGTTTGCGCAGGAAGGCCGGAATGTCGTAGCGGTCCACGCCGCTGTTTTCCAGGGCTTCGGCCGTCACATTGCGACGATTGCGCACCACCGCCGGGATGTTGGCCATTTCGTTGTAGTCGATCGCCGAGCCCATGCCATCGGTCCCGGTTGCCTGCAGCGGGGTGGAGATGACGGTGAAAGCCTGCTGCTTGGCAAGCTGCCCCAGACCGGTGGCCACGACGGTGACGCGCAGGTTTTCCGCCATGTGCTCGTCGTAGACCGCGCCAAAAATGACGTGTGCGTCTTCAGCGGCAAAGGCCCGCACGGTCGCCATCACTTCGTTGACTTCCTTCATCTTCAGGCCGGAACGGGCTGCCGTGATGTTCACCAGCACCCCCCGGGCGCCGGACAGGTTGATGCCTTCCAGGAGTGGCGAAGCCACGGCCTGTTCAGCGGCGATGCGGGCCCGGTCCTGACCGGCGGCCACGGCGGAACCCATCATGGCTCGGCCGGTTTCGCCCATCACGGTGCGCACGTCTTCAAAGTCGACGTTGACCAGACCGTGGTTGGTGATGATTTCGGCGATGCCGCCCACGGCGTTCTTGAGCACGTCGTCGGCCGCCTTGAAGCAGTCATCGACGCCGGCGTCGTCGCCCATCACTTCCATCAGTTTGTCGTTCAGGATGACGATCAGGGAATCGACGTGCTTGGAGAATTCCGTGATCCCGGCTTCTGCATTCTTCATGCGCTTGCCGCCCTCGAAGGAGAACGGCTTGGACACCACGCCCACGGTGAGGACGCCCATTTCCCGGGCAATCTCGGCCACCACGGGAGCGGCGCCGGTGCCGGTGCCACCGCCCATGCCGGCGGTGATGAAGACCATGTGGGCGCCTTCGAGCTGGGCCCGGATGGCATCCTTGTGGATCTCCGCCGCGCTTTTGCCGGCTTCGGGCTTGCCGCCCGCGCCCAGCTTGCCCAGCGCCAGCTTGATGGCGGCCTGGCTGCGGCTGAGGGCCTGGGAATCGGTGTTGGCGGCGATGAACTCCACCCCCTGCACCCCTTCCCGGATCATGTGTTCGACGGCATTGCCGCCCGCCCCCCCGATGCCCACCACCTTGATGATGGTATCGAGCTCGTCTTTCTCGATGATTTCAAACATACGCGCCTCCGCTGCAATAAAAGTTATAAACCGAAAATCAGAAATTTTTCTCGAACCACGACTTCATGCTGGAAAAGACGTTCTTGACCGAACGCTTCTCCTCCACCTTCTGGCCCCGGCGGCGCTGGGTCTGAGCCTCCAGCAGCAAACCATAGGCCGTCGAAAACCGGGGATTCATCACCACATCCGCCAGGCTGCCCTGATACTTGGGAGTGCCCTGGCGCACGGGCATGTGAAAGATTTCCTCGCCCAGTTCGATCATGCCGGGCATCACCGCTGCGCCACCGGTGATGACGATGCCAGACGACAGCACATCCTCGAACCCGGCCCGGCGTAGCTCGTGCTGGATCAGCTCGAAGAGCTCCTCGACCCGGGGCTGGATCACATCGGCCAGGGCCCGGCGCGAGAGCTTGCGGCTCGGCCGCTCATCGACCCCCGCCACTTCCAGGATGTCTTCCGGATCGGCGAGCTGGGACAGGGCACAGCCGTTCTTGCACTTGATGTCCTCGGCGTCCCGGGTCGGGGTACGCAGCGCCATGGCGATGTCGTTGGTGATCTGGTCACCGGCAATGGGAATCACCGAGGTATGGCGGATCGCTCCCTGGGTCCACACCGCGATGTCGGTGGTGCCGCCGCCGATGTCGATCAGGCACACCCCCAGGTCCTTCTCGTCCTCGGACAGCACCGCGTAGCTGGAAGCCAGGGGCTGCAGCACGATGTCATTCACCTCCAGGCCGCAGCGGCGCACGCACTTGACGATGTTCTGGGCCGCCGAAACGGCGCCGGTGACGATATGCACCTTCACTTCGAGGCGCATGCCACTCATGCCGATCGGCTCGCGGATGCCGTCCTGGCCGTCGATGACGAATTCCTGGGTGAGGATGTGCAGGATTTCCTGATCGGCGGGA
Organism: Comamonadaceae bacterium; assembly: GCA_029255645.1. Classification (GTDB taxonomy): domain Bacteria; phylum Pseudomonadota; class Gammaproteobacteria; order Burkholderiales; family Rhodocyclaceae; genus Azovibrio. The sequence continues at coordinate 2,999 of JANLJE010000043.1, read as the reverse complement.
ATGGGCCGGGCCCGGGCCGTTTCGATCACCCGGTCCACGTCCGCCGGGGTCACCTCCTTGTCCTTGATCGCCACCATGCCGTCCGAGTTGAAACTCTTGATGTGGCTGCCGGCGATGCCGGTATAGACGTCCCGGACCTTGCAGTCCGCCATCAGCTCCACCTCCTGGATCACCCGGCTGATGGTGTGCACGGTTTCCTCGATATTGACCACCACGCCCTTCTTCAGGCCGCGCGAATCCTGGGAGCCCATGCCGATCACGTTGAGCCGCCCTTCCGCGGTGATCTCGCCGACCAGGGCGACGATCTTGGACGTGCCGATGTCGAGTCCTACGATCAGATCCTTGTTCTCTCTGCTCATTCCTTACCTCTGTTGTCCGGTAGATTCCCCGCCGGGTACAAGGCGAAGCCGTTGGGGTAACGCAAATCCACAGTTACCGGCCGTGGCTCCCGCCCCGCCACGGCGACGGGATATATTTCGATGAAGCGCTGCAGGCGATGGCGGGCGGGCAGGCGGCTCTGCTCCCGGCCCAGGGCCAGCACCATGCCGTTGTCCAGCTGCAGACTCATGGCCAGACGCGGGGAAAGCAGCACCGCCACCGGCTTCAGGTTCACCGGCTGCAGCAGTCCCAGGATTTCGCTGTAGTACCTCAGCAACTGCGCTGCCGTACCCGGCGGGCCCTTGAGCAGCGGCAGGCTGATCAGCTCTTGATCGGGCGGCGTTGCCAGGAACACTTCGCCAAAGGTATTCACCCATTCGTTGCCGGCGTCGCCCCAGCGGGCCACGGCTCGATGCTCCTCCAGCCGCACCACCAGCCGGTCGGGCCAGACCCGGCGCACCTGGGCCTGGCGCACCCAGGGCAGTCCCTCCAGGGACTCCCGCACCCCGTCCAGGGACAGGCTGAGGAAGTTGCCCCGGACCCTGGCCTGCAGCACTTCTTCCAGTTCCAGGGGGGAGACATGCTGCAAGGGCGCTTCCAGCACCACCTCCCGGATCGGTGCAAAGGGCATGCGCAGCACCCAGACGGCGGCCGCCGCCAGGAGCATGGCAGCCCCTGCGGCAAACAGCAGGTCTGCCAGGGTGTTGAGCAGCTGGGGTCGATGCCACATTCATGTTCTCTTCAGTCCCGGCCCGCGAGGGTGAGCACTTTCAATACCAGTTCGTCGTAATCCATTCCGGCAACCCTTGCCGCCATGGGCACGAGGGAATGGTCGGTCATGCCGGGGGAGGTATTGACCTCCAGGAAATAATGCCGCCCCTCCTGATCCATGAGGAAATCCACCCGGCCCCAGCCCTTGCCGCCCAGCACCTCGAAAGCCTTCAGGGCGCCGGCCTGGACCTCGGCTTCCTTGTCTTTGGGCAGGCCGCAGGGGCAAAGGTAACGGGTGTCATCGCGCAGATATTTGGCGTCGTAGTCATAAAACCCGGTCGCCGGCTCGATCTTGATGACGGGCAGGGCCTGGTCCCCGACGATCGCCACCGTGTATTCGCCGCCCATCACGCCAGACTCGGCAATCACCAGCGAGTCATGCCGGGCGGCCTCCTGCCAGGCGGCACGCAGCCTGCCTTCCCGGGTCACCATGGAGACGCCGATGGAGGAACCTTCCCGCACGGGCTTTACAAACAGGGGCAAGCCCAGTTGCTCTTCCACCTCAGTGAAATTGGCGTCGGCGCTCAGCATGGCGTATTCGGGGACCGGCAGCCCGACGGCTTGCCAGATCAGCTTGGTGCGGAACTTGTCCATGCCCACGGCGGAAGCCATCACCCCGGGCCCGGTGAAGGGAATCCCCATCAGGTCCAGGGCGCCCTGGATGGTGCCGTCTTCGCCATAGCGGCCGTGCAGGGCGATGAAGGCCCGGTCGTAGCCCTTCAAGGCATCGAGGGGTTGATCGGCGGGATCAAAGGCATGGGCATCCACGCCCTGGCGCCGCAGCGCCGCGAGCACCCCGGCGCCGCTTTTGAGGGACACGGGGCGCTCGGCGGAAGTCCCGCCCATCAACACCGCCACCTTGCCGAATTTGCGATGCATTGCACTCATGCTTGACTCACTTTGGCAGGAACGCCACCTATGGAACCGGCTCCCATGGTCAAGACCACGTCGCCATCCTGGACCACTTCCCGGATCCGCTCCGGCATCTGATCGATGTCTTCCACGAACACCGGTTCCACCTTGCCTGCGACCCGCACCGCCCGGGCCAGGGCCCGGCCGTCGGCGGCGACGATGGGCGTCTCCCCGGCGGCATACACATCGGCGAGCAGCAGCGCATCGACCCCGGAGAGCACCTTGACGAAATCCTCGAAACAATCCCGGGTGCGGCTGTAGCGGTGGGGCTGGAAGGCCAGCACCAGGCGGCGGCCGGGAAAGGCGCCGCGGGCGGCGGCGAGGGTGGCCGCCATTTCCACCGGGTGGTGGCCGTAGTCATCGACCAGGGTGAAGCGGCCGCCGGAAGCCAGGGGAATCTCCCCGTAACGCTGGAAGCGCCGGCCGACGCCCTTGAACTCGGCCAGGGCCTTGATGATGGCCTCGTCCGCTACCTGTACCTCGGTGGCCACACTGATGGCGGCCAGGGCATTGAGCACATTGTGCATGCCCGGCGTGTTGAGGGTGATGGGCAGGCGGGTGGTGCTGCCATTGACCCGTACCGCATCAAAATGCATCTGACCGTCCTTGGCGCGGATGTTTTCCGCGTAGATGCTGGCTTCCGGCGTCAGGCCGTAGCGCACTACCTGCTTTGGCACCAGGGGCAGGATCTCGCGCACATGGGGATCGTCCTGGCAGAGCACCGCCACGCCGTAGAACGGCAGGCGGTTGAGAAACTCCACGAAAGCCTGCTTCAGGCGGCCGAAGTCGTGACCGTAGGTTTCCATGTGATCCGCATCGATATTGGTCACCACCGACACCACCGGGGAGAGATAGAGGAAGGAGGCATCCGACTCGTCGGCCTCGGCCACCAGGAAATCCCCCTTGCCCAGGCGGGCATTGGCCCCAGCCGCATTCAG
>JANLJE010000042.1 GCA_029255645.1 Comamonadaceae bacterium | reverse complement strand
ATCAGCACCCCGCTGCTCAAGCAAACGGCCCGCTTCGGCCAGGGACTCACCCTCGCCATCATGGCTCTGACCGTTTTTTCCCTCGTTTTTGGCATCGCGGTGCACGGTTACGGCGCCGCACAAATGTTCCTGGCCGCCGTGGGCATCGCCGTGGCCGCCGTTCCCGAAGGTCTACCGGCGGTCATGACCATCACCCTGGCCATCGGGGTGCAGCGCATGGCCGCGCGCCAGGCCATCATTCGCCGCATGCCGGCGGTGGAAACCCTAGGAGCCGTTACCGTCATCTGTACCGACAAAACTGGCACCCTGACCAAAAACGAAATGACCGTGCAACGCCTGGTCACCGCCGACCGGGTGCTGGACGTGGAAGGCATCGGCTACACCCCGCGGGGTGGATTTTCCTGCGCCGGCCAGGAACTGAGGCTGGAGGAACTTCCCGAACTTGCGGAAATCGGTCGCATCGCCCTGCTTTGCAATGACGCCACCTTGCAGAAGAAAAACGGAAAATGGGTGCTTCAGGGCGACCCTACCGAAGGCGCCTTGCTCACCCTGGGCCGCAAGACGGGGCTGGAGCCTCATTTCGAAGCCGAAGCCTCGCCCCGGATCGATGTGATTCCTTTCGAATCCCAGCACCGCTTCATGGCCACTTTGCATCACGACCATGCCGGCCATGCCTTTGCCTTCATCAAGGGCGCACCGGAGGAAATACTGACGGTGTGCACCCGGCAACGCCAGGCCGGCCAGGATCAAGCTCTGGATGCGGCCTTTTGGCAGGCACAGATCGAAGCCATGGCCCAAGCCGGGCAGCGGGTATTGGCGCTGGCCATGACCCCCATGCCTCCGGAAAAGACCCACCTGACATTCGCCGACCTCCAGACTGATCTCACCCTGGTCGCCCTGGCCGGCATCATGGACCCGCCCCGGGAAGAAGCCATCGCGGCAGTGGCCCAGTGCCAGGCCGCCGGCATCCGGGTCAAGATGATCACCGGCGACCATAGCGTCACGGCCCAGGCGGTTGGCAAGATCATGGGCATCGGTAGCAATGACAGGACACTCACTGGCACCGAGATAGAAACCCTGGACGACGAAGCCATCTGCCTGGCCGTCCGGGACACGGACGTGTTTGCCCGGGCCAGCCCGGAACACAAGTTACGGCTGGTACAGGCGATGCAGGCCAACGGTGAAGTGGTGTCGATGACCGGCGACGGGGTCAATGACGCTCCCGCCCTGAAACAGGCCGATGTCGGCGTGGCAATGGGCCTGAAGGGCACGGAAGCCGCCAAGGAAGCCGCAGAAATGGTGCTGGCCAACGACAATTTCGCCTCCATCGCCGCCGCCGTGGAAGAAGGTCGTACGGTCTATGACAACCTGCGCAAGGCCATCATCTACATCTTGCCCACCAGTTCCGGCCAGGCGGCGATGGTCTTGATCGCCGTGCTGCTGGGCATGACCCTGCCCATCACCCCCGTGCAGATCCTGTGGGTGAACATGGTCACCGCCATCACCCTGTCCATGGCCTTTGCCTTTGAACGGCCCGAAGCCAACATCATGAAACGCCCGCCCCGGAACCCGACTGAGCCGCTGGTGAATGGTTTCATGCTCTGGCGGATCGGTTTTGTCACCCTGCTGATGGTGCTGGTCTCCTTCGGTCTCTTCCTCTGGGAGCAAAACCAGGGCGCCAGTGTGGAAGTCTCCCGCACCGTGGCGGTCAATGCCCTGGTGGTGGCAGAAATGTTCTACCTGTTCAACTGCCGCAGCCTGCAAGGTTCGATCCTGAATCGGGAAGGTTTTTTCGGCAACACCCTGGCACTCCAGGCCATAGGCGGTCTGTTCCTGCTGCAACTAGCCTTTACCTATCTGCCGCTGATGCAGGAAATGTTTCACACCGCGGCCATCGATGCCGCCGCCTGGCTACGCATCTTCGTGGCAGGGGTCTTGCTGCTGCTGATCGTGGAGGGGGAAAAGGCCCTGTTCGGCCAGTTGGGAAAAAACCAGCAGGAAAAAAATCAGCGCACTTGAATCAGCTTGAATCAGCTTGAAAAAAAAGGGGGCCAAGGCCCCCTTCCTTCATTTCAGCACGGGGTAATCCGTATAGCCTTCGGCACCGCTGGCATAGAACAACTCCGGTCTGGCTTCGTTGAGCGGAGCTCCCTGCCGCAAACGCCGTACCAGATCCGGGTTGGCGATAAAGGCCACACCAAAGGCAACCGCGTCGGCCTGAGCGCTTTCCACAATCGCCGCTGCAGTGGCCGCCGTCAGGCCCTGATTGGCAATGAATACCCCGCCGAATTTCCGCTTCAATTCCGGCCCCAGGAGGCCGGGACCCTGGGCTTCGCGGGCGAAGATGAAGGCAATCTTGCGCTTGCCCAGTTGTTCCGCCACATAACCGAAGGTGGCCGCCGGGTTGCTGTCCCCCATGGAGTGGGTATCGCAACGGGGAGACAGATGCACACCGACCCGGCCCGGTCCCCAGACCTCGATCGCCGCGTCGGTGACTTCCAGCAGCAGCCGGGCGCGGTTCTCGATCGGACCGCCATAGGCATCGCTACGCCGGTTGGTGCTGTCCTCTAGAAACTGATCAAGCAGGTAGCCATTAGCCCCGTGGATTTCCACGCCGTCGAAGCCTGCCCGCTTCGCATTTTCGGCGCCCAGGCGATAAGCCGCGACGATACCGGGAATTTCATCGCTTTCCAGGGCCCTGGGGGTCACATAGGGGCGCTGCGGACGTACCAGGCTGACATGGCCCTCGGGTGCGATGGCACTAGGCGCTACAGGCAGTTCGCCGTCGAGATAGCAGGGGTCGGACACCCGGCCCACATGCCAGAGTTGCAAAAAGATGCGGCCCCCCTTGGCGTGCACCGCATCCGTGACCTGTTTCCAGCCTTCCACCTGGGCCTCGCTCCAGATACCCGGGGTATCCGGGTAGCCCACCCCCTGGGGACAAACAGAAGTGGCCTCGGACAAAATCAGCCCGGCATCCGCCCGCTGGGCGTAATACTCGGCCATCAGGGCATTGGGCACCCGGCCGGCACTGGCGCGGCAACGGGTAAGCGGGGCCATGAGGATGCGGTTGGGCAAAACCAATTCACCCACCTGCAAGGGATCGAAAAGGGTAGTCATGGGAAAACTCCTGTCTCAGGGGAAAGCATCAAAAGAACCATAGCTCCGGAATTATGGAACATATCCGCCAGTTCACCTACAAGGTGGCTTCTGCGGCGCGTTCTGCGCCTGCGCTGCGCATGGCCGACAAAGCAGCAGGCTGAGACCCAGGCCGCCCGGGCGGCTTTCGATTTTTCTGGCATCTCAGGTTTATCATTAAAGGTATACAGTCAACAACGTTAACTACTAAGTACCGGACAAGTCTGTGGATAAAACAAAAAAACAGTGAAACTTCAATGACTTCAAAGAACTTTCAGGGTCTTGGCAAGTCTCCCTGAGGGCTGTTGATGAAATTCGAACTGTTCATCCACAGGCCTGTTTTCTGTGATTTATCCCCTTTTCGACTACAGTTTGTGCACAGACTTGTGCGACTCCATCCCCATGAAAAACATCGACCACAAGCGCCTTGATCTCCTTGTCCTGGATGCCCGCAAGGCGAGCGAAAGCCGCGAAAAAGGCTATCGGGAGCGTGCCCTGAAAATCTATCCCTGGATTTGTGGCCGTTGTGCCCGGGAATTCACGCATGGCAATCTCAGCCAACTCACCGTGCATCACCGGGATCACAATCACGACAACAATCCGGCAGATGGCAGCAACTGGGAGTTACTCTGCCTGTATTGTCACGACAATGAACATCAGAAGCAGATGGAAGTGGATCTGGGCAATACCAGCATCCGGGATGCCAGGGGAGGTGGGGCCAGCCATTCCCCCTTTGCCAACCTGAAAGCCCTCTTGAAAACGGAAGACAAGGCATGAAGACACCGCGCCGGATCGAACCCCTGGTTGCCGACGGGCTGGTGGACCGTGTCGTTCGCCAGCTCATGAGCGGCAAGGAAGCCATGGTGTTCGTGGTCCAGTGCGGTGATGAATTACGCTGCGCCAAGGTTTACAAGGAAGCCAGCAAACGCAGTTTTCGCCAGGCCGTGGATTACACCGAAGGCCGCAAGACCAGGAACAGCCGCCAGGCCCGGGCCATGGGCAAAGGCACCCGCTATGGTCGCCAGGAACAGGAATCCGCCTGGCAGCATGCGGAGGTGGATGCCCTGTACCGGCTTGCCGCCGCCGGGGTACGGGTGCCAAAGCCCTACAATTTTCACGAAGGGGTATTGTTGATGGAACTGGTGGCCGACGAAAACGGCGACCCTGCACCGCGCCTCAACGATGTGGTGCTAAGCCCGGAAATCGCCCGTCAATATCACGCCGACCTGCTGCGTCAGGTGGTACGCATGCTCTGCGCCGGCATCGTCCATGGCGATCTGTCTGAATACAACGTGCTGGTGGATGGGGATGGCCCGGTCATCATCGATCTGCCTCAAGCCGTGGATGCCGCTGCCAACAACAACGCCAGCCGCATGCTGGAGCGGGATGTGGATAACCTGACTGCTTATTTCGGCCAGTTTGCCGAGGAACTGCTGCAAACCCAGTATGGCAAGGAAATCTGGGCGCTCTTCGAAAATGGCAAGCTGCAGCCGGAAAGCGAACTCACTGGATGTTTCAAACCAACTGAAAAAACGGCCGACCTCGACGAAATTATGGAAGTCATCCAGGCCGCCAAGGTCGAAGATGCCGCCCGACGCGCCCGTAAAGCCGCCGCCAACGAGCCATAGCCAACATAGCCAAGTATCGAGTTTCATCTCTGGCGCCGTGTCAGTAGCAGGCCGCTCTCCAGATGGTGGGTATAGGGAAACTGATCGAATACGGCCACCGCAGTGATGCGGTGGGTCTCCTGCAGAACCGCCATGTTCTCGGCCAGGCTGGCTGGATTGCAGGAAATATAAAGGATGTGGTCAAAATCCCGGGCCAGCGCCAGGGTCTGGGTGTCCAGACCACTGCGGGGCGGATCCACGCACAGCGTCGAAAATCGATAGCCGTTCAAATCGAGGTGGGCCAACGGTTTGAAGCTCTTTTTCCCGCTCAGGGCTTGACTCAATTCCGCGCTGGAAATCCGGGCCAAAGCCACGTTGTTCACCTGGTTGGCTTTCAGATTGAACTCGGCAGCCTGCACCGATGCTTTGCTCAGTTCCGTGGCAAGCACCTGCCTGAACAAGGGTGCCAGAGCGATGGTGAAATTGCCGTTGCCGCAATAAAGTTCCAGCAGATCGCCTCCCAAGCCTTGAAGCTGCTGACAGGCCCAGCCCAGCATCTTGCGGTTTACCTGGCCATTGGGCTGCGTGAAGCTGCCTTCAATCTGCTGGTATTGCAGCTGGCGGCCGTTCAACTCGAAACTTTCCAGCACCCAGTCACGTTGCAACACAGTTTTGCGGCCCTTGCTGCGGCCCAGCAACGGCAGCTTCAGGCTGGCGGCCAGATCCTGGGCAGCGGCTTCCCAACGTTTGCCCAGATGGGTGTGATACACCAGGGTCAGCAGTAATTCGCCGCTCAGAGTTGCCAGAAAATCCACCCGGAACAGACCATCCCGGAGGGTGTTGCTGGCTTGCAAGGCTTCTTGCAGGCGCGGCATCAACGCGCAGATCGGTTCTGCCGCGGCCGGAAAACTTTGTATGGGAATCAAGGTGATGGAATCCCCCGGCGCAAACATGGCGTAGTGGATTTTCCTGCCTTCATGGAGAATATGAAATTCAGCGCGCAAACGGTAGTGCAGGGGCGGCGAAACAAAAATTTCAGGGTCGGGCAGGCCATGGAGTGCGAAGGTCTGTCTGAACCGTGCCAGCTTCTCGTCCAGTTGGTCTTGGTAGCGGGTCGGGTCTATGGTTTGCAAGGACATGGGATCAAGCGATTTTTCAGGAACGGGAAACTATACACGGCTGCCATTCTCGCGGCGGGCCGGTCGGGCCCGCTTTCAGGAGGGGCACGAGGAGGGGCACGCCGTCGTGAAAATATCGGATTTTTTTAATGAAAAAATCATGAAGCGGGAATTTAATGGGTGGCTCTATCCCTCTATCCTACTGGGAGCACACCATGCGACACTCTCTCTTGCTGGCCTGTTCGGGCATCTGCATTGCGGCAGCCCAGGCAGTTGAATACGGCTCCACCACCCTGACTCATGTAGCGCAACCGGAAAGCGCGGTGTTTGATTACGCCACCCAGGTATGTGGAAAATCGGCCGCCTTGCCCAGGGTATTGTCTCTTCCTGGAGGCGAAGCAAAAGCAGGCCACATCGTGTGTATGTCCGGTGAAAGCAGGACTGGAGATGTTTTTTCCAGAATTGAAGCGGACAGGATTTACATCAATTACCGGCTCGATCAGGGCCTTTCCGAGGTGAGGTAGGCGGCTCCTGCCGTCCCAGTCGGGGACATCCGCGCGCCAGGTTTCCTGGGTATCTTGGGTATCAGGGTATCAGGGTATCAGGGTATCAGGGTGGCGGCGTGCGCGACCCACCCGTACAGGGTGCACAGGGGCGTACAGGAGCGCACAGGGGCGGCATACAGGGTGAGGGCGTACAGGGTGAGGGCGTACAGGGCGCACGAGGCATCCAGGGCGGTCTCGCTCTTTGCGGCGTTCCCGCTTTCAGGGTGACTGACTATTGGAACCGGCTTCCACGTCCAGGATGGAAATGCCGTATTTGCGGGCTACCTGGGCGTGGATTTCGAGGGTCAGCAGTACTTTGGGATTGCGGGGCGCCTTGGTCTGGGCTCGTTTCAGGTAGTCCGTGGCCCGGGCGGCGAGGTCCACGTCCCAGCCCTGCTGGTCCATGAGAGTGAAGATGGCGCGGGCGGCATTGACCAGGAACTGCACATTGGGAACCCGGTCGGCAGCGTTCATCAGCATGTCCACCGCGGCTTTGAGGTCGCCACCCCGGGCCGTCAGGACGCCTTCGTTGTTGAGACGGATGATTTCGGCGCCCACCTCTTCGAGCATGGCCCGGCCCACGTCGGACTGACCGGTTTTCTCGAACACGTTCTCGATGTGGGAAATGACCCGGAAATCGTCGTGGTGTTCCGTGGCGACCTGGCGCAGGAGCTGGTGAGCTGCCTCGTCCTTGCCGGTTTCCATGCAGGCCTGGGCCAGGTCTACGGTCAGGCGCCTGGAGCCGGGTACGGTGGAGTCCTGTTCTGCCGCCAGTTCCTGATGCAGCTTGAGCGCCTGTTCCACGAGCTGCCCGGCCTTGGCCTCGTCGCCTTCCTTCTGATAGCTGAGGCTTTCCATCACCAGGGCGGCCAGTTCTCCTTGTTTTTCACCCCGCCAGTCCCGGCGCAGGTTCTTGATGACTTCCCGGGCGCCGTTCAGATTGCCTTTTTCCAGATGCACCTTGGAGAGGCTGGTGTAGTCATCCACGGAGCGCAGGCTGGAGCCGCGGTGTCGTTCCAGCACTTTGCTGAAAGCCCGTTCGGCCACCTCCAGCTCATTGTTCTGCAGGGCCAGATCGCCGACCAGGCGCAGGCGCAGGGTGTTATGGGGAGCGCGCAGGGCGGCCTCTTGCAGGGCTTCCTGGGCTTCTACCAGATGGCCTTGAGATTCCCGCACCAGGGAGAGGAAGTCATAGGCCGAAAGAAAATCGGGGTTTTCCTCGATCAGTTCCTGGGCCAGCTTTTCGGCTTCCTCCAGCCGGTTCTGAGTGCGGGCCACCATGGCCAGACCCATCTTGGCCCAGGGAATGGGCTTCAGGGTCAGCAGGCCCTGATAGAGCCCCTGGGCTTCCTCCAGTCGCCCCAGGGTTTGCAGTAGTTCGCCCTTGAAACGCTGGGCTTCCAGCTGATAGGCAGGGTTTTCCATGATGACCAGATCACAGGCCTGGATGGCCTGCTCGAAGGCGCCCCGGGCCATGTGGGTGTAGATCGGCTTGAGGACATGCTTCTTGTAGAGCGCCTTGGTCAGCCGGGTCTGCAGCAGGTCGGCGGTGAAAGGCTTGATCAGGTAGTCGTCCGGGGTCAGTTCGGCCAGGGAAACCACGTTGTGATAGCTGCGCTCGCTGGTGACGATCATGTACACCGCAGAGAGGGGCAGCAGGTGGTTGTGGCGCAATTCCTCCAGCAACTGCTGGCCATCCCGGCCGTCTTCGAGGATGTAGTCGGAGAGCACGATGTCAAAAGGGTTGTTCCTGACCTGGCGCAGCACATCGGCAGAGGAGCCAGCCCCATGCACCTGGGTGATGCCCAGATTGGCGAGCATCAGGCGCAGGGATTCCCGGGCGGGCGGGTGGCGGTCAATGATCAGGACCCGCTGCTTGTGCAAGTCTGCCTGCATGGTTGCGAGCAGGGCCGCGGTGTTTTCGGAGACGTCCATGAAAAATACTTATGAATCGGATGGTCCGCGAAACTACGCCAGTTAAGAGCGGCCAGCAAGGAGATTGGAGGTCCGGACCGGGCCGATGCGTCAGGGCGCTGCAAAAACTGTGTTTTTTCAGCGCCCTGACGTAAAATCGCCGTCCCTCTGCCTTCGTCTCCTGCCCTGTACCGGGGGTATTTCCCGCCCATGATTTTTCCTACCCGATTCGACGTCATCGTTGTCGGCGGCGGCCACGCCGGGACCGAGGCTGCGCTGGCCGCGGCCCGGGCCGGCGCGCAGACCCTGCTCCTGACCCATAATCTGGAGACCCTCGGGGCGATGAGCTGCAATCCTTCCATCGGTGGCATCGGCAAGGGCCATCTGGTGAAGGAGGTGGATGCCCTGGGCGGCGCCATGGCGGCGGCCACCGACGAGGGCGGCATCCAGTTTCGCATCCTCAACGCCTCCAAGGGCCCGGCGGTGCGTGCCACCCGCGCCCAGGCCGACCGGGTGCTGTACCGGCAGGCGATCCGTAAGCGTCTGGAAAACCAGCCGAATCTGACCTTGTTCGCCCAGGCTTGCGACGATCTGATCGTCGCGGGCGACCGGGTGGTGGGGGCGGTGACCCAGCTTGGCATCCGCTTCGAGGCCCGGGCCGTGGTGCTCACCGCCGGGACTTTCCTGAACGGCCTGATCCATGTAGGGCTGTCGAACTACACCGGCGGCCGCATGGGCGACCCGCCCAGCGTTTCCCTGGCGGCGCGGCTGAAGGAACTCGAGCTGCCCCAGGGCCGCCTCAAGACCGGCACCCCGCCCCGGCTGGATGGCAAGACCATCGACTACTCGAAACTGACGCCGCAGTATTCGGATGCGCCGCTGCCGGTGTTTTCCTTCCTGGGCCACCCCGGGCAGCATCCGGCCCAGTTGCCCTGCTGGATCACTCAGACCAATGGCCGCACCCATGACATCATCCGCAGCGGTCTGGACCGCTCGCCCATGTACACCGGCGTGATCGAAGGCGTCGGGCCGCGCTACTGTCCCTCCATCGAGGACAAGATCCATCGCTTCGCCGACAAGGACAGCCACAACGTCTTTCTCGAGCCCGAGGGCCTGACGACCCACGAAATTTACCCGAACGGGATTTCCACCAGCCTGCCCTTCGACATTCAGCTGGCGGTGGTGCGCTCCATCCGCGGCCTGGAAAACTGCCACATCCTGCGTCCCGGCTATGCCATCGAATATGATTTTTATGATCCCCGTGGGCTCAAATCCTCCCTGGAATCGAAAGCCATCGGCGGTCTGTTCTTCGCCGGCCAGATCAACGGCACCACCGGCTACGAAGAAGCGGCGGCCCAGGGTCTGCTCGCCGGGGTCAATGCAGCCCTGCAGGTCCAGGGCCAGGACGCCTGGTGCCCACGCCGGGACGAGGCCTATCTGGGGGTGATGGTGGACGACCTGATCACCCGGGGCGTGACCGAGCCCTACCGCATGTTCACCAGCCGGGCCGAATACCGCTTGCAATTGCGCGAGGACAATGCCGACCTGCGTCTCACCGAACAGGGCCGGAAACTGGGGCTGGTGGATGATGAACGCTGGGCGGCCTTTTGCACCAAGCGCGAAGCCATCGCCCGGGAAAGCGAGCGGCTCAAGACCACCTGGGTCAATCCGGCGATCCTGCCGGCGGCCGAGGCAAAGCGGGTGCTGGGCAAGGCCATCGAGCGGGAGTACACCCTGTTCGACCTGCTGCGCCGTCCCGAAGTCAGCTATCCGGATCTGATGACCCTGCCTCAGGCCGGGGAAGGCGTTCAGGACCCTCTGATCATCGAGCAACTGGACATCCAGGCCAAGTATCAAGGTTATATCGACCGGCAGCAGGATGAGGTGGCCAGGGCCGCCGCCTATGAGGAAACTCCTCTGCCCGGAGACATGGATTTCAGCCAGGTGCCCGGCCTCTCCCGGGAGGTGCAGCAGAAGCTGGCGCAGTACAAACCCGGGACCCTGGGCCAGGCCGGGCGCATCCAGGGCATCACCCCGGCCGCCATTTCCCTGCTGCTGATCCAGTTGAAGCGCCAGGGGCGCCCGGTGAAGCCATGAGTGAGCGGGAACGACTGAACCGGGATGTCGCGGCCATGGGGCTGGTCCTGCCCGAAGGGGCGGTGGACAAGCTCCTGGCCTATCGCGACCTGATGTTGAAATGGAACCGGACGTACAATCTCACCGCCCTGAAGGACCCGGCCCGGATGTTGTCCCACCATCTGCTCGATTCCCTGGCCATCCTGCCCTGGGTCACCGGCCCGGAACTGCTCGATGTGGGCAGTGGCGCCGGCTTGCCGGGCATCCCCCTGGCCATTGCCCGGCCCGACCTGCAGGTGACCTTGGTGGATGCGGTGCAAAAGAAAGCCGCTTTCCAGCGTCAGGCGGCCATCGAACTGGGCCTGGCCAATGTGGAGGCCCGTCATGCCCGGGTGGAGGAAATGAATGGCAGATATGCCATGATCACGTCCCGGGCCTTTGCCGAGCTGGCGGATTTCGTCCGCCTCACCCGGCCCTTGCTGGCTCCTGAGGGCTGCTGGCTGGCCATGAAAGGCCAGCAGCCGGATCAGGAATTGGCCGCCCTGCCCGCCGGCGTGAAGCTGAGCGCCCTCCACTTTCTGGCGGTGCCCGGCCTCGAAGCCGCCCGGCATCTCGTGATTTTGCAGGCTGAATGAGTTGCAGCAGGCATGAAAAGGTATTGACCATGAAAGTGTTAGCCATTACCAACCAGAAAGGCGGCGTGGGCAAGACCACCACGGCGGTGAATCTGGCCGCCAGTCTGGCCCAGGAAGGGCGCCAGGTCCTGCTGATCGACCTGGACCCCCAAGGCAATGCCACCACTGGCGCGGGCATCACCAAGAAGGAAGCCTTGCCGACCGTGTACCAGGTGTTGCTCGGCCAGGTGAGCCTCGCCGAGGCCGCCTTGCCCACGGATTTCGGTTTTGCAGTGCTGCCGGCCAACCGCGAACTGGCCGGTGCCGAGGTGGAAATCATCGAACTGGAACGGCGCGAATTCCGGTTGCGGGATGCCCTCAAGGATGCCCCCTACGACTTCGTGCTGATCGATTGCCCCCCTGCCCTCAACATGCTCACCGTGAATGGCCTGGTGGCGGCGGATTCGGTCGTGATTCCCATGCAGTGCGAGTATTACGCACTGGAAGGGCTCTCCGATCTGGTGGAAACCCTGAAGAAAATCCGGGCGCATCTCAATCCCCGCCTCGAGATCGAAGGTCTGCTGCGCACCATGTACAACCCCCAGAGCACGCTGACCCAGCAGGTTTCCAGCGAACTCGAACGCCACTTCGGCAACAAGGTGTACCACACCATCGTGCCGCGTAATGTCCGGCTGGCCGAAGCGCCCTCCTATGGCAAGCCGGTATTGGCATTCGACAAGAGTTCCAGGGGCGCCCAGGCCTATGTGGCGCTGGCCCAGGAAATACTGGGCCGTGAGGTATTGGCATGAAGTTGAAAGGTTTGGGGCGGGGCCTGGATGCCCTGCTGTCGGCCAGCAGCGAGAAGCGGGCCGACGAACAACGGGAATTGCCGATTGACCGGCTGCGGCCGGGCAAGTATCAGCCCCGCACCCACATGGACGAGGCCTCCCTGGCCGAACTGGCCGCCTCGATCCGGGCCCAGGGCATCATGCAGCCGATCCTGGTGCGGGCCATCGACGCAACCCCGGGGGCCGAGCGTTACGAGATCGTCGCCGGGGAGCGCCGCTGGCGGGCCGCCCAGCGGGCCGGCCTGACCGAAGTGCCGGTGCTGGTGCGGGATATTCCCGACGAACAGGCCCTGGCCATGGCCCTGATCGAAAACATCCAGCGGGAAAATCTCAATCCCCTGGAAGAAGCCATGGGCCTGCAGCGCCTGGTGGACGAATTCAATCTGACCCATCAGCAGGCCGCCGATGCCGTCGGACGTTCCCGCCCGGCGGCCTCCAATTTATTGCGCCTGCTGCAGTTGTGCGAACCCGTGCAGACCCTGCTCATGGAAAACAAGCTGGACATGGGACATGCCCGGGCCCTGTTGCCGCTGGGCGGTGCGGAACAGGTGCAACTGGCCCAGTCGATCGTGCTCAAGGGCCTGTCGGTGCGCGAAACCGAGCGCCTGGTCCAGCGCCAGCTCAATCCGCCCGCCAAGGCGGAGGCACGGCAGCCGGATCGGGACCTGCTGCGCCTGGAGGAGGAACTCTCAGACGTCCTGGGGACTGCCGTCAATATCCGTGCCAACAAGAAGGGAGCCGGCAAGCTCACCATTGAATTCGCGGACCTGGATCAGCTCGAAGGCCTGCTCGGGCGGTTGCGCTGACCACCAGGGGATTTTTGCCACGATGCCGTAAAACTCACGAGATGCTGACATTTCGTTTGACGAAAACAGCCTCAAGTCTTATATTATTTCGGTTTTGTATGCGGCAGCCGGCAAAATCCGCAAATCGCCATGATCAAAGCAATTTATCTGCAACTTGGTGCCACCATGCTCATGGTGTTGATTGCCGGTTTGAGCGTTGGAACGCGGGGAGCGATTTCGGCGGGCCTGGCGGGGATTGCCTGCATCCTGCCCAGCGCCTGGTTTGCCCTGCGTCTGAAAGCGGTGTCGAAGCGGCCGGGGGTATCTCTCCCGGCGCACTTCTTCATCGGCGAGTTCATCAAGGTCGCAGCAACCATAGGATTGTTGACAATCGCCATGAAAATCTATCCGGACATGCACTGGCCCAGCCTGCTGATCGGAATGGCGGTTGTATTGCAAGTAAGTTTTTTTGCTTTTTGGAAGAAATCCTGACATGGCTACTGAAACAGCTGCAGCACACGGTCCAACCGCGAGCGAGTACATCTCCCACCACCTGACCCACCTCAATTCCAGTGGTCATCCCCAGACTTCGATCATCGATTTCAGCATCATCAACCTGGATACCCTCACCTTCTCGGTGCTGATGGGGGTTCTGGGTCTGTTCGCGATGTGGCGCGTGGCATCCCGCGTTACTTCCGGTGTTCCCGGGCGCATGCAGGCGGCCGTTGAAATCGTCATGGAGATGGTTGCCAACCAGGCCAAGGGCATCATTCATCACGAAGAATCGCGCAAATTCGTGGCGCCGCTGGCCCTGACGGTCTTCATCTGGATCTTCCTGATGAACGCCCTGGACTTCCTGCCGGTGGATCTGCTGCCCCTGCTCTGGCAGACCGTGACGGGCAACCATCACGCCTTTTTGCGCGTGGTTCCCACCGCCGACCTGAACAGCACCCTGGGCATGGCCATCGGCGTGTTGCTGATCTGCTTTTACTACAACATCAGGATCAAGGGCGTGGGCGGCTGGGTGCATGAACTGTTCACCGCTCCCTTCGGGAGTCATCCGCTGCTGTATCCGATCAACTTTGCCATGCAGATCATCGAATTCCTGGCCAAGACCATTTCCCATGGCATGCGGTTGTTCGGCAACATGTATGCCGGCGAACTGGTCTTCATGCTGATCGCCCTGATGGGTGCCGCCTGGAGCAGTGCCGGCCTGACCGGCCCCCTGCTGTGGGCAGGCCATGTGGTTGCGGGTACCGCCTGGGCCATCTTCCACCTCCTGATCGTGGTGCTGCAAGCCTTCATCTTCATGATGCTGACCCTGGTGTATATCGGTCAGGCCCACGAATCGCACTGATATTTTGTAGTTTCACGTTTTTTTAACTTTGTTTTACTTTTTAACTTAGCAAGGAGTTGTCATGGAACAAGTTTTGGGTTTTGTCGCGCTGGCTGCCGGTCTGATCATCGGTCTGGGTGCAATCGGTGCTTGTATCGGCATCGGCCTGATGGGTGGCAAGTACATCGAGGCCTCCGCCCGTCAGCCTGAGCTGATGAATGAACTGCAGACCAAGATGTTCCTGCTCGCCGGTCTGATCGACGCCGCCTTCCTGATCGGCGTGGGTATCGCGATGATGTTCGCCTTCGCCAACCCCTTCAAGCTTTAATCGGCTCCCCATCAACTCTTTAAAGGGGGACTGAAACCGTGAATCTGAACGCAACGCTGTTCGCCCAGCTCGTTGTGTTCTTCATTCTGGCGTGGTTTACGATGAAATTCGTATGGCCGCCCATCGTGAAGGCACTCGACGAGCGCGCGAAAAAGGTCGCGGACGGTCTGGCTGCCGCTGAACGCGGTAAACACGATCTCGAACTGGCTACCAGGCGATCCGCAGAAGCCTTGCGCGCCGGCAAGGAAAAGTCTGCCGAACTCCTGGCCCAAGCCGAAAAGCGTGCCGCCCAGATCATCGAAGAGGCCAAGAGCCAGGCGAAGATCGAAGCCGACCGCATCGTGACCGTCGGCAAGGCCGCTGCAGAACAGGAAATCGTGCGCGCCAGGGAACAACTGCGGGAATCCGTGGCAAGCCTCGCTGTGGCAGGCGCCGAAAAAATCCTGCGCCGTGAGATCGATGCCAGGGCCCATGCCGAATTGCTGTCTGCAATCAAACAGGATCTGTGACGCTTATGGCTGAAAATGTCACCGTCGCCCGCCCCTATGCCGAAGCCGTGTTCCGCACGGCCAAGGAAACGGGGACACTGGATGCCTGGTCCGGGCGCCTCCAGCGCCTGGCCATGATCGCCCGGGACCCGGAGATGGCCGAGGTGATCGGCAATCCCAAACTGTCTGCCGAGCAGGTCGCCCAGCTGTTCATTTCGCTGGCTGAAGACAATGATGCCGTGCTCGGCAATTTCATTCGCGTCCTCGCGGACAATGAGCGCCTGACACTGCTGCCGGAAATTGCCGCCCTGTTCGAAGCGCAGAAGGCCGCCGATGCAGGCGTCAAGGAGGCCGTGGTGCAAACCGCTTTCCCTCTGGCTGACGCCGATCTTTCGGCCCTGATGCCTCAACTGGAAGCACATTTCAAAACCAGGCTCGTGCCGACCGTCGTGGTCGATGCCGGTCTTATCGGTGGCGTACGGGTGGCAGTGGGTGACCAGGTGCTGGATGCTTCCGTGCGCGGCAAGCTCGAAGCCATGGCCACGGCGCTCAAGAACTAGGAGATTTATATGCAGTTGAATCCGTCCGAGATCAGCGAGCTGATCAAAAGCAAGATTCAAAACCTGAACGTGGGCGCTGAAACCCGCACGCAGGGTACCGTTGTGTCCGTGAGCGACGGCATCTGCCGCGTTCATGGTCTGCAGGACGTCATGCAAGGTGAAATGCTGGAATTTCCCGGCAACACCTTCGGCATGGCCCTGAACCTGGAGCGCGATTCTGTCGGCGCTGTGATTCTGGGTGAATACGAGCAGATTTCCGAAGGCGACACCGTCAAGTGTACCGGCCGCATCCTGGAAGTTCCCGTGGGTCCCGAACTCTTGGGCCGCGTGGTGAATTCCCTGGGCCACCCCATCGACGGCAAGGGCCCCCTGAACAGCAAGCTGACCGAAAAGATCGAGAAGGTTGCACCAGGCGTGATCTGGCGCAAGTCGGTGTCCCAGCCCGTTCAGACCGGCCTGAAATCCATCGACGCCATGGTGCCCGTGGGGCGCGGCCAGCGCGAGCTGATCATTGGTGACCGTCAGACCGGCAAGACCGCCGTGGCGGTCGATGCCATCATCAACCAGAAGGGCTCCGGCGTTAAGTGCATCTATGTGGCTATCGGCCAGAAGGCTTCCACCGTCGCCAACGTGGTGCGCAAGCTCGAAGAGCACGGCGCCATGGAATACACCATCGTCGTGGCTGCCACCGCTTCCGAATCCGCGGCGCTGCAGTACATCGCTCCCTACTCCGGTTGCACCATGGGCGAGTACTTCCGCGACATCGGCGAAGACGCGCTGATCGTTTATGACGATCTGACCAAGCAGGCCTGGGCCTACCGTCAGGTGTCCCTGCTGCTGCGCCGGCCGCCCGGCCGGGAAGCCTACCCTGGCGACGTGTTCTACCTGCACTCCCGCCTGCTGGAACGCGCTGCCCGCGTTTCCGAAGAATGGGTTGAAAAACTGACGAATGGTGCCGTCAAGGGCAAGAGCGGTTCCCTGACCGCCCTGCCCGTGATCGAAACCCAGGCCGGCGACGTTTCCGCTTTCGTGCCGACCAACGTCATCTCCATCACCGACGGCCAGATCTTCCTGGAAACCGACCTGTTCAATGCGGGTATCCGGCCTGCCATCAACGCCGGTATCTCCGTTTCCCGCGTCGGTGGCGCGGCGCAGACCAAGATCATCAAGAAGCTGGGCGGCGGTGTGCGTCTGGCCCTGGCCCAGTACCGGGAACTGGCTGCCTTCGCCCAGTTCGCCTCCGACCTGGACGAGGCCACCCGCAAGCAGCTGGAGCGTGGCCGCATGGTGACCGAGCTGATGAAGCAGGCCCAGTATTCTCCCATGAGCGTCTCCGAGATGGCCGTGACCCTGTATGCGGCCGACAAGGGCTTCTACGACGACGTGGAAGTCAAGCGTGCGCTCGAATTCGAGAAGGCCTTGCTGGCCTACCTGAAGCAGAATGCGGCCGGCGTGATGGACAAGATGGAAACGACCAAGGATCTGGACGGCGAATCCGAGCAGCAACTGGCGGCCGCCATTACCACCTTCAAGGGCACCTGGGTCTAATCCAACGGGGAGAGCGCCATGCCGAGCGGCAAGGAAATTCGTAACAAGATCAAGAGCGTAGAAAATACGCGCAAGATCACCAAGGCCATGGAAATGGTGGCCGCATCCAAAATGCGCAAGGCGCAGGACCGGATGCGTGCTGCCCGCCCCTATGGCGAGAAGATCCGGCGTGTGGCGGGCAACCTGTCCCATGCGCTTACTGAATACAAACACCCCTTCCTGATCCACCGTGACGTCAGGAATGTCGGCATCATCGTGATCACTTCCGACAAGGGCTTGTGCGGCGGTCTGAACAGCAACGTGCTGCGTCAGGTCCTGACCAGGATGAAGGAATGGGATGCAGCCGGCGTCAAGTTGCGCGCCACCTGCATCGGCAACAAGGGCTTCGGCTTCATGATGCGTTCCGGCGCCAATGTCGTCTCCCACGCCGCGAGCCTGGGCGATACCCCGCACCTGGAAAAGCTGATCGGACCCGTCAAGGTCCTGCTGGATGCCTATCTTTCAGGCGAGATCGATGCCGTGCACATCGCTTTCACCCGCTTCATCAACACCATGAAGCAAGAACCCATGATCGTGCAGCTGCTGCCCTTGTCCGGTGAAGCCGTGGGTTCCACCACCACCAAGTGGGACTACGTCTATGAGCCGGACGCCCGGTCCGTCATCGACGAACTGCTGGTGCGCTACGTGGAAGCGATGATTTATCAGGCAATTGCTGAAAACATGGCCTCCGAGCAGTCCGCCCGGATGGTGGCGATGAAGTCGGCCTCCGACAATGCCAAGAACGTGATCGGCGAACTGAAGCTGGTGTACAACAAGGCCCGCCAGGCAGCGATCACCAAGGAATTGTCCGAGATCGTCAGCGGCGCGGCAGCGGTTTAAGCTAATTGATATTGGGGATTTAAAATGAGTCAAGGTTCGATCATTCAGTGCATCGGCGCCGTGGTGGATATCCAGTTCCCCCGCGATGCCATGCCCAAAGTGTATGACGCCCTGGTGGTTGATGCCGGCAGCGAACACGACATGGCCGAAAAGGGCCTGACGTTCGAAGTACAGCAGCAGCTGGGCGATGGCGTGGTGCGTACCATTGCCATGGGTTCTTCCGACGGCCTGCGCCGCGGCATGAAGGTGAACAACACAGGGGCACCGATCTCCGTTCCGGTCGGCAACGCAACCCTGGGCCGCATCATGGACGTGCTGGGCCGTCCCATCGACGAAGCCGGTCCGATCGCCACCGACGAGCGCCGTTCCATTCACCAGCCTGCGCCCAAGTTCGACGAGCTGTCTCCCTCCGTGGATCTGCTCGAAACCGGCATCAAGGTGATCGACCTGGTTTGTCCATTCGCCAAGGGCGGCAAGGTCGGCCTGTTCGGCGGCGCCGGCGTGGGCAAGACGGTGAACATGATGGAGCTCATCAACAACATCGCCAAGGCACACAGCGGTCTGTCCGTGTTTGCCGGCGTGGGTGAGCGGACCCGTGAAGGGAACGATTTCTATCATGAAATGAAGGAATCCAACGTGCTCGACAAGGTGGGCATGGTGTTTGGTCAGATGAACGAACCCCCCGGCAACCGTCTGCGCGTGGCCCTGACCGGCCTCACCATGGCCGAGCGTTTCCGTGATGAAGGCCGCGACATCCTGTTCTTCGTGGATAACATCTACCGCTACACCCTGGCCGGTACCGAAGTCTCCGCCCTGCTGGGCCGCATGCCTTCCGCCGTGGGCTACCAGCCTACCCTGGCTGAAGAAATGGGCCGCCTGCAAGAACGGATCACCTCCACCAAGGTGGGTTCCATCACCTCCATCCAGGCTGTGTATGTGCCCGCGGATGACTTGACCGACCCGTCTCCCGCAACCACCTTCCTGCACCTCGACTCCACCGTCGTGCTGTCCCGGGACATCGCCTCCCTGGGCATCTACCCCGCCGTGGACCCCCTGGACTCCACCTCCCGTCAGCTGGACCCCCAGGTGGTGGGCGAGGAGCACTACTCCGTGGCCCGTGCCGTGCAGATGACCCTGCAGCGTTACAAGGAATTGCGCGACATCATCGCCATTCTGGGCATGGACGAACTGTCTCCCGAGGACAAGCTGGCCGTGGCCCGTGCCCGCAAGATTCAGCGCTTCTTGTCCCAGCCTTTCCATGTGGCCGAAGTGTTCACCGGTTCCCCGGGCAAGTATGTGCCGCTTGCGGAAACCATCAAGGGCTTCAAGGGCATCGTCAACGGCGACTACGACCATCTGCCCGAACAGGCGTTCTACATGGTCGGCACCATTGAAGAAGCCGTCGAAAAGGCCAAGACGCTGCAATGATGCAGCCCGTTGAGGAAGGGAGCCTGCTATGGCAATGACTGTACATGTGGACGTGGTGAGTGCCGAAGAAGAAATTTTCTCCGGTCGCGTCGAGTTCGCAGTATTCCCCGGCGAAGCCGGCGAACTGGGCATCATGCCGCGGCACACGCCGCTGTTGACCCGGATCAAGCCCGGTACCGTTCGCCTGAAGGTGCCTGACGAGGATCGCTTCGAGATGGTGTATGTCTCGGGCGGCATGCTGGAAGTCCAGCCGCACATGATTACCGTGCTGGCGGATACCGCCATCCGTGCCGCTGACCTGGATGAAGCCAAGTCGCTGGAAGCCAAGAGGCGCGCCGAAGAAGCATTGGCCAACCGCAAGGGCGAAATGGACTTTGCTTCTGCCGAAGCCGAGCTGGCCCAGGCCATCGCTCAGCTCCAGGCCATCCAGAAGATGAAGAACGCCATCCACTAAGCATCTGGCAAGCTAAGCATCTGGCAAGCAGCAAGACAAAATGGCAGCCTCCGGGCTGCCATTTTCATGGGGGTACAGGACGGTGGGGTGCAGGACGGCGGGGTGCAGGACGGTGACGCGGGTGGCGGCGCGGGTGGTGGCGGCAGACGTGCCTAGCGGCGCTCGAGCATCTGTAGCCGCTTTTCCAGGCGGGCCAGATCATCCCGGAGGTTGAGCAGATCCGTGCTGAATTGTTGCAATGCCGGGGCCGGCGTCAGCAGGTGGGATTCATGCAGCAGGTACTCGGTGACATTGGCGGAAAATCGGCTGGCGCTCTGTTGCAGATGCGTCTTGAGGGTCTGGCCCGCCAGCACCAGGCGATGGGCGGGGACATCACCGAGCCAGGGCGCCAGGTCCGCCTCTACATCCCATTCCAGGTTGCGGAAAACGAAGCTCAGGGTCTCGGCGAATTCGGCATTGCCGCTGATACGCGCCTGCTGCATGAGCATTTCAGGACCCAGGAGCAACTGCAAGGGAGAGGCATCCAGGCTGATGCTGACCTCCGGGGTGGTTGCCGCCTCCACGGCATGGAAATTCCCTTCGGTGCCGATGCCGAAATGAAAAGTCAGCGGACCCGGCTGGATGCACAGGGTTTGACCTGCGAAGGGGCGCAAACGCAGGCGGGCCCATCCGGCCCCCTGGAGCAGATGATTGAGGGCCCGGCTGATGAGGGAACTGGAGATCATGGGCAGCATCATGACAACACCATGGGTAATACCAGGAGACCGGGGTTCATCAGAACTTGTAGCCCCGGTGCAGGGCAACGATCCCCAGGCACAAGTTGAAATACTCGACCTTCTCCAGTCCCACCGCTGCCATGATGCCCTTCAGGGTTTCCTGATCCGGGTGCATGCGGATGGACTCGGCAAGATATTGATAGCTGGCGGCATCCTGGGCGACCACCTGGCCGACCCGGGGAATGACCTGGAAGGAATAGAAGTCGTAAAGGGGGCTCAGGGGTTTCCAGACCCGGGAGAATTCCAGCACCAGCAGCCGGCCCCCGGGCTTGAGCACACGGTGCATCTCGGCCAGGGCCTTGTCCTTGTGGGTCATGTTGCGCAGACCGAAGGCAACGGTGACGCAGTCGAAGGAATCCGCGGGGAAAGGAAGGGATTCCGCATCGCATTGGGTGGCCGGCGTGGGGAAGCCTTTGTCGAGCAGCCGGTCGCGGCCCCGGGCCAGCATGGCGTTGTTGATGTCGGTGTGCACCACCAGTCCGCGCTTACCCACCTTTCTGGCAAAGGCCAAGGCCAGATCGCCGGTGCCGCCGGCAATATCCAGCACCCGGGAACCTTCCCGCACGCCGCTCTGGGCAATCGTGAAAGCCTTCCACAGGCGGTGCAGGCCGCCGGACATCAGGTCGTTCATCAGATCATAACGGCGGGCAACGGAATCGAAGACCTGCGCGACCTTGCGGGCCTTTGCGCTTTCATCGACTTTCTGAAAACCAAAATGGGTGGTGTGATCGCTCATGACATCAAGGCTTTCCACAGGGGGTGGAGGGATTGGGGCCATCCCCGGCTTGCTCCCGCGAGAGGCCCTGTTTTTCGAGCTGATGCAGGTAGTCCTGCCAGAGTTGATCGCGGTGCCGGCCCAGGTTGTAGAGCAGGTCCCAGGAGTAGAGGCCGGAATCGTGCCCGTCGGAAAAGATGAAGCGCAGGGCGTAATTGCCGACCGGCTCGATGCGCAGGATCTCCACGTCCTTTTTGCCGGCCTGCAGCTTTTCCTGACCGGGACCATGGCCTCGTGCTTCGGCGGATGGGGTGAAAACACGCAGGAATTCGCAACTCAGGTGATGGCGTTCTCCCCCCGGATACGCTATTTCCAGGATACGGGACTGCTGGTGCAGCCGGATTTCTTCGGGGATCGGGGTGGAATTGTCGAGACCGGCCATGGGGGCTCCTCTTCAAGGGGGAATAGTTTAACCTAGTTGTCCCGCGTCTTGCGGGCTGTCATCATGCAGTAACCTTGTCTTCATAAACTGCATCGGGTAACCAAATAAATCGGGAAGTCATAGCGCGATGCCTGCCAGCATTCTCGTCGTTGAAGACGAACCGGCGATTCAGGAACTGATTGCCGCCAACCTGCAGCTTGCCGGGCATTCGGTGCTACGGGCCGATGACGGAGAGCAGGCCTTGCAGCAGGTACGGGATTCCGTTCCCGATGTGATCCTGCTGGACTGGATGCTGCCGGGTATCTCCGGCATCCAGCTGGCCAGGCGGTTTCGTGCCGACGAGCGGACCCGGGAGGTGCCCATCATCATGCTCACCGCCCGCTCTGAAGAGGTCGACAAGGTGGCTGGCCTGGAAGCCGGGGCCGATGACTACATCACCAAGCCTTTTTCTCCTCGCGAATTGATGGCCCGGATCAAGGCCGTCCTGCGCCGCCGGGCGCCCCAGATGACGGAAGACGCCGTGGAAGTCGAAGGGCTGTCCCTGGATCCGGTCACCCACCGGGTCAGCGGCAACGGCAAGTCCATCGTCCTGGGGCCCACCGAATTCCGCCTGCTGCATTTTTTCATGACGCATCCGGAGCGGGTCCACAGCCGCACCCAGTTGCTGGATCAGGTCTGGGGCGATCATGTATTCGTGGAAGAACGCACCGTGGATGTGCACATCCGCCGTCTGCGCTGCGCGCTCGAAATCACGGGCCATGACCGGCTGGTCCAGACGGTGCGGGGCAGCGGCTATCGCTTTTCCGTGCATCCGGACTGATATGGGATTCGCTTGATCTCGCTCTGGTTCAACGCACTGTTTTCCCTGGCCGGGCTGGGCCTGTTGGTGGTGCTGCCCATCTGGATCATGGCGGGAGGGATCTGGGCTCTGGCCGCCCTGGCCGGGGGGCTGCTGTTGATCGGCGTCTTTCATTTCATCAATCTGTTGCGCCTGCAGCGCTGGCTGGAGGGGCCGCCAGACCAGCCGGTGCCGCATGGGCGTGGGCTGTGGAATCATGTTTTCGCCAGCCTGCATCGCCACTCCCGGCGCCGTACGGCGCAGCAATATCTGCTGTCCGATGCCCTGGAGCGTTTCCGCCGGGCAGTCCAGGCTTTTCCCGACGGCATCATCATCTTCAACCAGCATCGCCAGATCGAGTGGATCAACACCAACGCAGCCGCACATTTCCAGCTGGATCAAGCCCACGACCGGGGCCAGGCGCTCACCAACCTGATCCGCCAGCCCGATTTCGTCAGTTATGTCGAACGGGGCGATTTTGAGGCCCCCCTCGTATTTGCCAATCCGCGCTGTGCGGGCCAGACCCTGCTGGTCCAGGTGGTCAGCTATGCGGTGGGAGAAAACCTGCTTTTGTCCCGTGACGTGAGCGATCAGGAACGTCTGGATGTCATGCGTCGGGATTTCGTCGCCAATGTTTCCCACGAATTGAAGACGCCCCTGACCGTGGTGGCGGGTTTCGCCGAAATGCTCTCCGACCCGGAACTGAAGCCAGACCCGGCCCAGGTCCAGCATTACATCGGTTTGATTGCCGAACAGACCCACCGCATGCAGCGCCTGATCGAGGACCTGCTCACCCTCTCCGTTCTGGAATCCACGGCGGTCGCCCAAAGGGAGGAAGTGGTGGACCTGGAACCCCTGTTCCACACTTTACAGCGGGATGCCGAGGTGCTGTCAGCCGGACGGCACCGCATCACCCTGAATGTCGAAGGCTATCTTCAGCTCCAGGGCAATCCTCAGGAATTGCGCAGCGCCTTCAGCAATCTGGTGACCAATGCCATCCGCTACACCCAGACCGGCGGCGAAATCCGGATTTGCTGGCAGGGGACCCCATCGGCTGGCGTGTTTTCGGTCACCGACACCGGGCCAGGGATCGCAGCCGAACATATTCCCCGCCTGACCGAGCGTTTTTACCGGGTGGATCGCGGTCGTTCGCGAGAAACTGGCGGGACAGGACTGGGACTGGCCATCGTCAAGCATGTCCTCAGCCATCACCAGGCAGTGCTGGAAGTCGAGAGCCAGCCGGGCAAAGGCAGCCGTTTTGCCGCCCGCTTCCCGGCCAGTCGCCTGCGTCATGGCGAACATCATGGCGAACAGGTTCAGCGCCTGAGGGCGTGAGGGCCTGATGGCCTGAGCCCCCGGGTTCAGGCATCGATCGTGAAACTGACCCGGTCGAAATCCATACCCCGGTGCAGGAGGCTCTTGAGGGTCACCTTGTGGATTGCGCCGTCGCAGGACAGGGACATGCTGCGCTCGGGCCGGTACAGCCCGGAGGACAGGATCAGGGCGGGAGGGGCGTTGATGGCCTTGACGTCGGGCAGCATGAAGGCGCGCACATAGGGCTCGGCGTTGCCCTTGGCCGAGTCGTTGGGGCGCACGGCAACGGCCTTGGGTATGCCCGGCAGCACCGAGACGCCCAGGATCAGGCTGCCTTCACTGTTCTCCTGCATCAGCCAGCTGGCTTCGCCGAGCAGATAGCGTTCGCCATCATGGGGGAAGAGGGCCAGCAACTGGCCGTGGGCCATCTTCTGGCCGGCCATGGAGCGGCCCAGGCGGAAGCCGTTGGCTGAATGGTTGATGACTTCCCACTGATCCACGGGAAAATCCAGATTGGACTGGCGGATGTGCAGCGTCTGCTCCGGCTCCACCATGAAGCGGAAGGTGGCCATGTCCTCGAAATCCATGCGGGAATAGGTCCGGGCGGCTTCCGGCTGGCTGAAGACGGTACCGGAAATGGCCAGATGCATGGCCTCGAAACCGCAGCATACCTTGACCCGGCCACTGGTGGCATAGCGCCGGAAGCGGCGGGGAATCGAAGTCTGGGTCCAGGGACCGGAGAGCCGCTCCAGCAGCTTGCGGGCGTGATTGTTGGTTTCCTCGCCCAGGCCGAGCTGGGAAGGCAGCACCCGTTGCTTGAGCTGAGCCTGGATCTGGGCGATCTGGATGGCCAGGCGGGAAGTGTCCAGGCGCCGGGCGGAATCTGCCACCATGCCGTTGCTCGCCGGGTGCAGAGCCTTGTCCTGCATCAGGTCCACCACGAAGGGGGGAACTTCCAGATCCGAGTCCACGGGCAGCACCGCCACCAGGGGGGCCCAGAGGCTGGCCCAGCGCCGGATCAGGTTCTGGTCCCGGACACTGTGGCTGTAGGGGCTGGCGATTTCAATCAGCAGCAGGGTGACATAGGCGGCAGCACAGTGGGTCGTGTGCTGCTCCCTTTCCAGCGGGTCCACCACCGGCTCCGTGGCCACGCCCAGTTCCTCGGCGGTTTCATAGTAGCCGTGCAGGTCCAGCCAGATGCCCCGGGGCAGTTCCTGGCGGGCCCGGTAATGTTCGTGGATGATGGCGCCGGTGTAGTGGATGTTGCGGTGCAGGATGCCGGCCAGGTAGGTGGCATAGTCGGGATCCCCGGGGTCCGCATGTATCCCCTGGGCACACTGGTTGTAGGCCCGTCCGATCTTGCGCCAGGTCTCCACCACCCTCATGAAACGGCTTTCTTCCAGCTCCTCTAGCGGCAGGGGTTTGTCATGGTAGCTGCGGGCGATTTCCTCGGCCACGAGGCTAAGGGGAGCCCGGATCTGTTCGAGAATCGCCAGATAGACATCGGAGCTGGGCGGTTGCGCCTTCATGGCATCGAGCATCTGATTGATCTGTTCCAGGGCGACGGATGGATTGGCCAGGGGAAACTGGGCGATCAGGCTGAGGCCGGTGTCGAGATCGGGGATGACGAAGGCGGGGGTCACGATGCTATTCCGGGGGGCAGGAGGGGACGGCGCTTGAATTGACTTCCGGGTCTGGCAGCCTTGCCCGGCGATGGATCAAGACAGCAGTCCGGCCGCTTGCAACCGGGCTAAAAGCGTGAATTCCGGCCTGGGAGCAGCGCGGCGTGAAGCATTTGCGCCGAAGCTCAATTGACGAAGTGCTCATAACCTTGTCTTTCGTGGGGAATCACCCGGCCGTCCGCGTCCATGAGCAGGACATCGCCCAGCGGCTTGGCCGCTACCATCCTGCCGATGCGCCACAGGGGAAGGTCCAGGTCGGCGGCGATGCAGCCCAGGGCCAGGCGCTGGCGGGAGGGGGCGGTAAAGCAGAGTTCGTAGTCATCACCGCCGGAGAGCAGGGCATCCATGGCGGCAGCCCGGTCCACGCCTTCGGGCAGGAGGGGCAGCTGATCGAGGATGACCTGAGCTTGCAGCTTCGAGGCCCGGGCGATGTGGCCCAGGTCGGCGAGCAGGCCGTCGGAGATGTCGATGGCGGCGTGGGCCAGGGGGCGCAGGGCCTGGCCCAGCCGGACCCGGGGCCGGGGGGCCTGGAGGCGTTCGATGCACCGGGCCTGCCAGCGGGGCGGCAGTTCCAGGCCGCCTTGCAGATGCGTGAGGCCCAGCGCGGCCAGGCCGGGTTGGCCGGAGATCCAGATGTCGTCCCCGGCCTTGGCGCCGCTACGGCGCAGGGCTTGCCCGGCGGGGACTTCGCCGATGGCGGTGACACAGAGGTTGAGGGGCCCCCGGGTGGTGTCGCCACCGATCAGGTCCACGCCGAATTCGCGGGCGCAGGCATGAAACCCTCCGGCAAAGGCGGCCAGCCAGGCTTCCTCGGCGGCGGGCAGGCAGAGGGCCAGCAGCGCCCAGCGCGGCCGGGCGCCCATGGCGGCCAGGTCGGAGAGATTCACCGCGAGGGTCTTCCAGCCCAGGTCGTGGGGATCGGTGCCGGGCAGAAAGTGGGTGCCCTCCACCAGCAGGTCGGTGGTGAGGGCCAGATCCATGCCCGCAGCGGGCTGCACCAGGGCGCAGTCGTCGCCGGGGCCGAGTACGGCCTGCGGGGTGGCCCGGGCAAAGTAGCGGGCGATCAGGTCGAATTCACCCAGGGCCATGGGCGGGGAGGAATCAGGATTGCTTGCGCCGGGCTTCCACCTCGGCGCGGCGCAACTTGGCGGCCATCTTGTCGAGCACGCCGTTCACATAACGATGGCCGTCGGTGCCGCCGAAGACCTTGGTCAGTTCGATGGCTTCGTTGATGATGACCCGGTAGGGGGTTTCCGGGAAATGGGACAGCTCATAGGTGGCCATCAGCAGCACATTGGCCTCGATGGGGGACAACTCCGCGAAGGGGCGGTCCAGGGCATCGGCCAGGTGGCCTGCGAGGGTTTCGTGCTGGCGCAGCACGCCGCGGATGAGGGTCAGGCAGAGGTTTGCATCGGCCTTCTTGTAGCCTTCCAGTTCGGGCAGGTGGGCTTCGATGGCGGCTTCGTCGGCACCGCCGACACGCCACTGATAGAGTCCCTGCAGCGCAAATTCCCGGGCCCGGCGGCGGGGGGATTTGGCGGGAGCCTTGGCAGCCGGGGTCGGGGTGGAGGTCTTTGGTTCGGTCATGGGGTTTCCTGGCTTAAATGCGGGTGCCGCGCTCGTCGATCGTATCGAGCAGCTTGGCCATTTCCACGGCCGCCTGGGCACAGTCGCTGCCTTTTTGCTGCATGCGGGCGATGGCCTGGTCGTCATCCTCGCAAGTGAGGATGCCGTTGGCAATGGGGACGCCGGTGTGCAGTTGCACTTCCATGATGGCGCGGCAGGAGTCGTTGGACACGACTTCGAAGTGATAGGTCTCGCCGCGGATCACGGCACCCAGGGCGATCAGGGCGTCGTACTTGCCGCTCTGGGCCAGGGTTTGCAGTGTCAGGGGGATTTCCAGGGCGCCGGGGACGGTGCAAATGCTCATGTCGCCATCGGCAACGCCCAGCCGCTTCAGTTCGGCCACGGCGGCAGAAAGCAGGCCTTCGCAGACATCCTGGTTGAAACGGCTCATGACGATGCCGATGGTGAGGCCGTTGCCGTCCAGGTTTTCCGGGTATTCATAAACATTATCGAAACGGGGCATGTCAGTTCAACTCCTCGGGGGATGCGACGAAACCGGTCACTTCCAGAGAGAAGCCGGTCATGGAAGGCATTTTGCGCGGGCTGGACAAGAGGCGCATGCGGGTCACGCCCAGGTCGCGCAGGATCTGGGCGCCGATGCCGTGGGTGCGCGGGTCCCACTTCGGATTGCGCTTCTGGCTGCCGGGTTCGGCGGTCAGGCGGGCCAGAATTTCAGAGCTGCCTTCGGGGCGGTGCATCAGCACGATGACGCCGTGGCCGTTTCGGGCGATGGCGGCCTCGGCCTGATCGATGCTGAAGGACGCCGGGCGGCTGGCCGGGTCGATGAAATCGAGCACGGACAAGGGTTCATGGACCCGCACCAGGGTTTCGCCGCCGGCAGGAATCACGCCCTTCACCAGGGCCAGGTGGGAAGCGCCGGTGGCCCGGTCCACATAGGCGTGCAGGGTGAATTCCCCGTGCGGGGTCTGCACCTGCTTCGAGGTGACCCGTTCCACCAGGGTCTCGGAACTGGCGCGGTAATGGATCAAGTCGGCGATGGTGCCCACCTTGAGGCCGTGTTCCCGGGCAAATTCGATCAGGTCCGGCAGACGGGCCATGGTGCCGTCTTCCTTGAGGATTTCGCAGATCACCGAGGAGGGTTCCAGGCCGGCCAGCCGGGCCAGGTCGCAACCGGCTTCGGTATGGCCGGCGCGCACCAGCACGCCGCCTTCCCGGGCGGTGATGGGGAAGATGTGGCCGGGCTGAACGATGTCGTCGGGGCGGGCATTCCTGGCCACGGCGGCCTGCACGGTGCGGGCCCGGTCCTGGGCGGAAATGCCGGTGGTGACCCCTTCGGCGGCCTCGATGGAAACCGTGAAGGCGGTACTGTAGGCGGCCTTGTTGTCGCGCGCCATCTGGGCCAGGCCCAGTTGCTTGGCCCGCTCTTCGGTAATGGTCAGACAGATCAGGCCACGGCCGAACCTGGCCATGAAGTTGATGGCTTCGGGGCTCACATGTTCGGCGGCCAGGACCAGGTCGCCTTCGTTTTCCCGGTCTTCCTCATCGACCAGGATCACCATGCGGCCAGCCTTGAACTCGGCGATGATTTCCTCGGTGGAGGCGATGGCGGAGTGGGTGGGGGACATCAGGCGTTTTCCTCGTTTTCTTTTTCCCAGGCCAGCATCCGCTCGACATAACGGGCAATCAGGTCGATTTCCAGGTTCACCCGGCTGCCCGGCTCGAGGTGCTTCAGGGTCGTCACTTCCAGCGTGTGGGGAATCAGGTTGATGGTGAACACGTCGCCAGCGACGGTGTTGGTGGTGAGGCTGCAGCCATCCACGGTCACCGAACCCTTCCGGGCGATGTACCTGGAGATGGCGTGGGGGGCGCGGATCTCCAGCAGGCGGTTGTCGCCCACCGCGTCAAAGCGCTGCACTTCACCGACGCCATCGACATGGCCGGAGACGAGATGGCCGCCCAGGCGGTCATTGAGGCACAGGGCCTTCTCCAGATTCACCTCGCCGGGCTGGGCCAGGCCCACGGTGCAAGACAGGGTCTCGGGGGAGACATCGACGCAGTAGCTGCTGTTGTCGGCAGCCTTGTCCACCACGGTGAGGCAGACGCCGGCGTGGGCGATGGAGTCGCCCAGGGCCACATCGGAGAGGTCCAGGGTGCCCGCTTCGACGGTGAGGCGAAAGCCCGCTGCACGGGGCGTCAACTGGGTAATGCGGCCCACGGCCGCGACAATTCCGGAGAACATGATCAGGAGGGTTTCTGGAGGCTTGACGAGGGCGGGAATTTTAGCACGCCGGCCCGGACCTCAGCGGGCCAGGGCCTGATCGAGCTCCCGGGCGAAGGCGCTGGCGTCCTGGAAACCCACCACCCGCAGATCGGGGATTTCCCGGCCGGCGGGGTCGAAGAAGAGGATGCCGGGCGGGCCGAACAGTTTGAAATGCTGGAGCAGGGCCTTGTCCGCCGCGCTGTTGGCGGTCACGTCCGCCTGGAGCAGCAAGAAGCGGCCCAGGCGCGCCTGCACCGCCGGGTCGCTGAAGGTGAAACGCTCCATTTCCTTGCAGGAGACGCACCAGTCGGCATAGAAGTCGAGCAGTACCGGCTTGCCAGCGTTTTGCAGCCGGGCCTCCAGGGCCGCCAGTGAAGCCACCCGCTCGAAGGGTAGATGGGTTTCGCCCGCCCGGGCTTCGCTCTTGAACACGGCCAGGGGCTGCAGGGGATCGCGGCCACCGGCCAGGGCCCCCAGCAGCAGGGCGGCACCGCTCAGCAGCATGATGATCCCGATGCCTTTCCAGAAGTGCATCCAGCCCCTGGCGTGGGGCGGCAGCGGGTCCAGGGCGTGCAGGTAGATGGCGGGGATGATCAGCAGCACGGCATAGGCCAGCATCTGGGCGGCCGGGGGAATCACCGGCGACACCAGCCAGACCGCGGTCGCCAGCAGCGCCACCCCGAAACCCTTCTTCACCCCTTCCAGCCAGGGACCGGAACGGGGTAGCAGGGTGCCGGCGGAAAGGCCGACCAGCAGCAGCGGTACGCCCATGCCCAGGGCCATGGCGAACAAGGCGGCGCCGCCGAGCACCGCATCGCCGGTCTGGCCGATGTAGAGCAGGGCGCCGGCCAGGGGAGCGGCGACGCAGGGGCCGACGATCAGGGCCGAGAGCGCCCCCATGAGAAACACGGTGATACCCCGTCCGCCCTGGAGGTGGCCCGATTCCTCCGAGAGCTTGCTCTGCAGGCTGGGGGGTAGTTGCAGCTCGTAGAAGCCGAACATGGAGAGGGAAAGCAGCACGAACACGGCGGCGAAGGCGGTGAGCACCCAGACATTCTGCAGGGCGGCGGAGAACAAGGTGCCGGTCAGGCCGGCGGCGACGCCCACGGCGGTGTAGGTCAGGGCCATGCCCAGCACATAGACGAGCGACAGGGCGAAGGCCCGGCCCCGGCCGGCGTGCCGGTCCTGGCCGGCGATGATGCCCGAGAGGATGGGGATCATCGGGAACACGCAAGGCGTGAAGGCGAGCCCCAGGCCGGCGATGAAAAAGATCAGCAGATTGGTCCAGAAACCCGATTTGCCCAGGGTGGCGGCGACCAGGCCGCTTTCATCGCCGCTGCCGCTCGTGCTGATGGGGAGGGCCGGCGGCACACTGCCTGCGGCGGGCAGTTCCACCGCCAGGGTCCGGGTCTGGGGCGGATAGCAGATCCCCGCTTCGGCACAGCCCTGGGAGGTGACCTGGAGGGAGAACGCCAGGGGACCGGCGTCGTTGCGCTCGACCGGCAGGCGGATCCGCGCCGAGTGGTAGAACACTTCCACCTTGCCGAAGGTTTCGTCCTGCTTTTCCTTGCCGGGTGGCAAGGCGGGAACGCCCAGGCTGAGGTCAGCGCTGGCAAAGCGGATTTTGTCCCGGTACAGATAGTAGCCTGGCGCAATTTCGAAGCGCACCTCCAGGGTCCGGTCGTCCAGGGCCCGGACGCTGGGCCGGAAGGCTGCCTGGGGGTCGAGGAATTCCTGGGCTTCCAGGGGGGCGGCGCCGAGCAGGGCGGCCAGCCAGGCGAAAAGAATCAGCAAACGGCCCATGGGCCCTCCGTTTCCTTGCCGACCCAGTCGAGGTAGGCGGGCAGGCCGCCGCCGACGGGGAAGCTGATGATTTCCGGCAATTCGTAGGGGTGCTGGGTCCGGATTGCCGCTTCAAGTTCCGGGTAACGCCCGGCCTGGGTCTTGATCAACAGGGGAATTTCCGTGGCCTGTTCCACCGCGCCCCGCCAGCGGTAAACCGAGTGGCAGGGCGCGAGGATATTGACGCAGGCCGCCAGGCCGTTTTCCACCAGGGAGGTGGCCAGACGCCTGGCACTGGCGGGGTCCGGCAAGTGGGTGATGACAAGGATGATGGCAGACATGGCGCCATTTTAACGGTCATTCGCCAGGCCGGGTGCCTTGAGCCGCGCATTCCGGTTCCGCCCGGGGTCTCAGTGGGCGGCGTCCCAGTCCGGTCCCACCCCGACTTCCACCAGCAGCGGCACTTGCAACTGGCCGACGCTGGCCATCAGGGCGGGCAGGTGCTGGCGCACGGTCATCAGTTCGGCATCGGGCACTTCCAGCACCAGTTCGTCGTGCACCTGCAGCACGAGGCGGCTTTGCCGCTGCTCTGCTTCGAGCCAGTTCTCCACTGCCACCATGGCGAGCTTGATCAGGTCGGCGGCGGTGCCCTGCATGGGGGCATTGATCGCGGCCCGCTCGGCGCCCTGGCGCCGGCTGGCGTTGCTGCTCCGGATTTCCGGCAAGATCAGGCGGCGGCCGAACACGGTTTCCACATAGCCCTGCCGGCGCGCCCGTTCCCGGGTTTCCTCCATGTAGCGGGCGACGCCGGGGTAGCGCGCGAAATAGCGTTCGATGTAGGTCTGGGCGGCGCTGCGTTCGAGGCCCAGGTTGCGGGCCAGGCCAAAGGCGCTCATGCCGTAGATCAGGCCGAAGTTGATGGTCTTGGCCACCCGGCGCTGGTCCGGCCCCACCTCCTGCGGGGAAACCCCGAAGATTTCCGCCGCCGTGGCGCGGTGCACGTCCTCGCCCCGGGCGAAGGCATCGAGGAGGCGCGCATCGCCGGAGAGATGCGCCATGATCCTCAGTTCCACCTGGGAATAGTCGGCAGAGACGATGCTGCAGCCTGGCGGCGCCACGAAGGCGGCGCGGATACGCCGGCCTTCCTCGGTGCGCACCGGGATGTTCTGCAAGTTGGGATCGCTCGAAGCGAGCCGGCCGGTCACCGCCGTGGCCTGGGAAAAATGGGTGTGCACCCGGCCGGTGGCCGGATTCACCATGCGCGGCAGCTTGTCGGTGTAGGTGCTTTTGAGTTTCGAGAGGCTGCGGTGTTCGAGCAGCAGCTTGGGGAGCGGATAATCGAGGGCGAGTTCGCTCAGCACCTCCTCATCGGTGGAAGGCGCCCCCCCCGGTGTCTTCTTCTTCACCGGCAGCCCCAGCTTTTCGAACAGGATTTCCGCCAGCTGCTTGGGCGAACCCAGGTTGAAAGGCTGGCCGGCGAGTTCATGGGCGCGCTGCTCGAAGGCGAGGATCTTCTGGCCCAGTTCGTGGCTCTGCTTTTGCAGCAGGCCGGCGTCGATCAGGATGCCGGTGCGCTCCATTTTGAACAGCACTTCCCGGACCGGCATCTCGATTTCCCCATAGACCCGGGCCAGGCCGGGTTCGGCACAAAGCCGCGGGTACAGGGTCTGGTGCAGGCGCAGGGTGATGTCGGCATCCTCGGCGGCATATTCGGCGGCCTGCGGCACGGCGACCTGCTCGAAGCCGATCTGCTTGGCGCCCTTGCCGCACAGCGTCGTGTAGGACAGGGTGGCCAGGCCGAGGTGGCGGCTGGCGAGCTGTTCCAGGTCGTGGCCCTTGTCCGACTCCAGCACATAGGACTGGAGCAGGGTGTCGTGAGCGACGCCGGCCAGCGCGATGCCGTGGTTGGCAAAGACATGCTGATCGTACTTGAGGTTCTGGCCCAGCTTCGGGTGCCGGGTGGATTCGAGCCAGGGCTTGAGCCTGGCGAGCACTTCCTCCAAGGGAAGCTGCTGCGGCTTGTCCGGCCCCTTGTGGCCGAGCGGAATGTAGCAGGCGATGCCCGGCTCGGTGGCCAGGGAAATGCCGACGAGGCGGGCGGCAAAGGGGTCGAGGCTGGTGGTTTCCGTATCCACGGCAGTCAGGGCGGCGTGCTGGATGCGGGCCAGCCAGGCATCGAACGCGGCCCAGTCGAGCACGGTTTCGTAAGCGGCCCGGTGGGCGCCAGCGGCCACGGCTTCCAGCGGCAGGGCCGGGCTGGTGCTGGTGCTGGTGCTGGTGCTGGCGCTGGAAGCCGTGGCCGGGGCGGCGCTCCCTTCCAGCTCCCGGCTCCAGGTGCGGAATTCAAAGCGATCATAGAGCGCTTTCAGGGTTTCCAGATCCGGCTTCCGGGGCGCCAGCTCCTCGGGGTCCGGCAGATGGGGGAGGTCGCAATTGACGGTCACCAGTTTTTTGCCCAGGGGCAGGAAGTGCAGGTGGTCGCGCAGGTTTTGCCCCACCACGCCACCGATTTCAGCGGCGTGAGCGATGATTTCGTCCAGGCTGCCATACTGGGCCAGCCACTTGACGGCGGTCTTGGGGCCGCACTTGGGCACGCCCGGGATGTTGTCCACCGTATCGCCCACCAGGGTCAGGTAGTCCACGATGCGGCTGGGCGGCACGCCAAACTTGGCCAGCACCCCGGCTTCGTCGAGGATTTCCTCGGTCATGGTGTTGACGAGCCGCACCGAGGGGCTGACCAGCTGGGCCAGGTCCTTGTCGCCGGTGGAGATCACCGTTTCCAGCCCCGCCGCGGTGGCCCGGCGGGAGAGGGTGCCGATCACGTCGTCGGCTTCCACCCCGTCCATCATCAACAGCGGCCAGCCAGCGGCCTGGATGGCCGCATGGATGGGCGGGATCTGCCGGACCAGGTCCTCGGGCATGGGCGGGCGGTGGGCCTTGTAGTCCGGATACCAGTCGTCGCGGAAGGTTTTACCCTTGGCATCGAAGATCACGGCCTTGTAGTCCGCCTTGAAGTCGCTTTCCAGCCGGCGTAGCATGGCAAGCACCCCTTTCATGGCGCCGGTGGGATATCCTTCCCGGTTTCTCAGGTCCGGCAGGGCGTGAAAAGCACGATATAAATAGGACGAGCCGTCCACCAATAAGAGCAAGGCCATAGGAAACCGATGTACAAGAGTGAAAAATTGCCCCGGATGATGGACCCGGAGATCCCCCGGACGTTGGACCCGGAGATCAAGACCCCGGCCTTTTCGGCGCAGGAATCCTGGCGGATCTTCGGCATTATGTCAGAGTTCGTGGAGGCCACTGAGCGCCTGCACCCCATCCGGCCGGCGGTTTCGATCTTCGGCAGCGCCCGCATTCCTCCCGGGCATCCCTATTACGATCTGGCCGAGTGCATTGCCAGGAAGCTCTCCGATGCGGGCTTTTCCGTCATCTCCGGCGGCGGTCCCGGCATCATGGAAGCGGCCAACAAGGGCGCCTTCCATGGCCG
Source organism: Comamonadaceae bacterium (assembly GCA_029255645.1). Classification (GTDB taxonomy): domain Bacteria; phylum Pseudomonadota; class Gammaproteobacteria; order Burkholderiales; family Rhodocyclaceae; genus Azovibrio. The sequence continues at coordinate 7,055 of JANLJE010000042.1, read as the reverse complement.
CTCGCCTTCCGTCGGCCTGAACATCCAGCTGCCGCACGAGCAGAAGAACAATCCCTACCAGGATATTTCCCAGACCTTCCGCCACTTCTTCGCCCGCAAGTACATGTTCGTGCGCTTCGCCAGCGCCTATGTGGTGATGCCGGGTGGCTTCGGCACCCTGGACGAACTCCTGGAAGCCCTGACCCTGATCCAGACCAGCAAGAGTCGCAAGATACCGATCATTCTGGTGGGCACGGCCTTCTGGCAGGGACTGGTGGACTGGCTCAAGGAGCGGCTGGTGAGCGAAGGCCTGATCAATCCGGAAGACCTGGACCTGATGCAGTTCATTGACGCGCCGGACCAGATCGTCGAAGCCATTTTCAAACATTACGAATCCCAGGGCTTCATGCCGCTCCCGACCGAGCGGGACATGATGCTCAACCTGTAATAGAATCCGCCGCCTGTCTAGAGGAACCCTATGCGCCGCCTGCTTCTTTCCCTGCTGATCGCAGCTCCCGCCGCCTGGGCCCAGGCGGATCGTCCTGCCGACCTGGAACCCCTGCCCGCCGTGCCGCCGCCGCCGCCCGACATGCAGCCCTTCGACGAAGCCCTGGAACCCCAGGTGACCATCCGCAAGGAGGAGCGTGGCACGGTTCAGGAGTTTCGCATCCATGGCAAGCTGTACATGGTGAAGATCGTTCCGGAAGTGGGCGAGCCCTATTACCTGGTGGACAATGACGGTGACGGCACTCTGGAAAGCCGTAGTTCCGCCGTCTCCGGGGTCAGGGTGCCGATGTGGGTCATCGGCACCTTCTGAGTGTAACTCTCAGATTTTTCTAGTTTTTCTCGGTCCCTCTTCAAATTTTTTATGAAGTGGGGCACAAATGAGGCACAAACTGGGACGCATCCCGGCGCACTTGATGCGCCGGGGTTCGATTTATTATTTCCGTCAGCGTGTTCCAACGCCGCTGATTGAAGTATTAGGCAAGTCTGAAATCCGGCATTCCCTGGGGACTGGCAATGTCAGAGAGGCATACCGTCTAGCCTCCGCTCTTGCTGTGCATTACGATTCAGCCTTTCACTCCGACCCCAGCACTGCAATGATCGACATTGAGCGAATTAAGCGCTACGGCCTCCAGGGTATGGGCCTCAAGATTGAGTGGAATGGGGTAAAGATTGAGTCAGACCCGAACAATGCGGCTGAACGTGCGGCAGCGTTAGAAGCACTCAAAATCGTTGCAGCACAGCAAGCCACTGCCGCCCCTACGCCATCCAATGCGCCAACCATGGCACATGGTCCGGTAACGCTTCAAGCCTTGCTCTCTGACTACATCGAGTCACGCAACAAACCGAACAAGTTGGGCAAGTATGCAAAGGGATGGGAGCTTGATAGTCGGCGGAAAGAAAAAACCGCAGCACTTGGAGTCCTTGCCTCTATCGCAGGAAATGATGCCCCCCTCCAATCATTCACTCGGAAAAGTGCAGAGCAAGTCTTAGACACTCTCCGCATCCTCCCCCCGGGATGGACACGCACTCCCGCCCTGCGCGGCATGTCGATTGAGAAAATTGCAGAACAGCAAATGGCTGCAAGGGCAAAAGGCGAGGCAATCAAAACCCTGTCGAGCATGACGATCTCAAGCTATGTCTCGGTCTGGTCTGGTCTCTTTTCTTACGCTTTAGAAAACGACTGGGTGAGCAAAAACCCATGGACAGGCATTTTGTCAGGGGAAGAAAAAACCACGATCCCGAAAAGTCCATACACCACGGACGAACTCAAAGCTGTTTTTGAGGGGCCTGATTTTTCAGCCATGACCGCTGATGATCCCGGCAAATACTGGATTCCTACAATGCTTCTATACACAGGCGCACGTCTTAACGAAGTCACGCAGCTTTTGACGTCTGACGTCAAAGAGATTGAAGGAATTCCCTGCATACATATCATTGACGATCCCGAAACCGGAAAGCGCCTAAAGAACAAGGGTAGCCGCAGGATCGTTCCGATTCATTCTCAACTGGTGTCCCTTGGCTTCCTTGACTACGTGGAAGCAAGGAGGCGGCAGGGGGATGTACGCCTTTTTCCTGGGCTTGATAAAAAATATGTAGGGAACTGGTACGGAAAATACCTGAAAACCACTGGCATCAAGCGCAGGGGTTTGGACATGCACAGCCTTCGCCACACCGTCGTGCAGGTTTTCAAGGTGAATGAAGTTCCCGAAACACATGCAGCATCAATTTGCGGCCACACAGGGAGCGCAACGGACAAAAAGGAGGGGCCGGACACGTATGCAATGTACGGCGGGCAAGTGCCTCCACCATCCCTTGTTAAATATGTCGAGCTTTTGGGATGGAACCTCCAACACCCCCAGTTCAATGGACGGCTCGACGCAACAAGGCCGGGCGCAAGACTAAGTTCAAGAAAGCCACAAAAACACAAACAAACGATTGACAAGATCAAAAAAGCATGATCTTCTAAAAAAGCCGCAATGTGAGACGTGGCTCAACAACGCTGAAAAGCGATGCTATCGGTAGTCTCAATACATGCAGTGAGGGTTGCCAGTAAGTAGCACACGGTTCGCACCGAACAGACACCGTGCCATTCCAGATGTTTTTTCGTCTGGGTGTCACACAAGTTGTTTGGAGATACGAACCATGCCCCTTCTCACATTGGCGGACCTTGCCGCTATCCTGCACACCACTCCAGGAGCTTTGCATGTCCGAGTGCATCACAACCGGGATTCGATTCCGCCTGTAATCAAAATCCCCGGGGACCGTCGTTACTTATTTGATTCCCAGGCTGTTCAAGCTTGGCTGCGATCACACACCCAAAGCAGTACAAGGGAGGTGCGGCCATGAGCACCCAAAACAAAGGCGGACGCCCCTCTCAAGATCGTTGCAAGCCTGTGACCGTGCGTTTCACGGAGTACGAGCATGCCCAGTTGATGCAAGCATGCCAGGAAACGTGCCGTTCAGCGTCTGACCTCATTCGTGAAACGGCGGCAGGTATCCAAATCCATACACGGCCACCAGCAATCAACAGTGAATTGCTCCGCGAGTTGGCGGCATGGGGCAACAATCTGAACCAGATTGCTTACCGCCTCAACACCGGCAACACCCCCTGTAGTTTTGAAATCATGCAAGCAATCGAAGCATGTCATCAGGCACTTGACATACTCGGTTCGAGGCTATCAGGGAGGATCGTTAATGATAACTGACACCTGTAAAGGAGGCGACACAGCCGCCGACATTCGGCAGTATGCACAGTACATGGTCAGTGCGAAGGACCACGCAGAGTATATAAAAGGTGAGCGGGTTTTACTTGTCCAAAGTGACCACTTGCTTACCGGCCCCATCCCCCAACACAACAAGCGCAAAGCCTGCAAAGCATTTGCGGATTCAATCGCCGAAAAGCTCCTCCAATGGATCGAGCAGGCGCGGGGCGGAAAGCCCCCACCCAAAAGCCTGTTTCAGAGCGGTTCAGTGTCATTTTCTGAGGAAGACTCAAAGAAACTGACCCCTGCACAAGCATTGGAAATCACTAGGCAGGTGGTCAAAGAAGTTATGCCTGGAGATCGTCCTGTGCTGTATGCCGTACATGGCGATTCAACATGCTTGCACGTCCATTTCCTTGCCAGTTCTGTGGGTTCGCACGGCAAGATTTGGAACCCACGCCATGACTACAGGCTGTGGGAAGGCGCGATGGAACGTCTTGAGATCGAACGCGGTTTAGAGCGTGTGACACAACGCAAAGCAGTTGCCAAGACTGACCCGGCAAGAGAAATCAAGGTGGCTGCACCAAGCCGCGCCGAATTGGAAATTACAGCTAGAACCGGCGAAGCAAGCCCGAAGGCACTAGCCCTCCATATCCTTGAAAACGCACGGACGACGGCAACGACGATCCCGGAATTTTTCGATGCCATCGAATCCAACGAAGGTTATGAAATTGTGCCAAATGGCACCCAAGGCAAATGCTCAGGCTATTCGGTACGTTGCCCGGATGGCGGCCAAATCAAAGGGTCAGACTTTGGCAAGAAATACGGCTTCAACAGCCTAATCAAAGGAGGCATTGAATATGTCGAAGACCGGGATTTTGAAGCAATCATCAGCCGCCGTGCCCGTGACTCATCAAGAGCTTTCAGAACTGGCAACAACGCTTTCGATACTCGGCCAGCAGTTGGCGCAGCAAGCGGATGCGATACCCCAAGCATCACGCCAAGCTTTGACAGAGATGGCACAGAACGTGACTCAGTCGGTAGCATCAGTTCAGCAAGCAGCAGCAGCCGTGCAACAGACAGCGGCACACCTTCAGTCACATGGTCTGGACTTGGCGCAAGCCGCCAAGTCAGCCCAAGCCCCCAGCCTTCGGGAGCGGTTGGGATTGGCGATGATCGTCGGCATCCTCTCAGCACTGATAACGACCGGAATCAGCTTGACCGTCCAATCCCACAAACTCAGTCCCGAAGCGGTGGGCGCAGCGATCATCAAGGAAGTCCAGCGCCAGCAAACGCGGCGATAGAGCGCCAACTGATTGCCTGGGACCGCCAGTGCCGCGCCCTTGGCTTTTCCAGCACTACGCAGATCAGAATAATGCTGATCGACCGTGACCCCAGCAGATGTACCGTGACGAATCCAACGGGGGCAGGCGGCATGCTGCATCCCGATGCAGATGCGGGCAAATTCGGCTTTCAACGGAAGACGTGGAGACAAGAAAACGGCGAGGTTAAATGGACACCGGAGCAAGTCCGAGAGGCCATCAAAAGTGGCAGGCTTGCAGGTCTAAATGGGCGCGGCTTTGATGTGTTCATGCGTCCATACGAACCAGAGTACAACTATCTTTTTGTAGATGACACCACGCCAGAAACCCTCAAAAACGCGGGCTATACGCCGTGCCTTGTTCAAGAGTCATCAGCGGGAAATTACCAAGCGATTTTGAAGGTTCCCAGGAAAAACCACGATCCAGCATCACCGGCTGCAAAGCTTGAAAAGCGAGCAGCAAACGCGCTTGCACTGTCGATCAATGAAAGACTGGGCGACCGGCAAGCGGGACGCATTGACCAAGTGTTTCGGGTCGCAGGCTTCGCGAACAAGAAACCCAACAGGAACAACGAATTCACACGTCTTGACTTCGGAAAATGCAGCCTGGGCACGGTCTGCATGACGGCAGCACAAGAGCTTGAAGACATGCGTGACGCCGTGAAACTTGCCGCAGTACAGAAGCCAGAACCCGATCCAGAAGACATGTGCAAGCATGGCCCGGAGGCTGAACCCGAAGAAGTGCGAGCGCATGCTGAACATGCGCGATTCGACCGTAAGACTTTGTCATTGATGACGCCAGCAGCACCTGATGATGTGCGCGACATGGCCCGGGAAATCAGGCGGTGGGCAAAGATCAATGGCCGGGGAAAAGTACCCGACTGGTCAGCGGTGGATTACCTCGCATGTAGAGAACTGGCGGGCAATGGATGGTCGGCGGAACGCTTGGGCAATGCCCTGTATTCAACCTCCCCAGCTCTCTCAGATCGGAAGCATGGGCATGAAGCCGACTACATCAATAGGACGGTTTCCAAGGCTGTAGAGGCTGCTGCGAGTCGAAAATCATTGAAGGCACCGACTCCCCAGCCCCATCAAGAATATCAATACAGCACGGGAGGACTGGGAATGTAAAACCACACCACAACAAAAAGCAAAGGGACTGGCTGCAACCAGTCCCCTCATATGAGAATGAATCTAAATCTCTCGGAAGGAGATATGTAATGAAGAATAGCAATTTTCTTGAAAGCTGCGCAAGTATTGCCAACGTAATCGGTGTTGTTTTTGCAAAACACAAAAATGGAATTTATGCAGGCGGTATGCTGATGGATAATTTTCTTGAGCTTGAAAAACCAGACAATTGGATTATCACAGGGCTGATCGAACGCGGCGACCAAGTATTGATTGCGGGTGCGCCGAAAGCGGGCAAATCTTTGTTAGCATCGCAAATTGCACTTGCTGTAGCATCGGGCGGCACCTTTTTAAAATGGGAAGTGGCGAAACCATTCCGTGTCGCATATATAAATCTTGAAATCCGTAGCAAGCGGTTCGCCGGGCGGCTTGCGTATCAAACTGGAACAACTCCTGCAAAAATCCGCAAAACACGTAGAGTTCCAAATGTCATCGCAGAAATCAACAGACATGACCGGCTCATGCCGATCCATGGTTATAGGACGATTGACGTAATTGCGGGTGGTAAAGACGTTGAAGCACTGCGCAAAAAAATTGCTGATTATCAGCCCGACCTTGTGATCTGGGACGTGCTTGCACGTTGTCATAATGAAGATGAAATGACGCCAGCAATGAAGAAAGTCTTGCAAGCATTGCGCGAGTTGTCAGGGGATTCAGCATGCATTGTTGTTCACCATGCTAGGAAGCCCCCAGAAGACAGTAACAGACCACAAGTTGCTTCGGACATCCGGGGCAGCAGCGCGATCCATGGTGAAGTTGATCTAGCGATGATCTTGACGAAGCGGGCGGGACAAGGCGCACGTTATGCCCTGACATGGAGTGCCCGGAATGTCGAAGAGCCACCAGAAATGTCATTGAACTGTAAGAGCCTCTACTTTGTTGATGCCGAACAAGCAAAAGCAACTGCTCAAGTTGAAGCAATCAAGACTGCGTTTATTGGACGCTCGATGATGCAATCAGTGGAATTGCTTGATGCAATTAAAGAAGCCTTGCGGTGTGGGCGGGACGTTGCATACGCAACAATTGCTACTGCTGTGGAATCCAAGCTTCTCCAAAAGTTTAGGGATGGAAACGCCGTTGTGTATAAACTTGCCGCCTGATCTTCCTTGAGAGACACGCGCGTGTCTCTCTCTCTGCTGCTGTGGCCCCCGGCTCCCCCGGGGGCTTTCCTTGAAAGGGCTTCCTAGGAAACCATTTTTACCGGGGGCTGGGAACCCTGGTATTTACAAGGGTTTTGCGATTTCCTGAGTATCCCCTTATAGCGAAGTAACCAGGAAACAACAGGACGCGAACCGTCCCCCCCTCTCAGACTCTCCCCCCCGGCCATGGAATGGCGGGGGGTGTGGGGCGGTGACAAG
>JANLJE010000041.1:43013-43077 GCA_029255645.1 Comamonadaceae bacterium | reverse complement strand
CATCAGGTGGGGCATCAGGTGGGGCATCAGGTGGGGCATCAGGTGGGGCATCAGGTGGGGCATC
>JANLJE010000041.1:0-42913 GCA_029255645.1 Comamonadaceae bacterium | reverse complement strand
AGGCGGGGGCGGCGAAGCTCCGGTCAATCCCGCCCCAGAAAGCTTTCCAGGGCCGCTGCCACCTGCTCCGGCTGGTCGTGCTGCAGATTGTGGCCCGCCGCGCGGATGGTCTCTAGGCGCACATCGGCAAAGCTGCCGAGGCGGCGCTGGAATTCTTCCGGCGTATGGCCGAAGCGCTGCTGCACAAAGCCCTGGTCCGCCACCAGCATCAGCACCGGGGCGGTAATGCGCCGCCAGCAGGCCAGGGTATCGTCGATCCGGTAGGGGCTGGGCGAGGGAATCTTGTGCCAGGGATCGCAGGCCATTTCCACCTTGCCATCGCTACGCACCCGGCCTACATGCCGGGCCAGATAGTGGGCCCGGTCCTCCCGCAGACGGGGATTGACAAGCATCAGGCGCCGGGCCAGGGCGGCATGGTCCGGGTAGGTCCGCAGCCGGGGCTGAGACTGGACGGCCGCCAGCCAGAGACTCAGCTGAGTGGGCGCATCCACCTCCCCGGAAGGCTTCAGGCCAAGAAAGTCGAGCATGACCAGCTGCCGCACCCGCTCCGGCTTCAGGCCCGCATAGATGCTGGCGATATTGCCGCCCATGCTGTGCCCCACCAGCCGGGCCGGCTGATCCGGGGAATAATGGGCCAGCAGGCTGTCCAGGTCGGCGTAATAGTCGGGAAACCAGTAGGGTCGCCCCTGCCATTCGGAAGCCCCGTACCCACGCCAGTCCGGGGCGATGACGTGCCAGGACTGTTGCAGGGCATCGACCACGAACTGAAAGCTGGGTGAGGAATCCATCCAGCCGTGCAGGAAAAACAGCCGCGGCGCCCCCGCCTCGCCCCAATGCCGGATGTGGTAACGCAGGCCGCGAAGGGAAATGGTCTCGCTGCGGGATTCAATCAGGGCCATGGCAATCAGGGGCAGGGAAAAGAGCAGGGATTGTAGAAGGAAGGCCGCTTGCGCCCAAGTCGGATGCCACGTCGGATGCCACGTCGGATGCAAGCCCGGCGCAAGTCAGACAATCCCCCTCGCCGGCCCGATAGGAAGAACCTATCCCCAACATACCTAGAATCAATTGGAAGGCATTGGAAAATCTCTTTAATATCCGTCCTGCCTTCAACACAACCCAAGGAGATAAACGATGTCACTGATCAACACCCAGATTCAACCGTTCAAAGTCAATGCTTTCCACAACGGCAAGTTCATCGAAGTCACCGAAGCCAGCCTGAAGGGCAAGTGGTCCGTGCTGATCTTCATGCCGGCCGCGTTCACCTTCAACTGCCCCACCGAGATCGAGGACGCCGCCGAGCACTACGCCGAGTTCCAGAAGGCCGGCGCCGAGGTCTATGCCATCACCACCGACACCCAGTTCTCCCACAAGGTCTGGCACGAAACCTCTCCTGCCGTGGGCAAGGCAAAGTTCCCCCTGATCGGCGACCCCACCCATCAGCTGACCAACGCTTTCGGTGTGCATATCCCCGAAGAAGGCCTGGCCCTGCGCGGCACCTTCATCATCAACCCGGATGGCGTCATCAAGACCCTGGAAATCCACTCCAACGAGATCGCCCGTGACATCACCGAGACCCTGCGCAAGCTGAAGGCAGCCCAGTACACCGCCGCCCACCCCGGCGAGGTGTGCCCCGCCAAGTGGAAGGAAGGCGCCAAGACCCTGGCACCCTCCATCGACCTGGTCGGCAAGATCTAAAGCAGCAGCGGCCATCCGCTGACCGCCTTTCCGGGGCGGTCCCGGATTGCAGCACAAAGGCGCCAGCGCTGCCCGCCCTGGCGCCTTTCTATTGCACTTCAATTTGAAACAGCAAGGGAATTCATCATGCTAGATGCAAACATCAAAGCCCAGCTCAAGGCCTACCTGGAAAAGCTCGTGCACCCCATCGAACTGGTGGCCTCCCTGGATGACAGCCCCAAGTCCGGCGAAATGCGCGAGCTGTTGACCGACATCGCCAGCCTCTCCGGGCAGGTCAGCCTGCGCGAGGATGGCAACTACCCGCGCCGCCCCTCCTTTGGCATCGCCCGCCAAGGCCAGGCGCCGCGCATCCACTTTGCCGGCCTGCCCATGGGCCACGAATTCACCTCCCTGATCCTGGCCCTGCTCCAGACCGGCGGTCACCCGCCCAAGCTGGAAGCGGACGTGATCGAGCAGATCAAGAGCCTGGAGGGCAAGTTCAGCTTCGAGACCTTCATTTCCCTCTCCTGCCACAACTGTCCGGACGTGGTGCAGGCCCTGAACACCATGGCCGTGCTCAACCCGGGCTTTGAAGCGGTGATGATCGACGGCGCCCTGTTCCAGCAGGAAGTGGAAGCGCGCCAGATCATGGGCGTCCCCGCCGTGTATCTGAACGGCGAACTGTTCGGCCAGGGCCGCATGAGTGCCGAGGAAATCCTCGCCAAGCTGGACATCGGCGCCAGCGCCCGGGAAGCCGCCAAGCTCGGCCAGAAAGAAGCCTTCGACGTGCTGGTGATCGGCGGCGGCCCCGCCGGCGCCGCGGCCGCCATCTACGCGGCGCGCAAGGGCATCCGCACCGGCGTGGTGGCCGAGCGTTTCGGCGGCCAGGTGCTCGACACCCTGGGCATCGAGAACTTCATTTCCGTGAAGGAAACCGAAGGCCCCAAACTGGCCCAGGCCATGGAACAGCATGTGCGCGAATACCCGGTGGACATCATCAACCTGCAGCAGGCCACCCGCCTGGTGCCGGGTGAGCCGGGTGAAAACGGCGGCCTCACCCAAGTGCATCTGGCCAGCGGCGCCGTGCTCAAGAGCAAGACCGTGATCCTCGCCACCGGCGCCCGCTGGCGCGAAATGAACGTGCCCGGCGAAGCCGAATACCGCACCAAGGGCGTGGCCTACTGCCCCCACTGTGACGGCCCCTTGTTCAAGGGCAAGCGGGTCGCCGTGATCGGCGGCGGCAACTCCGGCGTGGAGGCCGCCATCGACCTGGCCGGCGTCGTCGCCCAGGTGACCCTGCTGGAATTCGGCAGCGAACTCCGGGCCGACGCGATCTTGCAAAAGAAGCTCTACAGCCTGCCCAACGTCACGGTAATCAAGGAAGCCCAGACCACCGAGGTGAACGGCGACGGCCAGAAGGTCACCGGCCTCACCTACCTGGATCGGTCCAGCAATGAACGGCACCAGATCGAACTGGAAGGCATCTTCGTGCAGATCGGCCTGGTGCCCAACACCGACTGGCTCAAGGGCTGCGTGGAACTCTCCAGACAAGGGGAAATCGTCGTGGATGCCAGGGGCCAGACCTCGGTGCCCGGCGTGTTCGCCGCCGGCGATTGCACCACCGTGCCCTACAAGCAGATCATCATCGCCATGGGCGAAGGCGCCAAGGCCAGCCTCTCGGCCTTTGATCACCTGATCCGCACTTCGGCCCCGGCTTGACGGCTGGCGCAACGGAAAACGGGGTGCAGGCGATGCGGCCGGCACCCCGTTTCATGTTCCGGACGGGGAATTACCGGCCCTGCGACACAGGACGCACGGAAAACCAGCGCACGGAAAACCAGCGCACGGAAACCCGGGGCCTGACAGGATCAAGGGAATGAGGGGGAATGAGGAACAGGAAACAAGGGAATGGTGCTCATGGGCAGGATTGAACTGCCGACCTCCCCCTTACCAAGGGGGTGCTCTACCACTGAGCCACATGAGCAAACCTGATGGGCCAGCAAGGCTGGCTTGCAACACGACCTGGCTCCCCGACCTGGGCTCGAACCAGGGACCTACGGATTAACAGTCCGGCGCTCTACCGACTGAGCTATCGAGGAACAGACATACAACTCACATACAACTCACATACAACTCACGACATACAACTCACCCATCTCATCAACAAAAAACCCGGTTGATCGACCGGGCTGATTGTGTCTCTGACGCTTTGCCAACTGTTCTGCAACTATTTTGCCAACTGCGGCTGGTTGCGGGGGTAGGATTTGAACCTACGACCTTCGGGTTATGAGCCCGACGAGCTGCCAGACTGCTCCACCCCGCGTCCGTCAAAGAAGCAACATTATGGGGAACCGGAAGCTTTCTGTCAAGCCTTTCGAGGATTTTTCGAAGATTCAATCTTCCAGCCACTCCAGCAGCCTGGCCCATTGATCGGCATCCCGCTTGAATCTGGAACGGGGGGCATCAAAGATGGTCTGGCCGCTGGCCGCCACATTCACGTAGTTCTGCGTGTTGCGTAGATAGGCCAGGATGGGAATGTCGAAGTGGCTCAGGAATTCTTCCAGCATGGCGGCCGCCCGGGTACGCGGGTCTACGCGCATGGCGACGATGCCGATCCTGGCGGCCCGGCCGCGCATTTCCTGGCGCAGGATATTGAGAAAGTCTTCCGTCGCCGCCATGTCGAAGATGGAGGGCACCACGGGAATCACCACCCGATCCACCGAACGCAGGTAGTCGTTGAGTTTGTAGCCCTGAAAACCCGCCGGGGCATCGAGCACCACCCAATCCGGATCCTGGGGCAGATTGATGAGCATCTGGTTACCGCCGAAATACCCGGTGATGGAAGGCAGGGCCGGGTCACGGAAGGCCATCCAGCGCAGGGCGGATTGCTGACGGTCCAGGTCGCAAAGGCTGACGCTGAAGTCCCGGTTGGCAAAATAGCCGGCCAGGTTGGTTGCCAGGGTCGTCTTACCCGCCCCGCCTTTGGGATTTGCCACCATGACTGCACGCATCGATCTGTCTCCCCTTCATTCACATTCAATATGGGCTTGCGAAGCCGCCGACATTATAGGCGGACTAGGCGGACGGCATTCCACCCTGTTGAGGAGTTTGACTCTGCGCACCCCAGGAATGAAAGCAAGGCGGCTCTCCCAGGTGCGGAGGTTGCGGTTTGTGCAAAACCGGCTTGAAGGCTTGAAGGCGGACTTGAATTTCCGCGGCATCCCCCTATACTGCGCATGTGCTGACCATGTTCATGAGGAGTGAATAGGCAATGGCAACCTCGACTGAACGTATCCCGGTCCTCGTCACTTCAGAGGAGAAAGCAATGATCTCCAGGAGGGCCCAGGACGCCCATTTGTCGATGGGCGAATTTTTGCGCCGCGCGGCTGCGTCGTTCCACCCGGATGAGGACGAGAAAATGCTCGAGGGGATGATCGACCAGATGCTGAAAACAACGGCCCAGGCCAGTGCCGCGATAGACGACGCCTTGGCCTGTGTCGAAGTCTCGAATCAGCGCATTTCGGCCATGGAAGCCAGGCGGGCCCACTGATGGGGATCACTGACAAGATGTGGGATGCGCTCACCACGGTCATCAAGATGAACGACAACATAGAGCGCATGGCCGGGACCATGAAAGGTCAGCAGGAAAAAATCGAGAATCTGACGGAGCGGGTCATCCGGCTGGAAACGGCGCTGGAAATTGCACGATCGCATCCAGTGCCCCCCCGGACTGACGCGACCCGACCGGAAGATTAGTTTCAACAACCAGCGACGGGTCGGTTCGTGGCTGGGAAATATGTGCATTCCAACCTCAGAATGCACATGTCCAGGAGTTTTTTATGGAAAGCAACACCCGCGATGAACGACACGGCATTCAGTCCATTGAACTGGGTTTCCTCCTGCTCAAGGCGCTGGCCCAGCATGGCCGCCCCATGATGCTGAAGGACCTGGCGGCAGAGACCGGCATGGCGCCAGCCAAGGCGCACCGCTACCTGGTGAGCTTCCTGCGCACCGGCCTGGTGGAACAGGACCGGCGCTCGGGCCGTTACGACCTCGGCGGCTGGTGCCTGGAACTCGGCCTGGCCGGCCTGGCGCGCCTGGATCCGGTACGGCTGGCGGAGCCCATTCTGGAAGACCTGTGCGAAGAAATCCACGAAAGCGTGGCGCTCGCCGTATGGGGCAACCGGGGTGCCACTATCGTGCGCTGGGTCGATGCGGGGGATACCATCACGGTCAACCTGCGCCCCGGCGCCGTGATGCCGCTGACCAACTCGGCCACCGGACGGGCCTTTGCCGCCTTCCACAAGGGGCCCGCAGTGAAAACCATGCTGCAGGCAGAACTGCAGCAGAACGCCAAAAACAGCGGCGTCGCCGTGGGTACGCTGCGCACCCAGATAGAAAAGATCCTGACGGAAATCCGCAAGCGCGGCATTGCCCGCGCCAGCGGCAGCCTGATCCCGGGCATCAACGGCTTCAGCGCCCCGGTTTATGACTACAGCGGCACCATGGTGGCCACCATCACCTCCCTGGGTTCCGTCGGAAATTTCGACAATGGCTGGGACAGCACCATTGCCCTCGCGGTCAAAGCGGCAAGTAAAGCGCTTTCGCAGCGCCTGGGCGCCCCCCAACAAACCGAAGAAACGGCTTAGCGGCACCCCCCGCCGTTCGTGGCTGCCCTTCCTCGCCCTGAACGGCGGAGCTTGCCGCATCCGGTCATTGGCGGCCTCGCAGAGGCACTTCGGCCATGCCCGGAAACAAGGCCGCCTCGCCTCTGAAGCAGCCGGCCCGGAATGGCCGGTTTCATGGGATGACAACCGGCTTCGACCTCAAAGGCTGGCTTCGGCCTCAAAGGCTGGCTTCGACCTCAAAGGCTGGCTTCGGCCTCAAAGGCTTGAAGACAGATGGCCGGCTCCACCCCGGGAGCACCGCGCAAAGCCCGAGCCTCGACCTGCACCACCCCGGCCGACGCCAGCTGAATCGACTCGGCCGCCGCCAGGGAAAGGTCGACAATACGCAGCTGCTGGCGATCATGCATGCGGTCATTGACCCATGCCACCACGCAGTGATCGGTCCCCGGGCGACGCACCGCGATCCAGCTCCCCAGGGGAAAACGGTTGCTGGCCGCCGTGAAGGCCCGGCGGTCGAAGCGCTCCCCGCTGGCCGTGCGGCGCCCCTGGAATCTTGGGGTCTTGCCGTAATAACTGGCCTTGCCCCGCAGGATGGGGCCCAGGACTTCAGGCTCCACCTTGAGCACTGGCTCCCGCTCCACGGCTAGCCATTCCAGCCCGGGGTCTGGACGCAGTTCCGCCCCCGGGCCGTGCAATCCCTCTTCGGCCGCCAGGGGGAGGACCCCCAGGGCGAGCAGCATCAGCCCGCCTGCAATCCGTCGAATCGAGCGCATCAAGGCTTCAACACCATGCGGCCTCACACCACCCGGCTTCACACCACCCGGCCTCACACCACCCGGCCTCACACCACGCGCGTCTGGGCTTCGCCGCCCTGGCGGGCTTCGATCTTGCCGATCCGCCAGGCCTGCTCGCCGGTGCTCTGGAGCTGGGCCAGGGCGGCTTCAGCCTGGTCGGCGGCCACCACGATCACCATGCCGATGCCGCAGTTGAAGACCCGGTGCATCTCGTCCTCGGCCACATTGCCTTCGGCCTGCATCCAGTCAAACAGCCGGGGACGGGGCCAGGCGGCCTTTTCCAGCACGGCCACCACGTTGCCGGGCAGCACGCGGGGCACGTTTTCCAGCAGGCCGCCGCCGGTGATGTGGGCCATCCCCTTGACCGTCACCTTTTTCATCAGGGCCAGGACAGATTTGACGTAGATGCGGGTCGGAGCCATCACCACCTCTTCGAGGCTGCGCGCATTTCCGTCCACCACGTCGAAGGGTGCCTTCAGGTCGGGGCGGGAACGGTCGATGATCTTGCGCAGCAGGGAATAACCGTTGGAGTGGGCGCCGGAAGAGGCCAGGCCCAGGACCACGTCGCCGGGCAGGATGGTGGTGCCGTCGATGAGCCTGGACTTTTCCACCACGCCCACGGCAAAACCGGCCAGATCGTATTCACCGTCCGGATACATGCCGGGCATTTCGGCGGTTTCGCCGCCAATCAGGGCGCAGCCGGCCAGTTCGCAGCCCTTGGCGATGCCGCCCACGACGCTGGCGGCGATCTCCACATCCAGCTTGCCGCAGGCAAAGTAGTCAAGGAAGAACAGGGATTCGGCGCCTTGCACCAGAATGTCATTGACGCTCATGGCCACCAGATCCTGGCCCACGGTGTCGTGGCGATCGAGCAGGAAGGCCAGCTTCAGCTTGGTGCCGACTCCATCGGTACCGGACACCAGTACCGGCTCCTGATAATGCCTGGGCACTTCAAACAGGGCGCCGAAGCCACCGATGCCGCCCAGCACGCCGTCGCGCAGGGTTTTCCTGGCCAGGGGCTTGATGCGATCCACCAGCGCATCACCGGCGTCGATATCGACACCGGCGTCACGGTAGGAGAGGGAGGTCTGTGCACTCATTTACTTGATCCTTGGGAGTTTCCCGATAAAGCCTGGACGGGGTGATAAAATCTGGCGCCCGAAAAAAACCGGATTCTACCCTAAACAGGCTCTTGCCCCATGCGCCAACTCCTGCTCGACCTGATACCTGCCGCGCCGCCTTCCCTGGACAATTTCGTCCCGGGTGGCAACGGCGAGACCCTGGCCGCCTTGAGCCTCTGGCGGGCGGGAGCCAACCCGGAATCGAGCTTTCTGCTCTGGGGCGAACCCGGTTCCGGCAAGAGCCACCTGCTGCTCGCCAGCGGTTTCGTTTACCGGGATGCCCGCCAGACCCCGGACCTGGCCGACCTGCCCGAGCTGCTCGAAACTCCGGAAACCCTGGCCGTGGATCATGTCGAAGCCCTTTCGGAAGCCGGCCAGATCGCCCTGTTCAACGCCTTCAACCGCATCCGCGCCAGCGGTGGCCGGCTGCTCACCGCGGCCAGCCAGGCCGCCGCGCATCTGACTTTGCGAGAAGACCTGCGTACCCGTCTGGGCTACGGCCTGATTTACCGCCTGCAGCCCCTTTCCGATCCGGAAAAGATCGCCGCCCTGAGCAATCAGGCCCGTGAGCGGGCCATGAAATTCCCCCCGGAAGCCATGGACCACCTGCTGCGCCACGCCCCCCGGGACATGCGCAGCCTCTCTGCCCTGGTAGAAGCCCTGGACCGCTACTCCCTCGAACACAAACGCCCCATCACCCTGCCCCTGCTCAGGGAGGTGCTGGCCTCACCCCTGGAACACTGACATGGAACTTGCACTTTTCGACCTGGACAACACCCTGCTTTCGGGAGACTCGGATTTCGAGTGGGCCCAGTTCCTGATCAGCAAAGGGGTGCTGGATCGTGAGGTCCAGGAAGCCAGGAACCTCCAGTTCTACGAGCAATACAAGGCCGGCACCCTGGACATCCATGAATTCCTGGCCTTCCAGCTGGCGCCCCTGACCCGCTATCCCCGTGCCAGGCTGGATGCCTGGCATCAGGAATTCATGGCCCGGCATGTACGCCCGATCATGGGGGACGCAGCCCGGCAAAAGGTGCAACAGCATCTCGAGGCCGGCCACCTGTGCGCCCTGGTCACCGCCACCAACAGCTTTGTCACCGGCCCCATCGCCCGGGAATTCGGCATCGGCAACCTGATCGCCACCATCCCCGCCTGCAAGCAGGATGCCCAGGGTGCCTTTACCGGCCAGCCCCGCGGCACCCCGGCCTTCAAGGAAGGCAAGGTCAGCCGGGTCGAGGCCTGGCTGGAATCCCTGGGCCTGTGGTGGGGCAGCTTCGACAAGACCTGGTTCTACAGCGACTCCCATAACGACCTGCCCCTGCTGGAGCGGGTCAGCCACCCGATCGCGGTGGACCCGGACGACAAACTGCGTCAGACCGCCCAGGCAAAAGCGTGGCAAATCATCAGCCTGCGTGCGAATGCAGTATGATGACGCCCTTTCCAGAATGACCATCGGATGATTCGCAAATTCATCAGCCGCGTATTCGGGGGCAAAAGCAACGGCGCCCCCCTCCAGAAAACGGGTTCCGCCTCCGCCAAAGACAGCAAGGCTGCGGTAATCCCCCGTTCCACCCACGGCATCAGCCGGGACCAGATCAGCAGCGGCAGTCGCCGGGTCTGCGAGACCCTGCAAAGCCACGGTTACAAGGCCTACGTGGTCGGCGGCGCCGTGCGCGACCTGCTGATCGGCGCCACCCCCAAGGATTTCGACGTGGCCACCAATGCCACACCGGAGCAGGCCAGGCGCTGCTTCCGCCGCTCCCGGGTGATCGGTCGCCGCTTCCAGATCGTCCATGCCTACATGGGCCAGGAAATCATCGAAATCACCACCTTCCGGGGTGGCCTGGTCGATGATGCCAAGACCGATGCCCACGGCCGGGTGCTGCAGGACAACGTGTTCGGCACCCAGGCGGAAGACGCCGCACGCCGGGACTTCACCGTCAATGCCCTGTATTTCGACCCCGCCACCGAGCAGATCGTCGATTACCACCACGGCGTGGCCGACCTGAAGCAGAAAACCCTGCGCATGATCGGCAATCCCAGGCTGCGCTACCGGGAAGACCCGGTGCGGATGCTGCGGGCCGTGCGCCTGGCCGCCAAACTGGGACTCTCCATCGACCCGGAAGCCCGGCACCCGATCCGGGAAATGGCCGAACTGCTGGAAAACGTGCCCGCCTCCCGCCTGTTTGACGAAATGCTGAAGCTGCTCACCTCCGGCCATGCCGTGAAGTGCCTGCAGCAATTGCGCGCCGAAGGCCTGCACCACGGCGTACTGCCCCTGCTGGACGTGATTCTGGAACAGCCTCTGGGCGAAAAATTCGTGCTGCTCTCCCTGGCCAATACCGATGAGCGCATCCGTCAGGGCAAGAGTTCCTCTCCCAGCTTCCTGTTTGCCACCCTGCTCTGGCATGAAGTGCTGAGCGTTTGGGAACGAATCAAGGCGGGCGGCGAATCCTCCATTCCCGCCCTGTATCAGGCCATGGAAGAAGTCTTGAATATCCAGGGCGAAAAACTGGCCATCACCCGCCGCATTGCAGGCGACATCAAGGAAATCTGGGCCCTCCAGCCCCGTTTCGAGCAACGGGCCGGCCGGCGCCCCTATGCGGTACTGGAACACCCGCGCTTCCGGGCCGCCTATGACTTCCTCTGCCTGCGCGCCCAGGCCGGCGAACTGGATGCGGAACTGGCCGACTGGTGGACCCGCTTTCAGGATGCGGACGGCGAAGCCCGGAGCCAGATGCTGCTGCCCGACCAGGGCGCCAGAAAGAAACGCCGGCGGCGCAAGCCCAGGGCAGCCAGCGCCCCCACCGCTCCAGCAGAACAAGGATGAACCCCGTTGTTGCCTACATCGCCCTGGGCGCCAACCTGGGCTCCCCCAGGGAGACGGTGCGCCAGGCCATGACCGGCCTGGACCACTTGCCGGAAACCCGGCTGCTCAAGAGTTCTTCCCTCTACCAGAGCGCTCCGCTCGGGCTGCTGGACCAGCCCGACTTCATCAACGCCGTGGCCGCAGTGGAAACCACCCTGCCGGCGGTAGCGCTGCTGCAGGCCCTGCTGGATGCAGAACAGCGACAGGGCCGGGTGCGCAGCATCGCCAACGCCCCGCGCACCCTGGATCTGGATCTCCTGCTCTACGGCGATCTGGTCCTGGACACCCCGGCCCTCACCCTGCCCCACCCCCGCCTGCACCTGCGCGCCTTCGTCCTGGAACCCCTGGCCGAAATCGCCCCGGATCTGACATTACCCGGCCGGGGCAGCGTCGCCGCCTGGCGGCCCGCCTTGCGCAACCAGACGATCCGGCGCCTGCCATGCTGAACCAGCCGGTATTCTGGCAGGCGGCCGGGCTGCTGGTGCTCTCCAACCTGTTCATGACCTTTGCCTGGTACGGGCACCTGAAACACCTGGCCGACCGGCCCTGGTGGATCGCCGCCTTGCTGTCCTGGGGCATCGCCCTGTTTGAATACCTGCTGCAGGTTCCCGCCAACCGGATCGGCCACACGGCCCTGAGTCTGGCGCAACTGAAAATCCTGCAAGAAGTGATCTCCCTGTCGGTATTCATCCCTTTCGCGCTAAGCTACATGCAGCAACCTTTGCAACTCGATTATC
Organism: Comamonadaceae bacterium; assembly: GCA_029255645.1. GTDB lineage: Bacteria > Pseudomonadota > Gammaproteobacteria > Burkholderiales > Rhodocyclaceae > Azovibrio. The sequence continues at coordinate 31,090 of JANLJE010000041.1, read as the reverse complement.
TGTGGGCCGCCCTCTGCCTGCTGGGCGCGGTCTACTTCATTTTCCGGGCCTGAGGGCCACCCTGAAAAACCCCTGGACAACAACGAAGGAGACATGGATGTTTGGTTTGTTCGGCCCCCGCCAGGATCCAGCTGCCCTGGCCCGCATTGCCACCCTGGAACAGGAAAATGCCACCCTGACCCAACACCTGCACGACCTGGAGCATCAGGTCGAAGATGCGGAAAAACGCTGTAACGCCGCCCTTGACGTGACCCAGGGCTGGGAACACCTGCTCAAGAACCTGGATAATTTCGGCGGCAGCCTGGGCGTCTCCCAGCAGACCCTGGCCCTGCTGGCCGAGGAGCTCAAGGAGGAGAAGAGCGAAGCCCTGCGGGCAGCCAACATCTCCGCCGCCAGCCGCGACCTGATGCAGAAGATCAGCCACGATCTGGCCACCCTGGCCCAGGAATCCCGCCAGACCATGAGCATCGTCGATGGCCTCAACAGCAGCACCGTGCAGATCGGCAACATCCTTTCCCTGATCAAGGAAATCGCCGACCAGACCAATCTACTGGCCCTCAACGCCGCCATCGAGGCCGCCCGGGCCGGAGAAGCCGGACGCGGATTTGCCGTGGTGGCCGACGGGGTGCGCAAGCTGGCAGAGCGCACCAGCAAGGCCACCAGCGACACCTTCAACCTGGTGAACAACATCCAGCGCGATACCGCCAACGCCCATTCCAGCATGGAAAATCTGGCCCGGATGTCCGCCGATTTCGGCAATGCCGGCGCCGAGGCCGCCGAACGCATCGAAGGCATCCTGGAAACCTCCCACAAGATGGAATTCGCCATCGCCGTGGCCGCCCTGCGCAGCTTCACGGAACTGGCCAAGATGGACCACCTGGTCTTCAAGTTCGAGATCTACAAGGTGTTCATCGGGGTTTCCGGGAAGAAGCCTGGCGATTTTTCCGACCACTGCATGTGCCGGCTCGGCAAGTGGTATTACGAGGGCGAAGGCAAGCAGTGTTTCTCCCGCCTGGATGGCTACGCCGCCATGGAAAAACCCCACATCGCCGTACACCAGCATGGCCGCGAAGCCATCGAGAAACTTCATGCCGGTGATTTTTCCGGCGGCACCGAGTGCGTGGCCCGCATGGAAGCCGCGAGCATGGAGGTGCTCGACTGCCTGGAACGAATGGCCCGGGCCGGCGCGAACAACCCCGACATCCTCTGCATGGAGCACGGATGAGCTTTCGCTGTTAGGATAATGCCCCCAACTTCCGGATAGACCCATGTCCACCCACAACGAAACCCATCGCCTGACCTTGCTGGACCTGGCCAAGATGCGCCAGGCCGGTGCAAAAATCGCCATGCTGACCTGCTATGACGCCAGCTTTGCCCAACTGCTGGACGAGCAAGGCGTCGATGCCCTGCTGATCGGCGACTCCCTGGGCATGGTACTGCAGGGGCAGGATTCCACCCTGCCGGTCACCCTGGAGCACATGGTGTACCACACGGCGGCCGTGGCCCGGGGCTCGCATCGGGCCCTGGTGCTGACCGACATGCCCTTTGGCACCTCCCAGATCAGCCCGGAAGAAACCTTCCGCCACGCCGCCCAGCTCATGGCGGCCGGCGCCCAGATGGTCAAGATCGAAGGCGGAACCGAAATGGCGGCCACCGTGGAGTTCCTGACCCGGCGCGGCATTCCGGTCTGCGCCCACATCGGCCTCACCCCCCAGCATGTGCACCAGCTAGGCGGCTACCGGGTCCAGGGCCGGGACGAGGAGACGGCCTGCAAACTGCGGGAAGATGCCCTCGCCCTGGAAAAGGCAGGCGCCACCTTGATCGTCCTGGAAGCCGTTCCCGCCCCCCTGGCCGCCGCCGTCACCCGCCAGCTGCACATCCCCACCATCGGCATCGGCGCCGGGGCGGAAACTTCTGGCCAGGTGCTGGTGCTGCACGACATGCTGCACATCACTTCCGGCAGGAAGCCCCGCTTCGTCAAGAACTTCATGGCGGGGGCCCCCGACCTCCAGAGTGCCATTGCCGCCTACGTCAGCGAAGTCAAGGCCGGCACCTTCCCCGGCCCCGAACATACCTACTGATTCCATGGAAATTCACAGCACCATTCCTGCCCTGCGGCAGACCCTCCAGGGACGCGGCCGCATTGCCTTCGTCCCTACCATGGGCAATCTGCATGAAGGCCACATCGCCCTGATGCGCGCCGCCCGGGAACAAGGCGATACCGTTGTCGCCAGCATTTTCGTCAACCGCCTGCAATTTGGCCCCTCAGAAGATTTCGACCAATATCCGCGAACCTTCGCCGCCGACTGCGACAAGCTGCGGGAAGCCGGCGTGGATGTGCTCTTTGCGCCAACGGAAAGCGATCTTTACCCCACCCCGCAAAGCTACTTTGTCGATCCCCCTGACCTGCAGCACCTGCTGGAAGGAGAATTCCGCCCCGGCCACTTCCGGGGCGTAGCGACCGTCGTGCTGAAGCTCTTCAATTGCGTCCAGCCCCAGGCCGCCCTGTTTGGCAAGAAGGATTACCAGCAATTGATGCTGGTTCGCGCCATGGCCGAGCAACTGGCCCTGCCCATCGCAATCGTCGGAGTCGATACCGTCCGGGCCGCAGACGGCCTGGCGCTCTCCTCCCGCAACGGCTATCTCTCGGTCCGCGAACGCCAGCAAGCCCCCCGCCTCTTCCAGACCCTGCAGACCCTGCGCCAGGCCTTGCTGCAAGAAGGCATCGGGCAACTGCCCCGCCTGGAACAAGAGGCCGCGGCCAACCTCGACAGACAGGGCTGGAAGACTGACTATATTGCAGTGCGGCAGCGCGCCAATCTGCTGCCACCCAGCGATTCAAGCCAGAAACTTGTCGTCCTCGCCGCAGCGCAACTAGGCCGGACACGACTCATTGACAACATCGAAGTCTGACCCGAATTCGACCGGAAAATACCGGGAATTCTCTGTTTGACAGCGGGGATTTAGTCGCTACAATGCCAATCCCTCAACACCTTGTGACGGATGACGCCATGCAAAGAATGATGCTCAAGTCCAAGTTGCATCGGGTAACCACTACCCATGCCGAACTGCACTATGAAGGCTCCTGTGCCATTGACGAGGACCTGCTGGAAGCTGCCGACATCAAGGAATACGAGCAGATCGACATCTGGAACATCAACAACGGCGAGCGCTTTACCACCTACGCGATTCGTGCCGAACGCGGTTCCGGCATCATCTCCGTCAACGGTTCCGCGGCGCGCAAGGCCGCCCCTGGCGACCTGCTGATCATCGCCACCTTTGTCGGCATGAACGAGCAGGAAATCGCCAGACACGAACCCAAGCTGGTTTATGCGGACGCCAACAACCGCATTTCACACACCAGTCAGCAGATCCAGATTCAGGCCGCCGCCTGAACCCTGACTGATCCCTGACTGAACCCTGACTGAACCCTGACTGAACCCTGCCTGATCCCTGCCTGGGACGCCCCATCAAAAAGCCCGGCTCCGCACCCTGCGGACCGGGCTTTTTCCTGGCTTGCTGCCAGAACCTGACAGAACCCACCAGAACGCGCGAAACACGCCCTCGTTCCGTAGGAAAAAAAACGCGACTCCGGGGAGTCGCGTTAAATCCACACCAAAGGAGGAGGGTGGAGGAGACAAAGGTCAAAACAACTTGAAGGAGACACCACAACTTGTTTCGATGGGTGAATTATCCCCCACAAACAGGATCGAGGCAAGAAAATTGTGCGGCGCACAATTCCTTGAAAATGACTGGATAAAATAAACTTATCGTTAATATCTTGTTGATTTTATTGCGAATTGTAGTCATTAAAGAAACGACTGAAGCACTCTTTAAATCCTGCCTCCGGGTCCAGCACGCCAATCTGCCAGAATTTTTGGTGCATGGCAGCAAAACAGTGGTTCAGCTATTCAGCTAAAATAGCGGCTGCTTACCTGGAGAATGAAGATGCAATGCACCGTAAAGTGGATGGGCGCCGACAGCGGCATGTCCTTCGTCGCGGAAACCGGCAGCGGCCATATGGTGACCATGGATGGCGCGCCTGAAGCCGGCGGCCGCAACCTGGCCCCCCGCCCCATGGAAATGCTGCTGGCCGGCACCGGCGGATGCACGGCCTTCGATATCGTGATGATCCTGAAAAAAGGTCGCCACCAGGTCAGCGGCTGCGACGTCCGCCTGGAGGCCGAGCGGGCAGACAGCGACCCCAAGGTTTTCACCCGCATTCACTTTCACTTCCGGGTCAGCGGCAAGAATCTCAAGCCCGAGGCCGTGGCACGCGCCATCGACCTGTCCAAGGACAAATACTGCTCCGCCTCCATCATGCTGGGCAAAACCGCCGCAATCACCCACGACTTCGACATCATCGAAGTCGCCTGAAGCCCCCAACTGCAGCCCCCAGCTGCTGCCCCCGGCTGCTGCCTTCAGACCCGCTACTTCAGACCCGCTACTTCAGACCCGATAAGCCACCCGGGTCATGAGCCGGGCCGAGAGCTTCATCAGCAGCTTCACCGGACCCGGCAGGGGCGCAGCCCCGAGCCGCACGGCCGTCTCGGCGTGCTTCACCTCGTCCACCTTCATCTGTTCGAGGATGGCCCAGGACTTCTGATCCTGAGCCGGCAACTTGTCCAGATGGCGATCCAGATGCGCTTCGACCTGGCGCTCCGTTTCGGCCAGAAAACCCAGATTCCACCTGTCTCCCAGACGTCCCGCCGTCATGCCGATGGCCAGGGCACCTGCATACCACAGGGGATTGAGCAGACTCTTGCGCCCCCCCATCGCGCGGATACGCTGCTCCGTCCAGGCCAGATGTTCGGTTTCCTCGTGGGCCGCCTCTTCCAGGGAAGCCCGGATCCGCTCGTTGGGCGAGGTCATGGCCTGCCCCTGGTACAGGGCCTGGGCACACACCTCCCCGACGTGGTTGATACGCATCAGGGCCGCCACATGGCGGCGCTCGGCATCATTGAGCCCGGCTTCGGGCAATTGCGCCCCGGGCACCGGCCGGACACTGCGAGCCTCGGCAAAAACGGTCCGCAAGCCCTTGTCGATCGCCACGATCAAGCTGTCACTCCAGTTCATTTCCTCTCCTTTCAAAGCCATGCGCTTCGGGTTCGGGATCTCCGCTTCATCCAAACGCAGCCACCCGCAGCCACGTGAACCAAGCGCTACTGTTTTCCTGACCCGCATCCTGGCCCAGGCCGTCCTGATTCCCGCTGGCCCAGGAGGGCTGGCAGGCATGCACCCTGCAGATAAAATGCCAAGCCCCCGACAAGGTGAGCGGTGCAAGCAGGATCGCCGTCCAGGGCAATAGCGCCTATCACGGCAAAATCCTCATGCGCATTCAACTCAGGGAGAAGGCCCGCGGGAGAGGGAACAGGACTCCCGCGCCCGATATTCAGCGCAAAATTCAGCGCAAAATGGGCTGGCAACTGGGTCGGCAACGCCAGACAAGCTGGATCAAGGAGGCCGGATCAAGGAGCCTGGATCAAGGAGCCTGGATCAAGGAGGCTGGATCAAGGAGCCTTGGATAAAGGCCGCCCCTCCTTCTTCAAGGCTCGCAGAATGTCGCTGACCCGGAAGGCAATCACCCCATCGGGACAGAGCAGATCGGTAAACAAGGCCGCATGCTGGCGGTTGGTGACCTGCTCGCGAACAGGCTTCCACTGGTTGCTCCGAGCCTTGGACCAGCCTCCATCCGGCCGCCCTACCGCATAAATCCGCCATTCCCGGGTCTGGCAGCGCATGCCTTCAAAAGTGATGTTGCGCACTCCCGAATCACTGAGCGCCAGCAAGACGTAACGCACCACGCCGTCACTGCCGACAGAAAGACTTTCGGTGTCGAGAAAGAAACGGTTGGTGGCCGTGGGGCTCACATAAAAGCTGAGGAAGTTTTCGTCCTTGGGAAAGGGAGGCAGCTGAACGGCAATCTCCTCCCAGGGTTTTTCCTCAAACTCCTCATCAAAGGCGGCCTGAGCCTGCACGGCAAGCCCCGCCAGGAACAGGGCACACAAGGTACGGACGAAACTATTCATCTTCCCTTCCCTCCGCCGCTGGCGGTGTGGATGATGGATTTTCCTGGCGCAGGCGCCTGCGCTTGTCGGCTTCGAGAAAACGCGCCAGCTCATTCAAGGCCTGGGAATAAACCCCACGCTTGAATTCGATCACGGTGTCCAGGGGAATCCAGTAGTCGTGCCAGCGCCAGGCGTCGAATTCGGGATGGGAACTGGCCCGCAGCGAGACATCACTGTCCCGTCCCACCAGGCGCAGCAAGAACCAGATCTGCTTCTGCCCCCGGTAAGATCCCCGCCATTCACGCTTGACCCAATGTGTCGGCACTTCATAACGCAACCAGCCCTTGGTACGTCCCAGGATGGCCACATGCTCGGGAAGCAAACCGACTTCTTCGTGCAGTTCCCGATACATGGCCTGTTCCGGCGTTTCGCCCCGCTTGATGCCGCCTTGCGGAAACTGCCAGGAATGCTCCCGAATCCGTTTACCCCAGAAAACCTCGTTTTTTGCGTTACAAAGAATGATGCCGACGTTCGGGCGAAAGCCCTCTTTGTCGAGCATAGCTAAATCCTGCTAAATATTTGGTTGAAGCGAATTCTTTCACAACTGTGACGCCCATGCAAAATTACCGCCCGGTGTAAAATCGAAGTTTTACCGGATATCGGACTCGTTGCTCATGCGTTCCTCTCGATTTTTCTTCGCCACCCTCAAGGAAGCCCCGGCCGACGCCGAGGTCATCAGCCAGAAGCTCATGCTGCGCGCCGGCCTCATCAAGCGCGCCGCCGCGGGCATCTACACCTGGATGCCCCTGGGCCTCAGGGTCCTGCGCAAGGTAGAGAACATTGTCAGGGAAGAGATGAACAAGGCGGGCGCCCTGGAACTGCTGATGCCCGCCGTGCAGCCTGCCGAACTCTGGCAGGAATCGGGCCGCTGGGATAAATATGGCCCCGAGCTGCTGCGTTTCAAGGATCGCCACCAGCGCGACTTCGTCATCGGCCCCACCCACGAGGAAGTCATCACCGACGTGGTGCGCCGCGACGTAAAGAGCTATCGTCAGCTGCCCTTGCACCTCTATCAGATCCAGACCAAGTTCCGGGACGAGATCCGGCCCCGCTTCGGCGTCATGCGCGGCCGGGAATTCCTGATGAAGGACGGCTATTCCTTTCACAGCAGCTTCGAGGACCTGAAGCGGGAATACCAGTCGATGTATGACACCTACAGCCGCATCTTCACCCGCCTGGGCCTGCAGTTCCGGGCCGTGGCGGCGGATACCGGCTCGATCGGCGGCACCGGCTCCCATGAGTTCCACGTCATTGCCGAGACCGGCGAGGACGACATCGCCTACTGCCCGGAATCCGGCTACGCCGCCAACGTGGAACTGGCCGAGGCCCTGGCGCCTGCCACGCCCCGCCCGGCCGCTACCGCAGAACTGGCCAAGGTGAGCACCCCGGGCCAGACCGCCTGTACCGACGTGGCCGGCTTCCTGAACATTCCGCTCTCCGGCCTGGTCAAGGCCATCGCCGTGGTCAGCGAACCCGAAGAGGGGCCCCGGACCTTCGCCCTGCTGCTCCTGCGCGGCGACCACGAACTCAATGAAATCAAGGCGGGCAAGATCGCCGGCCTCAACCCCTTCCGCTTTGCCACGGAAGAAGAGGTGGAACGATTCCTGGGCTGCAAGCCCGGTTATATCGGGCCGGTCGGGGTGGATCCAGAAAAGGTGCGGGTCATTGCCGACCGGAGCGTCGCCGTCATGGCCGATTTCGTCTGCGGCGCCAACGCCGCGGGTTTTCACCTGAGTGGCGTGAATTTCGGCCGCGACTGCCCGGAACCCGAGCTGGCCGACCTGCGCAAGGTGGTGGCCGGCGACCCCTCCCCGGATGGCAAGGGCAATCTCGCCATCTGCCGGGGCATCGAAGTGGGCCACATCTTCCAGCTGCGCAGCACCTACGCCAAGGCCCTGAACTGCAGCTTCCTGGATGAACAGGGCAAGAGCCAGATCATGGAAATGGGCTGCTACGGCATCGGCGTGTCGCGCATCGTCGGCGCCGCCATCGAACAGGGCCATGACGACAGGGGCATCATCTTCCCCGCCGCCATCGCCCCCTTCCAGGTCACCATCGTGCCCATGGGCTACTACAAGAGCGAAATCGTGAAGGCCGCCGCCGACCAGCTTTACGAAGCACTCGAGGCCGCCGGCCTGGACGTGTTGCTGGACGACCGGGACGAGCGGCCCGGCTCCATGTTCGCCGACATGGAACTGATGGGCGTGCCCCACCGCATCGTGGTGGGCGAGCGGGGCCTGGCCAACGGCCAGCTGGAATACAAGGGCCGCCAGGATGAGGAAGCCACCATGATCCCCGCCGATACCGCCCTGGCCTTCCTGCAGGAAAAGCTGTGCGCCGCCTGATCGCCCTGTTGCTGCCATGCCTGGTTCCCGCCCTGGTATGGGCGGGAACCCAACAGTACGAACCCATGTCGGCCAGCGTCCAGGCGGCCCTGTCGGGCGCCATTGCCGACAGGAAACCCCCTGCCAGTTCCTTCAAGGATTATTCGGAAGCCGTGGACTGGCTCTCCGCCATGTCTCCCCGGCTGGCCAGGCGCATTCCCGATCAGGAGTACCGCCTGGAACTGCTGCGCGCCATCCATTACGAAGCCACCCGGGCCGGACTGGACCCGCAGCTGGTGCTGGGCCTGATCCAGGTGGAATCCGGTTTCCGTAAATATGCCGTGTCCTCGGCGGGAGCCCGGGGCTACATGCAGGTCATGCCCTTCTGGCTCAAGTTGATCGGCCAGCCCGATGACAACCTGTTCCACATGCGCACCAACCTACGCTATGGCTGCACCATCCTGCGCCACTACCTGGATATCGAAAAGGGCGACCTGTTCCGCGCCCTGGGCCGCTACAACGGCAGCCTGGGTCAATCCGGATACCCGAATCTGGTCAGGGGCGCCTGGAACCAGTGGCGCTACGAGCGCCAGCTGGCCATGGGCGAACCGGCGTCGCCCAAACCCTGAATCCCTGAATCCCTGAATCCCCTGGCTCAGCGCCCCATGCCGGGCAGCATCCCCTTCATGCCGCGCATCAGCTTGCCCAGCCCCCCCTTGGTGAATTGCTTCATCATCTTCTGAGTCTGTTCAAACTGGTTGAGCAGGCGATTCACCTCCTGCACCTGCACCCCGGCTCCCATGGCAATGCGGCGCTTGCGGCTTGCCTTGATGAGTTCCGGCTTGGCCCGTTCGGTCGGCGTCATGGAATTGATGATGCCCTCCACCCGGCGAATCATCTTGTCCTCGGTCCCCACCGGCAACTGACCGGCCGCCTGGGCGATCTGGGTCGGCATCTTGTCCATCAGGGCGGAGATACCGCCCATCTTGCGCATCTGGCCGATCTGCTCCTTGAAATCGTTCAGATCAAAGCCCTTGCCGGATTTCAGCTTCCTGGCAAAGGCCATGGCCTTTTCTTCGTCCAGCCCCTTCCTGGCCTCTTCGATCAGCGACAGCACATCGCCCATGCCCAGAATGCGGGAGGCCATGCGTTCCGGATGAAAGGGTTCCAGCCCGGTGAGTTTTTCGCCGATACCGGAAAACTTGATGGGCTTGCCGGTCACATGGCGCACCGACAGGGCCGCGCCGCCCCGGGCATCGCCATCGAGCTTGGTGAGCACGATGCCGGTAAGCGGCAGGGTTTCGTTGAAGGCCCGGGCCGTGTTGACCGCATCCTGACCGAGCATGGCATCCACCACGAACAGGGTTTCGATCGGTTTCAAGGCCTCATGCAGGGACTTGATCTCGGCCATCATGGCCTCATCCACCGCCAGACGGCCGGCCGTATCCACCAGCACCACATCAAAGTAATGGCGCCTGGCCCAATCCACGGCACCCAGGGCAATGGCCTCGGGCTTTTCCGCCGTCGTGGAAGGGAAGCACTCGACGCCCGCCTGCCCGGCCACGGTCTGCAACTGCTGGATGGCGGCCGGACGGTACACATCGCAGGACACCACCAGCACCTTCTTCTTCAGCGTTTCCTTCAGGTACTTGCCCAGTTTGCCCACCGTCGTGGTCTTGCCCGCCCCCTGGAGGCCCGCCATCAGCACCACGGCGGGCGGCTGGGTGGCAAGATTGAGGCCCTCATGAGCCCCGCCCATGAGCCGGGTCATTTCCTTATGGACAACCCCGACCAGGGCCTGGCCCGGCGTCAGGGAAGCAATGACCTCCTCGCCTACGGCCTTTTCCTTCACGGCTGCAATGAAATCTTTCACCACCGGCAGGGCCACATCGGCCTCCAGCAGGGCCATGCGCACTTCACGGAGGGCCGCCGAGATGTTCTCTTCGGTCAGGCGAGCCTCTCCCCGCAGGGTCTTCATTACTTTGGCAAGGCGTTGCGTCAGGTTGTCGAGCATGGCAAATGGGCTTCGAGTAAAATTTTGGAATGGCGACTATTGTAAATCAGCTCATCCCCCTTGGCCTGGCAGGCTTCATGTATCTGGTCCTGGGCATTCATTTCTGGCGAACCCGCTGGACCGAAGCAGCCCCCCTGGCTCCGGTCGGCGTCAACGCGCCTGCCTGGGAGAAACTGGCCATCGGCATCACCCTCGCACTCCATGGAGCGGGCCTGGAATCCTCCCTGTTCGAGGCCTCCCGGATGCAGTTCTCCTTTAGCCTCGCCTTCAGCCTGATGATCTGGCTGGCGGTCCTGATTTACTGGCTGGAGAGCTTCCGGGTTCGCATGGATGGCCTGCAACCCTTGGTGTTGCTAGGAGGAGTCGCCGCCTGTTTGCTGCCACTGCTGTTCAGCAAAACCCACCTGATCAGCAATGCCGGCAGCCTGGGTTTCCGCCTGCATTTCCTTGCCGCCATGCTGGCCTACAGCCTGTTCACCCTGTCTGCCGCGCACGCGGTATTCATGGGCTTTGCCGAGAAAAAACTGCACCAGCGCCAGCTTTCCCGGCGCATGGCCAGCATGCCGCCCCTGCTGGCCATGGAAACCCTGCTGTTCCGCATGCTCACCCTGGCCTTTGCCCTGCTGACCCTGACCCTGGGCAGCGGCCTGCTGTATTCGGAAATCCTGTTCGGCCAGCCCTTCCGCCTTGACCACAAGACTTTTTTTGCGATTTCTTCCTGGGTGATTTTTGCCATTTTGCTGACAGGCCGCCATATTTATGGCTGGCGAGGCCGGATCGCGCTACGCTGGACCCTGGCGGGCTTTGCCGTTTTGCTGCTGGCCTATGTGGGCAGCCGTTTTGTGGTCGAAGTGCTGCTGAACCGTGCATGAGCGGACAAGCCAGCCCTGGCGCATGAAAACGGCGCATTTCAAGCCCCACGGAAATTCCATCCGGCCAGGCCGTCGCGCAACCCCGGGATGAAATTGGGCGGCCATGACCGGACAGCTCCCCTCCATTGAGCGCAGCAACCTCACACGACCACGATCGATGCCCCGATCCATGCTTTACAAACCAGGATCCTCGTTGCATCATCGGCAGTCATTTATTTTGCATTTAACTCTTTTGTCATGACCGCAACTCTTCCCTCTTCCAATTTGAGCGGTTTGGCTCGCGCCCTGGTCCAGGCCGGTCGCCTGAAAGAGAACGAAGCAGAGCAATTGCTGGGCCAGGCCCAGGCAAACAAGGCCACCCTCGCAGAGGAAATCGTCAATGGCAAAAAAATGACGGCGCTGGAACTGGCCCGTTTTGCCTCCGATACTTTCGCCACCCCCTTGTTCGACCTCTCCGCGCTCGAAGAAGCCCATATTCCCAAAGAGGCGGTGGACCCCAAGCTCATCCGCACCCACCGGATCGTTCCCCTGTTCAAACGGGGCAATCGCCTGTCCGTCGGCACGGCCGATCCGGCCAATCTGCATGGCCTGGAAGAAATCCGCTTCCAGAGCGGCCTGGCCATTGATCCCATCGTCGTCGAAATCAGCAAGCTGTTGCCGCTGGTCACCAAGCTCACCGAGTCGACCGCGGAATCACTCAAAAGCATGGCCGGGGATGATTTCAACCTTGACTTCCTCGATGAAGCCGCTGAAGACGATGCCGCCGAAGAGGGCGAGGGCAGCGACGTCGACGACGCTCCGATCGTCAGATTCCTGCAAAAGATCCTGCTGGATGCAATCAGCGAGGGCGCCTCCGACGTCCACTTTGAACCCTACGAAAAGTACTACCGCATCCGTTTCCGGGTGGACGGCAATTTGCGCGAGGTCATCACACCGCCGCTCGCCATCAAGGATAAACTCGCCTCCCGCATCAAGGTCATCTCCCGCCTGAACATCGCCGAAAAACGGGTTCCCCAGGATGGCCGGATGAAATTGGTGCTCTCCAAGACCCATGCCATCGACTTCCGGGTCAGCACCCTCCCCACCCTCCACGGGGAAAAGATCGTGATGCGGATTCTCGATCCCACCTCCGCCACCCTGGGGATCGAAGCCCTGGGTTACGAGCCGGAACAACAAGCGGTTCTGCTCGATGCCATCCGCCGCCCTTATGGCATGGTGCTGGTGACCGGCCCCACCGGTTCGGGCAAGACCGTTTCCCTCTACACCTGCCTGAACATCCTCAACGAACCCGACATCAACATTTCCACGGCAGAAGACCCGGCGGAAATCAATCTGGCCGGCATCAACCAGGTCAATGTGGACGACAAGTCGGGGCTGACCTTTGCCGCTGCCCTCAGAGCTTTCCTGCGCCAGGACCCGGACATCATCATGGTGGGCGAAATCCGTGACCTGGAAACGGCAGAAATCGCGATCAAGGCGGCACAGACCGGCCACCTCGTGCTATCGACGCTGCACACCAATGATGCGCCACAAACCCTGACCCGCCTGATGAACATGGGGGTCCCCACCTTCAACATCGCCTCCAGCATCCTGCTCATCACCGCCCAGCGCCTGGCGCGGCGGCTGTGCCATTGCAAGCAGCCCCTGGAAGTCCCGCAGCAGGCCCTGCTCAATGCTGGCTACAAGGAAGCGGAACTCGATGGTTCCTGGACGCTGTACGGCCCCGGCAGCTGCGACCGTTGCAAGGGCAGCGGCTACAAGGGGCGGCTGGGCATCTATCAGGTCATGCCCGTCACGGAAGAAATCCAGCGCATCATCATGGCCAATGGCACCGCCCTCGATATTGCCGCCCAGGCCGCGCGCGAGGGCGTCAAAACCTTGCGGGAATCTGGTTTGATCAAAGTCAAACAAGGGCTGACCTCCCTCGATGAAGTGCTGAGCACCACCAATCTCTAAAGGCAGACACCATGGCGAGCACAGGGAAATCCAATTCAACTTCTGGCGTCAAGGAATTCACTTTCCTCTGGGAAGGCAAAAACAAGGACGGCAAGATCGTCCGGGGTGAGATGCGCGCGGCCACGGAAACGGTGGTGCAGACCACCTTGCGCCGCCAGGGGATCATGAACGCCAAGATCACCCGACAACGCTTCAAGCGGGGCGGCAAGGTCTCCGACAAGGACATCACCCTGTTTACCCGGCAACTGGCCACCATGATGAAGTCCGGGGTGCCGCTGTTACAGTCTTTTGATATCGTCGGGCGCGGTCACGCCAATCCAGCAGTCGGCAAACTGCTGCTGGACATCAAAGCCGACGTGGAAACCGGCAGTTCCCTTTCCGCCGCCTTTCGCAAATATCCGCTCTACTTTGACCCGCTCTTTTGCAATCTGGTGAGCGCCGGTGAACAGGCCGGTATTCTCGATTCCCTGCTGGACCGGTTGGCCACCTACAAGGAAAAGATCCTTGCCATCAAGAGCAAGATCAAGTCCGCCCTCTTCTATCCCATCGCCGTGATCGTCGTGGCTTTCATCATCACCGCCGTGATCATGATTTTCGTGATTCCCGCCTTCAAAGACGTCTTCAAAAGTTTTGGCGCCGACCTGCCCGCCCCTACGCTGATCATCATTGCCATCTCGGATTTCTTCGTGGCCTATTGGTATGCGATCTTCGGCATCATCGGCGGAGGCCTGTACGGTTTCTTCTATACCTGGAAACGCTCCGAAAAAATGCAGATCGTCATGGATCGTCTGTTATTGCGGATGCCGATCTTCGGTGAGCTGATCCGCAAGGCCGTCATTGCCCGCTGGACCCGCACCCTCTCCACCATGTTCGCCGCCGGCGTCCCGCTGGTGGAATCCCTGGAGTCGGTGGGCGGCGCAGCGGGCAACCATGTCTACAAACTGGCCACCCGGGAAATTCAGACGGAGGTCAGCACCGGTGCCAATCTGACCAGCGCCATGCAGAACACCAACCTGTTCCCCAATATGGTCACCCAGATGGTGGCCATTGGTGAAGAATCGGGGGCGCTCGATTCCATGCTCTCCAAGGTCGCCGACTTTTTCGAGGCCGAGGTCGATGATGCAGTCGAAGCCCTCTCCAGCCTGATGGAACCGATGATCATGGTGATTCTTGGCACCCTGATTGGCGGCATGGTGGTCGCCATGTACCTCCCCATCTTCAAACTAGGAGCGGTCGTTTGATGCTCTCCTTGCTATCAGAGCCGATACCATTCACCGCCATCCTGACTCTCCTGGGTTTGCTGGTCGGCAGTTTCCTCAATGTGGTGATTCACCGTCTGCCCCGCATGATGGAACAGGAATGGCAGGCCCAGTGCGCTCAATTGCAAGGAGAAGCGCCGCCGTCGCCCCCCCCTCTGAGCCTGGCCCGCCCCGGCTCGCGCTGCCCCCAGTGCGGACATCCCATCCGCGCGCTGGAAAACATCCCCATCCTCAGCTATCTGCTGCTGGGCGGAAAATGCAAGGCTTGCAAGGCGCCCATTTCCCTGCGCTACCCCCTGACCGAAGCCGCGGCCGCCCTCCTGGCCGGGTTTGCCGCCTGGCACTTCGGCCCCGGCTGGCAGGCCATCGGAGCAACCCTGCTGCTGTGGACCCTGCTGGTCCTGGCCATGATCGACCTGGACACCCAGTTGCTGCCAGACAGTCTCACCCTGCCCCTGCTCTGGCTCGGTCTGCTCTTCAACCTGAACGGCCAGTTCGTTCCCCTCTCCAGCGCCGTCATCGGCGCCATGGCGGGCTACCTCTCGCTCTGGTCGGTGTACTGGCTATTCAAACTCGTCACCGGCAAGGAGGGCATGGGCTACGGCGATTTCAAACTCTTGGCCGCCCTGGGAGCCTGGATGGGCTGGACCATGCTGCCCTGCATCATCCTGCTGTCTTCGGTAGTGGGCGCCATCGTCGGCATCACCCTGATGATCGTCGCCCGGCACGGGCGCAACATTCCCATCCCCTTCGGCCCCTATCTGGCCGCCGCCGGCATCATCGCCCTGTTCTGGGGTGAGTCGCTGAACCGCCTGTACCTGGGTTCGGGAGCTTGATTCCCGCCGATCAGCCTCCATCTATTGCGCCGCGAGACACCTTTCAAGTAGGTGCCAGCACTCGGTTATAATGCGCAACCCTTCTGGAGATTGACCATGCCCATCTACGAATATCGCTGCACCTCCTGCGGTTTTCAGAAAGAACACCTGCAAAAGCTCAGTGACGCCCCGCTGAGCATCTGTCCTGAATGCGGCCAGGCAAGCTATAACAAGCTCCTGTCTGCCGCCGGTTTCCAGCTCAAGGGGAGCGGCTGGTACGCCACCGACTTCAAGAGCAAACCCGCTAGCCCGCCCCCCTGCCAGGGTGGGGAAGGCGCCTGCCCCTCCGGCGCCTGCTCGACCAGCTGACCGTGTTCAAGCGCTACTTCATTACCGGGCTCCTGATCTGGATTCCCCTGGCCATCACCGCCTGGGTACTGTCCATGATCGTCGGCGTCATGGATCAATCCCTGCTGCTGCTGCCTGAGGCCATCCACCCCATTCATCTGCTCGGTTTCGATCTTCCGGGTGCAGGCACGGTCCTGACCCTGATGATCATTTTCGTCACCGGCTTGCTGGCGGCGAACTTCATCGGCCAGAAACTGGTGAGTTGGTGGGAACAGATCCTGGCCCGCATCCCGGTCGTGAACTCGCTTTACAACGCGGTCAAGCAGGTCTCGGACACCATCTTGTCGCCCAATGGCAACGCCTTCCGCAAGACCCTGCTGGTCCAGTACCCCCGTCAGGGCAGCTGGACCATCGCCTTTCTGACCGGCAAGCCGGGTGGGGACGTGGCCAACCACCTCGATGGCAACTATGTCAGCGTTTATGTTCCCACCACTCCCAACCCGACTTCCGGATTCTTCCTGATGATGCCGGTCGAGGAAGTCGTGGAACTCAAGATGAGCGTGGACGAAGCCCTCAAATATATCGTCTCGATGGGGGTGGTCCCCCCCTCCCCCAAGAGCAGCCGCCGGCACGGCAAAACAGATCCTCTTCAAACCATTTCTTCCGGAACACCCTGATGCGTACTCATTACTGCGGCCAACTCAACGCCACCCTCTGCGACCAGATCGTCACCCTCGCCGGCTGGGCGCACCGTCGCCGCGACCATGGCGGCGTCATCTTCATCGACCTGCGCGACCGCGAAGGCCTGGCCCAGGTGGTGTGCGATCCCGACCGTCCCGACATGTTCAAGATCGCCGAAGACGTCCGCAACGAGTTCTGCCTGAAGGTCACCGGCAAGGTGCGCATGCGCCCGGAAGGAACCCGCAATCCCCACCTCGCCTCCGGCGAGATCGAGATCCTCTGTCATGAAATCGAGGTGCTCAATCCCTCCATCACCCCGCCGTTCCAGCTCGACGACGAGAACCTGACCGAGACCGTGCGCCTCACCCATCGCGTCATCGACCTGCGCCGCCCGCAGATGCAGAACAACCTGATGCTGCGCTACAAGACGGCGCGCGCCTTCCGCCGCTTCCTTGACGAGCACGGCTTCATCGACATCGAAACGCCGATGCTCACCAAGTCCACGCCGGAAGGCGCGCGCGACTACCTCGTGCCGTCGCGCGTGCATCCCGGCCAGTTCTTCGCCCTGCCGCAGTCGCCGCAACTTTTCAAGCAACTGCTGATGGTGGCCGGCTTCGACCGCTACTACCAGATCGTCAAGTGCTTCCGCGACGAAGACCTGCGCGCCGACCGCCAGCCGGAATTCACCCAGGTCGATATCGAAACCTCGTTCATGAGCGAGGCCGAAATCATGGCGCTGACGGAAAAACTGATCCGCTCCGTGTTCAAGGAAGCCATCGACGTGGACCTGCCGGACTTCCCGCGCCTGACCTACGCCGAAGCCATGCACCGCTTCGGCTCGGACAAGCCGGACCTGCGCGTCACCCTCGAACTCACCGAAGTCACCGACGCCTTCAAGGATGTCGCCTTCAAGGTCTTCTCCAGCGTCGCCAACAGCGCCGGCGGCCGTATCGCCGCCCTGCGCATTCCGGGCGGCGCGGCTTCTGCCACCGCTCTGACGCGCGGCGAGATCGACGCCTACACCCAGTTCGTCGGCATCTACGGCGCCAAGGGCCTGGCCTACATCAAGGTCAATGACGTCACCCAGATCAACGAAACCGGCCTGCAGTCGCCGATCGTCAAGAACCTGTCCGAAGCCTCCCTGAAGACCGTCATCGAGCGTACCGGGGCCCAGTCCGGCGACCTGATCTTCTTTGGCGCCGACAAGGCCAGGATCGTCAACGACGCCCTCGGCGCGCTGCGCGTCAAGATCGGCCATGAAAAAGGCTTCGTCACCGGCGCCAAGTGGGCCCCGCTCTGGGTCATCGACTTCCCGATGTTCGAATATGACGACGAATCCAGGCGCTGGACCGCCTGCCACCATCCCTTCACCAGCCCCAAGGACGAGCATCTCGATCTGCTGGTGACGGATCCGGGCCAGTGCCTGGCCAAGGCCTATGACCTGGCGCTCAACGGCTGGGAACTGGGCGGCGGCTCGGTGCGTATCCACCGCGCCGACGTGCAGGAAAAAGTGTTTGCGGCCCTCAACATCGGCCCGGAAGAGCAGCAGGCCAAGTTCGGCTTCCTGCTCGATGCACTGAAATATGGCGCCCCGCCACACGGCGGCCTGGCCTTCGGCCTGGACCGCATCGTCACCATGATGGCCGGCGCCGAGTCGATCCGCGACGTGATCGCCTTCCCGAAGACCCAGCGCGCCCAGTGCCTGCTCACCAATGCGCCCTCCAGCGTCGATGAAAAACAACTGCGTGAACTGCACATCCGCCTGCGTCAGAAGGTCGACACCCAGGTCGAAGTCGGTCAGTAAGCATCACGCCCCACCCTACCGATGCCCGCCGGTGCGGGCATCGTGCTTGAAGGCCCCTTCACGATCCGGGCAAACGCCATGAAACCCTGGTTCCGCTTCCTCCTGCTATCGGCAGCACTGCTCCTCGGAAATGGCAGCCACGCCGTCCCCGGCTTCGACTCCGGCGCCATCCGTGTCGACCAGCTTCCCCCGGAAGGCCGGGAGGTGCTGCAGCAGATCAAGCAGGGCGGTCCCTTTGCCTATCCCAACAAGGACGGCAGCATCTTCAACAACTTTGAAAAGCACCTGCCCCAGCGAGCCCGGGGCTATTACCTGGAGTACACGGTTCCCACCCCCGGCGCCAGAAACCGGGGCGCCCGCCGCATTATCACCGGGGGCAAGCCGCCTGTGGAGTTCTATTACACGGACGACCACTACCGCAGTTTTCGCCCGATCAAGGAATGAGTCATGAGCACCGCCCGCCAGCCAGCACTGGAAGACAAGACGCTTTCCGGCCCTTACCGTCTCCCCCCGGGAAGCGAGTCAGACATCACGGCAGCCGCCCACGCCCTGGGCTGGTCCCTGATCAGCTATCGCCCTGAATCCGCCACCGATGCCCGCACCTGGCTGGCCGGCCTGGGCCAGGCCCTGGGCTTTCCCGAGCATTTCGGCGCCAATTTCGATGCCCTCTACGACTGCCTGACAGACCCGGGCGTGCTCAACTCCCAAGGACAGGTTCTGATCCTCGGCAACCTGTCCCCCCTCGGGGACGAAGTGGATATCCTCATCGCCGTTCTCCAGGCCGCCAGCGATGAATGGCGGGACCAGGACCGGGCCCTGTGGGCCCTGCTCGACGCCCCCCGCCTGGATCTGGACCCGCTTCCCCGGGCCTGAAGCATGCCCTATAAAAATCCGGTTTCGGTGCTGGTGGTGATCCACACCCCGAAGCTGCAAATCCTGCTGCTGGAGCGGGCCGCCCACCCCGGCTACTGGCAATCGGTCACCGGCAGCCAGGAGGCCGGCGAAACCCTGCTGCAAACCGCCTGCCGGGAGGTCCGGGAAGAAACCGGCATCCCGGTGCAGCCGGCACAGCTCAAGGACTGGCAACTCCGCCAGGAGTACGAAATCTTCCCCGAATGGCGCCACCGCTACGCCCCCGGCGTCACCCGCAACACCGAACATGTCTTTTCCCTGGAGATTCCCTCTGCCCAACCGGTACGGCTGGCCCCCCGGGAACACCGGGAGTACCGCTGGCTGGATCTGGCCGAAGCCGCCCGGCGCTGCTTTTCCTGGAGCAACCGCGACGCCATTTTGGCCCTACCCGCCCGCCTCGGCCGCTGACCAGGCCCTCAGGCAGTCCGGGCAGAGGCAGTCCCGATAGGGAGGCGGATGCTCCAGAGCTGGCAGCTCCATGCACCAGCAACGCCCGGCCCGGACACCACAGGAAAAGCCCCGGCCACAGGCAGGACAGACTTTTTTCTCCTCATTCTCCCCGGCACGGCCCCCCTTGAAATCACCTGGCCCAGACCCACATTGGTGATGTAGCAGTTTGTTTGAAGCTAATCGTTCCATGACATTTCAAGGAGAAAAAAATGAGCAACATTATCCGTCACGATCCCCTGGATGAACTGTTCCGGGGCTTCTTCGTCCGTCCCATGGATCTCAACGCCGGCAATGCACCCGCCACCGCGCCCTCCATCCGGATGGACGTGAAGGAACAGGAAAATGCCTACGTGGTCCACGCCGAACTGCCCGGTGTCAAGAAGGAAGACATCCACGTCACGGTGGATGGCAATCAGGTCTCCATCAGCGCCGAAGTCCGCCAGGAGAACGAGGAAAAGGAAGGTGAGCGCATCCTCCGGTCCGAGCGCTATTTCGGCAAGGTATTCCGCTCCTTCCAGCTCGCCCAGGACATCGACGACAGCCAGGCAGTGGCCAAATTCAACGACGGGGTGCTGGAACTGACCCTGCCCAAACGGGCCGCCACCAGCAGCAAGCGCCTCGCCGTACAGTAAGCCCCCGCCTCGGGCAGCAAGCCCGGCGTGAAGAAAAAGACCGGAATCCTTTCCGGTCTTTTTCTTTAAATACACGGGGGTTACAATCGGCCGCTATTTCCCCCGGAGACTTCCATGCCGTTCGAATCCATCGCCCCTGACATCAAAGCCGGCATCCTGGCCGAAGCCCTGCCCTACATCCGCAAGTTCCATGGCAAGACCATCGTGGTCAAGTACGGCGGCAATGCCATGACGGAGGAGCACCTGAAGCAATGTTTTGCCCGCGACGTGGTGCTCTTGAAACTGGTCGGCATGAACGTGGTGGTGGTGCATGGCGGCGGCCCCCAGATCGAAAACCTGCTCTCCCGGGTCGGCAAGAAAGGCGAATTCATCCAGGGCATGCGCGTCACCGACGCGGAAACCATGGAAGTGGTGGAAATGGTACTAGGCGGCCAGGTCAACAAGGACGTGGTCAACCTGATCAACCAAGCCGGCGGCAAGGCCGTGGGCCTGACCGGCAAGGATGGCAGTTTCATCCGCGCCAGGAAGCTGATGCTGCCCAACAAGAACAACCCCGGCGACCTGATCGACGTGGGCCAGGTGGGGGACATCACCTCCATCGACCCCTCCCTGATCGGCCTGCTCGATTCCGGCGACTTCATCCCGGTGATCGCCCCCATCGGCGTGGGCCAGGACGGCGAAACCTACAACATCAACGCCGACGTGGTGGCCGGCAAGATTGCCGAAGTCCTGAGGGCAGAAAAGCTGGTGCTGCTCACCAACACCCCCGGGGTGCTGGACAAGGCCGGCAATCTGCTCACCGGCATCACCCCCAAGGAAATCGACGGCATGGTGGAAGATGGCACCCTCTCCGGCGGCATGCTGCCCAAGATCGGCTCCGCCCTGGATGCGGCCCGCAGCGGCGTCAAGAGCGTACACATCATCGACGGCCGGGTGGAACATGCCCTGCTGCTGGAAATCCTCACCGAAAACGGGGTGGGCACCATGATCAAGAGCCACTGAGTCAAAAGCCACTGAGTCAAGAGCCGCTGAGTCAAGAGCCGCTGAGCGGACTTACCCCGCGGCCGGCAGGAGATCCTCCCATTCCTCCTGAATGTCCTGGAGATCCTGCTCATCGAGCCCCAGATGTCGGAGGGCCTTGCTGAACAGCGGGTTTACTTCCACATTCCCTGCCCCGAGCCTTGCTGATGCCAGATGCTCTGCCACCTGAGTCACGGCAATCAGGGAAACCGCCTCATGAGGAATGACCGGCTCCGGCAGCTTGTAAAGTTGATAGTCATGATGATGCCGGATCGCCCTGGCCAGCAGATCCGGCAGCCCCCAGGTCCTGGCCAGCAAGGCCCCGACGATGGCGTGATCGCACTGGAAGCGCTGCATTTCCATCTGGGCCAGGGGCCAGCCCTGGGCCAGTACCGCCTCGAACATGGCCGGATAGCTCTTGAACCGGCGCATCATCACGGGAATCGCGGCATCGTGAAACAGCGCAAAGGTAAAGGCCATCTCCCGGGAAATCCCGTACAGATGCCCGGCCACCAAACCGGCCCCCATCGCCAGGGTGGAAGCCCGGGTCCAGAACCGTTCCATCAGAACCCCCGGCAGGTCGGACAGGCTGGACTTCAAGGCCGCTGCCGCCGCCACGCAGACGATATTGCGCATCCCGAGACGGCCGATCGCCTGAGAAACCGTGCCGATGGCACGATTACCCCGGAACAAGGCTGAATTGGCCAGCTTGAGGGTCATCGCCGCCATGCCCACATCACTGGAAATGACCCCCGTCAGCTTGCGCATGTCCGGCTCATCCCGCTGCGCCTCGGTCATGACCTGCATGATCCGGGCCGGACAGGCCGGAATATCGAAGGAACCCAGGACCTTTTCCATCTCCTCGGGACTCAGGGTGTCTTCCTGCTGCACATCCATGTAAGCTCTCCGGCTAGTCGAATCACGAGAAGGTACGACGTCCGTACCGCCCAGACAATCCAACTTTAGTCATAGCCCGCCAAAATCCAGCCCCCCATGACCGCACGACTCCCCAGACCCCCCAGACCCGTCTGGCTGTTTGACCTCGACAATACCCTGCACGACGCCAGCCCGCATATCTTTCCGCACATCAACCGCGCCATGCAGACCTACATCGAGACCCATCTCCAGGTCGATGCGGAGGAAGCCGGGCGCATCCGGAAAACCTACTGGCAGCGCTATGGCGCCACCCTCCTCGGGCTGATGCGGCACCACGACACCGACCCCCATCACTTCCTTTGGGAGACCCACCAGTTTCCCGAATTGCCACGGATGCTGGTATTCGAGCGGGCGGTCAATGCCATGCTGGGCAAACTGCCTGGACGCAAGATTCTTTACTCGAACGCCCCGGCCCATTACACCGAGGCCGTCCTCGACCTGACCGGCATGGCGCGCCACTTCGATGCGGTCTATCCGGTCGAAGCCACCCGCTTCCAGCCCAAACCCGACCCTCGGGGGTTGCGCCACCTGCTGCGGGCAGAAAACCTCCAGGCGCACCAATGCATCCTGGTCGAAGACAGTCTGCCCAACCTGCGCACGGCCAAGCGCCTGGGCACCCGGACCGTCTGGATCAGCCGGGCGAGCCGCTGCCCGCCCTATGTGGACGCCCGCCTGCGTTCCGTCCTGGAACTGCCGCGTTACCTGCGCCAGCTGTGATACCGCCCAGGCCGACGCCGGCCATCAGTCCTTCAGCCAGGCCGCCGCCTCCAGGGCGAAATAAGTCAGGATGCCATCGGCCCCGGCGCGCTTGAAACCGAGCAGGCTCTCCAGCACACAGGCCCGCTCATCGAGCCAGCCATTGACCGCCGCCGCCTTCAGCATCGCGTATTCGCCGCTGACCTGATAAGCATAGGTGGGCACCCGGAACTCGTCCTTGATCCGGCGCACGATGTCCAGATAGGGCATGCCCGGCTTGACCATGACCATGTCGGCCCCTTCCTGGAGGTCCAGCGCCACTTCCCGCAGGGCCTCGTTGCTGTTGGCCGGGTCCATCTGGTAGGTATATTTGTTGCCTTTGCCGAGATTGCCCGCCGACCCCACCGCATCGCGAAAAGGGCCATAGAAGGCGGAAGCATACTTGGCCGAATAGGCCAGGATGCGGGTATGAATCAGCCCGGCCCCGTCCAGTTCGGCGCGGATGCGGCCCACCCGGCCATCCATCATGTCCGAGGGCGCCACCACATCGGCGCCGGCTTCGGCATGGCAGAGGGCCTGACGCGCCAGCACCTCCAGGGTTTCGTCGTTGAGCACATAGCCGCGCGGGTCATCCGGATGGATCAGGCCATCCTGACCGTGGCTTGTGTAGGGGTCGAGGGCCACATCGGTAATCACCCCCAGTTCGGGAAAATGCTGCTTCAAGGCCCGCACCACCCGGGGCACCAGGCCATTCGCGTTGTAGGACTCCTCAGCCCCCAGGGACTTGAGGGGGGCATCGATGACCGGGAACAGGGCCAGGGCGGGAATGCCCAATGCCACCGCCCGTTCGGCCGTCTTCAGCAAGAGGTCCAGGCTCTGACGCTCCACGCCGGGCATGGAGGCCACCGCTACGCTGCGCTGGCTGCCTTCGAGCACGAAGACCGGGTAAATGAAATCGTCTGCACTCAGGGCAGACTCGCGCATCAGGCGGCGGGAAAAATCATCCCGGCGCATACGCCGCATCCGGGTATTGGGAAACGTGGCAAAAACAGACATGCTGACCTCTCGAAAAATCAATGACCGGAAAAATCGACTGAAAACCCGACGCTCAGGAACTTTTTGAAGCGGCATCGCTCTCATCGGGCGGACGGCGGTTTGCGCCGTCTCCCGCTTCACCTCCCTGAGCGGGTGCCGCGACGATGTCAAGGCATTTAGCCCCTGGTCCTCCCTTGACCGGGGGCTTTTTTCTGGGGGGGGACGGGAATATCCAGCCAGGCCCCGAGCACATCCTCGCACTCCTCCACCCCCGTTTTCTTGAGGCTGGAAAAAAGCTGCACGGAACAGCGCTCGCTCAACTCGGCCAGGGCCTGTTTCACCTGACGCAGCACCTTGGTCTGCTCCTGACGGGAAAGCTTGTCGGCCTTGGAAAGCAGCACATGAATGGGACGTCCGGTAGGCAGGTACCAGTCCATCATGCGCCTGTCCAGATCCGTCATGGGGTGACGGATGTCCATGATCATCACCAGCCCCGCCAGGGGACTGCGCTGCTGCAGATAGGGACCGAGCAGGCCCTCCCACTGGCCGCGAATGGCCGCCGGCGTCTTGGCAAACCCGTAACCGGGCAAATCCACCAGGTACTTACCCGGCTGCACGGTGAAGTAATTGAGATGCTGGGTGCGCCCCGGGGTCTTGCTCACATAGGCCAGCCGCACCCGTCCCGCCAGGGTATTGATGGCAGACGACTTGCCCGCATTGGAACGGCCGACAAAAGCAACTTCTGCGACCGAATCCTCGGGCAGGTCACGCAAATGGGCAACGGTGGTAAGAAAAGTGGCCTGCTGCAATAAGGGCATGAAGACTCCGGATTCTGAAGGGCGCTACATAATCAATCGAGTTGATATAGAATAGCAGGTTTGTAAATATCGATACTTGGCAGGCTCTCCCGCCTCTCTCGCGTAAAAGGAGTTTGGACATGATTCGCACCATGGCGCTGGCGGCACTTCTCGTAGCCGGTTTCACCGTAAATGCAGCAGAAGAAGCCAAACCCAAGGCTGATCCGGCCAAGGGCAAGGTTGTTGCCGAAACCATCTGTGTCGCCTGTCATGGCGTCGATGGCAATAGCATGGTCTCCGCCTATCCCCACCTGGCAGGCCAGGGGCAGGACTATATCTACAAGCAGCTGCTTGCCTTCAAGTCCGTGGATGGCAAGCCTGCCGCCCGTAACAACCCCATCATGGCCGGCATGACCGCCGCCCTGAGCGACGAGGACATGAAGAACGTCGCCGCCTGGTTCGCCCAGCAACAGCTCAAGCCCGCCATGGCCACCCAGGAAGCCCTGATTCCCCGTGGCCAGAAACTGTGGCGTGCCGGTGATGCCGCCAAGGGCGTCCCCGCCTGTGCCGGGTGCCACGGTCCGGCTGGCAAAGGTCTGCCGGCCCAGTATCCCGCGCTGGCAGGTCAGTTCCCCGAATACATCGAACTCCAGCTCAAGAGCTTCCGCTCCGGTGAACGTGCCAACGATCCTGAATCCATGATGCGCAGCATCGCTGACAGACTGTCTGACAATGACATCAAGTCGGTTGCTGAATACGCTGCCGGCCTGCGCTGACCCCTGCCTTGCCGGACAGCCCGCCCGCACAGCGGAGACCGGCGCTTCGGGTTTGAGTCGCACGACGGGTTTGAGCCGCACGACGGGTTTGAGCCGCACAAGGCTCGGCGGCTGCCCGGCGGGCACGGCGGGACAAGCGACAAGATTTCAGGCTTCGATCCTCCACAGGCTGCGCTTGTGGCGCACCCGGAAGGAGCGCTGAAAATGGCACTCCCCATCTATCTGGCCCACCAGCCTGTTGCGCATTCAGCGGTCAGACGATTGGACTCCAGGCGCAGAACAACAAGAGGTAGGCAATGCAGACATTGACACAGCTTCTCGAAGACAAGGGCGGTCTGCCGATCGTGGTTTCCCCCAGGGACAACGTCTATCACGCCCTGAGCGTCATGGCCGACAACGACGTGGGTGCCGTGCTGGTCATGGATGGAGAAAAACTGGTGGGCATCTTCTCCGAGCGGGATTACGCCCGGAAAGTCATCCTGAGCGGCCGCAACTCCCGGGAAACCATGATCGAGGCGGTCATGACCCACAAGGTGGCCTATGTCACCCAACGCAATAGCATTGAAGAATGCATGTCCCTGATGACCCAGCACCGGTTCCGCCATCTGCCTGTCCTGGATGAGGACCTGCAGGTCCTGGGTGTGATTTCCATGGGGGATCTGGTCAAGGCCACCATCAGCCACCAGGAATTCATCATCAGCCAGCTGGAACGTTACATCTCCGGCTGATGCGATGGCAAGCGGGCCAGTCCGGTCCCGGAGAAGCCCGCCGCCCGGCGGGCTTCGTCATTCAGTGGGCCGGCAGGGGCGAGGGGCTTGCATGCCCTGAAGCAGGTCGGCGCCGCCGCGAACAAATTCAACGGATAGGTCACACGCACCCAAAAAAGCGTTAAGTTCACCCCTTGCCGCCAACGTAATCATATTCCCATGACCAACACGGTTGATTCCCTCCATTTCCGCGTCCTCGAAGACATCGCCAAGGATCTCTCCGGCGAGATCAATTTCCCGACCTACCTGGATGCCAGCATGACCGTGCGCAATGTATTGCGCGACCCCCGGGTCTCCGTCGAGAAGGTGGCCCAGGTCATCAGCATCGAACCGCTGATCGCCGCCCGGCTACTGCGCCTGGCCAACTCGGTCACCTACAACCCGGCCGGAAAAAGCATCACCGACATCCGCACCGCCATCCACCGGGTCGGCTTTGAAACCGTGCGCACCACGGCCCTGAGCGTCGCCATCGAGCAGATGCTGCAATCCGGGAACCTGACAGCCTTCGAGGATATTGGCCGTCTCACCTGGGAACACTCCCTGCAAGTCGCCGCCATCGCCCGGGTGCTGGCCCGCCGCCTCGGCCGGGTCAATCCTGAAGACGCCATGCTGGCCGGCATGGTGCACGACATCGGCGTGTTTTACCTGCTTTATCGCGCGGCGGAATACCCGGAGTACAAGAACAACCGCGCAGACCTGCTCAGCCTGGTGATCGGCTGGCACGAAAGCATCGGCGAGAGCCTGCTCTACACCCTGGGCATGCCCGAACCCATCATCGAGGCCATCCGCGAACATGATCAACTCAAGCATGTAGATACCCCCAGCAGCCTGGCCGACGTGCTCTATTTCGCCAACCTCCTGGCCGGAGGTAACCATGAGTGGCTAGGTTGCGATAGCGGGCTGGCCGACAGCGAACGGGCCGCCGCCGACCGGGCCCGTTATGCCGACCTGCTGGACGAGGCCTGGGACGACATCCGGGAAATCCAGGCGGCCCTGACTTGAGCCCTGACTTGAGCCCCGGCGGCAGACCCGGGCAGCCATTTTTTCCTGGCAGAGGAACATGGGCGCAATGGAGAACGACAACGAAATGCCGGAGCCAAGCCCGGCGAAATTGCCGCTTTTGCCGGAAGGGAAAGATGAGCGGTTTTACCTCGATGCCTTCATGGCCGGATTCGGTGCGAGCAAGCGGAAGGGCGAACAGATTTACCGGCGCCCATCAAGGCTTACCGGCGCCCATAAAGGCGAAAAGCGCGGAGGTGCTCGCGCTTTTCTGGATGGCTTACCGCTCTCGCCCTGCACGGGTTATTCCGGCTCCGTCATCCGTAACTGCGCTTCCATTCTAGGCACTTGGCTTGTCATCTCAAGCGCCAGAGGTGGCTGACGGTATGGAATGCTTGCGCCCCGCTAGGCGCCCTTGACGCCCTTGGCGGCCCGGCCCGGGGTTTCCGGGGCGGGCCTCAAACCATCAAGTTCTTCAAGAAAAAACCGGAAAAATGAGCGCGGCGATCAACGCCCGGCGAAGCGGATGATGCTGCGCCCGTCCTCGATCTGCCGGGGCTCCGGCTTCCAGGCGTGGCCGTAGATGACCTCGAAGGTGGCAGGCAGGCGGCCATCCTGGCGCAGCGCCTCGTAATGAGCCTGCAAGCCTTGCCACAGGCTCCGGCCCGCCAGACCCCGGCGCCGGTCGCGCATGGCGCAGCGGGCGCCGGCAGCGCGCAGATCGGCCACCAGGGCCGGCAAATCCTGATACGTCAGGGTGATCACTTCCATGTCCACCACCGGATCGGCAAAGCCGCTTTCGAGCAGCATATCGCCCAGATCGTGCATATCGGCAAAGCGCTGGAGATGGGCATGACCGTCCCGGAAACCGGCCCGCAACTCTTTCAGGGTATCCGGCCCCAGGGTGGAAAACATCAGCAGGCCGCCCACCTCGAGCGTCCGCAAAGCCTCCCGGAAGAAAGGCCGGGGCTCTTCCAGCCAGGGCAGCAGCAGGTTGGACCAGAGCAGACCGACCGTCCTGGCGCCCAGGGGCAGCCGGTTGGCATCCCCCACCAGATAGGCCGGCTGACGTTCCCTGCCCGCTCCCAGCCAGCGGCGCCAGCCCTGGGCTTGTGCCACGCCGGGCAGCATGGCGCGCTCCTGATCCAGCCCCAGGCAGCGGGCGGCCGGATAGCGCTGCTGCAATCCGGACAAGGAAAGCCCGGGGCCACAGCCCAGATCCACGATCCACCCGGGCGTCAGGCGCACATAATCCAGGCGCTCCTGCATGCGCGCATCGATTTCGCGGGCCAGAAAATCGGCCCCGGCATAGCCGGGCGCGGCGCGACGGAAATTGCGCCGCACCTGCTCCAGGTCGAGAAAATCCGTCACCAGCCCGCTTAAACAGCGCGTAGCCCCAGCTTCCCGAACAGGGCGTCGTCACGGGACACGTCCGGGTTGCCGGTGGTCAGCAACTGATCGCCGTAGAACATGGAATTGGCCCCGGCCAGAAAGCACAGGGCCTGCAACTCCTCGCTCATTTCCTGGCGCCCGGCAGAAAGCCGCACATGGGAAGTGGGCATGATGATCCGGGCCGCCGCGATGGTGCGCACGAACTCGAAAGGGTCGAGCGGGGGCAGATCGCCCAAGGGCGTGCCGGGCACCGGCACCAGATGGTTGATGGGCACGGACTCGGGCGGCCTGGGCAGGTTGGCCAGCTGGACCAGCATCGCCGCCCGGTTGCGGCGCGTCTCGCCCATGCCGACAATGCCGCCGGAACAGACATTGATGCCGGCATCCCGCACCTGGCTCAGGGTGTCGAGCCGGTCGTCATGGGTGTGGCTCTTGATGACCTGGCCGTAGAACGCCTTGTCCGTATCCAGGTTGTGGTTGTAGTAATCGAGGCCGGCCTCCTTGAGCTTTTCCGCCTGGCCTTGCTTGAGCATGCCCAGGGTGACACAGGTCTGCATACCCAGGGCTTTCACCTCGCGCACCATCTCCAGCACCTTGTCCAGATCGCTGTCCTTGGGGCCGCGCCAGGCAGCGCCCATGCAGAACCGCGACGCGCCCTTCGCCTTGGCGACCTGGGCTGCGGCCACCACCTCATCGATGGGCATCAACCGCTCCCGCTCCACATCCGTCTCGTAACGGGCCGACTGGGAGCAGTAACTGCAATCCTCGGAACAGCCACCGGTCTTGACGGACAGCAAGGTAGAGCGTTGAATGGCGTTGGCATCGAAATGCTGGCGATGCACCTGCTGGGCCCGGTAGATCAGGTCCATGAAGGGCAGATCATAGAGGGCCAGCACTTCGGCCACGGTCCAGATGGGGGGGTTGGAGTGAACAGGAAATTGTTCCGGCGCCTGCGCCACAACAGCCTGGGAAACAGCGTGCATATCGGGAGTCCTACGGAGGATGAACGGTGCATTTTCCGGCCCCGGCCAGGAAGCCGGAAGCCATGCGTAATTATGGATAATCGACCAAGGCCATGGGAAAGTCAATTTCGACTCAGGTTGCAGCACCCGGGTTCCGGCATTTTTGCCAGCAACTGCTAAGTAGCCTGCTGCCCTCCAGCTGCCTGCTGTGCGGCGCCCGCAGCGCAGCCGCGCCGGTCTGCCCGGACTGCGAGCGGGAACTGCCGGCCCTGCCCGATTGCCATTGCCCGCTCTGCCTCGACCGGACCACGCACGGCGAACGCTGCGGCGCCTGCCAGATGCAGCCGCCGCACTTTGACCGGATTCATGCCCTGCATGCCTACGCCTTTCCCGTGGATCACCTCGTGCATCAGCTGAAATACGCCGCCCATCTGGCGCTGGCGCGCTACTGGGGCGAGCAGCTGGCCGGCACGACCCGCGTTGCCGCCAGCCGTGTCATGCCCCTTCCCCTGCATCCCCGACGACTGGCCGAACGGGGCTACAACCAGTCCCTGGAAATTGCCCGCTGGCTGGCCCGCTCCCTCCAGCTCCCTCTGGACAGACACAGCCTGATCAAGACCCGCCCGACCCGTCCCCAGGCCGAACTGCCGCTGCGCGCGCGCAAGGCCAATCTGAAAGGCGTGTTTGAATGCCGGGAGGATCTGGAAGGCGAACATGTGCTACTCGTGGATGACGTGCTGACCACCGGCACCACCCTCGATGAAGCCGCCCGCACCCTGAAGCTGCATGGGGCCGCCCAGGTCAGCGCCTGCGTCGTGGCGCGCACCCTGCGGCGTTGAATCAGCGCAGCTTGCGCTCCACGAAAGCCTGCAAATCCCCGCTGAGATTGCCAGTCCGGGCGGCCTGACGGAAGGCCTCGCGCGCTTCGGGAGCATGGCCGGCCTCTTCGAGCGCCAAGGCCAGGCCGACCCACCAACGCCCCTGCCGGGGATCTAGGGTCAGGGCCTGACGGTAATATCCCGCCGCCTCCAGCGCTTGCTTGCGCTGGCGCAGCAGCGCCCCGGCGAAGGCCAGGTACTCGCCATCGCGGCTGGCCGCCGGCAAGGCCCGCTGCAGCGTCGCCCAGGCCTGGTCAACGTCGCCGGACTCCAGCTCCAGCCGAGCCAGCAGCATGGCCCACTGGGTCTGGCGGGGATTGCCGTTCAAGCCCTCGCGCAGCACCTCCATGGCGGGCGCCACGGCCCGCTGATCGAGCAAGAGCTTGACCCAGAACTGCCGGGCCGGGCCGTGGGTGGGGTCGCTCTGCAAGGCCAGGCGTAATTCATGTTCAGCCTCCTGCACCTGACCGCGCCCGGCCAGATCGATCGCCATGCGGTAACGCTGCTCGGCCTGTTCCGCCGCCGTGGCTTGGCGCGGAGACTTGTCGATGCGTCCAGCCGCAGCAGGGATGGCCGCCGGCGCGGGACGTGCCCCCACCGGAGGGTTCAGTCGCCCCACCTCGGCCCCGCGCGAAGCGGGAGCGGGTGCGGGTGCGGGTGCGGGTGCGGGTGCGGGTGCGGGTGCGGGTGCGGGTGC
>JANLJE010000040.1 GCA_029255645.1 Comamonadaceae bacterium | reverse complement strand
ATCGACTGGGCCTTGCTGTTGCTGCGGTTGGCGGTGGGGGGCATGGCTTTTCTGGAGGGGTTCGCGGTACTGCGGCACCTGGCTTTTCCAGGTAATTTGAATCAGGCCATGGTCTGGGGGCTGAATCTGACCGAGACATTGTGCGGCGTGCTGATGGTGCTGGGGCTGTGGATGCCGGTGGCCAGTTTCATCCTGGCCCTCATCATCGGCGGGCCGTTGATCCTGAGCTGGCTGAACGGGGCGCCGGTACTGGGCGAGCTGCACGGCCTTTTCCTGTTGCTGGTGGCTTTTGCCGCTGCCCTGGGCGGGGCGGGGAAGTGGGCGCTGGGCCGGAACTGAGGCTGAGGCTGAGGCTGAGATTGAGACTGAGGCCGGAACGAGCTTCGGCTCCGCCCGCGCGCGGGAGCCGGAGGATCAGACCTTTTTCAGGTAACAGGCCTTGAGCATGAACTGGCCGGCATCCATTTTGCAGTCGACTTCATGATCGCCGCCCACGAGGCGGATGCTCTTGACCTTGGTGCCTACCTTGAGGGTGATGGAGGAGCCTTTCACCTTCAGGTCCTTGATCAGCACCACCGAATCTCCATTCGTCAGCACATTGCCGTTGGCGTCCTTTACCACTGCGCCGTCGTCCTCGTCGGTTGTGGCGTTTTCGGCCTGGGGCCACTCGAAACCACAGTCAGCACAAACGTAGTTGTCGCCATCCGGGTAGGTGTTTTCCAGGGTGCATTGGGGACAGGCAGGATAGGCGGGCATGATCGGCGCTCTCGTTTCAAGGGTTCGGAAAAGGCGAGAGGATAACCGATCCGGCTATCCTGCGTCGCGGCCGATGCCTCTTGTCTTGATGATCGGCCCGCTCATGGGCCCGCTCATTGGCCAGATTCGGGGCTGTCTTTGGGGCTGTCTTCGGGGCTGTCTTCGGGGCTGTCTTCGGGGCTGTCTTCGGGGCTGTCTTCGGGCCTCCCCTCGGCGCTGGGGATGCCGAGGGCCTGCCAGCCTTCCCGGCCCATTTTTTCCAGGGTCTCGATGTTGCGCTCGTAGATGGCTTCCGGGTCCGGGTAGGTGGCCAGGGCCTTTTCCAGGCTGGCTTCGCGGATCAGGTGCAAGGTGGGGTAGGGCGCGCGGTTGGTGTAGTTGCCGATGTCGTCGGGCTGGGTGCCCTCGAATTGGAAGCGGGGGTGGAAACTCGCCACCTGCAGCACGCCTTCGAGGTCGTGTTCTCGCACCGCCTCTTCGGCCATGCCCACCATGTCATAAAAGGGTTCGAAATCCGGGAACAGGGTGGGGTGGATGAGCAAGGTGGTGTCGACGGCGTCCGGGTCGGCGGCGGCGAGAAATTCCAGTTCCTCGTCCAGTTGTTCGAGAAAGGCATCCAGATGCCGGGCATGGCTGACCCGCAGGCGCACCTGATGCTTGACATAGACGGACTTGGCAAACGGACAGAGGTTGAGACCGATGACGGCCTTTTCCAGCCACTGGCGGGTGGCGTCGATGATCCTGGCATCCTGGGAGGTCGTGTCGTTCATGGGGTGTTCGAGGAGAGCAGGGAGGGTGGTATGGCGCTGGATTCTATCCCATCTCGCTGCTTTTTTTTGGTAAATGCCGCAGCCTTCAGGCTTCATGACGTTAATATATCCGCTGGAGTGATTGAACAGGGGGAGCCCATGCAAAAGTGGTTGTGCTGGGTGGTATTGAGTGTGTGGATGGGGCTGGCGCTGGCGCAAGCGGAGGGGCCGGCGTTGTTGCTGGCGCAGGTGTATGAAGGTGAAGGTAAAGGTAAAGGCAAGCTGGATTTGCCGGGCTACTGGGTCAGTGAAAAATATGATGGAGTCAGGGCTTATTGGGATGGCCGGCAACTGCGGTTTCGCAGTGGGCGGGTGGTCGCGGCGCCGGCCTGGCTGACCGCGGCCTTGCCGAATCAGCCTCTGGATGGGGAGTTATGGCTGGGGCGCGGTCAATTTCAAAAGCTGCTGGGGATTGTGCGCAAGGAGCAGCCCGTGGATGCCGAGTGGCGCCAGGTGCGTTACATGCTGTTCGAGCTGCCGGGCGGGGCCGGCAGTTTCACCATGCGGCTGGAGGCCTTGCGTGGCATCGCGCACCGGATTGGACAGCCCTGGCTGCAGGTGGCCCCCCAGTTCCGGGTCGCCGATGCGGTGGCCTTGAAAAAACGTTTGCGTGAAGTCCTGGCCGGCGGCGGAGAGGGGTTGATGCTGCATCGGGCGGATGCGCCTTATGTGACGGGGCGCAGCGAGGTGCTGTTGAAGGTGACGCCGGAACGGGATGCGGAAGCCACCGTGATCGGACATCTGCCGGGCAAGGGGAGGTTCGCCGGCATGTTGGGGGCTCTAGAGGTCAAAACTCCCGAGGGCCGGGTGTTCAGGATAGGCAGCGGCTTCAGTCATGCCGAGCGGCGCCAGCCGCCTCCATTGGGAAGCGTGATCACCTATCGTTACCGGGAACTCAGCCGGGACGGAGTGCCACGCTTTGCCCGCTACTTGCGCCGCTATCAGCCGCTGTAGCCCCGGAAGCCGGCGGCCAGGCCGCGGTCAGGAGCGGGCGGTGGCGATTGAACTGCGGCTCGAAGAAGCGGTCATGGATGCCCTTGCCGTGGGTGGCAGCGCCGATGATGGGGTGGGCGATGTGCGGCAGAGGGCGGCGGGGCTGATGCCGGCGCCCGCCGCAGGTTCAGTCAGGGGCATCCGGCGAAGAAGCGCTGGCGTAGATCAGGAGGCAGGCTCATGCCGGTGGCGGCGGCCCGCTTGAGAGATTCCCAGTAATAGCGGTAGGAAGCCCGGTCGTGCAGCTTGCCGGCGTGCTGGATCGGGCCCCAGTCCGCCTCCTGGGCGGCGCAGAGGATTTCCCCGGCGGTCTCGATTTCGGAGAAGTCCGGGCGCATGGCGGCGAGAATGGGTTCGATCTGCCGGGGGTGGATGCTCCACATGCGCAGGAAACCGAATTCCAGCCGGGCCCGGCTGGCGTCGCTGCGGATGATGTCCGGGTCATTGAGTTCGGTGGTGACATTGTGGCTGGGCACCACGCCAGAACCCAGGGCGGCCGCAGCGATCTCGCACTTGGCGCGGACGATCAGGGGATGCTCGAACTGGCCGGGACTCTTCATGGCGCTGCCGGGGATGGCGCCGTGGTGGCCGGAGACGAAATCCATGAGGCCGAAATCGAGGCTTTCCACCCCCTCCAGGGCGGCGATTTGCCAGACTTCCCGCAGGGCGCCGTGGGTCTCGATCAGCACATGTACGGGAATGCTGTGTTTGAGGCCGTGGAGGGTCTCGGTCTGGCGCAGCACATGAATCTGGCGGCGCACATCCTCGGCGGAGCGGGGCTTGGGCAGGGTGATGAAGGGTAGCCGGCTACCGGCGCCGCCCACCAGGATTTCCAGATCCTGTTCCCAGTGGGGGTGGGTGATGTCATGGATGCGGGCGCCGACCCGGTGAAAGTGGTTGGCTTCGCTCATGATCAGACGGGCGCACATTTCGGCATGTTCGGCCTCGGCCCCGGCGCGGGCCCCATCCTCGCAGTCGCAGGTGATGTCGAACACCGGCCCGAGTTCCTGCTGCAGGGCCAGGGCCTTGCTGATCAGCTTTTCCGAGCCGGCGTAGTGATCCACCACGGGCAGGCTGGGAAAGGGTTTTTCGCCGGCAAACAGTACGTCGTCGGGATGGCGCATGGAGAGTCTCCGGTAATGGTTGTTAACGAGTTCGGGGCTGGGTCATGCCAGTGGTCATGCCTGTGGTCATGTTCAGGGCCACGGCTTCGGCCACCTCGATGCCGTCGATCGCGGCGGAAAGAATGCCGCCGGCGTAACCGGCACCCTCGCCGGCCGGATACAGGCCGCGGGTGTTGATGCTCTGCAGATCGTCCGGCTTGCGCTCGATGCGCACCGGCGAGGAGGTGCGGGTTTCCACCCCGGTCAGGATCGCATCGGCCATGTCGAAGCCGCGAATCTTGCGGCCGAAGGCGGGCAAGGCCTGGCGCAGGGTGTCGACCACGAACTCCGGCAGGCAAAGGGAGAGGTCGGTGAGGTGCACCCCGGGCTGGTAGGAGGGTAAGACGCTGCCAAAGGCGGTGGAAGGCCGGCCGGCCAGGAAATCGCCGAGCAACTGGGCGGGCGCCGCATAGCTGCCGCCACCGGCTGCAAAGGCTTTTGCTTCCCAGTAACGCTGGAATTCGATGCCGGCCAGGGGGTGGCCGGGGAAATCCCGTTCGGGCGACACATCCACCACCAGGGCGCTGTTGGCGTTGCGCTCGGCGCGGGAATACTGGCTCATGCCGTTGGTGACCACCCGGCCCGGCTCGGAGGTGGCGGCCACCACCTGGCCGCCGGGGCACATGCAAAAACTATAGGCGGTGCGGCCGTTATCGGCGTGATGCACGAGTTTGTAGTCGGCGGCGCCCAACAGGGGATGGCCGGCAAAGCGGCCGAAGCGGGCCTTGTCGATCAGGGTTTGCGGGTGCTCGATGCGCACGCCGATGGAAAAGGGCTTGGCCTTCATGAAGACGCCCTGATCGAACAGCATCTGGAAGGTATCCCGGGCGCTGTGACCCACGGCCAGGATCACCTGTTCGCCATGGAGGGTCTCGCCGTTGTCAAGCTGCACGCCTTTCACCTGGCGCTGGCCGCTGGCATCGGTCTCCACCAGGATTTTCTCCACCTTGCTCTGAAAGCGGATTTCCGCGCCCAGGGCCTGCATGGTGGCGCGCATGTTCTCGACCATTTTCACGAGGCGGAAGGTGCCGATGTGGGGCTTGCTGACGTAGAGGATTTCTTCCGGGGCGCCGGCGGTAACGAACTCGGTCAGCACCTTGCGGGCGAGATGGCGTGGGTCCTTGATCTGGCTGTAGAGCTTGCCGTCCGAGAAGGTGCCGGCGCCGCCCTCGCCGAACTGGACGTTGGAATTGGGGTCGAGCCGGCCTTGCCGCCACAGGCCCCAGGTGTCCTTGGTGCGCTCCCGCACCGCCTTGCCGCGCTCGAGGAGGATCGGCCGAAAGCCCATCTGAGCGAGCAGCAGGCCGGCAAAGAGGC
The DNA here is from genome assembly GCA_029255645.1 of Comamonadaceae bacterium. GTDB lineage: Bacteria > Pseudomonadota > Gammaproteobacteria > Burkholderiales > Rhodocyclaceae > Azovibrio. The sequence goes on along the minus strand of JANLJE010000040.1, from coordinate 40,405 downwards.
CACAGGGGCCGGTGCCGATGACGATGGGGCGGCGGGTTTCCGTAACCGCAGCCTGGGCCACGAAGTGGTAGGTGGTATCGGGCGCCAGGCTGACCTGGGGATTGCCGGCAAAGCGCTCGAGCACTGCCGCCTCGTTGGCGACCTGCACATCCAGGCTGTAAATCAGGAAAATGCTGGAAGATTTGCGGGCGTCGCAGGCGCGGCGAAAGACGGTAAAGCCCAGCAGTTCCTCGGCCGGGATACCCAGTTTGGCGAGGATGGCCGCCGGGAGCCCGCTTTCGGGATGGTCGAGGGGGAGCTTGACTTCGGTGAGGCGCAGCATGGGGGAAATCCGTGATCTTTCGGGGGCGCCTATTTTACGCCAGGCGCGAGGGGAAACCGGCCGTATGAAAAAAGCCGCAGCAAGCTGCGGCTTTCGAGAGGGTACCGAGCCGGTATCGGATCAGTATCGGGTCAGTATCGGATCAGTACCGGGCCAGATTACAGCATGGCAGCAACGGCGGCGCGCTCGTCTTCCAGTTCCTTCAAGGTGATGGCGATCTTGCCCCTGGAATACTCGTCGATCTCCAAGCCCTTGATCAGGGAGTAGGAGCCGTTCTTGCACTCGCAGGGCAGGCCGAACACCAGGCCTTCGGGGATGCCGTAGCCATTGTCGGCCGGCGCGGGGATGCCCATGGTGACCCACTCGGTGGAACCGAGGTGCCAGTCGCGGATGTGGTCGATGGCGGCATTGGCGGCGGAAGCAGCAGAAGACAGGCCGCGGGCCTCGATGATGGCGGCGCCGCGCTTGCCCACGGTGGGCAGGAACACGTCGTTGTTCCAGACGGGATCGTTGATCAGATCCTTGACGCTTTCGCCGTTGGAGGTGCAAAAACGGTAGTCGGCATACATGCTGGGAGAGTGGTTGCCCCAGACCACCAGCTGCTTCAGGGAGGAAACAGGACGGCCGATCTTCTGGGCCAACTGGGTCAGGGCACGATTGTGGTCCAGGCGCAGCATGCCGTGGTAGTTGGCAGGGTTGGTGCGGCCCACCTTGAGGGCGGCGGAACGGGCGATGTAGGCATTGGTGTTGCAGGGGTTGCCCACCACCAGAACCTTCACGTCTTCCTTGGCATTCTCGGCGATGGCCTTGCCCTGCACGGTGAAGATGGCGCCGTTGGCGGTCAGCAGATCGGCCCGTTCCATGCCGGGGCCACGGGGACGGGCACCCACCAGCAGGCAGATGTCGGCATCCTTGAAGGCCACATTGGGGTCGTCCGTCGCAACCATGCCGGCGAGCAGGGGAAAGGCGCAGTCGTCCAGTTCCATCATCACGCCCTGCACGGCCTTCTGGGCCTGGGGCAGGTCGAGGAGTTGCAGGATCACCGGCTGGTCTTTACCCAGCATTTCGCCGGAAGCGATACGGAACAGCAGGCTGTAGCCGATTTGGCCGGCGGCACCGGTCACGGCAACGCGCATGGGGGCTTTGGACATGTAACACTCCTGTAGAGACAAGGTTTTGTTCGAATGATCCCGGGGATCGTGGGTGCGCTCGAACCTCAGGCTAAAGCCCATGGGCGCAAGCTGGCCATGGTAGAAGTTCGCCCGGGGAGTGTCAATGCACGATCAGCTGTCTTATATAAGATAGCAATGATTGGACGGCGCCCGGGAATTGTGATGAAATCGTCGCCCATGTCCCGCTCCACCCTCAAGAAGACTCCCTTGCGCCCATCTTCGCGGCAGGCGTTGGTTGCGCCGGCCTTCAGCCCCTTGTATCGCCAGATCAAGGAATTGATGGTGCGCGCCCTGGGGGCAGGGGAGTGGGCGCCTGGCGCTGCCATCCCCAGTGAATCGGAACTGGCGGTGCGCTTTGGCGTCAGCCAGGGCACGGTGCGCAAGGCCATCGACGAAATGGCGGCAGAGAATCTGCTGGTGCGGCGCCAGGGCAAGGGGACTTTCGTTGCTTCTCACAATGATCCGCGTTCCTTTTATCGCTTTTTGCGGCTTACGCCCGATGATGGCAAAGTGCGCCAGGCCCGTAGCGAACCCCTCGGTTGCCGGGCCGATGAGGCCGATGAAGCGGTGGCGCGGGTGTTGCAGATTCAGGCGGGTGATGCCGTGGTCGTGCTGGAGCGCCTGTTGCGTTTCAGTGGCGATCCGGTGGTGCTCGATGAAATCATCCTGCCGGCCGACATCTTCGGCACCCTCACGCTGGACATGCTCAAGCATTCCGATCGTTCCCTGTACAGCGTTTTCGAGTCCCAGTTCGGCGTCCGCATGATCCGTGCCGAGGAGCGCTTGCGTGCCGTGGCGGCGGATGCCCGGGCTTCGAGTCTGCTGGAGGTGCCCGAAGGCACCCCTTTGCTGCTGGTGGAGCGGGTGACCTACACCTATGGCGACCGGCCGGTGGAATGGCGCCGCGGCCGTTATGCCACGGCGCAATATCACTATTTCAATGAGCTCGGTTAGGGGGGAATCACGGGTAAATCACAAGATGGGCGCCGCTTTCCGGATTCTTTGAATGTATAATTACGGCTCTTTTTTGTACCACTCTTGGCGGTTTACCGCCTGTTCCACAATCTCCAAGGATGACATTCATGGCAGAGATGAGCATCAAGAAGCGTCCAAAAAATCTGGACATCGCCAGCATCAAATTGCCCCTGCCGGGCAAGCTTTCCATTCTCCACCGCGTCAGCGGCGTCGGTATTTTTCTCATGTTGCCCCTGTTGCTCTGGATTTTTCAGGCCAGCGTGACCTCTCCCGAAACCTTCGCCACCTTCCAGGCGGCGCTCGGACATCCCGTGGTGAAGCTGATTCTGGCGGGTCTGATCTGGGCTTACATGCACCATTTTTGCGCCGGCATCCGTTATCTGCTGCTGGACATGCATGTGGGAGTCGATCTTCCGTCTGCCCGTCAGTCTGCTGTGATCGTGTTCGCAGTGAGTCTGACCCTGACCGTCGTTCTGTGGGGGGTGCTGCTGTGGTGAATCGTATCGTGGTCGGGGCCCATTACGGCCTCAAGGATTGGATCGCCCAGCGTGCTACGGCGGTGGTGATGGCGGTTTATTCCATCCTGATGGCAGCCGTGCTGCTGCTGGTTCGTCCCGGTGATTTCGAAGCCTGGCGTGGCGTGTTTGCCCACGGCTTCATCAAGTTCGCCACCTTCCTGTTTGTCGTCAGCCTCTTCTATCACGCCTGGATCGGCATGCGTGACCTGTGGATGGACTATGTTCAGCCCACCGGCGTGCGCCTGACCCTGCATGTGCTGACCATCCTGGCGCTGGTGGGTTACACCGGCTGGGCTGCCTCGATTCTCTGGAGACTGTAAGCGTGAATATCCCTGTCCTCAAGTTTGATGCGGTGATCGTGGGTGCCGGCGGCGCCGGCCTGCGTTCCGCCATTCAATTGTCCGAAGCCGGCCTCAAGACCGCCGTGCTCTCCAAGGTCTTTCCCACCCGCTCCCATACCGTGGCGGCGCAGGGCGGTGTCGCTGCTTCCCTGGGCAACTCCGAGGAGGATCACTGGCGCTGGCACATGTACGATACCGTCAAGGGTTCCGACTGGCTCGGCGACCAGGACGCCATCGAATTCATGTGCAAGAAGGCCGTGGAAGTGGTCGTGGAACTCGAACACTACGGCATGCCCTTTGACCGCACCGATAGTGGCAAGATCTACCAGCGCCCCTTTGGCGGCCACATGTCCAACTTCGGCGAGAAGCCCGTGCGCCGTTCCTGTGCCGCCGCCGACCGCACCGGCCACGCCATGCTGCACGCCATGTATCAGCGCAACGTCAAGGCCAATACCCAGTTCTTCGTGGAATGGATGGCGCTCGACCTGATCCGTGACAGCGAAGGTCATGTGGTCGGCGTCACCGCCATGGAAATGGAAACCGGCCAGGTCGTGATCTTCCACACCCGCGCCACCATTTTTGCCACCGGCGGCGCCGGGCGCATCTTCTACTCTTCCACCAATGCCTTCATCAACACCGGCGACGGCCTGGGCATGGCCGCCCGTGCCGGCATTCCCCTGGAAGACATGGAATTCTGGCAGTTCCACCCCACCGGCGTGGCCGGTGCCGGCGTGCTGATCACCGAAGGCGTGCGTGGCGAAGGCGGCATCCTGCGCAACAGCAACAAGGAACGCTTCATGGAGCGCTATGCGCCCAACGCCAAGGATCTCGCCTCCCGTGACGTGGTGTCCCGCGCCATGGCCACCGAAATCAAGGAAGGCCGCGGCTGCGGTCCCAACAAGGACTACGTGCTGCTGGACATCACCCACCTCGATCCGGCTACCATCATGAAGCGCCTGCCCGGCATCCGGGAAATCTCGATCCAGTTCGCCGGGGTCGATCCCATCAAGGCACCGATCCCCGTCGTGCCGACCTGCCACTACCAGATGGGGGGCATCCCCACCGATTATCATGGCCGGGTGGTCATGCCCCGGAACGGCGATTTCAATGCCGTGGTGCCCGGCCTCTACGCCGCCGGTGAGTGCGCCTGCGCCTCCGTGCATGGCGCCAACCGGCTGGGGACCAACTCCCTCCTCGACCTGCTGGTGTTCGGCAAGTCTGCCGGCGACTCCGCCGTGGAAGACATCAAGGGCAGCAAGGCCCACCGGGACCTGCCCAAGGATGCGGCCGACTATTCCTTGTCGCGCGTCGCCGCCATCGACAACCGCAAGGGCGGTTCCAGCGTGGCGGAAGCGCGTCTGGCCATCCAGCGCACCATGCAGGATCACGCCGGCGTGTTCCGCTTTGCCGACATGCTGAAAAAGGGAGCTGCCCAGATTCTCGAAGTCGAGAAGCAGGTCATGAACCTGGAAATCAAGGACAAGTCCCTGGTCTGGAACACGGCCCGCATGGAAGCCCTGGAGACCGAGAACCTGATCGAAGTCGCCAAGGCCACCATGATCTCCGCCGAGGCCCGCAAGGAATCCCGCGGCGCCCATGTGCGGGATGACGCCGTGGATTCCCCCGAATTCCCCAACGGCCGTAACGACAAGGAATGGTTGAAGCATACCCTTTGGCACCGTGAAGGCAACAAGATCGAATACAAGCCGGTCAATCTCAATCCCCTGACGGTTGAGTCGGTCGAACTCAAGACCCGCTCGTACTAATTGGAGTCCAGCATGACGAAACGCACGGTTCAATTCAGCATTTACCGCTACGATCCGGACAAGGATGAGCGTCCTTATATGCAGGACATCTCCGTGGAACTGGATTCCACGGATCACAAGCTTCTGGATGCCCTCACCAAGCTCAAGGCCAAGGACGACAGCATCGCCTACCGCCGTTCCTGCCGCGAAGGGGTGTGTGGTTCCGACGCCATGAACATCAATGGCAAGAACGGCCTGGCCTGCCTGACCGACATCGACAGCCTGAAGCAGCCCATCGTGCTGCGTCCGCTACCCGGTCTGCCGGTGATCCGCGACCTGATCGTGGATATGACCCAGTTCTTCAAGCAGTATCACTCCATCAAGCCCTACCTGATCAACAACGATCCTCCGCCCGAGCGGGAGCGGCTGCAGTCGCCGGAAGACCGGGAAGAGTTGAATGGCCTCTATGAGTGCATCCTCTGTGCCTGCTGTTCCACCTCCTGCCCGTCCTTCTGGTGGAATCCCGACAAATTCGTGGGTCCCGCCGGATTGCTGGCGGCCTACCGTTTCCTGGCCGATACCCGCGACCAGGCCACCAGTGAGCGGCTGGACAACCTGGAAGATCCATACCGGCTGTTCCGCTGCCACACCATCATGAACTGTGTCGATGTCTGCCCCAAGGGCCTGAATCCCACCCAGGCCATCGGCAAGATCAAGGAAATGATGGTCAAGCGGGCCATCTGATGGAAAGAGCCGCTTACGAACGCTTGCGCTGGCGCAGTATCCGCCGGGGTATGCTGGAGGTGGATATTGCCCTGACCCGCTTTCTGGACGAACAGTTCCAAAGCCTGTCGGCGGCCGAGCAGCAGGCGTTTGTCGAACTTGCAGATTTTGAGGACCTGGAGTTGTGGCATCTGATCAGTGGCCAGGAAGTGTGCGAAGACCCGCGCCTGGCACCGATCGTGGCGATGTTGCGTAAGAGTTGAGTAAGGCAAACGCTCTACCCTGAGTGTTTGCCTGCTTTATTTGGCAGTGCAATCAAATACCTGAACAGAGAAGACACTATGACGACCGAACGCAAGGCAACACTGAGCATCGATGGGCAAGCACCTGTCGAGTTTCCGATCATGACCCCTACCCTGGGTAACGAATGCATCGACATCCGTACCCTGGGCAGCAGAACGGGCCTCTTTACCTACGATTCCGGCTTTTTGTCGACTGCCAGCTGCAAGTCCAGGATCACCCTCATCGACGGCGACAAGGGCGAGCTGCTGTATCGCGGCTACCCCATCGAGCAACTGGCCGAGAACTGTAATTTCCTGGAAGTCGCCTACCTGCTCAAGAACGGCGAACTTCCCAATGCCAAACAGAAGACCGACTTCGAGAACATCATCAAGAAGCACACGATGGTGCACGACCAGATGACCCGTTTCTACAACGGTTTCCGTCGTGACGCTCACCCCATGGCCGTGATGACGGGCGTGGTCGGCGCCCTGTCCGCCTTCTATCACGATGCCGCCGATTTCTCCGATGCCGAGCATCGCAGCATCAGCTTCAACCGCATCGTTGCCAAGCTGCCGACCATCGTGGCCATGGCTTACAAGTACAACACCGGCGCGCCCTTCATGTATCCCCGCAACGACCTGAGCTACACCGAGAACTTCATGCACATGATGTTCGGCACCCCTTGCGAGGAATACCAGCCCAACCCCGTGCTGGTGCGCGCCCTGGACGTGATCTTCACGCTCCATGCCGATCATGAGCAGAACGCCTCCACCTCCACCGTGCGGCTCGCCGGTTCCTCCGGCGCCAATCCCTTCGCCTGTATCGCTGCCGGTATCGCCTGTCTGTGGGGCCCCGCGCACGGCGGTGCCAACGAAGCCTGTCTGGAAATGCTCGAAGAAATCGGTGACGTGTCCCGCGTGCCCGAGTACATCGCCCGTGCCAAGGACAAGAACGACCCCTTCAAGCTGATGGGTTTCGGCCACCGCGTCTACAAGAACTTCGATCCCCGCGCCAAGCTGATGCGCAAGGTCTGTGACGACGTGCTGAAGGAGCTGGGCCTGGAAAACGACCGCCTGTTCAAACTGGCGCGGGAACTGGAGAAGATCGCCCTGGAAGACGAATACTTCGTCGAGAAGAAGCTCTACCCGAATGTGGACTTCTATTCCGGCATCGTGCAAAAGGCGATCGGCATTCCCACCTCCATGTTCACCTGCATCTTCGCCCTGGCCCGCACCGTGGGCTGGATGACTCAGTGGGAAGAAATGATCACCGATCCCGAATACAAGATCGGTCGTCCCCGCCAGCTTTACATCGGCGCAGCCAAGCGCGATGTGGTGCCGTTGGACAAGCGCTGAGCGGCAGCAAAAGGCGGCGCCTGCGCCGCCTTTTTTTCAATATAACCGGCTACAGGCCATAACCGGCCACCGGCCGAAATCATAAAACAGAGAACCCATCCCAAAAGGGGACGCTAGGATGATGATGCAGAAGCAAGAAAACTCCCTGTTCTTTGGCGGCAACGCACCTTTTGTCGAAGAACTTTACGAAAACTATCTGGAAGATCCCGCCGCCGTGCCGGACGAGTGGCGCGCCTACTTCGACAAGTTGGCTCAGCAACCCGGTTATGTCGCCAAAGATGTTCCCCATGCGCCGGTCATTGCCGCCTTTGCCGAACAGGCCAGGCAGGGCGGGTTCCGCCAGGCTGCCCCGGCCGCGGTCGATGACGGCAAACAGGTGGCGGTGTTGCAACTGATCAATGCCTACCGCTTCCTGGGCAACCGCAAGGCCGACCTGGACCCGCTGAAGCGTCAGGAGCCGACCGTGGTGCCCGAGCTCGAACTTGCCCACTACGACCTCACCCCTGCGGATCTGAACCGCAGTTTCAACACCGGTTCCTTTCGCATGGGGACCGATCACGCGCCCCTGGCCAGGATCATCGAAGCCGCCAGGGAAACCTACTGTGGTTCCATCGGTGTGGAGTACATGTACCTGACCTCCACCCAGGAAAAACGCTGGCTGCAGGAACGCCTGGAGCCGATTCGTGCCCATGGCAGCTACAGCAAGGAAGACAAGCAGCGCCTGCTGGAGCGGGTCACGGCTGCGGAGACCCTGGAACGCTACCTGCACACCAGGTATGTGGGCCAGAAGCGCTTCTCCCTCGAAGGCGGCGAATCCCTGATTGCCTCGATGGATGAGCTGATCCGCGTCGCCGGCGCCCATGGCGTGCAGGAAATCGTGATCGGCATGGCTCACCGCGGCCGTCTCAACGTGCTGGTGAATGTCCTGGGCAAGCCGCCCTCCCTGCTGTTTGCCGAATTCGAAGGCAAGAAGGCCTCCGACCTGTCGGCTGGCGACGTGAAGTACCACATGGGCTATTCCTCCGACGTGGGCACGCCTGGCGGTCCGGTGCACCTGGCCCTGGCCTTCAACCCGTCCCACCTGGAAATCATCAACCCCGTGGTCGAGGGCTCCGTCTATGCCCGGCAGCTGCGCTACGGCCCCGACGGCAAGAAGGAGATCGTGCCCCTGTTGATCCATGGCGATGCCGCCGTGGCCGGCCAGGGCGTGAACCAGGAAATGCTCAACTTCGCCCAGACCCGGGGCTATGGCACGGGCGGCACGATCCACATCGTGGTGAACAACCAGATCGGCTTTACCACTTCCGATCCGCGCGACTATCGCTCCGGTTACTACTGTACCGAAATTTTCAAGATGGCCGAGGCGCCCATCTTCCACGTCAATGGCGACGATGTCGAGGCCGTGGCCCTGGTGACGAGGCTGGCCGTGGATTACCGTCAGCAGTTCGGCAAGGATGTGGTCATCGACATTTTCTGTTTCCGCAAGCTGGGCCACAACGAGCAGGACGAGCCCATGGTGACCCAGCCCCTGATGTACAAGAAGGTGCAGGCTCATCCCGGCACCCGCAAGGTGTATGCCGACAAGCTGGTGGCCGAGGGCACCCTGGCGGCCGACGAGCCGGAGCAAATGATCCAGGACTACCGCGCCCACCTGGACAAGGGCGAGCTGCTGTACAACCCCGTGCTCTCCGACTACAAGCGCACCCATGCCCAGGACTGGAAGCCCTACCAGACCAGGAAGTACATCGAGACCTGCGACACCCGGGTGCCCGTGCAGGAAATCGAGCGCCTGTCCGAGCGCCTCACCACCCTGCCCGAAGGCTTTGCCCTGCACAGCCGGGTCAAGAAGATCATCGACGACCGGCGCGCCATGGGTGAGGGCAAGCAGCCCTTCGACTGGGGCATGGCTGAAAACCTGGCCTATGCCACCTTGCTCACCGAAGGCTTTGGGGTGCGCCTGTCCGGTGAGGACGTGGGGCGCGGGACCTTCTTCCATCGCCATGTCGCCTTCCATGACCAGAACCGGACCCATTGGTCCGAGGGGACCTACCATCCCCTGGCTCACCTGCAGGACAAGCAGGGGCGCTTCCAGTGTTTTGATTCCGTGCTGTCTGAAGAGGGCGTGCTGGCCTTTGAATACGGCTATGCCTCTGCAGAGCCCAATGAACTGATCATCTGGGAAGCCCAGTTTGGTGACTTTGCCAACGGTGCCCAGGTGGTGATCGACCAGTTCATCACCTCCGGTGAGGCCAAGTGGGGTCGTGGTTGTGGTCTGGTGATGCTGCTGCCCCATGGCTACGAAGGTCAGGGTCCGGAACACTCTTCCGCCCGCCTGGAACGCTACATGCAGGCCTGTGCCGAGATGAACATGGAAGTCTGCGTGCCCACCACGCCTTCCCAGATCTACCACCTGCTGCGCCGTCAGGCCGTGCGCAAGCAAAGGAAGCCCCTGGTGGTGATGACGCCCAAGTCCCTGCTGCGCCACAAGGACGCCGTCTCCACCATGGAAGAGCTGGCCAATGGCGAATTCCAGCGGGTGATCGGCGAAATCGATGCCATCGACGCCAGGAAGGTCACCCGCGTCGTGCTCTGTGCCGGCAAGATCTACTACGATCTGCTCGCTGCGCGCCGGGAAAGGGAACTCAACCACATCGCCATCGTGCGGATCGAGCAGCTCTATCCCTTCCCGGAAGAGTCCTTTGCCGCCGAAATGGCCAGGTATCCCAAGGCCACCGAGATCGTCTGGTGTCAGGAAGAACCCCGCAATCAAGGGGCCTGGTACTGGTTCGCCTCGCGCCAACACCTGGTTCGTTCCGTAGGACCCAAGCAGCATCTGTTGCTGGTCTCACGTCCTGCTTCTGCTTCCCCGGCCGTCGGCTATCTGGCCAAGCACAACGAGCAGCACAAGGCATTGATCGAGTCCGCCATGGGCAAGATCGACTACTAAAACAAGATACGAGGAGTGAATATGATCATCGAAGTCAAAGTCCCGCAGCTCTCCGAATCCGTGGCCGAAGGCACACTGTCCTCCTGGAAGAAGAAGGTGGGCGACGCCGTTGCACGTGACGAAATCCTGGTCGATATCGAAACCGACAAGGTGGTGCTGGAAGTTCCCGCCCCCGACGCCGGCGTGCTGGTTGAAATCATCAAGGTGGATGGCGACAGCGTGGTTTCCGACGAAGTCATTGCCAAAATCGATACCGAAGCCAAGGCGGCAGTCGCCGCGGCTCCCGTTACCGCGGCCCCTGCCGTTACCGCCGCTCCGGCGGCTGCGCCCGCTGCCGCTGCTCCGGCCGGTACCGCCAGCCCCTCCGCCCGCAAGATTCTGGAGGAGAAGGGGATTGCTGCGGCTGAGCTGTCCGGTTCCGGTCGTGGCGGGCGAGTCACCAAGGAGGACGCGGTGGCCGCTACCCCCAGGGCTGCTGCCGTTGCCACTGCCGCTGCTGCCGCCACCCCCGCCGCCGTGGCCATCCCTCTGGGTGAGCGTGTCGAACAGCGCGTGCCCATGAGCCGTCTGCGCGCCCGCATCGCCGAGCGTCTGCTGCAATCCAAGAACGAAAACGCCATCCTGACCACGTTCAACGAGGTGAACATGGGCCCGATCATGGCGCTCAGGAAGCAGTATGGTGAAAAGTTCGAGAAGACCCACGGTGTGCGTCTGGGCTTCATGGGTTTCTTCGTCAAGGCCGCCTGCGCCGCCCTGGAAAAGTTCCCGATCCTGAACGCTTCCGTCGATGGCAACGACATCGTCTACCACGGCTACATCGACATCGGCATCGCGGTGGGTTCCCCTCGTGGTCTGGTGGTGCCGATCCTGCGCAATGCTTCCGAAATGTCCATCGCCGACATCGAGAAGAAGATTGGTGAATTCGGCAACAAGGCCAAGGATGGCAAGCTGACCATCGAAGACCTGACCGGCGGCACCTTCTCCATTTCCAACGGCGGCGTGTTCGGTTCCATGCTCTCCACACCGATCATCAATCCGCCCCAGTCCGCGATCCTCGGCATTCATGCCACCAAGGACCGTGCCGTGGTCGAAAATGGTCAAGTGGTGGTGCGCCCCATCAACTACCTGGCCATGTCCTACGACCACCGCATCATCGATGGCCGCGAAGCCGTGCTGGGTCTGGTGACCATGAAGGAAGCCCTGGAAGATCCCACCCGCCTGCTGCTGGGGGTTTGATCCGCTGAACTGAAAGGGGTGGGGCCGAAGGCATCGCCTTCGCCTCACCCTTTTTTGCAAATTGAACTGGAGATACGCTATGTCCCAACAATTCGACGTACTCGTCATCGGCGGTGGCCCCGGCGGCTACGTGGCCGCCATTCGTGCTGCCCAACTGGGTTTCAACACCGCCTGCTGTGAATCCAACCCCTATGCCGATCCCAAGGGCGAACCCCGCCTGGGCGGCACCTGCCTGAACGTGGGCTGCATCCCCTCCAAGGCCCTGCTGCACACCTCCCATCTGTTCGAGGAAGCCGGCCACGCTTTTGCCGAGCAGGGTATTTCCGTGGGCACCCCCAGGATCGACGTGCCCAGGATGATCGGCCGCAAGTCCGAGATTGTTGACAAGCTGACGGCCGGCATCAAGGGCCTGTTCAAGAAGAACAACGTCACCCTGCTGAAGGGTCACGGCGCCTTCGTGGGCCAGGGCGCTGCCGGTTGGCAGGTCAAGGTCGGCGAGGAAGTGGTCGAGGCCAGGCAGGTCATCGTCGCCACCGGCTCCAAGGCCCGTCACCTGCCCGGCATCGCCGTGGACAACAAGCTGATTTGCGACAACATCGGCGCGCTCGACATCGACGCCGTGCCCAGGAAGCTGGCCATCATCGGCGCCGGCGTCATCGGTCTGGAAATGGGGTCCGTCTGGCGCCGTCTGGGCTCCGAAGTGACCATCCTCGAAGCCGCTCCCGACTTCCTCGCGGCAGCCGACGTGGATCTGTCCAGGGAAGCCCTGAAGCTGCTCACCAAGCAAGGTCTGTCGCTCAACATGGGCGTCAGGATCGGCGAAGTGAAGACCAGCAAGAAGGGGGTTTCCATCGCCTATGTCGACAAGGAAGGCAAGGAACACAAGCTCGATGCGGATCGCCTGATCGTCTCCGTCGGCCGCATCCCCAACACCGACGGCCTCGATGCCGAAGCCGTGGGTCTCAAGCTCGACGAGCGCGGCATGATCGAGGTGGATGAGCACTGCAAGACCAATGTGGCCGGCATCTGGGCCGTGGGCGACGTGGTGCGTGGTCCCATGCTGGCCCACAAGGCCATGGAAGAGGGCGTGATGGTGGCCGAACTGATCGCGGGGCAGGCAGGCCACTGCAATTTCGACACGATTCCCTTCGTCATCTACACCAACCCCGAAATGGCCTGGGTCGGCAAGACCGAGCAGCAGCTCAAGGCCGAAGGCGTGGCTTACAAGGCCGGCAAGATTCCTTTCCTGGCCAACGGTCGTGCCCTGGGCATGGGCGCTCCCGAAGGCTTCGTGAAGATGCTGGCCGATGCCAGGACCGACCGCATCCTGGGCGTGCACATCATCGGCGCCGGGGCTTCCGAGTTGATCGCCGAAGCCGTGGTGGCCATGGAATTCGGGGGAGCTTCCGAAGACCTGGCCCGCATCTGCCACGCTCACCCGACCCTGTCGGAAGTGGTGCACGAAGCGGCCCTGGCCTGCGACAAGCGAGCCCTGCATTTCTGATGACGCCGGCTTGGTCAGGCAGATCGAACAAAGGCGGGAGACCTCGCCTTTTACATTGCAGGGCTGTTGGAAATCCAGACTTTGGGCTAGGATGAAACCGTAAGTCGGTATTTTCACGAGAGGTCACATCATGGAAATCAATCGTTCAGGGCTGCAGGCGCTGTATGGTTCAGTCCCCGCTTCATCTCCTGCCGGCGCGGCAGCGGGTGTCAGTGCGCCGGCAGGTCGTGGTCCTGCGGGTGTCGATGCAGGGAATGCCGCCAGCCAGCCTCCTTCCAGTACCAAGGTCAGTTTGAGTGCAGCGGGGCAATCCATGCTGGCAACCGAACAACAAAACCCGGAGCTGGCTCGTGCGGCTGCCCAGCAATCGGCATCGGCCCCGCAGAACGTACCGGTGCAGAATGCGGCGCAAACCAGACCTGTCCGTAACGAAGCCCCAGGCTTCACTACAGCAGCACCGGCCGGCATGGCTGCCCAATCCCTTCCCCTGCAGCAGGCCAGCGTGACTCAGCCCACCGGCGCAGCAACCCCGAGGCCGCAGCCGGAACGGATGGCAGCAGCGCCCACTGCCGTGACCCCGGCGGATCCCATGGCACGTCCCGCTGTTGCAGCGGACCCCATGGCTCGGGTGTCGGTCGGCGCTCCCATGCCGGATAGTCAGGCCGAGGGGGCGGCGCAGGCGTCCCGGGTGCGCCAGGATGTGCAGGCCCAGGCTCGTCAGGATGTCAGTCCCGTCCTGGCTCAAGGCGGCGTGGCGGCCTATCAGGGCGTGCTTTCCCTCTGACAGTGTTTTGCCGTCCGCACACCTTCGCCGGCCCTGTTGGGCCGGTTTTCTTTGCTGCGCCCGGCCGGGCGCAGCACTTGACCGATAAGGAGTGAAGCGTTGTGAGCGAACCGGAGTGGAAACCTTCGCAAGGATTGGATGAACAGCAGCTGGATTCCGAGCTCATCTTTCAGGGCAACCTTTTGCACGTCAGGCGGGATCGGGTTCGCTTGCCTGACGGCAAAGAGTCGGTCCGGGAATACATCAAGCATCCCGGGGCCGTCGTGATCGTCCCTGTTCTGGAAAGCGGCGAACTGCTGTTCGAGCGTCAGTTCCGCTATCCCCTGGGACGGACTTTCCTGGAATTGCCCGCCGGCAAGATAGATGCAGGTGAAAGTATGGAGAGGACGGCCATCAGGGAGCTTCGTGAAGAAACCGGCTATGAGGCGGGGTCCTGGACGCATCTGGGCACCTTGCATCCTTGCATCGGTTACTCGGATGAGCGGATCGAGGTATTTCTTGCGCGCGGGTTGGTGAAAATTTCAGACCCGATGCAAGAAGAGGGGGAGTTCATCGAAATTTTCTCGTTCAGCCTGAAGCAGATACAAGCGGGCATCCTGAACGGTGAAATCACTGACGCCAAGACGATAACGGCCTTGTATATGACCCAACTGCACTTGACCCAACCGCACCTGGCCTAACCGCACCTGGATTTGTCCTGAGCGTCTGAAACGGCGGGAGCATGGTCTCGTTGCTTGCCAGGGGCATGCCTTGATCTGCCGGCTTTCTGACCATCAGCAGACCATCAGCAGACCATCAGCAGGCTTTCGTCCCAGCTCTCGTGTTTTTCCCGGCCGATCAGGTGGGCGACGGTGGCGGCGATGTTGGAGAGGCGCGCGTTTTCCGTCTGCTTCAGGGTGAGTTTGCCGCCGCTGACGTTGTCATAGAGGATCAAGGGCACCGGGTTCAAGGTGTGGGCGGTCTTGGCCTGGTAGGCGCCGTCCTTGTCGGGGGCGGGCTGCCCGGTCTTCTTGTCGAGCTCGAACATTTCGTCGGCATTGCCGTGGTCGGCAGTGATCAGGGCCACCCCGCCGGCGGCGTCGATTACCGGCAACAGGCGTTCCAGGGCGAGGTCCACCGCCTCGATGGCCAGGGTGGTGGCGCGGAAGTTGCCGGTGTGGCCGACCATGTCGCCATTGGCGAAATTGCACCGCAGCACCCGATACTTGCCGCTTTGGATGGCGGCGATCATGGCATCGGCGATCTCGGCGGATTTCATCCAGGGGCGCTGCTCGAAGGGCACCACGTCGCTGGGCACTTCCTGCCAGGTCTCGCCTTCGAACCTGCCCGAACGGTTGCCGTTCCAGAAATAGGTGACATGGCCGAATTTCTGGGTTTCCGAGCAGGCGAATTGAGGGATGCCGGTTTTGGCGAACCACTCGCCCATCGTGTTCTGGATGGCCGGGGGCGGCACCAAAAAACGCTTCGGGAGTTGCAGGTCGCCGTCATACTGCAACATGCCAGCATAGCGGACCTGGGGCACGCGCCGCCGGTCGAACTTGTCGAAATCGCTGTCTTCAAAGGCGCGGCTGATCTCGATCGCCCGGTCACCGCGGAAATTGAAGAACACCACCGCATCGCCATCTTCGATGGTGCCGACGGGCTCGCCGTTTTCCACGATCACGAAGGGGGGCAGGTCTTGATCGATGGTTCCGGGCTGGGCGGCGCGCAGGGCATTCACGGCTGCCACGGCGCTCGGAAAGGGCTGGCCCTGGCCGAGCACATGGGTCTTCCAGCCTGCTTCCACCATGGCCCAGTTGGCTTCGTAGCGGTCCATGGTGATGACCTGGCGGCCACCGCCCGAGGCGATCCGGGCATCGAAAGTGGCATCTGAGACCTCCTTCAGAAAAGCCTCGAAGGGCAAAAGGTAATCCAGGGCGCTGGTCTCGGGCACGTCGCGGCCATCGAGGAGGGCGTGGATGCGCACCTTCTTCACCCCCTCGGCCTTGGCCTGGACGATCATGGCTTTCAGGTGGTCGATGTGGCTATGCACATTGCCGTCGGAAAAGAGCCCGAGAAAGTGGATCACCCCGCGGCCGGCCTTGGCCCCTGCCACGATCTGCCGCCAGGCCTCGCCCTGCCAGATGCGGCCCGATTCGATCGCATCCGCCACCAGGGCAGCCCCCTGGGAATAGACTTGCCCTGCGCCGATGGCGTTGTGGCCCACCTCGGAATTGCCCATGTCGTCGTCGGAAGGCATCCCGACGGCGGTGCCATGCGCCTTCAGGCGGATGTTCGGGTACTGGGCGAAGAGCTTGTCCAAGGTGGGTTTCCGGGCGGCGGCGATGGCGCTGCCCAGGTCGGTCCTGGGCAGGCCATAGCCGTCCAGGACGATGATGACCACGGGGCCGGGCACCCCGGGGAAGGTAGAAAGCTTTGGCAGCATGCGGTAATCCTGAGGAAATGCAGAAAATCCTGGAAATCCCTTGCAGGATTCCAGGCCGGGCGAAGTATCCTAGCCGCAAGGTGCTGCCGTCAACGCAAGGAGGGATTCCATGAGTCATGCCACATCCGCCACAAAACCCGTGATCAACCTCGGACTCCAGGGCGGCGGTGCCCATGGCGCCTACAGCTGGGGCGTTCTGGACCGCCTGCTCGAAGATGGACGGTTCGATTTTGAAGGCATCAGCGGCACCAGTGCCGGCGCCATGAACGGCGTGGTCCTGGCCGACGGCCTGATGCGCGGCGGCCGGGACGGCGCCCGGCAGGCCCTGGCCGAGTTCTGGCGCGCCATTGCCGACAGTATTCCCCAGGACCTTTCGGTACCCGTGGCCGGAGGCGAGGGCGTGGCCCTGCTGCCCGCCACCCGCTTCATGCTCAACTGGACTCAGTACCTCTCTCCCTATCAACTCAATCCTTTCAACTTCAATCCGCTGCGAAAACTGCTCGAAGAACGAGTGGATTTTGTCGGCCTGGCCCGCCACAGCCCGCTGCGCCTGTTCCTGGCTGCCACCAACGCCAATACCGGCAAGCTGCGCCTGTTCCGCAACAAAGAGCTGAGCGTGGACGCCGTGCTCGCCTCGGCCTGCCTGCCGATGCTGCACCACGCCATCGTGATCGACGGGGAACCCTACTGGGACGGCGGCTACGCGGCCAACCCGGCGGTCTTTCCCCTGTTCTACGAATGCAGTGCCCGGGACATCCTGCTGATCCTGCTTGCCCCGCCGGTATATGGGGAGACCCCCCGCACGGCGGAGGAAATCCGTGCCCGCACCCTGGAGCTGGCCTTCAACACCAGCCTGCTGCGGGAGATGCTGCTCTTTGCCAACGTCATCGACTACAGCCGCGGCCATGCCGGGGAAGCCGCCCAAGGCTGGCTGGGCCGCCTCAGCCTGAAGCGCCTTCTGGGCCGCGCCCGGCATGAACCCTCGGGCTTCGAGCGGCACATGCTGGAAACCCGCTTCCACCTGATCGAAGCCCATGACCTGCAGCGCCTGTTCGGCAGCGCCACCAAGGTGGCCGCCGACTGGCCCTTTCTGAAAAAGCTTCACGACATCGGCTACGAAGAAGCCGGCCGCTGGCTCGCCGCCCATGGCCCCCAGGTGGGCAAGGAAACCTCCTTCGACCTGACCGGCCGGTTCGGGATGTAGCCGTATCGGCTTCGATGCCGCATGGATTATGCTTCTGGTTTTACGGAGGCAGCCATGCAGAGGACCGAGCGGATCCACATCATCGAGCGCATGCTGCGTAGTCGCCGCAGCGTCAGTTTCAGTGAGCTCATGGAGCGTCTGGAGGTTTCCCGGGCAACCTTGGATCGCGATCTGGCCGTGGCCCAGGAGCGCCTGGGGCTGCCTCTGATCAAGGATGAGGAAACCCGGCAATATCGTCTGGATCGCACGGCTGAGTGCCAGGAACTACCCGGGCTCTGGTTTTCCCCCCGGGAAATCCATGCGCTCTTGAGCCTAAAGGCATTGCTCCGCGCCATGGACACGGGAGGCGTGCTGGCAGAACACATCGAACCGTTGCGGGAACGTCTGCTCAAGATGCTGGGTAGCGCCGCCAGCCCGGCCGGGGAGGTGGCGCGCCGGGTCCGCATTCTCCAGGTGGCCAGCCGCAGTTGCACCCCAAGGCATTTCCAGACCCTTGCGGCGGCAGTCATGGAACGTCAGCGGCTGTTGATCCGCTATCAGGCCCGGAGCAGTGGCGAACTCAGCCAACGCGAGGTGTCGCCGCAACGGCTGGTCCATTACCGGGGCAACTGGTATCTGGATGCCTGGTGTCACCAGAAGGATGCCCTGCGCAGCTTTGCCGTAGACGCCATCCTCGAGACCCAACCCACGGATGTTCAGGCCCGGGAACTGGCCGAGGAAGTGCTGGATGATTTTCTCGGCGCGGGTTACGGAATCTTTGCCGGTCAGCAGCTCACCTGGGCCACCCTGGTTTTCAGTGCAAGGCAGGCCCGCTGGGTTGCCACCGAGCAATGGCACCCGGCCCAGGAGGGACAGTTCCTGGCCGATGGCAGTTATCAACTGCGCCTGCCCTATAGCCAGGATACGGGGCTCATCCTGGACATCCTCAAACACGGTCCCGACTGTCAGGTCGTCGCTCCCCCGGAGTTGCGTGCCAAGGTGATCCGTCTCCTGAAACAGAGCCTCGAAAAATACTGAACGCTCTCCTGGCTCAGTCTCAGGTTTTGAGACCGTGGGAAGGTAGGCTTGGCAACAAACTCGGGAGGACGGCATGGAGGAATCGAAGGCATTGACGCTCATGGACAGAATGGAAAGCGGGGCAGGTGATGCAATGGACCTCGCCGCCTGCGAGTTCATTGCCCATATCCGGAAGGATGGGGAGCGGCTGCTGGCGCATCCCCTGTCGCACCATGCAGTGGCGGTCGCCCGGCTGGCGGGCGAGTTCGCGGCGACTTTCCAGTCGGCCCCCTGGGCCGCCCTGGCCGGACTCTGGCACGACCTGGGCAAATTCCGCGAAGGCTTTCAGCGCTACATCCGCCAATGCGGCGACCCGGATGCCCATATCGAGGGGCGCGTTGCCGGAACCGACAAAACCCATTCGGCGGCCGGCGCCCTGTGGGCAGAGCGCTATCTAAAAGAAGTGGATAAACGCTCGGGCCCAGTCGTCGCTCGCGTGCTCTCCTACCTCATTGCCGGGCACCACGCCGGACTCTCGGATTGGGCCGGGGAAAACAAAAGCCTCGAGTACCGCTTGGCTTCCGAAGACGCCCAAAGGGAACTGGCGACGGCTTGCGCCGCCCCGATTCCCGAATACCTTCTCAAACCCGCCGCTCCCTTGCCCGACATGGCAGACCTGTTGCGCCACCGCGACGACGACAAGGACGATCCCATTCCCGGCCGCTTCGCGCTCTGGGTGCGTATGCTTTTTTCCTGCCTGGTGGATGCCGATTTCCTCGATACCGAAGCCTTCATGTCGCCGGGCAAGAACGAGGCGCGGCAAGGCTTTTCCGGCCTCGACGCGCTGCAAGGCCGCCTGGCCGCCCATCTGGAAAAAATGGCTGAGGCTGTCGCCCTGCGCGGCGAAGCCGACAGCAAGGTCAATCGCAAGCGTGCCGAAGTCCTGCGCGCCTGCCTTGCCAAGGCGGAACTGGCGCCCGGCGTGTTCAGCCTGACGGTGCCGACCGGTGGCGGCAAGACGCTCTCCAGCCTGGCGTTTGCGCTGCGCCACGCGGTTTGCCATGGCCAGCGGCGCATCGTCTATGCCATTCCCTACACCAGCATCATCGAGCAGACGGCCGGAATCTTCCGGGACATTTTTGGCGACGAGAACGTCATCGAGCACCACAGCAACGTCGAAGTCGACGCAACCCAGGAAACCGCCCGCTCGCGACTGGCCTGTGAGAACTGGGATGCGCCCTTGGTCGTCACCACCAACGTGCAATTGCTGGAAAGCCTGTTTGCCCATCGCACCTCGCGCTGCCGCAAGCTGCACAACCTGGTCGGTAGCGTCATCGTCCTCGACGAAGCGCAGTTGCTGCCGCTTGCCTACCTGCAGCCGGTGGTCGACGTCTTGCGCCTGCTGGTCAAGGATTACGGCGTCACGCTGCTGTTGTGCACCGCCACCCAGCCGACCCTGGAAAGCCGAACCGGCTTCGATCAGGCCAGGGCCTTGCGCGGCTTTACGGCCGGCGAGGTGCGCGAGATCGTCGACGACGTGCCCGGCCTTTATGCCGATCTAAGGCGGGTGCGGGTACATCTCCCTGCCGATCTGAACGCGACGCGCAGCTGGGACGATCTGGCATCGGAAATTGCCCGCCATGAGGCCGTGCTCGCCATCGTCGGCCGCCGCGCCGATGCCCGCGATCTCTACCGGCAACTCAAGATGGAAAACCCCGAAGGGCTCTGGCACCTGTCCGGCCTGATGTGCGCCGAGCATCGCAGCGACACCCTCCAGGCGATCAAGGCCGAACTGGCCGAACGGCGGCGGGCTTTGAACGCGGGAGAGGCGGCCAAACCGATCCGGGTGGTCAGCACGCAACTGGTGGAAGCTGGCGTCGACATCGACTTTCCCGTGGTCTTCCGGGCGCTGGCCGGACTCGATTCCATCGCCCAGGCCGCCGGGCGCTGTAACCGCGAAGGGCGGCTGGAATGTGGCGAGGTGCATGTCTTCGTGCCGCCCAAGCCGGCCCCGCCGGGCCTGCTGCGCCTGGCGGAACAGGCGACCCGGATGCTCTGGGGCGGCCTTCCGGCGACAGCCGAGCCGATGGGCGTCGAGCGCTTCGGCGAGTTCTTCCGCAGGCTCTATGGCGATGCGCGGCTCGATGAAAAAGACATCTGCCGGCTGCTGCGCGTGGGTCGTGAAGCCGACGTGATGTTCCGCACTGCCGCCGAGCGTTTCCGGCTGATCGACGAACAGGACGGCGCTACTGTCTTCGTCCGCTACCGGCGCGATCCGGACGACGACCGCATCGGCATGTGCTTGAACACCCTCAAGAAGAACGGCCCGGAGCGCTGGCTGCTGCGCAAGCTGCAACGCTACGGCGTGACCCTCTACAACAGCGACCTACAGCGCCTGCTCAAGCAAGGCGACATCGAAGCCCTGGGCGGCGACTTCCCGGGCTTGTACGTGCAGTCGGCGAACAATGATGTGCTTTACGACCCGGTGCTGGGGATCGATGTCGATGGTGTGCCGGGGGACCCGGGAGAGCTTGTTTTTTGAGCTGATAAGGATAGTCAGTAAGACTTTTCGTCAAGCAAACTCTGACCCTGCCAAAGGAGGAATGATGGCAAGTTTTTGTCTCGAAGTCGCAGGTGATTTCGCCTGCTTTACCCGCCCGGAAATGAAGGTCGAGCGGGTTTCCTATGATGTGATGACGCCTTCTGCCGCGCGCTCGGTGTTCGAGGCCATTTTGTGGAAGCCGGCTATCCGCTGGGAGGTGAAGCGCATCGAGGTGCTCAAGCCGATCCGCTGGATCAGCGTGCGGCGCAATGAGGTGGCATCCAAGGTATCGGTGCGCAATGCCCAGACGGCGATGGGCGCCGGCAAGGGCAAGCTCGCCCTGTACGTGGAGGAAGACCGGCAGCAGCGCGCCGGCCTGTTCCTGCGCGATGTGGCCTACCGCATTCATGCCGAACTGGTGCCGGTCGGCGACGATGCCCTCGGCAACCCGGCCAAGTTCCGCGAGATGTTCGAGCGCCGGGCGGAAAAGGGGCAATGCGTCAATCAGCCCTATCTTGGCTGCCGGGAATTCGCGGCCCGCTTCCGGCGGGTCGACCGGCCCGCCGACGAGGCGCCGGCCATCGACGAAACCCGCGATCTCGGCTGGATGCTGTTCGACCTGGACTTCACTGCGGCGGGCGGCCCCAAGCCGCGCTTTTTCCGCGCCGCAATGCAGCGCGGGGTGATCGACCTTGCCACGGCGCAGGTGATGGGATGATCCTGCAAGCGCTCTATGACTACTACCAGCGCAAGGTAGCCGATCCTGATCCAGGCCGGCGCCTGCCAGCCTTTGGCCTGGAAGAGAAGGAAATCCCCTTCATCATCGAGCTGGCCGCAGATGGCAGACCTTTGGGCATCGTCGATACCCGGCAAGGAGAAGGCAAGAAGAAAGTGGGGCAGCGCTATCGGGTGCCCATGGGGGTCAAGCGATCTTCTGGTGTGGCGGCCAACCTGCTGTGGGATAGCGCCGAGTATGTGCTGGGTGTCGATACGCGTGGCAAGCCGGCGCGGGTGGCCGAGCAACATGCCGCCTTTCGCCAGCGCATTGCCGATTTGCCGGAATCGGCGCGGCAGGATGCGGGCATCCAGGCCATCGAGCGTTTCTACGCCAACGGCGGGGTGGCGGAACTGCGCCGTGACCCGCTTTGGCCAGACCTTCTCGAAGGTAATCCCGTCCTGACCTTTCGCTTGCACGACGAAGTCGACCTGATCTGCCAGCGGCCTGCCGTCGTCTGCGCGTGTCGCGGCGACGAAACGGCCGGGGCGGCGAAATCCATCTGCCTGGTCACTGGCGAGCCGGCGCCAACGGAGCGGCTGCACACGGTCATCAAGGGTGTCTGGGGGGCGCAGAGTTCCGGCGCGACGCTGGTTTCCTTCAATCTCGATGCTTTTTCCTCGTTCAACAAGGAGCAAGGCGATAACGCCCCGGTCAGCCCCTTTGCCGCCTTTGCCTACACCACCGCCCTGAACCACCTGCTCGACCGCAATTCGCGGCAGCGCTTTCAGGTGGGCGATACCTCGACGGTGTTCTGGGCACAGAAGGAAGACGCCGAGGCCGAGTCGGTCTTTGCTGCGGTTTTCGGCGAACAGCAGGACGATCCGGATGCCCGTATCGAACGGGTGCGCGCTGTCCTGAGCGCCGTCCAGTCCGGTCAGTTCGATGGCGGGCGCGGCGAGAACCGCTTCTATGTCCTTGGACTGGCGCCGAATGCCGCACGGATTTCGGTTCGTTTCTGGTACGCCGCGCCCTTGCATGAAGTCGCCCAGCGCATCCGCCAGTGGTTCGCGGATCTGAAGATGGTGCGCGGCGGCAAGGACCCGGAATTTCCCAGCCTGTTCCGCCTGCTGGCGGCCTGTGCCGGGCAGGGCAAGGCCGACAACATCCCGCCCAATCTCGGCGGCGACATCATGCGGGCGATGCTCTCCGGGAGCCCCTTTCCGGCCACCTGGCTCAACGCGGCGGTGCAACGCTGCCGTGCCGAGCAGAACGTCACCTACCTGCGGGCGGCGGCGATCAAGGCTTGCCTCAACCGTTCCCGCCGTTCTTCCGATTCCTCTTTTATTCAGGAGTTTTCCGACATGCTCGACCTAGCCAATCCCAATCCGGCGTATCGCCTGGGGCGTCTTTTTGCGGTCTTGGAAAAGATCCAGGAAGAAGCCAACCCCGGCCTCAACGCCACCATCCGCGAACGCTACTACGGCGCGGCGTCGAGTACGCCAGTGGCGGTTTTCACCACGCTTTTGCGCTTGAAGAATCACCATCTGGCCAAGCTTACCCATCGCGGCCGGGCGGTGAATTTCGAACGCCTGCTCGGCGAAATCCTCGATGGCATCGCCGATTTTCCCCGGCACCTCAGCCTGCCCGACCAAGGCCGCTTCTGCCTTGGCTACTATCATCAACGCCAGGACTTTTTCCGCAAACCCACCCCATCCGAAGAATCCACCCAGGGAGAAACCCAATGAGCCTGAACAACCGCTATGACTTCGTTCTCGTTTTCGATGTGCGCGACGGCAACCCCAACGGCGACCCCGATGCCGGCAATCTGCCGCGTCTGGATGCCGAATCCGGCCATGGGCTGGTGACCGATGTGTCGCTCAAGCGCAAGGTGCGCAATTTCGTCGGGCTGGTGAAGGGCGAAACGCCGTTCTTCGACATCTATGTGAAGGAAAAGGCGGTCCTCAACCAGACGCACGAGAGGGCCTATGTTGCCGTTGGCGCCGAAGAAGAACTCAAGGGCGACAAGAAGCGCAAGGGCAGCGGCGATACCGTGGACAAGGCGCGGCAGTGGATGTGCGCCAACTTCTTCGACGTGCGCACCTTCGGCGCGGTGATGTCGACTGGCGTCAATTGCGGCCAGGTGCGCGGCCCGGTGCAACTGACCTTTGCCCGCTCGGTTGATCCGATCATTGCCCAGGAACATTCCATCACCCGCATGGCGGTGGCCACGGAAGCCGAAGCCGAGAAGCAGCAGGGCGACAACCGCACCATGGGCCGTAAGCACACCGTGCCTTACGCTGTCTATGTGGCGCACGGCTTCGTGTCGGCTTTCCTTGCCAAACAGACGGGCTTTGACGAAGACGATCTGAAACTGCTCTGGCAGGCCCTGGAAAACATGTTCGAGCACGACCGCTCCGCCGCCCGTGGCGAAATGGCGACGCGCGGGCTGTATGTCTTCAAGCACGATTCGGAACTGGGCAACGCCCACGCGCATGCGCTGTTCGACCGCATCAAGGTGGCACGCAAGGCAGATGTGGAGGTGGCGCGCAGCTTTGCCGACTACGAGGTGAGCATTGACGAAGCGAACTTGCCTAGCGGCGTGACGCTGATCAAGCGGGTGTAAGTGTCTTCAGCGCCGCCCGCCCCAATACCCAGGCCGGCGGCGTTGGTGGGCGACGGCAGGGATGCTGATGGTGTCGCCGGAAAAACGGTAAATCAGGAAATAGGGAAAATGCTTGAGAGCCAGGGCACGCAGGCGTTTGGAGACAAATTTACCGAGTTCCGGGTGGTCGATCAGCCGCTGGCGTGTGTGCAGCACATCCTGCAGGAAGGCTTCGGCAACTCGTTCGCTCGCGTGGTCGGTGTAGTAATCGATAGCGGTGTTCAACTCGGCCTGGGCCGCCTTGAGGAATATCGCTTTCATGCCACCCGGCGATTGGTGATCCGCGCCCGCGCCTGGGCAATCGCCTCATCGAAGTCGATGGCCTCAGTTTCCCCGCGCTCGTACGCTTCGCCCCGCCGTTCGGCTTCTTCGACCCAGGAGGCGAGGATTTCGTCGTCTTCTTCCAGGCTGATCAGCAGGCGTTCGGCCAATTTAGCGCGGTCGCTGCTCGCCAGTTGCAGCGCGGCGGCTTCGATGTCTTCAAGGGGAGAGTTGGTCATGGTGCGGCCTCCTTCGATTCTTGGGCAATGCTACCGCAAGGAAGTTGCCAAAGCCATTGGCGAGGGGGCGCGATGAGCGACGAACCTTTTGAACCCATTCCCCTTTCCGCCCTCCAGCATTGGGCCTACTGCCCGCGCCAGTGCGCCTTGATCCACATCGAGCAGGTGTTCGAGGACAACCTGTTCACCCAGCGCGGCCAGGCCCTGCACAAGCGGGTGGATGACCCGGGTTTCGAGCTACGCGATGGCTTACGCATCGAGCGCGCCTTGCCGCTCTTTAGCGACCGGCTCGGGCTTGTGGGCAAGGCCGATGTGGTGGAATTCCTGCCCGATGGCACCCCTTACCCGGTGGAGTACAAGCACGGCGCCCGGCACAAACGGGTCGACATTGCCGCCTGCGACGACGTACAACTGGCGGCGCAGGCGCTCTGCCTGGAAGAAATGTTCGACAAGCCGGTGCCGGAAGGCGCCTTGTATTACGCCAGCTCACGCCGGCGGCGCAAGGTTGCGATCGACGCCGGTTTGCGAGCCAAAACCCTGGCCGCCCTGGCCGGGGTGCGCGATCTGCTGGCCCGCGGCATCACGCCGCCGCCCCGGGCCGACGAGCATTGCCGCGCCTGTTCGCTGCATGACCTGTGCCAACCCGGTGCGGTGGTGCGCGACAACCCGGCGCGCGCGGCCGCGCTCGCCCATCTGTTCGAGCCGGAGGACTGATATGCAACTGCTCAACACCTTGTATGTGACGACGCCGGAAAGTTATGTGCACCTCGACAACAACACCGTGCGTCTCGAGATCGAACACGAAACCCGGCTAAGGGTACCCTTGCATCACCTGGGCGCCGTGGTCTGCTTCGGGCACGTCACGGTTTCGCTGCCATTGATGCATCGCCTGGCGGAAGAGGGGGTGGCGCTCATCCTGCTCGATGCCAACGGACGCTTCAAGGCCCGGTTGGAAGGCCCGGTTTCGGGCAACGTCCTGCTCCGGCGGGCACAGTATCGGGCGGCGGAAGATCCCGCCTTTAGCGTTCGCCAGGCACGCAACGCCATTGCCGGCAAGGTGAGAAACTGCCGCCAGGTGCTGCTGCGCGGCGCGCGGGAGAGCAAGGCGAACGAAGATGCCGCGATTTTGGCGCGGGGCGCCGCTGATCTCGCGGCTGCCTTGCGCGCCCTGCCGGCGGCGGCGGATCTCGACACCCTGCGCGGCATCGAGGGCGAGGCGGCGCGCCAGTATTTTGCCGCCCTCAACCATCTCATCCGCCCCGCCGCCCGCGCCGTTTTCCGCATGGAGGGGCGCAGCCGGCGACCGCCCCGCGACCGGGTCAATGCCTTGCTTTCCTTCCTCTATGCGCTCTTGATGAATGATTGCCGCTCGGCCATCGAAGCCGCCGGGCTCGATCCGCAAGTCGGTTTCCTGCATGCCCTGCGTCCGGGGCGGGCGGCGCTCGCCCTCGACCTGATGGAGGAATTCCGTTTCTATGCCGACCGCCTGGCGCTATCGCTGATCAATCGTGGTCAGCTCGGGGCCGATGATTTCGTCGAGCGTGAAGGCGGGGCGGTCCTGCTCGAAGGCGATGCCCGCAAGGCCGTGCTGGTGGCCTATCAGGAGCGCAAGCAGGAAGTGACCTCGCACCCCCTGTTGGCCGAAAGCCTGCCCTTCGGCCTGCTGCCGCATGTCCAGGCCCGCTTGCTGGCGCGTACCCTGCGCGGCGACACCGACGCATACCTGCCCTATCTGGTGCGCTGATGCTGGTCATCGTCTGCTACGACGTCAACACCGAAACCCGCGCAGGCCGGCGCCGCCTGCGCCGCGTCGCCAAACTGTGCGAAGGCATCGGCCAGCGGGTGCAAAAATCGGTCTTCGAATGCCAGATCGACCGGATGCAGTTTGAAGCGCTCGAACGTGATCTGGTCGCCGAAATCGACCCCAAGGAAGACAACCTGCGCTTTTACCGCATTGCCGAATTGCGCGGCTACGAAGTAAAAGAATACGGCTGTTTTCGCGCCACCGACTTCGATGCCCCCCTCGTGCTGTGATGGCCCGCGAACCCCAAGTACGCAACTTTCACCCGGCAGCTTCGCGCAGTCGGCAACACATTGATTTGTCGACGGTAATTCCAGGATTCCGGATTGATGTAAGATACCCGCTGCGCAAAAACACGAGGTTCGCGCAACGCAACCCGATTGCGCTTTGCCTTCCGGAGGTTAGAAAGGAAGACATTCGCCCCCCAGCAACGGGGGGCGTGGATTGAAACGACGTGGTGAGCATTGAGCCGGATGGCACCGGAACCATTCGCCCCCCAGCAACGGGGGGCGTGGATTGAAACTGGGCAGACGCCTTGTTGGGCAGGATGGCGACAAAACATTCGCCCCCCAGCAACGGGGGGCGTGGATTGAAACATCCCGGATTCATTCGCCTGCCGCGAAGGCAAGGCATTCGCCCCCCAGCAACGGGGGGCGTGGATTGAAACCAGTTTCGTCATCAAGTAAAGGTGAGCATCACTCATCCATTCGCCCCCCAGCAACGGGGGGCGTGGATTGAAACGTCATCCGGAGAGAGTGTGCATTCGACCGGGCCCATCATTCGCCCCCCAGCAACGGGGGGCGTGGATTGAAACAGATCCCAGCCCTGGTGAGACAAGCAAATCCCCTGCCATTCGCCCCCCAGCAACGGGGGGCGTGGATTGAAACATCACGGCCGCGCCTGCGCACGCCGATGATGGGCTCATTCGCCCCCCAGCAACGGGGGGCGTGGATTGAAACCACAGACGGCTGCGAACCGGACAGGTACTTTCTAACGCATTCGCCCCCCAGCAACGGGGGGCGTGGATTGAAACCACTCTGCCGCCTCAATATCGAACTCTACCCGCCATTCGCCCCCCAGCAACGGGGGCGTGGATTGAAACGACGAAGAGGAGTATCCGCAATGAACCGCTAATCCGCGAAGACGCGCTGCGCCGCGCCCTGGCCCGCATGAGCCAAGCGCAAAGCCAGGCCTGGCTCGTGCCCCAATGGCTGGGCAGCGTGCAGGCGGCCTTGAACCCCCCGTGGATCCTGGCCATCGACACCCCCGTCAAGCCTTTGTACGGCAAGCAGGGCGGTGCCCAGGTCAGCGACGACTGGTGGCGGGTGCGGCCAAGGCCGACCTGGTGGGACGGCGGCGGATAATGCCAGGATGAATGCCGATCAAACCATCCGCGCCGGGCTGGGGTCGCCGGTCTTTGATGAATTCTTCCGGGGCGCGAAAGATGCGCCGGCGCGCTTTGCCGTGGCCGCGCTGGGGCTGGCGGAGCGGGCGCTGTTTGGCTGCCGGGGTCGCGCCGCGATGCTTTGCCGTCCTCCGCTCTTCGGGCGCTACGCGCCCTCATCGCTGCGACCGCCAAAGCATCGCAAAACCAGCAGACTACAAATTTACAGAAGAGATGTTGCACTAACGAGGAAGGCCGCCAGCTCGTCGGCGGCAATCGAGAGTTGAGTGTCGCCCAGCATCACCGCCAGCCCTTCGGCAAAGGCCAGGGCCTTTTCGGCTTCGTACAGGGCGTGTTCGCCTTCTTCGCGCAGCATCAGTTGGCTCATGGCTTAGCCCCCCGCCCCTGGCAACGGCAGGCGGGGGTTGAAACTGTTTGCTTTAGATCACCGGCCTGATGCTGGAAGACATCGACCCGCTTGACCTGGCCGACTCGAAGGCGCTGCAGGACTCCTTTCGCAGCAGGGAGGACAACTGAGGAAGCGCTGCGGCCGCTCGATGAAGTGCTGCTCACGGTCCTGCGCATCCAGCCGTCGGAGATCGACGGCCTCGTTATGGAGGACTACTGGCTCTGGATCGGGGCGGCCGAGCGCAAGGTCAAGCGCCGGAACGAGATGATGCCGTCGCTTTACGGCCGATGCATACCACACCGGCCATCAGCAATCCGCCGATGAAGGAAGCGCCGGCCGCCAGGGGTGCGCCGGCCATCGCCGCCAGGGTGAGTGCGAAGGGGAAGAGGAATAGCGCCACCCAGAACGGCAAATTTGCAAAGCACACCCAGGCAAGCCACGCGGCAGCGCTGCCGAGGGTCAGCCCGTAGAGCGTCTTGGCGGTAGCGAGGGCGGTTTTTTCAAACATGTTGCGAGGATAGCAAAAGGTCGAACGGCATGGGCAATGAACTGCCTGTAGGCGTCAAGTCGGCGTCAAGATCGGCGTCAAGATCGGCGCGGTGTTGTCGGGCACCTTCCTGGCCGCGTTTGCCTCGCGCGCGGAGGATGACATCCTGATCGCCATCGGGATCGGGGTCGGGGGCGCGGAAAAACTTCGGGTCGGTACCACGGTGGACCGGCTGGTGCGCGGGAGTATGCGGGCACGGCTGAGAAACATGGTGGTGGCTTGAGCGCAGCACTGCTTGTTGCTATAATCGCCCGCTTCCCTTGGCGCTTGCCGGGGAAATTTTTCAATCCGGCATCGGCTCTATCAAACTGGGGCGTTGCTGTTTTCATGAAGAGAGAGTTTGAATGGCATTCACCACCGAACAAAAGGCACAAGTTGTTGCCGATTTCCAGCGCGCCCAGGGCGATACCGGTTCTTCCGAAGTGCAAATCGCACTGCTGACCGCCCGCATCAATGACCTGACCGGCCACTTCAAGGAACACAAGAAGGATCACCACTCCCGTCGCGGCCTGCTGCGCATGGTGAGCCAGCGTCGCAAGCTGCTGGATTACCTGAAGGGCAAGAATGTGAATGCCTACCGTACCCTGATCGAACGTCTGGGTCTGCGCAAGTAATGACATTCCGGGCCGGTAGCGGCCCTGTCTGTTGCAAAGAGCGGTCTGCCACCGGGTAGTCCGCTCTTTTTGTTTGCTGGCTGAGTTAGTGGCTGAGTTAGAATCAGGCGCGCAAATATTGAAATGTCGAGTCGAGAAAGTAGAAAGGAAACTATGTTTAATATCGTGAAAAAAACCTTCGCCTACGGTGAGCAGCAAGTCACCCTGGAGACCGGCGAAATTGCCCGCCAGGCTTCTGGCGCCGTCGTCGTGAGCATGGGCGATACCGTGGTGCTGGTCACCGTGGTGGCGGCCAAGACCGCCAAACCCGGCCAGGATTTCTTCCCCCTGACCGTCGATTATCAGGAAAAATTCTATGCAGCCGGCCGCATTCCCGGTGGCTTCTTCAAGCGCGAAGGCCGCCCCTCCGAAAAGGAAATCCTGACCTGCCGCCTGATCGACCGCCCCATCCGCCCGCTGTTCCCCGAAGGTTTCTACAATGAAGTCCAGATCGTGGCCACCGTGCTCTCCCTGGACCCGGAGATCGATCCCGACATTCCCGCCATGATCGGCGCTTCCGCCGCCCTGGCCATCTCCGGCGTGCCCTTCATGGGTCCCATCGGTGCCGCCCGCGTGGCCTACATCGATGGCCAGTATGTGCTGTCCCCCACTGCCACCCAGCTCAAGGAGAGCCAGCTCGACCTGGTGGTCGCCGGTACCGAATCCGCCGTGCTGATGGTGGAATCCGAAGCTCAGGAACTGTCCGAGGACGTGATGCTGGGCGCCGTGGTGTTCGGCCACGAACAGATGCAGGCCGCCATCAACGCCATCAATGAACTGGTGGAAGAGGGCGGCAAGCCCGAGTGGGATTGGCAGGCTCCGGCCAAGGATGAAGCCCTGGTCGCCCGTATTGAAACCCTGGCCAAGGCCCGTCTGGAAGAAGCCTACAACATCACCGTGAAGCAGACCCGCAGCCAGCAGGTCAAGGACATCAAGGCGGAAGTGATCGCCGCCCTGTGCGAAGGTGAAAATGCCGCTGACGAAAGTGTCGTGGCCGATTATTTCTTCGCCCTGGAAGCCTCCATCGTGCGCGGCCGCATTCTCTCCGGCGCTCCCCGCATCGACGGTCGTGACACCCGCACCGTGCGCCCCATCACCCTGCGCTCCGGGGTGCTGCCTCGTACCCACGGCTCCGCCTTGTTCACTCGCGGCGAAACCCAGGCCATGGTCGTGGCCACCCTGGGCACCAACCGGGATGAGCAGATCATCGACGCCCTGGGCGGCGAATACCGCGAACGCTTCATGCTGCATTACAACATGCCGCCTTTTGCCACGGGCGAATGCGGTCGTGTCGGCTCCCCCAAGCGCCGGGAAATCGGTCACGGTCGCCTGGCCAAGCGCGCCCTGCTGGCCGTGCTGCCCAAGCCCGAAGATTTTTCCTACTCCATGCGCGTGGTTTCCGAAATCACCGAGTCCAACGGTTCCTCTTCCATGGCTTCCGTCTGCGGCGGCTCCCTGGCCCTGATGGATGCCGGCGTGCCCCTCAAGTCTCATGTGGCCGGCATCGCCATGGGCCTGATCAAGGAAGGCAACCGTTTCGCCGTGCTGACCGACATCCTGGGTGACGAAGATCACCTGGGCGACATGGACTTCAAGGTGGCCGGTACCCGTGCGGGCATTTCCGCCCTGCAGATGGACATCAAGATTCAGGGCATCACCAAGGAAATCATGGCCATCGCCCTGGCCCAGGCCAATGAAGCCCGGATGCACATCCTTGGCATCATGGAAGGTTCGGTGACCGGCCACCGGGAAGAAATGTCTGCCTATGCTCCGCGTCTGTATACCTTCAAGATCAATCCCGAGAAGATCCGCGACGTGATCGGCAAGGGCGGCGCCGTGATCCGTGCGCTGACCGAAGAGACCGGCACCACCATCGACATCAAGGATGATGGCACCATCACCATCGCCGCCACCAGCGCGGAGGCGGCTGCGGCGGCTCGTGCCCGTATCGATGCCATTACCGCAGAAGTGGAAATCGGCAAGGTCTACGAAGGTACCGTGCTGAAGATCCTCGACTTCGGCGCCATCGTCAGCATCCTGCCGGGCAAGGATGGTCTGCTGCATATTTCCCAGATCGCCCAGGAGCGTGTCAATGCCGTGACCGACTATCTCAAGGAAGGTCAGCTGGTACGCGTCAAGGTGCTGGAAACCGACGACCGGGGCCGCGTCAAGCTGTCCATGAAGGCCGTGGCTGCCGAGGAAGGCGCAGGCGTTGCACCTGCCGAAGCGCCCGCCCAGCAGTAAGCCGCACTCCCTGCCGCAATGATGACGGGCACCTTCGGGTGCCCGTGGTTTTTCCCCCAGATACCCCCAAAGCAAAAGGAACCCGGAGGTTCCTTTGGCTTGGGCTTTGGCTTTGGCTTGGACTTGGGCCTGAGCCCGATTGCGCGTCAAGTGGCCTTACTTGGCCATCTGCTTCTCTTTCATTTCTTCCAGCGTCTTGCAGTCGATGCAAAGGGTCGCCGTAGGGCGGGCTTCCAGGCGTTTGATGCCGATTTCGACACCACACTTGTCACAATAGCCGTAATCACCGCTGTTGATCCGGCTCAGGGTTTCGTCGATCTTCTTGATCAGCTTGCGTTCCCGGTCCCGGTTACGCAGTTCGATGGCGATGTCGGTTTCCTGACTGGCCCGGTCATTGGGATCGGCAAAAACGGTCGCCTCGTCCTGCATGGTGTGAACCGTGCGTTCGATATCCTCGCTCAACTCCTTCTTGAGGCCTTCCAGTATGGTGCGGAAGTGCTGAAGTTGCCCTGCGCTCATGTATTCCTCCCCGGCCTTGGGGATGTAGGGTGAAAAGTTCTTGTGAAGCAGTTCTTCTGCCATTTGAAATAGCCGTCCGTAATGACGAAAAACGCATTTAATATCAGAAACGGGGCTTCCCTGCAAGAAAACAGGAAAAAACCCCTAAAACCCAAGGCTTCCGGAGCTGCCGGAAACCTGGGCCGATAGTTTGTTTTGTAGTTGACGCCCCGATCTTGCCTCTATAGAATGCGCGCTTCTTCGGGGCGTAGCGCAGCCTGGTAGCGCATCTGTTTTGGGAACAGAGGGTCGTGAGTTCGAATCCCACCGCCCCGACCAGAATGAATATCAAGCCGCAAGGTCGTGACGTCGCTGCAAGGCCGTGATGTCAAGGCCGTGATGTATCAAGGTTGTGATGTATCAAGGCTGTGATGTAATTACCCGGCGAGTCGATTCGATGCGCCCGTAGCTCAACTGGATAGAGCAACGGCCTTCTAAGCCGTAGGTTGTGAGTTCGATTCTCGCCGGGCGCGCCAAGAAAACAATGGCGGCTGTAGCTCAGTTGGTAGAGCGCAGGATTGTGATTCCTGATGTCGTGGGTTCGAAACCCATCAGTCGCCCCAGATGCCATGAAAAAACCGACCTCCGGGTCGGTTTTTTCATGGTCGGGTCCGGGTCGCCGGGTCCGGGTCATCCCCCTTCGTCCGGCAGCCTGGCGGGCAGGGGGAGCGATCTTGAAATCCTCCTCATCCAATGTCTCCTGGGGCGAAGTGGCAGCCCCTGTTCATCCACTCCGGGGAAACCCCGCGGGTCATGGTGATCGCCGTCATGCCCTGGCCGGTTACCTGCACGGCCAGCGTCCAGATCACGCCGGCGTCCCGGAAGAATCCATTTCAAGGGAAAAACTTCGAGGGAAAACTGGTAGCATCGGGCCCCGCATCCCGGTCGGGATAGCTATCCGTTTCTCGAAGGAGTCTTCCATGATCGAACTGGGCGTCAACATCGACCACGTGGCCACCCTGCGCCAGGCCCGGCGCACCTGGGAGCCGGACCCGGTCTGGGCTGCCGTGGAGGCGCACCTGGGTGGTGCCGATGGCATCACCATCCACCTGCGCGAAGACCGCCGCCACATCGGCGACGAGGACGTGCGGCGCCTGAAGGAATTGACCCAGGTGAAGCTCAACCTGGAAATGGCGGCCACCGACGAGATGGTCGGCATCGCCTGCCGCACCCGGCCGCAGATGGCGATGCTGGTCCCCGAAGGCCGCCACGAAGTCACCACCGAGGGGGGGCTCGACGTGGCCGGGCAGGAAAGCCGCCTGAAGGAGGTGGTGGCCCGCCTGAGCGATGCCGGCATCGTCACCAGCGTCTTCATCGATGCCGAATTGCCCCAGGTGGAAGCCGCCGCCCGCATCGGCGCCCGGGTTTGCGAACTCCACACCGGCCCCTATGCCCACGCCTTCCACACCCAGGGCCGCGATGCGGACGCGGCCGCCGTGCTGGCCGAAGTCGATAAGCTATGCCGCGCCGGCGAGGCCATCTTGCAACGGGGCATGCGCTTCAACGCCGGCCATGCCCTCAATTATTACAACGTCGGCCGCATCGCGGCCCTGCCCGGGGTACGCGAGCTGCATATCGGCCATGCCATCATCAGCCGCGCGCTCTTCATCGGCCTGCGGCAGGCGGTGCGGGAAATGAAGGCCCTGATGGAGCGGGCCGCCGCCTGATTCATGATTTACGGCATCGGCACCGACATCGTCGCCGTCCGTCGCCTGGCCCGCCTCCTGGAGCGGCATGGCCGCCGGGGCAGCGACAAGATCCTGGCGCCCCATGAGCGGGAGGAATTCGCCCAGGCTCGCGAGCCCGCCCGCTTCCTCGCCAAGCGCTGGGCCGCCAAGGAGGCTTTTGCCAAGGCCCTGGGGAGCGGCATCCGCCCGCCGGCGCGGCTCACTGCCATCGGCGTAGGTCATGATGAACTGGGCAAACCCTCTTTCATCCTGAGTTCCGAACTCCAGGCCTTGCTCGAGAGCCGCCAGCTCACCCCGCATCTTTCCCTCAGCGACGAGGCGGAATACGCCATCGCCTATGTGATCCTCGAACGCCCATGACCGAACAAGCCCTTGGCCCCCTGATGATCGACATCGAGGGCAGCACGCTCACCGAGCTCGACCGGGAACGCCTCTGCCATCCCCTGGTGGGCGGCATCATCCTCTTTACCCGCAATTACACCGACCCGGAACAGCTCACGGCCCTCACTGCGGCAATCCACGCCCTGCGCCAGCCGCCGCTTTTGATCGCCGTGGATCATGAAGGGGGGCGGGTACAGCGCTTCCGGCAAGGTTTCACCCGCCTGCCCGCCATGGCCCGGCTCGGCCAGGCCTGGGATGAAGATCCTGAGCGGGCCTTGAATCTCAGCCGCCAGGTCGGTTATGTGCTCGCCGCCGAACTGCGGGCCCGGGGGGTCGATTTTTCCTTCACCCCGGACCTCGACCTCGACTATGGCCGTTCCAGCGTCATTGGCAGCCGCGCCTTTCACCGCCGCCCCGAGGCCGTGATGGCCTTGGCCGGGGCGCTGATCGCGGGTCTCGAGGCGGGGGGCATGGGCGCTTGCGGCAAGCATTTTCCCGGCCACGGCTGGGTGGAGGCGGATTCCCATGTGGCCGTTCCCGTGGACGAGCGCAGCCTCGAAGCCTTGCAGGAAGACATCCGCCCCTATCGGGAACTTCCTCTCGATGCGGTCATGCCGGCGCATGTGATCTACCCGGAAATTGACGATAAACCTTCCGGATTTTCAAAGAAATGGCACGCTTATCTAAGAAACGACGTGAAGTTTGACGGAGTGGTTTTCAGCGACGATCTGTCGATGGCAGGCGCCCGCGTCGCCGGCGACACCCTGGCCCGGGTGGAAGCGGCCTACCAGGCCGGCTGCGACATGCTGCTGCTATGTAATGCGCCGGACAAGGTAGGTGAGGTGCTGGCGCGCTGGCAGGTGGAAAGAGACCCGCTGCGCAGCGCCCGCCTCACCCGGCTCCTTCCCCCGGCTCCCGCCCTCGACTGGAGCGCCCTCCAGGCCAGCCCGGACTATCAATCTGCCGTTACGGCCATCATCGATTTTGCGGAACGGTAAACGGGCTGAGGACGGCGGCTGGATAAAGTGGACGGAAATGGCCCGTTCCCGGGGCTTACGGAAATGCAAACGGGCAGCCGAGGCTGCCCGTTCCAAACAGCGGCCAAGCTGAAATTACTTGACCCGGTTGCGGTACTCGTCGGTGCGGGTATCGATTTCGATCTTGTCGCCGATTTCCACGAAGGCGGGCACGGCGAGTTCGAAGCCGGTGACGATCCTGGCGGGCTTCAGGACCTTGCCGGAGGTGTCGCCCTTGACAGCGGGTTCGGTATAGATCACTTCACGCACCACGGAGTTGGGCAGTTCCACGGAAATGGCCTTGTCGTTGTAGAACACTACTTCACAGGCCATGCCGTCTTCCAGATACTTGAGGGCATCGGTCATGTTTTCGGCTTCGATGTCGTACTGGTTGTACTCGGCATCCATGAAGACGTACATGGGATCGGCGAAGTAGGAGTAGGTCACTTCCTTGCGATCGAGTTGCACCACTTCAAACTTGTCATCGGCCTTATACACGGACTCGGAAGGCGCGCCGGTGAGCAGGTTCTTGAGCTTCATCTTGACCACGGCAGCGTTGCGGCCGGACTTGTTGTATTCGGTTTTCTGGACCACCAGGGGGTCGTTACCCACCATGATGACGTTGCCAGAGCGGAGTTCCTGAGCGGTTTTCATGATTTTTCAGAGCGTTAGGCCAAAACGAAACCCGGGATTATACGCGTGATTCACAAAATTTGACGAGCGTTGTGAGCAGATCATTTTCACTGCCCAACCGGGCACTCCGGTCGCAAGCCTTGTCTTGCAGTGCCGGCAGGGCCGCGTGAAAACCGGGCCAGGTGGCCTGCAGATTGCCTTCCAGCCCGTTCCAGGCGCGCCAGAAAGCGGCCATCGGGGCAGGGGCTTCATACCAGTCGAGGAAGGCTTCCAGCTTGGCGCCATGGGCAGCCTCCTCCTGTGGGTAGAGGTTCCAGACCAGGGGACGGGCTGCCCACAGGGCCCGCACGAAAGAATCCTCGCCGCGCACGAAATTCAGGTCGCAACTCCAGAGCAGTTCATCAAAGCGGGACTGGGGCAGGAATGGAATGGGCACGAGGCGCGCCGGGCCTACTTGCCAGGGGCCGCCACCGCCCAGTAATTTCTGCACGGCCGCCAGGGGTTTGCCCGGCGGCACCAGGCAGAGGAGGGGGGCCGGGTGTTCCCGCCAGGCCGCCAGCAAGTCGGCGACCGGAGCCGTGTCGTAACAGAACAGGCTGACCTGAAGGGTATCGGGCGCCCGATCTAGTCCCAATTCCATCAGGAAACGCCGGGGCCCCTCCTGGGCCAGAAAGGCATCGCGCCGGGTCAGCAAATCCTGTTCACGCAGCAGGCCGCCCGTGCCCGGCACCAATCCCGGAAAAAAGAAGAATTTCACCAAGGGCAAACGGCGATGGGGTGAAGCCAGCCCGTGGCAACCGGCCACCCAGGGCTCGGCGCTCAGGTATTCCAGATTCACCCAGCAGGGCGGGCGAGGGCGGTCGGCCATGGCGGCCAGATACCCGGCGGGCGGGTCGCAGGCAAAGGCTTCGATCACCACATCGGCCACCTGCTCGAACACCAGGGGCGATTGCCAGCGGGCGATGCGGACGCCCTCAATTTCCTGGCGCTCCAGGGCGGGGTCAAAAGCGGGTAACAGCGGCGCCAGGACCTCGGGCGCATCCACCCAGAGCCGGACCCGCACCGGGTATTCGGCAGCCAGTTGCCGGGCCAGGCGCCAGCAGACGCCGATGTCCCCCAGGTTATCCACGACCCGGCAGAAAATGTCCCACAAGGGGCGCAAAGGCGGTGTATCAAGTGCCATGGGGCGCCATGGTAACATCCGCGCCATGCCTGAATTTGCCCCAGCCAACGGCCCCGATGCCCGCCATGCCGCACCCATGGTTCAGGCCCGTACCTGCAGCCCCCGATTTCCCGATTGCCGCCCATGAGTTTTGACCACAAGGCTTTCCTGGCTACCCTGCCGGACCTGCCCGGGGTCTACCGCATGTTGTCCGCAGAAGGGACGGTGCTTTATGTGGGCAAGGCCAAGAACCTCAAGAAGCGGGTGTCTTCCTATTTTCAGAAGACCCTCGCCAGCCCCCGCATCGCGATCATGGTGAGCCAGATCGAGCGCATCGAAACCACGGTGACCCGTTCCGAGGCCGAAGCCCTGCTGCTCGAAAACAACCTGATCAAGACCCTGTCGCCGCGCTACAACATCCTGTTCCGGGACGACAAATCCTATCCCTACATCGTCATCAGCCGGGGCGAATTCCCCCGCCTGGGCTTCTTTCGCGGCAGCCCGGACCGCAAGGCCGACTACTTCGGTCCCTTTCCCTCGGTTTCGGCCGTGCGCGACAGTCTCTACCTGCTGCAAAAGATGTTCCGCCTCAGGACCTGCGAGGATTCGGTCTTTGCCAACCGTTCGCGCCCCTGCCTCTTGTACCAGATCAAGCGGTGCAGCGGCCCCTGCGTGGCGGGGCTGGTGAGTGCCGGGGATTACGCCCGGGACGTGCAACTGGCCGCCTGGTTCCTGCTCGGGCGCCAGAACGAGGTCATCGAACGCCTCGGCGACGCCATGGAAGAGGCGGCCGCCAAGCTGGCCTTCGAGCAGGCCGCCTTGTACCGGGACCAGATCCAGTCCCTGCGCCAGATTCAGGAACGCCAGTGCATCGAAAGCCACAAGGGCGAAGATGCCGACGTGGTGGTGGCAGTGCGGGAAGCCGGGCAACTGTGCGTCAACCTGGCCATGGTGCGGGGCGGGCGACACCTCGGGGACCGGCCCCAATTCCCGATCCATGGCAATGATTCCAGTCCGGAAGAGGCCGTGGCCGCCTTCATCGCCCAGCATTACGCCTTGCACCCGGCTCCGGCCCGGCTGCTGGTCTCCCCCTTGCCCGACGAGATGGAAGAAACCGCCGCCGGTCTCGATGCGGCGGCCGGCCGGCCGGTCCCCATCAGTGAAGCCCGGGCGACCATGCACAAGGTGTGGGTGGACATGGCGCTGCAGAATGCCCGCCTGGCCATCACGGCGCGTAACCAAGCCAGCGCCCAGCAGGGCCAGCGCCTGGAAGCCCTGCGCCAGGCCCTGGGCCTGACCGAGCCCCTGGAGCGCATCGAGTGCTTCGACATCAGCCACACCCAGGGTGAGTCCCCGGTGGCCTCCTGCGTCGTCTATCAGGGCCACGGCATGAAGAAGTCCGATTACCGGCGCTTCAACATCCGCGACATCGAACCCGGCGACGATTATGCCGCCATCCGCCAGGCAGTCAGCCGCCGCTACGACAAGCTGGCCGAGGGAGAAGGCGTGGCGCCCGACCTGATCCTCATCGACGGTGGCAAAGGCCAGGTGGCCATGGCCGCTGCCGCCCTGGAGGAACTGGGACTTGCCCATCTGCCCATGGTCGGGGTTTCCAAGGGAGAAGGGCGCAAGGTCGGCCTCGAATCCCTGGTGTTCCCGGATGGCCGGGAGGCCTTACAATTGGGAGCCGATAACCCGGCCCTGCATCTGGTGGTGGAAATCCGCGACGAAGCCCACCGCTTTGCGCTGACCGGCCACCGGGCCCGGCGCAGCAAGGCCAGGAATACCTCCCGCCTGGAAGACATCCCCGGCGTGGGGCCCGCCCGGCGCAAGGCCCTCGTCACCCATTTCGGCGGCCTGCCCGGCGTGGCAGCCGCCTCGGTGGAACAACTGGCCCAGGCCCCTGGCATCAGCCCGGCCCTGGCCGCAACGATTTACGCCACCTTGCACTGAAAACCGAATGCCAATTTAAAGCGCACTCCATGCCCTTCAATCTGCCCATCTTCCTGACCTGGCTGCGCATCGTCGCCATTCCCTTGCTGGTCGTGCTGTACTACCTGCCTGAAAACTGGCTGCCGGAACGGGAACGGGATCTGTTCGCCACCTTGCTGTTCATGGGGGCCGCCCTCACCGACTGGCTAGATGGCTACCTGGCCCGCAAACTCAACCAGACCTCTTCCTTTGGTGCCTTTCTCGACCCGGTGGCGGACAAGCTGATCGTCGCCGCCGCCCTCATCATCCTGGTGGAGTTGGACCGCACCAATGCAGTGGTCGCCACCATCATCATCGGCCGCGAAATCACCATCTCCGCCCTGCGCGAATGGATGGCCAAGATCGGCGCCGCCAAGAACGTGGCCGTTTCCATGCTGGGCAAGATCAAGACGGTCACCCAGATGTTGTCCATCACCCTGCTCTTGTACCGGGAACCCCTGCTGGGTTGGAACACCCTGGAGCTGGGGAATCTGCTGATCTGGATCGCGGCCCTGCTCACCCTCTGGTCCATGGCTTATTACCTGCACAAAGCCTGGCCGGAGATTGTCAAGCGTACGGGGGCCGGAGCCTGATCTGCCCGGGTCCCGGGCATCACGAATTTGCTCCGGCAAACCCACGTGAAAACGTTGACTTTCAAGTTACATCCCCTATAATGCGCCCTTCATTTGAAGCGGCAGTAGCTCAGTTGGTAGAGCGCAACCTTGCCAAGGTTGAGGTCGAGAGTTCGAGACTCTTCTGCCGCTCCAGGATTTCTGGTGAAGCCATGACAGCTTTACCCGTCGTAAAAAGCATTTACTGGCGCGATAGCAAAGCGGTTATGCACCGGATTGCAAATCCGTGTAGGTCGGTTCGACTCCGGCTCGCGCCTCCACATACAGGCAGCAATAGGGCGGTAGTAATAGGGCGGTAGTAGCAGGGCGGTAGTAATAGGGCGGCAGTAGCTCAGTTGGTAGAGCGCAACCTTGCCAAGGTTGAGGTCGAGAGTT
>JANLJE010000039.1:43013-46762 GCA_029255645.1 Comamonadaceae bacterium | reverse complement strand
GGATAAAAATTGGCTGGAGCTATGAGGTATTTCCTGATCTGTCTTGTTGTGCTGGGTTTGCCGCTGGCGGCCCAGGCGCAATCTGCGCCTGCCTTGCGCGACCCGACCCGTCCGCCCGACTGGCAGGGCAGTGCGACCGAGGCGGAGGGGGGCGAGCAGGTGTTGCGCCTGGAGGCGGTGAAAAGAGTGCGTCAGGGCAGGTCACTGGCCACCATCAATGGGGTGACTTTGCATGTGGGGCAGGAAATCCGGGGGTTACGCCTGGTTTCAATCGCCGAATGGGGGGTGGTGCTGGAGGGGCCGGAAGGCCGCCAGACATTGCGCCTGACGCCGGATGTGGCACTTCCCCTGAAGGGCAGCCCGGCTGGAGGGAAAGGAAGATGATGACGGGACCCACGATGTATCCACTACCGCAACGCCTGCTGCTTGCGGCACTCATGATTGCTGCCACGGCCTGCACGCCGATGATTCCCCGCGACGAGGCCTACGACAAGATCCAGGCGACGATGGCTCAGCCCGGCGACGTCAAGCGCGCCGAAGACGCCGCGATCGATGCGGCTTTGCTGCCGCCCATCCAGCTGGCGGCACCGCCTTCGGCCCGGCCGCTGGAATCCCGTTTTGATCTGTCGATTGCGGATGCACCGGCCGCTCAGGTTTTTCTGGCGCTGGTGGATGGCACTCGCTACAGCATGTTGCTGCCGCCTGATATTTCCGGGACGCTGACGCTCAATCTGAAGAACGTGACGGTGCTGGAGGCGCTGGAAGTGATCCGCGAGTTGTATGGCTATGACTTCCGGGTGCAGGGCAGCCGCATTCTGGTGCAGCCCAACACGCCGCAGACCCGGATTTTCCAGGTGAGTTACCTGGCCAGCAAACGGGGCGGGACTTCCACCACCCGGGTGGTTTCGTCCAATAGCTCGACCGGGAATTCGTCGGGTGGAAGTGGTGGAATCACGGGCGGCGGAATGGGCGGCAGAACGAGCGGCGGAACGAGCGGGGGGAATACCGTGGTGGATAATACCAACGTCGTCACCGGCCAGGCGTCTGATTTCTGGCTGGAACTGGGGGTGGGTATTGCCACCGCGCTGGATTGTGAATACGAGCTATCCGGTAGCGGCAGCGCAGGAGGCAGCAGTGCTGCCCTCGTTTCCAATATGATGGGGCAGCGCCTGGACAAGCTGAAGTGTCCTGAAGGCCGCCGCTTTCTGCTCAATCAGCAGTCCGGCGTGGTCATGGTGCGGGCCTTGCCGGCCGAATTGCGCGAAGTGAGCGAGATGCTCAAGGCCATGCAGGCCGGGGTGGAGCGCCAGGTGATGCTGGAGGCCAAGCTGATCGAGGTGGAACTGAACGATGGTTTCCAGAGCGGCGTGAACTGGGCGGCGTTTGATAGTTATGGGCGGCAGCGCTGGGGGGTGAACAGCCGTACGGACCAG
Source organism: Comamonadaceae bacterium (assembly GCA_029255645.1). GTDB lineage: Bacteria > Pseudomonadota > Gammaproteobacteria > Burkholderiales > Rhodocyclaceae > Azovibrio. Next base: position 45,329 of record JANLJE010000039.1, on the reverse strand, counting down.
AACTCGGTGATTAGCGGGCCGGACGGTGTGCGGCGTTTGATGACGGAAACGGTGACCCCAACCGGGGTGACCCAGAATTGGGAGGCCGCACCTTTGACCGGGGCGACTGGTTTGCTCAGCAACTTCCCCGTTGCCGGCGCCCTTGGCCTTTCCTTTCAGACCACCAGCTTTGCGTCCATCATCCAGTTTCTGGAGACCCAGGGCACGGTGTATGTGATGTCCAATCCGCGCATCGCCACCCTCAACAACCAGAAGGCGGTGCTGAAAGTGGGGACCGATGATTACTACGTGACCGGGGTAACGGCGGGCACGACCACCAATAGCGGTAACGGCGATAACACCAACCCGCCCAATATCGAGGCCCAGCCCTTCTTCTCCGGCATCGCCCTGGATGTGACGCCGCAGATCGACGACAGCGGCATGATCACCCTGCACATCCGTCCGGCCGTGACCGAGGTCACTTCCAAGAACCTGATCGTCAACCTCGGGGAACAGGCCGGCACCTATACCATTCCCTTTGCTTCTAGCCGGGTGAAGGAAACCGACAGCATCGTCCGGGTCAAGGACGGCATGATCGTCGCCATCGGCGGCCTGATGTCCCAGGAGCAGTCGAGCGGTGAAAGCAAGGTGCCGGGGATGGGCGACGTTCCCTTGCTGGGCCATTTCTTCAAGCAGACCAACCGGGGGATGCGCAAGCGCGAGATGGTGGTGCTGATCAAGCCCACGGTGATCCACGAGACGGCGGACTGGCAGCAGGATCTGGATGCCACGAACAGCCGGCTGCAGGAATTCGACCCGCGCAAGCTGCCGGACCTGGCCAACCCTGTGACCTCCATCCGTGCGCCCGCCCATGAGCCATAGCCCGACGGCCATCATTCCGGCCCCGCCCTACCTCGCCCATTTCGGCCTGCGGGAGGCGCCCTTTGGCCTGACCCCCGATACCCAGTTCGCCTTTGGCACCCGCGCCCATGTCGAAGCGGTCAATACCCTCTTGGTGGCGCTCAATGGCGGCGAAGGCTTCGTCAAGATCGTCGGCGAAGTGGGCACCGGCAAGACCCTGCTCTGCCGGCGTCTGCTAAAAGCCCTGCATGGGCGCGCCGTGACCGCCTATGTGCCCAATCCCCGGCTCTCCCCCACGGAACTGCTGGTGGCCCTGGCGGAGGAATTCCAGCTTCCCCTGGAGGGCAAGGGCAATGCCCATCTGCTCACCAAGTTCCTGAGCGATGCGCTGCTGGAATTTGCGCGCCTCGGGCGCGGCGTGGTGGTCTGCATCGACGAGGCCCAGGCCCTGCCCCGGGAGAGCCTCGAAACCTTGCGCCTGCTCTCCAACCTGGAAACGGAAAAGCGCAAATTGATGCAGATCGTCCTGTTCGGCCAGCCCGAGCTGGACGAGAATCTCGAGGATCCCGCCATCCGCCAGTTGAAGCAGCGCATCACCTTTCATTACCACCTGGATGTGCTGCAGCCCGATGAGCTGCCGCTCTATCTTGCGCACCGCATGGGGGTGGCCGGGGCCAGCCCCGGGGCTGACTGGTTTTGCCGCCGTGCCATTCACCTCCTGTATGAGGCCAGCCGGGGCACTCCGCGCTTGGTGAATATCCTGGCCAACAAGGCGCTGATGGCGGCTTACGGCGAGGGAGCGGGGCAGGTGAAGCGCCGGCATGTGCAGGCCGCGGCCCGGGATACCGAAGGGGCCAAGGTACGTTTCTGGTGGTGAGGACAAGATCGTGAGTTTGATCAATCGCATGCTGCAGGATCTCGATCAACGCCAGGCCACCGGCAGGGATCGGGAGGGCCTGCCCGACCAGGTCGTGCTGCCGGCCCGGCGCCCGCGCCGCCGCCTGGCGCCGGTGCTGGCGGTGGGGCTGTTGTCGATGCTGGCCGGGGCCGTGGGGTGGGCTTACTGGCAATGGAGCGAAGGCAAGTTGCCGTCATTGAATGCGTGGTTGGGAGTGCCCGCATCGGCGCCCTTGCTGGTGCAGGCCGAGGCCTTGCAAACCCCGGCGTTACCCGCACCGCCGGCCCCGGTGCCGCCTGCCGCCGTGGCTGCGGAGCCGGCAGGTGCGAATCAGCCGCTGGCCTTGCCGCCTGCGCCGGAAGTGGCCGCCCCGGCTTTGCCGAGCGCCCCGGCACCCGCCCCAGCACCTGTCCCAGCACCTGCTCCAGCACCTGCTCCAGCACCTGCTCCAGCACCAGCATTCGCCCCGGCACCCGTCCCGGCACCTGCTCCAGCCCCCGCCCCAGCACCTGCTCCAGCACCCGCACCCGCACCCGCACCCGCACCCGCACCCGCACCCGCACCCGCACCCGCACCCG
>JANLJE010000039.1:0-42913 GCA_029255645.1 Comamonadaceae bacterium | reverse complement strand
CTCCCGCTTCGCGCGGGGCCGAGGTGGGGCGACTGAACCCTCCGGTGGGGGCACGTCCCGCGCCGGCGGCCATCCCTGCTGCGGCTGGACGCATCGACAAGTCTCCGCGCCAAGCCACGGCGGCGGAACAGGCCGAGCAGCGTTACCGCATGGCGATCGATCTGGCCGGGCGCGGTCAGGTGCAGGAGGCTGAACATGAATTACGCCTGGCCTTGCAGAGCGACCCCACCCACGGCCCGGCCCGGCAGTTCTGGGTCAAGCTCTTGCTCGATCAGCGGGCCGTGGCGCCCGCCATGGAGGTGCTGCGCGAGGGCTTGAACGGCAATCCCCGCCAGACCCAGTGGGCCATGCTGCTGGCTCGGCTGGAGCTGGAGTCCGGCGACGTTGACCAGGCCTGGGCGACGCTGCAGCGGGCCTTGCCGGCGGCCAGCCGCGATGGCGAGTACCTGGCCTTCGCCGGGGCGCTGCTGCGCCAGCGCAAGCAAGCGCTGGAGGCGGCGGGATATTACCGTCAGGCCCTGACCCTAGATCCCCGGCAGGGGCGTTGGTGGGTCGGCCTGGCCTTGGCGCTCGAAGAGGCCGGCCATGCTCCCGAAGCGCGCGAGGCCTTCCGTCAGGCCGCCCGGACTGGCAATCTCAGCGGGGATTTGCAGGCTTTCGTGGAGCGCAAGCTGCGCTGATTCAACGCCGCAGGGTGCGCGCCACGACGCAGGCGCTGACCTGGGCGGCCCCATGCAGCTTCAGGGTGCGGGCGGCTTCATCGAGGGTGGTGCCGGTGGTCAGCACGTCATCCACGAGTAGCACATGTTCGCCTTCCAGATCCTCCCGGCATTCAAACACGCCTTTCAGATTGGCCTTGCGCGCGCGCAGCGGCAGTTCGGCCTGGGGACGGGTCGGGCGGGTCTTGATCAGGCTGTGTCTGTCCAGAGGGAGCTGGAGGGAGCGGGCCAGCCAGCGGGCAATTTCCAGGGACTGGTTGTAGCCCCGTTCGGCCAGTCGTCGGGGATGCAGGGGAAGGGGCATGACACGGCTGGCGGCAACGCGGGTCGTGCCGGCCAGCTGCTCGCCCCAGTAGCGCGCCAGCGCCAGATGGGCGGCGTATTTCAGCTGATGCACGAGGTGATCCACGGGAAAGGCGTAGGCATGCAGGGCATGAATCCGGTCAAAGTGCGGCGGCTGCATCTGGCAGGCGCCGCAGCGTTCGCCGTGCGTGGTCCGGTCGAGGCAGAGCGGGCAATGGCAATCGGGCAGGGCCGGCAGTTCCCGCTCGCAGTCCGGGCAGACCGGCGCGGCTGCGCTGCGGGCGCCGCACAGCAGGCAGCTGGAGGGCAGCAGGCTACTTAGCAGTTGCTGGCAAAAATGCCGGAACCCGGGTGCTGCAACCTGAGTCGAAATTGACTTTCCCATGGCCTTGGTCGATTATCCATAATTACGCATGGCTTCCGGCTTCCTGGCCGGGGCCGGAAAATGCACCGTTCATCCTCCGTAGGACTCCCGATATGCACGCTGTTTCCCAGGCTGTTGTGGCGCAGGCGCCGGAACAATTTCCTGTTCACTCCAACCCCCCCATCTGGACCGTGGCCGAAGTGCTGGCCCTCTATGATCTGCCCTTCATGGACCTGATCTACCGGGCCCAGCAGGTGCATCGCCAGCATTTCGATGCCAACGCCATTCAACGCTCTACCTTGCTGTCCGTCAAGACCGGTGGCTGTTCCGAGGATTGCAGTTACTGCTCCCAGTCGGCCCGTTACGAGACGGATGTGGAGCGGGAGCGGTTGATGCCCATCGATGAGGTGGTGGCCGCAGCCCAGGTCGCCAAGGCGAAGGGCGCGTCGCGGTTCTGCATGGGCGCTGCCTGGCGCGGCCCCAAGGACAGCGATCTGGACAAGGTGCTGGAGATGGTGCGCGAGGTGAAAGCCCTGGGTATGCAGACCTGTGTCACCCTGGGCATGCTCAAGCAAGGCCAGGCGGAAAAGCTCAAGGAGGCCGGCCTCGATTACTACAACCACAACCTGGATACGGACAAGGCGTTCTACGGCCAGGTCATCAAGAGCCACACCCATGACGACCGGCTCGACACCCTGAGCCAGGTGCGGGATGCCGGCATCAATGTCTGTTCCGGCGGCATTGTCGGCATGGGCGAGACGCGCCGCAACCGGGCGGCGATGCTGGTCCAGCTGGCCAACCTGCCCAGGCCGCCCGAGTCCGTGCCCATCAACCATCTGGTGCCGGTGCCCGGCACGCCCTTGGGCGATCTGCCCCCGCTCGACCCTTTCGAGTTCGTGCGCACCATCGCGGCGGCCCGGATCATCATGCCCACTTCCCATGTGCGGCTTTCTGCCGGGCGCCAGGAAATGAGCGAGGAGTTGCAGGCCCTGTGCTTTCTGGCCGGGGCCAATTCCATGTTCTACGGCGATCAGTTGCTGACCACCGGCAACCCGGACGTGTCCCGTGACGACGCCCTGTTCGGGAAGCTGGGGCTACGCGCTGTTTAAGCGGGCTGGTGACGGATTTTCTCGACCTGGAGCAGGTGCGGCGCAATTTCCGTCGCGCCGCGCCCGGCTATGCCGGGGCCGATTTTCTGGCCCGCGAAATCGATGCGCGCATGCAGGAGCGCCTGGATTATGTGCGCCTGACGCCCGGGTGGATCGTGGATCTGGGCTGTGGCCCCGGGCTTTCCTTGTCCGGATTGCAGCAGCGCTATCCGGCCGCCCGCTGCCTGGGGCTGGATCAGGAGCGCGCCATGCTGCCCGGCGTGGCACAAGCCCAGGGCTGGCGCCGCTGGCTGGGAGCGGGCAGGGAACGTCAGCCGGCCTATCTGGTGGGGGATGCCAACCGGCTGCCCCTGGGCGCCAGGACGGTCGGTCTGCTCTGGTCCAACCTGCTGCTGCCCTGGCTGGAAGAGCCCCGGCCTTTCTTCCGGGAGGCTTTGCGGACGCTCGAGGTGGGCGGCCTGCTGATGTTTTCCACCCTGGGGCCGGATACCCTGAAAGAGTTGCGGGCCGGTTTCCGGGACGGTCATGCCCATCTCCAGCGCTTTGCCGATATGCACGATCTGGGCGATATGCTGCTCGAAAGCGGCTTTGCCGATCCGGTGGTGGACATGGAAGTGATCACCCTGACGTATCAGGATTTGCCGGCCCTGGTGGCCGATCTGCGCGCTGCCGGCGCCCGCTGCGCCATGCGCGACCGGCGCCGGGGTCTGGCGGGCCGGAGCCTGTGGCAAGGCTTGCAGGCTCATTACGAGGCGCTGCGCCAGGATGGCCGCCTGCCTGCCACCTTCGAGGTCATCTACGGCCACGCCTGGAAGCCGGAGCCCCGGCAGATCGAGGACGGGCGCAGCATCATCCGCTTCGCCGGGCGTTGATCGCCGCGCTCATTTTTCCGGTTTTTTCTTGAAGAACTTGATGGTTTGAGGCCCGCCCCGGAAACCCCGGGCCGGGCCGCCAAGGGCGTCAAGGGCGCCTAGCGGGGCGCAAGCATTCCATACCGTCAGCCACCTCTGGCGCTTGAGATGACAAGCCAAGTGCCTAGAATGGAAGCGCAGTTACGGATGACGGAGCCGGAATAACCCGTGCAGGGCGAGAGCGGTAAGCCATCCAGAAAAGCGCGAGCACCTCCGCGCTTTTCGCCTTTATGGGCGCCGGTAAGCCTTGATGGGCGCCGGTAAATCTGTTCGCCCTTCCGCTTGCTCGCACCGAATCCGGCCATGAAGGCATCGAGGTAAAACCGCTCATCTTTCCCTTCCGGCAAAAGCGGCAATTTCGCCGGGCTTGGCTCCGGCATTTCGTTGTCGTTCTCCATTGCGCCCATGTTCCTCTGCCAGGAAAAAATGGCTGCCCGGGTCTGCCGCCGGGGCTCAAGTCAGGGCTCAAGTCAGGGCCGCCTGGATTTCCCGGATGTCGTCCCAGGCCTCGTCCAGCAGGTCGGCATAACGGGCCCGGTCGGCGGCGGCCCGTTCGCTGTCGGCCAGCCCGCTATCGCAACCTAGCCACTCATGGTTACCTCCGGCCAGGAGGTTGGCGAAATAGAGCACGTCGGCCAGGCTGCTGGGGGTATCTACATGCTTGAGTTGATCATGTTCGCGGATGGCCTCGATGATGGGTTCGGGCATGCCCAGGGTGTAGAGCAGGCTCTCGCCGATGCTTTCGTGCCAGCCGATCACCAGGCTGAGCAGGTCTGCGCGGTTGTTCTTGTACTCCGGGTATTCCGCCGCGCGATAAAGCAGGTAAAACACGCCGATGTCGTGCACCATGCCGGCCAGCATGGCGTCTTCAGGATTGACCCGGCCGAGGCGGCGGGCCAGCACCCGGGCGATGGCGGCGACTTGCAGGGAGTGTTCCCAGGTGAGACGGCCAATATCCTCGAAGGCTGTCAGGTTCCCGGATTGCAGCATCTGCTCGATGGCGACGCTCAGGGCCGTGGTGCGCACGGTTTCAAAGCCGACCCGGTGGATGGCGGTGCGGATGTCGGTGATGCTTTTTCCGGCCGGGTTGTAGGTGACCGAGTTGGCCAGGCGCAGTAGCCGGGCGGCGATCAGCGGTTCGATGCTGATGACCTGGGCCACCTTCTCGACGGAGACCCGGGGGTCGCGCAATACATTGCGCACGGTCATGCTGGCATCCAGGTAGGTCGGGAAATTGATCTCGCCGGAGAGATCCTTGGCGATGTCTTCGAGGACGCGGAAATGGAGGGAATCAACCGTGTTGGTCATGGGAATATGATTACGTTGGCGGCAAGGGGTGAACTTAACGCTTTTTTGGGTGCGTGTGACCTATCCGTTGAATTTGTTCGCGGCGGCGCCGACCTGCTTCAGGGCATGCAAGCCCCTCGCCCCTGCCGGCCCACTGAATGACGAAGCCCGCCGGGCGGCGGGCTTCTCCGGGACCGGACTGGCCCGCTTGCCATCGCATCAGCCGGAGATGTAACGTTCCAGCTGGCTGATGATGAATTCCTGGTGGCTGATGGTGGCCTTGACCAGATCCCCCATGGAAATCACACCCAGGACCTGCAGGTCCTCATCCAGGACAGGCAGATGGCGGAACCGGTGCTGGGTCATCAGGGACATGCATTCTTCAATGCTATTGCGTTGGGTGACATAGGCCACCTTGTGGGTCATGACCGCCTCGATCATGGTTTCCCGGGAGTTGCGGCCGCTCAGGATGACTTTCCGGGCGTAATCCCGCTCGGAGAAGATGCCCACCAGTTTTTCTCCATCCATGACCAGCACGGCACCCACGTCGTTGTCGGCCATGACGCTCAGGGCGTGATAGACGTTGTCCCTGGGGGAAACCACGATCGGCAGACCGCCCTTGTCTTCGAGAAGCTGTGTCAATGTCTGCATTGCCTACCTCTTGTTGTTCTGCGCCTGGAGTCCAATCGTCTGACCGCTGAATGCGCAACAGGCTGGTGGGCCAGATAGATGGGGAGTGCCATTTTCAGCGCTCCTTCCGGGTGCGCCACAAGCGCAGCCTGTGGAGGATCGAAGCCTGAAATCTTGTCGCTTGTCCCGCCGTGCCCGCCGGGCAGCCGCCGAGCCTTGTGCGGCTCAAACCCGTCGTGCGGCTCAAACCCGTCGTGCGACTCAAACCCGAAGCGCCGGTCTCCGCTGTGCGGGCGGGCTGTCCGGCAAGGCAGGGGTCAGCGCAGGCCGGCAGCGTATTCAGCAACCGACTTGATGTCATTGTCAGACAGTCTGTCAGCGATGCTGCGCATCATGGATTCAGGATCGTTGGCACGTTCACCGGAGCGGAAGCTCTTGAGCTGGAGTTCGATGTATTCGGGGAACTGACCTGCCAGCGCGGGATACTGGGCCGGCAGACCTTTGCCAGCCGGACCGTGGCACCCGGCACAGGCGGGGACGCCCTTGGCGGCATCACCGGCACGCCACAGTTTCTGGCCACGGGGAATCAGGGCTTCCTGGGTGGCCATGGCGGGCTTGAGCTGTTGCTGGGCGAACCAGGCGGCGACGTTCTTCATGTCCTCGTCGCTCAGGGCGGCGGTCATGCCGGCCATGATGGGGTTGTTACGGGCGGCAGGCTTGCCATCCACGGACTTGAAGGCAAGCAGCTGCTTGTAGATATAGTCCTGCCCCTGGCCTGCCAGGTGGGGATAGGCGGAGACCATGCTATTGCCATCGACGCCATGACAGGCGACACAGATGGTTTCGGCAACAACCTTGCCCTTGGCCGGATCAGCCTTGGGTTTGGCTTCTTCTGCTGCATTTACGGTGAAACCGGCTACGAGAAGTGCCGCCAGCGCCATGGTGCGAATCATGTCCAAACTCCTTTTACGCGAGAGAGGCGGGAGAGCCTGCCAAGTATCGATATTTACAAACCTGCTATTCTATATCAACTCGATTGATTATGTAGCGCCCTTCAGAATCCGGAGTCTTCATGCCCTTATTGCAGCAGGCCACTTTTCTTACCACCGTTGCCCATTTGCGTGACCTGCCCGAGGATTCGGTCGCAGAAGTTGCTTTTGTCGGCCGTTCCAATGCGGGCAAGTCGTCTGCCATCAATACCCTGGCGGGACGGGTGCGGCTGGCCTATGTGAGCAAGACCCCGGGGCGCACCCAGCATCTCAATTACTTCACCGTGCAGCCGGGTAAGTACCTGGTGGATTTGCCCGGTTACGGGTTTGCCAAGACGCCGGCGGCCATTCGCGGCCAGTGGGAGGGCCTGCTCGGTCCCTATCTGCAGCAGCGCAGTCCCCTGGCGGGGCTGGTGATGATCATGGACATCCGTCACCCCATGACGGATCTGGACAGGCGCATGATGGACTGGTACCTGCCTACCGGACGTCCCATTCATGTGCTGCTTTCCAAGGCCGACAAGCTTTCCCGTCAGGAGCAGACCAAGGTGCTGCGTCAGGTGAAACAGGCCCTGGCCGAGTTGAGCGAGCGCTGTTCCGTGCAGCTTTTTTCCAGCCTCAAGAAAACGGGGGTGGAGGAGTGCGAGGATGTGCTCGGGGCCTGGCTGGATATTCCCGTCCCCCCCCAGAAAAAAGCCCCCGGTCAAGGGAGGACCAGGGGCTAAATGCCTTGACATCGTCGCGGCACCCGCTCAGGGAGGTGAAGCGGGAGACGGCGCAAACCGCCGTCCGCCCGATGAGAGCGATGCCGCTTCAAAAAGTTCCTGAGCGTCGGGTTTTCAGTCGATTTTTCCGGTCATTGATTTTTCGAGAGGTCAGCATGTCTGTTTTTGCCACGTTTCCCAATACCCGGATGCGGCGTATGCGCCGGGATGATTTTTCCCGCCGCCTGATGCGCGAGTCTGCCCTGAGTGCAGACGATTTCATTTACCCGGTCTTCGTGCTCGAAGGCAGCCAGCGCAGCGTAGCGGTGGCCTCCATGCCCGGCGTGGAGCGTCAGAGCCTGGACCTCTTGCTGAAGACGGCCGAACGGGCGGTGGCATTGGGCATTCCCGCCCTGGCCCTGTTCCCGGTCATCGATGCCCCCCTCAAGTCCCTGGGGGCTGAGGAGTCCTACAACGCGAATGGCCTGGTGCCCCGGGTGGTGCGGGCCTTGAAGCAGCATTTTCCCGAACTGGGGGTGATTACCGATGTGGCCCTCGACCCCTACACAAGCCACGGTCAGGATGGCCTGATCCATCCGGATGACCCGCGCGGCTATGTGCTCAACGACGAAACCCTGGAGGTGCTGGCGCGTCAGGCCCTCTGCCATGCCGAAGCCGGCGCCGATGTGGTGGCGCCCTCGGACATGATGGATGGCCGGGTGGGCCGCATCCGCGCCGAACTGGACGGGGCCGGGCTGATTCATACCCGCATCCTGGCCTATTCGGCCAAGTATGCTTCCGCCTTCTATGGCCCTTTTCGCGATGCGGTGGGGTCGGCGGGCAATCTCGGCAAAGGCAACAAATATACCTACCAGATGGACCCGGCCAACAGCAACGAGGCCCTGCGGGAAGTGGCGCTGGACCTCCAGGAAGGGGCCGACATGGTCATGGTCAAGCCGGGCATGCCCTATCTGGACATCGTGCGCCGGATCAAGGACGAGTTCCGGGTGCCCACCTATGCTTATCAGGTCAGCGGCGAATACGCGATGCTGAAGGCGGCGGCGGTCAATGGCTGGCTCGATGAGCGGGCCTGTGTGCTGGAGAGCCTGCTCGGTTTCAAGCGCGCCGGGGCCGATGGCATCCTGACTTATTTCGCCCTGGAGGCGGCGGCCTGGCTGAAGGACTGATGGCCGGCGTCGGCCTGGGCGGTATCACAGCTGGCGCAGGTAACGCGGCAGTTCCAGGACGGAACGCAGGCGGGCGTCCACATAGGGCGGGCAGCGGCTCGCCCGGCTGATCCAGACGGTCCGGGTGCCCAGGCGCTTGGCCGTGCGCAGGTTGGGCAGACTGTCTTCGACCAGGATGCATTGGTGCGCCTGGAGGTTTTCTGCCCGCAGCAGGTGGCGCAACCCCCGAGGGTCGGGTTTGGGCTGGAAGCGGGTGGCTTCGACCGGATAGACCGCATCGAAGTGGCGCGCCATGCCGGTCAGGTCGAGGACGGCCTCGGTGTAATGGGCCGGGGCGTTCGAGTAAAGAATCTTGCGTCCAGGCAGTTTGCCCAGCATGGCATTGACCGCCCGCTCGAATACCAGCATCCGTGGCAATTCGGGAAACTGGTGGGTCTCCCAAAGGAAGTGATGGGGGTCGGTGTCGTGGTGCCGCATCAGCCCGAGGAGGGTGGCGCCATAGCGCTGCCAGTAGGTTTTCCGGATGCGCCCGGCTTCCTCCGCATCGACCTGGAGATGGGTCTCGATGTAGGTCTGCATGGCGCGGTTGATGTGCGGAAAGATATGCGGGCTGGCGTCGTGCAGGGTATTGTCGAGGTCAAACAGCCAGACGGGTCTGGGGGGTCTGGGGAGTCGTGCGGTCATGGGGGGCTGGATTTTGGCGGGCTATGACTAAAGTTGGATTGTCTGGGCGGTACGGACGTCGTACCTTCTCGTGATTCGACTAGCCGGAGAGCTTACATGGATGTGCAGCAGGAAGACACCCTGAGTCCCGAGGAGATGGAAAAGGTCCTGGGTTCCTTCGATATTCCGGCCTGTCCGGCCCGGATCATGCAGGTCATGACCGAGGCGCAGCGGGATGAGCCGGACATGCGCAAGCTGACGGGGGTCATTTCCAGTGATGTGGGCATGGCGGCGATGACCCTCAAGCTGGCCAATTCAGCCTTGTTCCGGGGTAATCGTGCCATCGGCACGGTTTCTCAGGCGATCGGCCGTCTCGGGATGCGCAATATCGTCTGCGTGGCGGCGGCAGCGGCCTTGAAGTCCAGCCTGTCCGACCTGCCGGGGGTTCTGATGGAACGGTTCTGGACCCGGGCTTCCACCCTGGCGATGGGGGCCGGTTTGGTGGCCGGGCATCTGTACGGGATTTCCCGGGAGATGGCCTTTACCTTTGCGCTGTTTCACGATGCCGCGATTCCCGTGATGATGCGCCGGTTCAAGAGCTATCCGGCCATGTTCGAGGCGGTACTGGCCCAGGGCTGGCCCCTGGCCCAGATGGAAATGCAGCGCTTCCAGTGCGATCACGCCATCGTCGGGGCCTTGCTGGCCAGGACCTGGGGGCTGCCGGATCTGCTGGCCAGGGCGATCCGGCATCATCATGACTATCAACTTTACAAGCTGCCGGAGCCGGTCATTCCTCATGAGGCGGTTTCCCTGATTGCCGTGACTCAGGTGGCAGAGCATCTGGCATCAGCAAGGCTCGGGGCAGGGAATGTGGAAGTAAACCCGCTGTTCAGCAAGGCCCTCCGACATCTGGGGCTCGATGAGCAGGATCTCCAGGACATTCAGGAGGAATGGGAGGATCTCCTGCCGGCCGCGGGGTAAGTCCGCTCAGCGGCTCTTGACTCAGCGGCTCTTGACTCAGTGGCTTTTGACTCAGTGGCTCTTGATCATGGTGCCCACCCCGTTTTCGGTGAGGATTTCCAGCAGCAGGGCATGTTCCACCCGGCCGTCGATGATGTGTACGCTCTTGACGCCGCTGCGGGCCGCATCCAGGGCGGAGCCGATCTTGGGCAGCATGCCGCCGGAGAGGGTGCCATCTTCCACCATGCCGTCGATTTCCTTGGGGGTGATGCCGGTGAGCAGATTGCCGGCCTTGTCCAGCACCCCGGGGGTGTTGGTGAGCAGCACCAGCTTTTCTGCCCTCAGGACTTCGGCAATCTTGCCGGCCACCACGTCGGCGTTGATGTTGTAGGTTTCGCCGTCCTGGCCCACGCCGATGGGGGCGATCACCGGGATGAAGTCGCCGGAATCGAGCAGGCCGATCAGGGAGGGGTCGATGGAGGTGATGTCCCCCACCTGGCCCACGTCGATCAGGTCGCCGGGGTTGTTCTTGTTGGGCAGCATCAGCTTCCTGGCGCGGATGAAACTGCCATCCTTGCCGGTCAGGCCCACGGCCTTGCCGCCGGCTTGGTTGATCAGGTTGACCACGTCCTTGTTGACCTGGCCGCCTAGTACCATTTCCACCACTTCCATGGTTTCCGCGTCGGTGACGCGCATGCCCTGGATGAATTCGCCTTTCTTGCCGACCCGGGAGAGCAGGTTTTCGATCTGGGGGCCGCCGCCATGCACCACCACCACGTTCATGCCGACCAGTTTCAAGAGCACCACGTCGCGGGCAAAACATTGCTTCAGGTGCTCCTCCGTCATGGCATTGCCGCCGTACTTGACCACGATGGTCTTGCCATGGAACTTGCGGATGTAGGGCAGGGCTTCGGCCAGGATGCCGGCTTTGATGTCAGGGGCGATGGATTCGAACGGCATGGAAGTCTCCGGGGGAAATAGCGGCCGATTGTAACCCCCGTGTATTTAAAGAAAAAGACCGGAAAGGATTCCGGTCTTTTTCTTCACGCCGGGCTTGCTGCCCGAGGCGGGGGCTTACTGTACGGCGAGGCGCTTGCTGCTGGTGGCGGCCCGTTTGGGCAGGGTCAGTTCCAGCACCCCGTCGTTGAATTTGGCCACTGCCTGGCTGTCGTCGATGTCCTGGGCGAGCTGGAAGGAGCGGAATACCTTGCCGAAATAGCGCTCGGACCGGAGGATGCGCTCACCTTCCTTTTCCTCGTTCTCCTGGCGGACTTCGGCGCTGATGGAGACCTGATTGCCATCCACCGTGACGTGGATGTCTTCCTTCTTGACACCGGGCAGTTCGGCGTGGACCACGTAGGCATTTTCCTGTTCCTTCACGTCCATCCGGATGGAGGGCGCGGTGGCGGGTGCATTGCCGGCGTTGAGATCCATGGGACGGACGAAGAAGCCCCGGAACAGTTCATCCAGGGGATCGTGACGGATAATGTTGCTCATTTTTTTCTCCTTGAAATGTCATGGAACGATTAGCTTCAAACAAACTGCTACATCACCAATGTGGGTCTGGGCCAGGTGATTTCAAGGGGGGCCGTGCCGGGGAGAATGAGGAGAAAAAAGTCTGTCCTGCCTGTGGCCGGGGCTTTTCCTGTGGTGTCCGGGCCGGGCGTTGCTGGTGCATGGAGCTGCCAGCTCTGGAGCATCCGCCTCCCTATCGGGACTGCCTCTGCCCGGACTGCCTGAGGGCCTGGTCAGCGGCCGAGGCGGGCGGGTAGGGCCAAAATGGCGTCGCGGTTGCTCCAGGAAAAGCAGCGCCGGGCGGCTTCGGCCAGATCCAGCCAGCGGTACTCCCGGTGTTCCCGGGGGGCCAGCCGTACCGGTTGGGCAGAGGGAATCTCCAGGGAAAAGACATGTTCGGTGTTGCGGGTGACGCCGGGGGCGTAGCGGTGGCGCCATTCGGGGAAGATTTCGTACTCCTGGCGGAGTTGCCAGTCCTTGAGCTGTGCCGGCTGCACCGGGATGCCGGTTTCTTCCCGGACCTCCCGGCAGGCGGTTTGCAGCAGGGTTTCGCCGGCCTCCTGGCTGCCGGTGACCGATTGCCAGTAGCCGGGGTGGGCGGCCCGCTCCAGCAGCAGGATTTGCAGCTTCGGGGTGTGGATCACCACCAGCACCGAAACCGGATTTTTATAGGGCATGCTTCAGGCCCGGGGAAGCGGGTCCAGATCCAGGCGGGGGGCGTCGAGCAGGGCCCACAGGGCCCGGTCCTGGTCCCGCCATTCATCGCTGGCGGCCTGGAGAACGGCGATGAGGATATCCACTTCGTCCCCGAGGGGGGACAGGTTGCCGAGGATCAGAACCTGTCCTTGGGAGTTGAGCACGCCCGGGTCTGTCAGGCAGTCGTAGAGGGCATCGAAATTGGCGCCGAAATGCTCGGGAAAGCCCAGGGCCTGGCCCAGGCCGGCCAGCCAGGTGCGGGCATCGGTGGCGGATTCAGGGCGATAGCTGATCAGGGACCAGCCCAGGGCGTGGGCGGCTGCCGTGATGTCTGACTCGCTTCCCGGGGGGAGACGGTAAGGGCCGGAAAGCGTCTTGTCTTCCAGTGCTGGCTGGCGGGCGGTGCTCATGACTCATTCCTTGATCGGGCGAAAACTGCGGTAGTGGTCGTCCGTGTAATAGAACTCCACAGGCGGCTTGCCCCCGGTGATAATGCGGCGGGCGCCCCGGTTTCTGGCGCCGGGGGTGGGAACCGTGTACTCCAGGTAATAGCCCCGGGCTCGCTGGGGCAGGTGCTTTTCAAAGTTGTTGAAGATGCTGCCGTCCTTGTTGGGATAGGCAAAGGGACCGCCCTGCTTGATCTGCTGCAGCACCTCCCGGCCTTCCGGGGGAAGCTGGTCGACACGGATGGCGCCGGAGTCGAAGCCGGGGACGGCGTGGCTGCCATTTCCGAGGAGCAGTGCTGCCGATAGCAGGAGGAAGCGGAACCAGGGTTTCATGGCGTTTGCCCGGATCGTGAAGGGGCCTTCAAGCACGATGCCCGCACCGGCGGGCATCGGTAGGGTGGGGCGTGATGCTTACTGACCGACTTCGACCTGGGTGTCGACCTTCTGACGCAGGCGGATGTGCAGTTCACGCAGTTGTTTTTCATCGACGCTGGAGGGCGCATTGGTGAGCAGGCACTGGGCGCGCTGGGTCTTCGGGAAGGCGATCACGTCGCGGATCGACTCGGCGCCGGCCATCATGGTGACGATGCGGTCCAGGCCGAAGGCCAGGCCGCCGTGTGGCGGGGCGCCATATTTCAGTGCATCGAGCAGGAAGCCGAACTTGGCCTGCTGCTCTTCCGGGCCGATGTTGAGGGCCGCAAACACTTTTTCCTGCACGTCGGCGCGGTGGATACGCACCGAGCCGCCGCCCAGTTCCCAGCCGTTGAGCGCCAGGTCATAGGCCTTGGCCAGGCACTGGCCCGGATCCGTCACCAGCAGATCGAGATGCTCGTCCTTGGGGCTGGTGAAGGGATGGTGGCAGGCGGTCCAGCGCCTGGATTCGTCGTCATATTCGAACATCGGGAAGTCGATGACCCAGAGCGGGGCCCACTTGGCGCCGGTGACGAAGCCTTTTTCATGGCCGATCTTGACGCGCAGCGCGCCGAGGGCGTCGTTGACGATCCTGGCCTTGTCGGCGCCAAAGAAGATCAGGTCGCCGGACTGGGCCCCGGTACGCTCGATGACGGTCTTCAGGGAGGCTTCGGACAGGTTCTTGACGATCGGCGACTGCAGGCCGGTTTCGTTGATCTGGGTGACGTCATTGACCTTGATGTAGGCCAGGCCCTTGGCGCCGTAGATGCCGACGAACTGGGTGTAGGCGTCGATCTCGCCGCGCGTCAGAGCGGTGGCAGAAGCCGCGCCGCCCGGAATGCGCAGGGCGGCGATACGGCCGCCGGCGCTGTTGGCGACGCTGGAGAAGACCTTGAAGGCGACATCCTTGAAGGCGTCGGTGACTTCGGTGAGTTCGAGGGTGACGCGCAGGTCCGGCTTGTCCGAGCCGAAGCGGTGCATGGCTTCGGCGTAGGTCAGGCGCGGGAAGTCCGGCAGGTCCACGTCGATGGCTTCCTTGAACACGGAGCGGATCAGTTTTTCCGTCAGCGCCATGATTTCGGCCTCGCTCATGAACGAGGTTTCGATATCGACCTGGGTGAATTCCGGCTGGCGGTCGGCGCGCAGGTCTTCGTCGCGGAAGCACTTGACGATCTGGTAGTAGCGGTCGAAGCCGGCCACCATCAGCAGTTGCTTGAAAAGTTGCGGCGACTGCGGCAGGGCGAAGAACTGGCCGGGATGCACGCGCGACGGCACGAGGTAGTCGCGCGCGCCTTCCGGCGTGGACTTGGTGAGCATCGGCGTTTCGATGTCGATGAAGCCGTGCTCGTCAAGGAAGCGGCGGAAGGCGCGCGCCGTCTTGTAGCGCAGCATCAGGTTGTTCTGCATCTGCGGGCGGCGCAGGTCGATGACGCGATGGGTGAGGCGCACGGTCTCGGTCAGGTTCTCGTCGTCGAGCTGGAACGGCGGGGTGATGGAGGGATTGAGCACCTCGATTTCATGACAGAGGATCTCGATCTCGCCGGAGGCGAGGTGGGGATTGCGGGTTCCTTCCGGGCGCATGCGCACCTTGCCGGTGACCTTCAGGCAGAACTCGTTGCGGACGTCTTCGGCGATCTTGAACATGTCGGGACGGTCGGGATCGCACACCACCTGGGCCAGGCCTTCGCGGTCGCGCAGGTCGATGAAGATGACGCCGCCATGGTCGCGGCGACGGTGCGCCCAGCCGGCGAGGGTGACGATCTGGTCGCAGAGGGTGGCGTTGAGTTGGCCGCAGTAATGAGTACGCATCAGGGTGTTCCGGAAGAAATGGTTTGAAGAGGATCTGTTTTGCCGTGCCGGCGGCTGCTCTTGGGGGAGGGGGGGACCACCCCCATCGAGACGATATATTTGAGGGCTTCGTCCACGCTCATCTTGAGTTCCACGACTTCCTCGACCGGCATCATCAGGAAGAATCCGGAAGTCGGGTTGGGAGTGGTGGGAACATAAACGCTGACATAGTTGCCATCGAGGTGGTTGGCCACGTCCCCACCCGGCTTGCCGGTCAGAAAGGCGATGGTCCAGCTGCCCTGACGGGGGTACTGGACCAGCAGGGTCTTGCGGAAGGCGTTGCCATTGGGCGACAAGATGGTGTCCGAGACCTGCTTGACCGCGTTGTAAAGCGAGTTCACGACCGGGATGCGGGCCAGGATCTGTTCCCACCAACTCACCAGTTTCTGGCCGATGAAGTTCGCCGCCAGCAAGCCGGTGACGAAAATGATCATCAGGGTCAGGACCGTGCCTGCACCCGGAAGATCGAAACCGAGCAGATGAATGGGGTGGATGGCCTCAGGCAGCAGCAGCAGGGATTGATCCATGACGCCGACGATCATGGACAGTACCCAGGCGGTGATGGCCAGGGGAATCCAGATCAGGAGCCCGGTAATGAAGTAGCGCTTGAACACGGTCAGCTGGTCGAGCAGGCGCCGGAGGGGCAGGCGCCTTCCCCACCCTGGCAGGGGGGCGGGCTAGCGGGTTTGCTCTTGAAGTCGGTGGCGTACCAGCCGCTCCCCTTGAGCTGGAAACCGGCGGCAGACAGGAGCTTGTTATAGCTTGCCTGGCCGCATTCAGGACAGATGCTCAGCGGGGCGTCACTGAGCTTTTGCAGGTGTTCTTTCTGAAAACCGCAGGAGGTGCAGCGATATTCGTAGATGGGCATGGTCAATCTCCAGAAGGGTTGCGCATTATAACCGAGTGCTGGCACCTACTTGAAAGGTGTCTCGCGGCGCAATAGATGGAGGCTGATCGGCGGGAATCAAGCTCCCGAACCCAGGTACAGGCGGTTCAGCGACTCACCCCAGAACAGGGCGATGATGCCGGCGGCGGCCAGATAGGGGCCGAAGGGGATGGGAATGTTGCGCCCGTGCCGGGCGACGATCATCAGGGTGATGCCGACGATGGCGCCCACTACCGAAGACAGCAGGATGATGCAGGGCAGCATGGTCCAGCCCATCCAGGCTCCCAGGGCGGCCAAGAGTTTGAAATCGCCGTAGCCCATGCCCTCCTTGCCGGTGACGAGTTTGAATAGCCAGTACACCGACCAGAGCGAGAGGTAGCCCGCCATGGCGCCGATGACGGCGCTGGAGAGGGGAACGAACTGGCCGTTCAGGTTGAAGAGCAGACCGAGCCAGAGCAGGGGCAGGGTGAGACTGTCTGGCAGCAACTGGGTGTCCAGGTCGATCATGGCCAGGACCAGCAGGGTCCACAGCAGCAGGGTTGCTCCGATGGCCTGCCAGCCGGGGCCGAAGTGCCAGGCGGCAAACCCGGCCAGGAGGGCGGCCGCGGCTTCGGTCAGGGGGTAGCGCAGGGAAATGGGCGCCTTGCAAGCCTTGCATTTTCCGCCCAGCAGCAGATAGCTGAGGATGGGGATGTTTTCCAGCGCGCGGATGGGATGTCCGCACTGGGGGCAGCGCGAGCCGGGGCGGGCCAGGCTCAGAGGGGGGGGCGACGGCGGCGCTTCTCCTTGCAATTGAGCGCACTGGGCCTGCCATTCCTGTTCCATCATGCGGGGCAGACGGTGAATCACCACATTGAGGAAACTGCCGACCAGCAAACCCAGGAGAGTCAGGATGGCGGTGAATGGTATCGGCTCTGATAGCAAGGAGAGCATCAAACGACCGCTCCTAGTTTGAAGATGGGGAGGTACATGGCGACCACCATGCCGCCAATCAGGGTGCCAAGAATCACCATGATCATCGGTTCCATCAGGCTGGAGAGGGCTTCGACTGCATCATCGACCTCGGCCTCGAAAAAGTCGGCGACCTTGGAGAGCATGGAATCGAGCGCCCCCGATTCTTCACCAATGGCCACCATCTGGGTGACCATATTGGGGAACAGGTTGGTGTTCTGCATGGCGCTGGTCAGATTGGCACCGGTGCTGACCTCCGTCTGAATTTCCCGGGTGGCCAGTTTGTAGACATGGTTGCCCGCTGCGCCGCCCACCGACTCCAGGGATTCCACCAGCGGGACGCCGGCGGCGAACATGGTGGAGAGGGTGCGGGTCCAGCGGGCAATGACGGCCTTGCGGATCAGCTCACCGAAGATCGGCATCCGCAATAACAGACGATCCATGACGATCTGCATTTTTTCGGAGCGTTTCCAGGTATAGAAGAAACCGTACAGGCCTCCGCCGATGATGCCGAAGATCGCATACCAATAGGCCACGAAGAAATCCGAGATGGCAATGATGATCAGCGTAGGGGCGGGCAGGTCGGCGCCAAAACTTTTGAAGACGTCTTTGAAGGCGGGAATCACGAAAATCATGATCACGGCGGTGATGATGAAAGCCACGACGATCACGGCGATGGGATAGAAGAGGGCGGACTTGATCTTGCTCTTGATGGCAAGGATCTTTTCCTTGTAGGTGGCCAACCGGTCCAGCAGGGAATCGAGAATACCGGCCTGTTCACCGGCGCTCACCAGATTGCAAAAGAGCGGGTCAAAGTAGAGCGGATATTTGCGAAAGGCGGCGGAAAGGGAACTGCCGGTTTCCACGTCGGCTTTGATGTCCAGCAGCAGTTTGCCGACTGCTGGATTGGCGTGACCGCGCCCGACGATATCAAAAGACTGTAACAGCGGCACCCCGGACTTCATCATGGTGGCCAGTTGCCGGGTAAACAGGGTGATGTCCTTGTCGGAGACCTTGCCGCCCCGCTTGAAGCGTTGTCGGGTGATCTTGGCGTTCATGATCCCCTGGCGGCGCAAGGTGGTCTGCACCACCGTTTCCGTGGCCGCGCGCATCTCACCCCGGACGATCTTGCCGTCCTTGTTTTTGCCTTCCCAGAGGAAAGTGAATTCCTTGACGCCAGAAGTTGAATTGGATTTCCCTGTGCTCGCCATGGTGTCTGCCTTTAGAGATTGGTGGTGCTCAGCACTTCATCGAGGGAGGTCAGCCCTTGTTTGACTTTGATCAAACCAGATTCCCGCAAGGTTTTGACGCCCTCGCGCGCGGCCTGGGCGGCAATATCGAGGGCGGTGCCATTGGCCATGATGATGCGCTGGATTTCTTCCGTGACGGGCATGACCTGATAGATGCCCAGCCGCCCCTTGTAGCCGCTGCCCTTGCAACGGTCGCAGCTGCCGGGGCCGTACAGCGTCCAGGAACCATCGAGTTCCGCTTCCTTGTAGCCAGCATTGAGCAGGGCCTGCTGCGGGACTTCCAGGGGCTGCTTGCAATGGCACAGCCGCCGCGCCAGGCGCTGGGCGGTGATGAGCAGGATGCTGGAGGCGATGTTGAAGGTGGGGACCCCCATGTTCATCAGGCGGGTCAGGGTTTGTGGCGCATCATTGGTGTGCAGCGTCGATAGCACGAGGTGGCCGGTCTGTGCCGCCTTGATCGCGATTTCTGCCGTTTCCAGGTCACGGATTTCGCCCACCATGATGATGTCCGGGTCCTGGCGCAGGAAAGCTCTGAGGGCAGCGGCAAAGGTCAGCCCCGACTTGTCGTCCACATTGACCTGGTTGATGCCGGCCAGATTGATTTCCGCCGGGTCTTCTGCCGTGGAAATGTTGATGTCGGGTTCGTTGAGGATGTTCAGGCAGGTGTAGAGGGAAACGGTCTTGCCCGAACCGGTGGGGCCGGTCACCAGCACCATGCCATAAGGGCGGCGGATGGCATCGAGCAGAACCGCTTGTTGTTCCGGCTCGTAACCCAGGGCTTCGATCCCCAGGGTGGCGGAGGTGGGATCGAGAATCCGCATCACGATCTTTTCCCCGTGGAGGGTGGGGAGGGTGCTGACCCGGAAGTCGATGGCATGGGTCTTGGAGAGCACCAATTTCATCCGGCCATCCTGGGGAACCCGTTTTTCGGCGATGTTCAGGCGGGAGATGACCTTGATGCGGGAGGCGAGTTTATCCTTGATGGCGAGCGGCGGTGTGATGACCTCGCGCAAATTGCCGTCCACCCGGAAACGGATGCGGTAGTACTTTTCGTAGGGTTCAAAGTGGACGTCGGAGGCGCCCTCGCTGATTGCATCCAGCAGGATCTTTTGCAGGAATCTGACGATCGGAGCGTCGTCGACGTCGCTGCCCTCGCCCTCTTCGGCGGCATCGTCTTCAGCGGCTTCATCGAGGAAGTCAAGGTTGAAATCATCCCCGGCCATGCTTTTGAGTGATTCCGCGGTCGACTCGGTGAGCTTGGTGACCAGCGGCAACAGCTTGCTGATTTCGACGACGATGGGATCAATGGCCAGGCCGCTCTGGAAGCGGATTTCTTCCAGGCCATGCAGATTGGCCGGATCGGCCGTGCCGACGGACAGGCGATTGCCCCGTTTGAACAGGGGAACGATCCGGTGGGTGCGGATGAGCTTGGGGTCCACCGCCTCTTTGGGAATATGGGCTTCTTCGAGCGCGGAGAGGTCGAACAAGGGGGTGGCGAAAGTATCGGAGGCAAAACGGGCCAGTTCCAGCGCCGTCATTTTTTTGCCATTGACGATTTCCTCTGCGAGGGTGGCCTTGTTTGCCTGGGCCTGGCCCAGCAATTGCTCTGCTTCGTTCTCTTTCAGGCGACCGGCCTGGACCAGGGCGCGAGCCAAACCGCTCAAATTGGAAGAGGGAAGAGTTGCGGTCATGACAAAAGAGTTAAATGCAAAATAAATGACTGCCGATGATGCAACGAGGATCCTGGTTTGTAAAGCATGGATCGGGGCATCGATCGTGGTCGTGTGAGGTTGCTGCGCTCAATGGAGGGGAGCTGTCCGGTCATGGCCGCCCAATTTCATCCCGGGGTTGCGCGACGGCCTGGCCGGATGGAATTTCCGTGGGGCTTGAAATGCGCCGTTTTCATGCGCCAGGGCTGGCTTGTCCGCTCATGCACGGTTCAGCAGCACTTCGACCACAAAACGGCTGCCCACATAGGCCAGCAGCAAAACGGCAAAGCCCGCCAGGGTCCAGCGTAGCGCGATCCGGCCTCGCCAGCCATAAATATGGCGGCCTGTCAGCAAAATGGCAAAAATCACCCAGGAAGAAATCGCAAAAAAAGTCTTGTGGTCAAGGCGGAAGGGCTGGCCGAACAGGATTTCCGAATACAGCAGGCCGCTGCCCAGGGTCAGGGTCAGCAGGGCAAAGGCCAGGGTGAGCATGCGGAACAGCAGGGTTTCCATGGCCAGCAGGGGCGGCATGCTGGCCATGCGCCGGGAAAGCTGGCGCTGGTGCAGTTTTTTCTCGGCAAAGCCCATGAATACCGCGTGCGCGGCAGACAGGGTGAACAGGCTGTAGGCCAGCATGGCGGCAAGGAAATGCAGGCGGAAACCCAGGCTGCCGGCATTGCTGATCAGGTGGGTTTTGCTGAACAGCAGTGGCAGCAAACAGGCGGCGACTCCTCCTAGCAACACCAAGGGTTGCAGGCCATCCATGCGAACCCGGAAGCTCTCCAGCCAGTAAATCAGGACCGCCAGCCAGATCATCAGGCTGAAGGCGAGGCTAAAGGAGAACTGCATCCGGGAGGCCTCGAACAGGGAGGATTCCAGGCCCGCTCCATGGAGTGCGAGGGTGATGCCGATGGCCAGTTTCTCCCAGGCAGGCGCGTTGACGCCGACCGGAGCCAGGGGGGCTGCTTCGGTCCAGCGGGTTCGCCAGAAATGAATGCCCAGGACCAGATACATGAAGCCTGCCAGGCCAAGGGGGATGAGCTGATTTACAATAGTCGCCATTCCAAAATTTTACTCGAAGCCCATTTGCCATGCTCGACAACCTGACGCAACGCCTTGCCAAAGTAATGAAGACCCTGCGGGGAGAGGCTCGCCTGACCGAAGAGAACATCTCGGCGGCCCTCCGTGAAGTGCGCATGGCCCTGCTGGAGGCCGATGTGGCCCTGCCGGTGGTGAAAGATTTCATTGCAGCCGTGAAGGAAAAGGCCGTAGGCGAGGAGGTCATTGCTTCCCTGACGCCGGGCCAGGCCCTGGTCGGGGTTGTCCATAAGGAAATGACCCGGCTCATGGGCGGGGCTCATGAGGGCCTCAATCTTGCCACCCAGCCGCCCGCCGTGGTGCTGATGGCGGGCCTCCAGGGGGCGGGCAAGACCACGACGGTGGGCAAACTGGGCAAGTACCTGAAGGAAACGCTGAAGAAGAAGGTGCTGGTGGTGTCCTGCGATGTGTACCGTCCGGCCGCCATCCAGCAGTTGCAGACCGTGGCCGGGCAGGCGGGCGTCGAGTGCTTCCCTTCCACGACGGCGGAAAAGCCCGAGGCCATTGCCCTGGGTGCCGTGGATTGGGCCAGGCGCCATTACTTTGATGTGGTGCTGGTGGATACGGCCGGCCGTCTGGCGGTGGATGAGGCCATGATGGCCGAGATCAAGTCCCTGCATGAGGCCTTGAAACCGATCGAAACCCTGTTCGTGGTGGATGCCATGCTCGGTCAGGATGCGGTCAACACGGCCCGGGCCTTCAACGAAACCCTGCCGCTTACCGGCATCGTGCTCACCAAGCTCGATGGCGATGCCCGGGGCGGCGCGGCCCTGTCGGTGCGCCATGTGACCGGCAAGCCCATCAAGTTTTCCGGTATCGGCGAAAAACTCACCGGGCTGGAACCCTTTCATCCGGAACGCATGGCCTCCCGCATTCTGGGCATGGGCGATGTGCTGTCGCTGATCGAAGAGGCCAGGAAGGGGCTGGACGAAGAAAAGGCCATGGCCTTTGCCAGGAAGCTGAAATCCGGCAAGGGCTTTGATCTGAACGATTTCAAGGAGCAGATCGGCCAGATGCGCAAGATGGGCGGTATCTCCGCCCTGATGGACAAGATGCCGACCCAGATCGCCCAGGCGGCCGGTCAGTTGCCGGTGGGGACCGAGGACAAGATGATTCGCCGGGTGGAGGGCATCATCAATTCCATGACGCCGACCGAACGGGCCAAGCCGGAACTCATCAAGGCAAGCCGCAAGCGCCGCATTGCCATGGGAGCCGGGGTGCAGGTGCAGGAGGTGAATCGCCTGCTCAACCAGTTTGAACAGACTCAGAAGATGATGAAGCAATTCACCAAGGGGGGGCTGGGCAAGCTGATGCGCGGCATGAAGGGGATGCTGCCCGGCATGGGGCGCTGAGCCAGGGGATTCAGGGATTCAGGGATTCAGGGTTTGGGCGACGCCGGTTCGCCCATGGCCAGCTGGCGCTCGTAGCGCCACTGGTTCCAGGCGCCCCTGACCAGATTCGGGTATCCGGATTGACCCAGGCTGCCGTTGTAGCGGCCCAGGGCGCGGAACAGGTCGCCCTTTTCGATATCCAGGTAGTGGCGCAGGATGGTGCAGCCATAGCGTAGGTTGGTGCGCATGTGGAACAGGTTGTCATCGGGCTGGCCGATCAACTTGAGCCAGAAGGGCATGACCTGCATGTAGCCCCGGGCTCCCGCCGAGGACACGGCATATTTACGGAAACCGGATTCCACCTGGATCAGGCCCAGCACCAGCTGCGGGTCCAGTCCGGCCCGGGTGGCTTCGTAATGGATGGCGCGCAGCAGTTCCAGGCGGTACTCCTGATCGGGAATGCGCCTGGCCAGCCGGGGAGACATGGCGGAGAGCCAGTCCACGGCTTCCGAATAATCCTTGAAGGAACTGGCAGGGGGTTTCCTGTCGGCAATGGCGCCCGACAGGGCCGCCTGGACGCTGGCCGACATGGGTTCGTACTGTTGGGTTCCCGCCCATACCAGGGCGGGAACCAGGCATGGCAGCAACAGGGCGATCAGGCGGCGCACAGCTTTTCCTGCAGGAAGGCCAGGGCGGTATCGGCGGGGATCATGGTGGCTTCCTCATCCTGGCGGCCCTTGTATTCCAGCTGGCCGTTGGCCAGGCCCCGCTCGCCCACCACGATGCGGTGGGGCACGCCCATCAGTTCCATGTCGGCGAACATGGAGCCGGGCCGCTCGTCCCGGTCGTCCAGCAACACGTCCAGGCCGGCGGCCTCGAGTGCTTCGTAAAGCTGGTCGGCGGCGGCCTTCACGATTTCGCTCTTGTAGTAGCCCATGGGCACGATGGTGACCTGGAAGGGGGCGATGGCGGCGGGGAAGATGATGCCCCTGTCGTCATGGCCCTGTTCGATGGCGGCGCCGACGATGCGCGACACGCCGATGCCGTAGCAGCCCATTTCCATGATCTGGCTCTTGCCCTGTTCATCCAGGAAGCTGCAGTTCAGGGCCTTGGCGTAGGTGCTGCGCAGCTGGAAGATGTGGCCCACTTCGATGCCCCGGCAGATGGCGAGATTGCCCTTGCCATCCGGGGAGGGGTCGCCGGCCACCACCTTGCGCAGGTCGGCCAGCTCGGGTTCCGGGCAGTCGCGGCCGAAATTCACGCCACTCAGGTGAAAACCCGCGGCGTTGGCGCCGCAGACGAAATCGGCCATGACGGCGACGCTCCGGTCGGCAATGACCCGCACCTTTTCTGGATCCACCCCGACCGGCCCGATATAACCGGGCTTGCAGCCCAGGAATCGTTCCACCTCTTCTTCCGTGGCAAAGCGGAAGGGGTTGAGGCCGGCGATCTTGCCCGCCTTGATTTCATTGAGTTCGTGGTCGCCGCGCAGGAGCAGCAGGGCGAAGGTCCGGGGCCCCTCTTCGGGTTCGCTGACCACGGCGATGGCCTTGACCAGGCCGGAGAGCGGAATGTTCAGGAAGCCGGCCACGTCGGTACAGGCGGTCTGGCCCGGGGTGCTCACCTTGGCCAGTTCTGCGGTAGCGGCCGGGCGGGGCGTGGCAGGCGCCAGGGCCTCGGCCAGTTCCACGTTGGCGGCGTAGCCGGATTCCGGGCAGTAGGCGATGTCGTCCTCGCCGGTCTCGGCAATGACGTGGAACTCATGGGAGCCGGTGCCGCCGATCGAGCCGGTATCCGCCGCCACGGCCCGGAACTGCAGGCCCAGGCGGGTGAAGATGCGGCTGTAGGTGTCATACATCGACTGGTATTCCCGCTTCAGGTCCTCGAAGCTGCTGTGAAAGGAATAGCCGTCCTTCATCAGGAATTCCCGGCCGCGCATGACGCCGAAGCGGGGCCGGATCTCGTCCCGGAACTTGGTCTGGATCTGATAGAGGTGCAAGGGCAGCTGACGATAGCTCTTTACGTCGCGGCGCACCACGTCGGTGATGACTTCCTCGTGGGTGGGGCCGATGACGAAGTCGCGCTGGTGGCGATCCTTGAAACGCAGCAGCTCGGGGCCATATTTATCCCAGCGGCCCGATTCCTGCCAGAGTTCGGCAGGCTGCACGGCGGGCATCAGCAGTTCCAGGGCGCCCGCCTTGTTCATCTCTTCCCTGACAATGTTCTCTACCTTGCGCAGGACCCTGAGGCCCAGGGGCATCCAGGTGTAGATGCCCGCGGCGGCGCGCTTGATGAGGCCGGCGCGCAGCATGAGCTTCTGGCTGATGACCTCGGCGTCGGCCGGGGCTTCCTTGAGGGTGGCGAAGAAAAATCGAGAGGAACGCATGAGCAACGAGTCCGATATCCGGTAAAACTTCGATTTTACACCGGGCGGTAATTTTGCATGGGCGTCACAGTTGTGAAAGAATTCGCTTCAACCAAATATTTAGCAGGATTTAGCTATGCTCGACAAAGAGGGCTTTCGCCCGAACGTCGGCATCATTCTTTGTAACGCAAAAAACGAGGTTTTCTGGGGTAAACGGATTCGGGAGCATTCCTGGCAGTTTCCGCAAGGCGGCATCAAGCGGGGCGAAACGCCGGAACAGGCCATGTATCGGGAACTGCACGAAGAAGTCGGTTTGCTTCCCGAGCATGTGGCCATCCTGGGACGTACCAAGGGCTGGTTGCGTTATGAAGTGCCGACACATTGGGTCAAGCGTGAATGGCGGGGATCTTACCGGGGGCAGAAGCAGATCTGGTTCTTGCTGCGCCTGGTGGGACGGGACAGTGATGTCTCGCTGCGGGCCAGTTCCCATCCCGAATTCGACGCCTGGCGCTGGCACGACTACTGGATTCCCCTGGACACCGTGATCGAATTCAAGCGTGGGGTTTATTCCCAGGCCTTGAATGAGCTGGCGCGTTTTCTCGAAGCCGACAAGCGCAGGCGCCTGCGCCAGGAAAATCCATCATCCACACCGCCAGCGGCGGAGGGAAGGGAAGATGAATAGTTTCGTCCGTACCTTGTGTGCCCTGTTCCTGGCGGGGCTTGCCGTGCAGGCTCAGGCCGCCTTTGATGAGGAGTTTGAGGAAAAACCCTGGGAGGAGATTGCCGTTCAGCTGCCTCCCTTTCCCAAGGACGAAAACTTCCTCAGCTTTTATGTGAGCCCCACGGCCACCAACCGTTTCTTTCTCGACACCGAAAGTCTTTCTGTCGGCAGTGACGGCGTGGTGCGTTACGTCTTGCTGGCGCTCAGTGATTCGGGAGTGCGCAACATCACTTTTGAAGGCATGCGCTGCCAGACCCGGGAATGGCGGATTTATGCGGTAGGGCGGCCGGATGGAGGCTGGTCCAAGGCTCGGAGCAACCAGTGGAAGCCTGTTCGCGAGCAGGTCACCAACCGCCAGCATGCGGCCTTGTTTACCGATCTGCTCTGTCCCGATGGGGTGATTGCCTTCCGGGTCAGCGACATTCTGCGAGCCTTGAAGAAGGAGGGGCGGCCTTTATCCAAGGCTCCTTGATCCAGCCTCCTTGATCCAGGCTCCTTGATCCAGGCTCCTTGATCCGGCCTCCTTGATCCAGCTTGTCTGGCGTTGCCGACCCAGTTGCCAGCCCATTTTGCGCTGAATTTTGCGCTGAATATCGGGCGCGGGAGTCCTGTTCCCTCTCCCGCGGGCCTTCTCCCTGAGTTGAATGCGCATGAGGATTTTGCCGTGATAGGCGCTATTGCCCTGGACGGCGATCCTGCTTGCACCGCTCACCTTGTCGGGGGCTTGGCATTTTATCTGCAGGGTGCATGCCTGCCAGCCCTCCTGGGCCAGCGGGAATCAGGACGGCCTGGGCCAGGATGCGGGTCAGGAAAACAGTAGCGCTTGGTTCACGTGGCTGCGGGTGGCTGCGTTTGGATGAAGCGGAGATCCCGAACCCGAAGCGCATGGCTTTGAAAGGAGAGGAAATGAACTGGAGTGACAGCTTGATCGTGGCGATCGACAAGGGCTTGCGGACCGTTTTTGCCGAGGCTCGCAGTGTCCGGCCGGTGCCCGGGGCGCAATTGCCCGAAGCCGGGCTCAATGATGCCGAGCGCCGCCATGTGGCGGCCCTGATGCGTATCAACCACGTCGGGGAGGTGTGTGCCCAGGCCCTGTACCAGGGGCAGGCCATGACCTCGCCCAACGAGCGGATCCGGGCTTCCCTGGAAGAGGCGGCCCACGAGGAAACCGAACATCTGGCCTGGACGGAGCAGCGTATCCGCGCGATGGGGGGGCGCAAGAGTCTGCTCAATCCCCTGTGGTATGCAGGTGCCCTGGCCATCGGCATGACGGCGGGACGTCTGGGAGACAGGTGGAATCTGGGTTTTCTGGCCGAAACGGAGCGCCAGGTCGAAGCGCATCTGGATCGCCATCTGGACAAGTTGCCGGCTCAGGATCAGAAGTCCTGGGCCATCCTCGAACAGATGAAGGTGGACGAGGTGAAGCACGCCGAGACGGCCGTGCGGCTCGGGGCTGCGCCCCTGCCGGGTCCGGTGAAGCTGCTGATGAAGCTCTCGGCCCGGCTCATGACCCGGGTGGCTTATCGGGTCTGAAGTAGCGGGTCTGAAGTAGCGGGTCTGAAGGCAGCAGCCGGGGGCAGCAGCTGGGGGCTGCAGTTGGGGGCTTCAGGCGACTTCGATGATGTCGAAGTCGTGGGTGATTGCGGCGGTTTTGCCCAGCATGATGGAGGCGGAGCAGTATTTGTCCTTGGACAGGTCGATGGCGCGTGCCACGGCCTCGGGCTTGAGATTCTTGCCGCTGACCCGGAAGTGAAAGTGAATGCGGGTGAAAACCTTGGGGTCGCTGTCTGCCCGCTCGGCCTCCAGGCGGACGTCGCAGCCGCTGACCTGGTGGCGACCTTTTTTCAGGATCATCACGATATCGAAGGCCGTGCATCCGCCGGTGCCGGCCAGCAGCATTTCCATGGGGCGGGGGGCCAGGTTGCGGCCGCCGGCTTCAGGCGCGCCATCCATGGTCACCATATGGCCGCTGCCGGTTTCCGCGACGAAGGACATGCCGCTGTCGGCGCCCATCCACTTTACGGTGCATTGCATCTTCATTCTCCAGGTAAGCAGCCGCTATTTTAGCTGAATAGCTGAACCACTGTTTTGCTGCCATGCACCAAAAATTCTGGCAGATTGGCGTGCTGGACCCGGAGGCAGGATTTAAAGAGTGCTTCAGTCGTTTCTTTAATGACTACAATTCGCAATAAAATCAACAAGATATTAACGATAAGTTTATTTTATCCAGTCATTTTCAAGGAATTGTGCGCCGCACAATTTTCTTGCCTCGATCCTGTTTGTGGGGGATAATTCACCCATCGAAACAAGTTGTGGTGTCTCCTTCAAGTTGTTTTGACCTTTGTCTCCTCCACCCTCCTCCTTTGGTGTGGATTTAACGCGACTCCCCGGAGTCGCGTTTTTTTTCCTACGGAACGAGGGCGTGTTTCGCGCGTTCTGGTGGGTTCTGTCAGGTTCTGGCAGCAAGCCAGGAAAAAGCCCGGTCCGCAGGGTGCGGAGCCGGGCTTTTTGATGGGGCGTCCCAGGCAGGGATCAGGCAGGGTTCAGTCAGGGTTCAGTCAGGGTTCAGTCAGGGATCAGTCAGGGTTCAGGCGGCGGCCTGAATCTGGATCTGCTGACTGGTGTGTGAAATGCGGTTGTTGGCGTCCGCATAAACCAGCTTGGGTTCGTGTCTGGCGATTTCCTGCTCGTTCATGCCGACAAAGGTGGCGATGATCAGCAGGTCGCCAGGGGCGGCCTTGCGCGCCGCGGAACCGTTGACGGAGATGATGCCGGAACCGCGTTCGGCACGAATCGCGTAGGTGGTAAAGCGCTCGCCGTTGTTGATGTTCCAGATGTCGATCTGCTCGTATTCCTTGATGTCGGCAGCTTCCAGCAGGTCCTCGTCAATGGCACAGGAGCCTTCATAGTGCAGTTCGGCATGGGTAGTGGTTACCCGATGCAACTTGGACTTGAGCATCATTCTTTGCATGGCGTCATCCGTCACAAGGTGTTGAGGGATTGGCATTGTAGCGACTAAATCCCCGCTGTCAAACAGAGAATTCCCGGTATTTTCCGGTCGAATTCGGGTCAGACTTCGATGTTGTCAATGAGTCGTGTCCGGCCTAGTTGCGCTGCGGCGAGGACGACAAGTTTCTGGCTTGAATCGCTGGGTGGCAGCAGATTGGCGCGCTGCCGCACTGCAATATAGTCAGTCTTCCAGCCCTGTCTGTCGAGGTTGGCCGCGGCCTCTTGTTCCAGGCGGGGCAGTTGCCCGATGCCTTCTTGCAGCAAGGCCTGGCGCAGGGTCTGCAGGGTCTGGAAGAGGCGGGGGGCTTGCTGGCGTTCGCGGACCGAGAGATAGCCGTTGCGGGAGGAGAGCGCCAGGCCGTCTGCGGCCCGGACGGTATCGACTCCGACGATTGCGATGGGCAGGGCCAGTTGCTCGGCCATGGCGCGAACCAGCATCAATTGCTGGTAATCCTTCTTGCCAAACAGGGCGGCCTGGGGCTGGACGCAATTGAAGAGCTTCAGCACGACGGTCGCTACGCCCCGGAAGTGGCCGGGGCGGAATTCTCCTTCCAGCAGGTGCTGCAGGTCAGGGGGATCGACAAAGTAGCTTTGCGGGGTGGGGTAAAGATCGCTTTCCGTTGGCGCAAAGAGCACATCCACGCCGGCTTCCCGCAGCTTGTCGCAGTCGGCGGCGAAGGTTCGCGGATATTGGTCGAAATCTTCTGAGGGGCCAAATTGCAGGCGGTTGACGAAAATGCTGGCGACAACGGTATCGCCTTGTTCCCGGGCGGCGCGCATCAGGGCGATGTGGCCTTCATGCAGATTGCCCATGGTAGGGACGAAGGCAATGCGGCCGCGTCCCTGGAGGGTCTGCCGCAGGGCAGGAATGGTGCTGTGAATTTCCATGGAATCAGTAGGTATGTTCGGGGCCGGGGAAGGTGCCGGCCTTGACTTCGCTGACGTAGGCGG
Source organism: Comamonadaceae bacterium (assembly GCA_029255645.1). Lineage (GTDB taxonomy): Bacteria > Pseudomonadota > Gammaproteobacteria > Burkholderiales > Rhodocyclaceae > Azovibrio. The sequence continues at coordinate 13,900 of JANLJE010000039.1, read as the reverse complement.
CAATGGCACTCTGGAGGTCGGGGGCCCCCGCCATGAAGTTCTTGACGAAGCGGGGCTTCCTGCCGGAAGTGATGTGCAGCATGTCGTGCAGCACCAGCACCTGGCCAGAAGTTTCCGCCCCGGCGCCGATGCCGATGGTGGGGATGTGCAGCTGGCGGGTGACGGCGGCGGCCAGGGGGGCGGGAACGGCTTCCAGGACGATCAAGGTGGCGCCTGCCTTTTCCAGGGCGAGGGCATCTTCCCGCAGTTTGCAGGCCGTCTCCTCGTCCCGGCCCTGGACCCGGTAGCCGCCTAGCTGGTGCACATGCTGGGGGGTGAGGCCGATGTGGGCGCAGACCGGAATGCCGCGCCGGGTCAGGAACTCCACGGTGGCCGCCATTTCGGTTCCGCCTTCGATCTTGACCATCTGGGCGCCGGCCGCCATGAGCTGGGCGGCGTGGCGGAAGGTTTCTTCCGGGCTGATCTGGGAGGTGCCAAAGGGCATGTCGGTCAGCACCAGGGCCCGATGCGAGCCCCGGGCCACGGCCGCCGTGTGGTACACCATGTGCTCCAGGGTGACCGGCAGGGTGGAATCCTGCCCCTGCAGTACCATGCCCAGGGAGTCGCCGATCAGCAGGGCATCGACGCCTTGCTCGTCCAGCAGTTGGGCAAAGCTGGCGTCATAGCAGGTCAGCATGGCGATTTTTGCACCGGCCTGGCGCATCTTGGCCAGGTCCAGCAAGGTCAGGCGATGGGTTTCGTTGTGGGTGGACATGGGTCTATCCGGAAGTTGGGGGCATTATCCTAACAGCGAAAGCTCATCCGTGCTCCATGCAGAGGATGTCGGGGTTGTTCGCGCCGGCCCGGGCCATTCGTTCCAGGCAGTCGAGCACCTCCATGCTCGCGGCTTCCATGCGGGCCACGCACTCGGTGCCGCCGGAAAAATCACCGGCATGAAGTTTCTCGATGGCTTCGCGGCCATGCTGGTGTACGGCGATGTGGGGTTTTTCCATGGCGGCGTAGCCATCCAGGCGGGAGAAACACTGCTTGCCTTCGCCCTCGTAATACCACTTGCCGAGCCGGCACATGCAGTGGTCGGAAAAATCGCCAGGCTTCTTCCCGGAAACCCCGATGAACACCTTGTAGATCTCGAACTTGAAGACCAGGTGGTCCATCTTGGCCAGTTCCGTGAAGCTGCGCAGGGCGGCCACGGCGATGGCGAATTCCATCTTGTGGGAGGTTTCCAGGATGCCTTCGATGCGTTCGGCGGCCTCGGCGCCGGCATTGCCGAAATCGGCGGACATCCGGGCCAGATTTTCCATGCTGGAATGGGCGTTGGCGGTATCGCGCTGGATGTTGTTCACCAGGTTGAAGGTGTCGCTGGTGGCCTTGCTGGTGCGCTCTGCCAGCTTGCGCACCCCGTCGGCCACCACGGCAAATCCGCGTCCGGCTTCTCCGGCCCGGGCGGCCTCGATGGCGGCGTTGAGGGCCAGTAGATTGGTCTGGTCGGCGATTTCCTTGATCAGGGAAAGGATGTTGCCGATCTGCACGGTGCTGCTGTTGAGGCCATCGACGATGCTCATGGTCTGGCGGGATTCCTGGGCCAGGGTGGCCAGATCGTGGCTGATCTTCTGCATCAGGTCGCGGCTGGCGGCGGAGATGTTGGCTGCCCGCAGGGCTTCGCTCTTCTCCTCCTTGAGCTCCTCGGCCAGCAGGGCCAGGGTCTGCTGGGAGACGCCCAGGCTGCCGCCGAAATTATCCAGGTTCTTGAGCAGGTGTTCCCAGCCCTGGGTCACGTCAAGGGCGGCGTTACAGCGTTTTTCCGCATCTTCGACCTGATGCTCCAGGTCGTGCAGGTGTTGGGTCAGGGTGGCATTTTCCTGTTCCAGGGTGGCAATGCGGGCCAGGGCAGCTGGATCCTGGCGGGGGCCGAACAAACCAAACATCCATGTCTCCTTCGTTGTTGTCCAGGGGTTTTTCAGGGTGGCCCTCAGGCCCGGAAAATGAAGTAGACCGCGCCCAGCAGGCAGAGGGCGGCCCACAGATAATCGAGTTGCAAAGGTTGCTGCATGTAGCTTAGCGCGAAAGGGATGAATACCGACAGGGAGATCACTTCTTGCAGGATTTTCAGTTGCGCCAGACTCAGGGCCGTGTGGCCGATCCGGTTGGCGGGAACCTGCAGCAGGTATTCAAACAGGGCGATGCCCCAGGACAGCAAGGCGGCGATCCACCAGGGCCGGTCGGCCAGGTGTTTCAGGTGCCCGTACCAGGCAAAGGTCATGAACAGGTTGGAGAGCACCAGCAGCCCGGCCGCCTGCCAGAATACCGGCTGGTTCAGCATGGCAGGCGCCGGATCGTCTGGTTGCGCAAGGCGGGCCGCCAGGCGGCGACGCTGCCCCGGCCGGGTAATGTCAGATCCGGGGCGATTTCGGCCAGGGGTTCCAGGACGAAGGCGCGCAGGTGCAGGCGGGGGTGGGGCAGGGTGAGGGCCGGGGTGTCCAGGACCAGATCGCCGTAGAGCAGGAGATCCAGATCCAGGGTGCGCGGGGCGTTGGCGATGCTGCGCACCCGGCCCTGTCGCTGTTCTGCATCCAGCAGGGCCTGCAGCAGCGCTACCGCCGGCAGGGTGGTTTCCACTGCGGCCACGGCGTTGATGAAGTCGGGCTGGTCCAGCAGCCCGAGCGGAGCGCTCTGGTAGAGGGAAGAACTCTTGAGCAGCCGGGTTTCCGGCAAGTGGTCCAGGCCGGTCATGGCCTGGCGCACCGTCTCCCTGGGGGAGCCCAGGTTGGCGCCCAGGGCGATGTAGGCAACAACGGGGTTCATCCTTGTTCTGCTGGAGCGGTGGGGGCGCTGGCTGCCCTGGGCTTGCGCCGCCGGCGTTTCTTTCTGGCGCCCTGGTCGGGCAGCAGCATCTGGCTCCGGGCTTCGCCGTCCGCATCCTGAAAGCGGGTCCACCAGTCGGCCAGTTCCGCATCCAGTTCGCCGGCCTGGGCGCGCAGGCAGAGGAAGTCATAGGCGGCCCGGAAGCGCGGGTGTTCCAGTACCGCATAGGGGCGCCGGCCGGCCCGTTGCTCGAAACGGGGCTGGAGGGCCCAGATTTCCTTGATGTCGCCTGCAATGCGGCGGGTGATGGCCAGTTTTTCGCCCTGGATATTCAAGACTTCTTCCATGGCCTGATACAGGGCGGGAATGGAGGATTCGCCGCCCGCCTTGATTCGTTCCCAAACGCTCAGCACTTCATGCCAGAGCAGGGTGGCAAACAGGAAGCTGGGAGAGGAACTCTTGCCCTGACGGATGCGCTCATCGGTATTGGCCAGGGAGAGCAGCACGAATTTTTCGCCCAGAGGCTGTTCCAGAATCACGTCCAGCAGGGGCAGTACGCCGTGGTGCAGGCCTTCGGCGCGCAATTGCTGCAGGCACTTCACGGCATGGCCGGAGGTGAGCAGCTTCAGCATTTCGTCAAACAGGCGGGAGGCGGGCACGTTTTCCAGCAGTTCGGCCATTTCCCGGATCGGGTGCCGGGCTTCCGGGTCGATGGAGAGTCCCAGTTTGGCGGCCAGGCGCACGGCCCGCAGCATCCGCACCGGGTCTTCCCGGTAGCGCAGCCTGGGATTGCCGATCATGCGCAGGGTTTTCTGCTTCAGGTCGGCCACGCCGTGGTGGTAATCGACGATCTGCTCGGTGGCGGGGTCGAAATACAGGGCATTGACGGTGAAGTCCCGGCGTGCGGCGTCTTCCGCCTGGGTGCCGAACACGTTGTCCTGCAGCACCCGGCCGTGGGCATCGGTCTTGGCATCATCGACCAGGCCACCCCGGAAGGTGGTGATTTCGATGATTTCCTGGCCCATGTAGGCATGGACGATCTGGAAGCGGCGACCGATCACCCGGGAGCGGCGGAAGCAGCGCCTGGCCTGCTCCGGTGTGGCATTGGTGGCCACGTCGAAATCCTTGGGGGTGGCGCCGATCAGCAGGTCGCGCACGGCGCCGCCGACCACGTAGGCCTTGTAACCGTGGCTTTGCAGGGTCTCGCAGACCCGGCGACTGCCGCTGCTGATCTGGTCCCGGCTGATGCCGTGGGTGGAACGGGGGATTACCGCAGCCTTGCTGTCTTTGGCGGAGGCGGAACCCGTTTTCTGGAGGGGGGCGCCGTTGCTTTTGCCCCCGAATACGCGGCTGATGAATTTGCGAATCATCCGATGGTCATTCTGGAAAGGGCGTCATCATACTGCATTCGCACGCAGGCTGATGATTTGCCACGCTTTTGCCTGGGCGGTCTGACGCAGTTTGTCGTCCGGGTCCACCGCGATCGGGTGGCTGACCCGCTCCAGCAGGGGCAGGTCGTTATGGGAGTCGCTGTAGAACCAGGTCTTGTCGAAGCTGCCCCACCACAGGCCCAGGGATTCCAGCCAGGCCTCGACCCGGCTGACCTTGCCTTCCTTGAAGGCCGGGGTGCCGCGGGGCTGGCCGGTAAAGGCACCCTGGGCATCCTGCTTGCAGGCGGGGATGGTGGCGATCAGGTTGCCGATGCCGAATTCCCGGGCGATGGGGCCGGTGACAAAGCTGTTGGTGGCGGTGACCAGGGCGCACAGGTGGCCGGCCTCGAGATGCTGTTGCACCTTTTGCCGGGCTGCGTCCCCCATGATCGGGCGTACATGCCGGGCCATGAATTCCTGATGCCAGGCATCCAGCCTGGCACGGGGATAGCGGGTCAGGGGCGCCAGCTGGAAGGCCAGGAATTCATGGATGTCCAGGGTGCCGGCCTTGTATTGCTCGTAGAACTGGAGGTTCCTGGCTTCCTGGACCTCACGATCCAGCACCCCTTTGCTGATCAGGAACTGGGCCCACTCGAAATCCGAGTCTCCCGAAAGCAGGGTGTTGTCCAGGTCGAAAAGTGCAAGTTCCATGTCAGTGTTCCAGGGGTGAGGCCAGCACCTCCCTGAGCAGGGGCAGGGTGATGGGGCGTTTGTGTTCGAGGGAGTAGCGGTCCAGGGCTTCTACCAGGGCAGAGAGGCTGCGCATGTCCCGGGGGGCGTGGCGCAGCAGGTGGTCCATGGCTTCCGGGGGGAATTTCATGGCCCGCTCACGGGCCTGATTGCTCAGGGCGGCGATCTTTTCCGGATCGGAAAGGGGCTGCAGGCGGTAAATCAGGCCGTAGCCCAGACGGGTACGCAGGTCTTCTCGCAAAGTCAGATGCGCGGCGGCCTGGCTGGCCGCGGTGAGCAGCCGGCCACCGCTGGCGCGGATGCGGTTGAAGGCGTTGAACAGGGCGATCTGGCCGGCTTCCGAAAGGGCTTCGACATGATCCACGGCCAGGGTTTCCGGAGTTTCGAGCAGCTCGGGCAGGTCGGCCAGGTCCGGGGTCTGGCGGGCATCCCGGTAAACGAAACCGCTGGCGAGCAGCAGGTGGCTCTTGCCGGAACCGGGTTCGCCCCAGAGCAGAAAGCTCGATTCCGGGTTGGCTCCCGCCCGCCAGAGGCTCAAGGCGGCCAGGGTCTCGCCGTTGCCACCCGGGACGAAATTGTCCAGGGAAGGCGGCGCGGCAGGTATCAGGTCGAGCAGGAGTTGGCGCATGGGGCAAGAGCCTGTTTAGGGTAGAATCCGGTTTTTTTCGGGCGCCAGATTTTATCACCCCGTCCAGGCTTTATCGGGAAACTCCCAAGGATCAAGTAAATGAGTGCACAGACCTCCCTCTCCTACCGTGACGCCGGTGTCGATATCGACGCCGGTGATGCGCTGGTGGATCGCATCAAGCCCCTGGCCAGGAAAACCCTGCGCGACGGCGTGCTGGGCGGCATCGGTGGCTTCGGCGCCCTGTTTGAAGTGCCCAGGCATTATCAGGAGCCGGTACTGGTGTCCGGTACCGATGGAGTCGGCACCAAGCTGAAGCTGGCCTTCCTGCTCGATCGCCACGACACCGTGGGCCAGGATCTGGTGGCCATGAGCGTCAATGACATTCTGGTGCAAGGCGCCGAATCCCTGTTCTTCCTTGACTACTTTGCCTGCGGCAAGCTGGATGTGGAGATCGCCGCCAGCGTCGTGGGCGGCATCGCCAAGGGCTGCGAACTGGCCGGCTGCGCCCTGATTGGCGGCGAAACCGCCGAAATGCCCGGCATGTATCCGGACGGTGAATACGATCTGGCCGGTTTTGCCGTGGGCGTGGTGGAAAAGTCCAGGCTCATCGACGGCACCACCATCCTGCCCGGCGACGTGGTCCTGGGCCTGGCCTCTTCCGGCGCCCACTCCAACGGTTATTCCCTGCTGCGCAAGATCATCGACCGTTCCCGCCCCGACCTGAAGGCACCCTTCGACGTGGTGGACGGAAATGCGCGCAGCCTCGAAGAGGTGGTGATGGCTCCGACCCGCATCTACGTCAAATCTGTCCTGGCCCTGATGAAAAAGGTGACGGTCAAGGGGATGGCCCACATCACCGGCGGCGGCCTGCTGGAAAACGTGCCCCGCGTGCTGCCCGGCAACGTGGTGGCCGTGCTGGAAAAGGCCGCCTGGCCCCGTCCCCGGCTGTTTGACTGGATGCAGGCCGAAGGCAATGTGGCCGAGGACGAGATGCACCGGGTCTTCAACTGCGGCATCGGCATGGTGATCGTGGTGGCCGCCGACCAGGCTGAAGCCGCCCTGGCCCAGCTCCAGAGCACCGGCGAGCAGGCCTGGCGGATCGGCAAGATCGAAGCCCGCCAGGGCGGCGAAGCCCAGACGCGCGTGGTGTGAGGCCGGGTGGTGTGAGGCCGGGTGGTGTGAAGCCGGGTGGTGTGAGGCCGCATGGTGTTGAAGCCTTGATGCGCTCGATTCGACGGATTGCAGGCGGGCTGATGCTGCTCGCCCTGGGGGTCCTCCCCCTGGCGGCCGAAGAGGGATTGCACGGCCCGGGGGCGGAACTGCGTCCAGACCCCGGGCTGGAATGGCTAGCCGTGGAGCGGGAGCCAGTGCTCAAGGTGGAGCCTGAAGTCCTGGGCCCCATCCTGCGGGGCAAGGCCAGTTATTACGGCAAGACCCCAAGATTCCAGGGGCGCCGCACGGCCAGCGGGGAGCGCTTCGACCGCCGGGCCTTCACGGCGGCCAGCAACCGTTTTCCCCTGGGGAGCTGGATCGCGGTGCGTCGCCCGGGGACCGATCACTGCGTGGTGGCATGGGTCAATGACCGCATGCATGATCGCCAGCAGCTGCGTATTGTCGACCTTTCCCTGGCGGCGGCCGAGTCGATTCAGCTGGCGTCGGCCGGGGTGGTGCAGGTCGAGGCTCGGGCTTTGCGCGGTGCTCCCGGGGTGGAGCCGGCCATCTGTCTTCAAGCCTTTGAGGCCGAAGCCAGCCTTTGAGGTCGAAGCCAGCCTTTGAGGCCGAAGCCAGCCTTTGAGGTCGAAGCCGGTTGTCATCCCATGAAACCGGCCATTCCGGGCCGGCTGCTTCAGAGGCGAGGCGGCCTTGTTTCCGGGCATGGCCGAAGTGCCTCTGCGAGGCCGCCAATGACCGGATGCGGCAAGCTCCGCCGTTCAGGGCGAGGAAGGGCAGCCACGAACGGCGGGGGGTGCCGCTAAGCCGTTTCTTCGGTTTGTTGGGGGGCGCCCAGGCGCTGCGAAAGCGCTTTACTTGCCGCTTTGACCGCGAGGGCAATGGTGCTGTCCCAGCCATTGTCGAAATTTCCGACGGAACCCAGGGAGGTGATGGTGGCCACCATGGTGCCGCTGTAGTCATAAACCGGGGCGCTGAAGCCGTTGATGCCCGGGATCAGGCTGCCGCTGGCGCGGGCAATGCCGCGCTTGCGGATTTCCGTCAGGATCTTTTCTATCTGGGTGCGCAGCGTACCCACGGCGACGCCGCTGTTTTTGGCGTTCTGCTGCAGTTCTGCCTGCAGCATGGTTTTCACTGCGGGCCCCTTGTGGAAGGCGGCAAAGGCCCGTCCGGTGGCCGAGTTGGTCAGCGGCATCACGGCGCCGGGGCGCAGGTTGACCGTGATGGTATCCCCCGCATCGACCCAGCGCACGATAGTGGCACCCCGGTTGCCCCATACGGCGAGCGCCACGCTTTCGTGGATTTCTTCGCACAGGTCTTCCAGAATGGGCTCCGCCAGCCGTACCGGATCCAGGCGCGCCAGGCCGGCCAGGCCGAGTTCCAGGCACCAGCCGCCGAGGTCGTAACGGCCCGAGCGCCGGTCCTGTTCCACCAGGCCGGTGCGCAGGAAGCTCACCAGGTAGCGGTGCGCCTTGGCTGGCGCCATGCCGGTCTCTGCCGCCAGGTCCTTCAGCATCATGGGGCGGCCATGCTGGGCCAGCGCCTTGAGCAGGAGGAAACCCAGTTCAATGGACTGAATGCCGTGTCGTTCATCGCGGGTGTTGCTTTCCATAAAAAACTCCTGGACATGTGCATTCTGAGGTTGGAATGCACATATTTCCCAGCCACGAACCGACCCGTCGCTGGTTGTTGAAACTAATCTTCCGGTCGGGTCGCGTCAGTCCGGGGGGGCACTGGATGCGATCGTGCAATTTCCAGCGCCGTTTCCAGCCGGATGACCCGCTCCGTCAGATTCTCGATTTTTTCCTGCTGACCTTTCATGGTCCCGGCCATGCGCTCTATGTTGTCGTTCATCTTGATGACCGTGGTGAGCGCATCCCACATCTTGTCAGTGATCCCCATCAGTGGGCCCGCCTGGCTTCCATGGCCGAAATGCGCTGATTCGAGACTTCGACACAGGCCAAGGCGTCGTCTATCGCGGCACTGGCCTGGGCCGTTGTTTTCAGCATCTGGTCGATCATCCCCTCGAGCATTTTCTCGTCCTCATCCGGGTGGAACGACGCAGCCGCGCGGCGCAAAAATTCGCCCATCGACAAATGGGCGTCCTGGGCCCTCCTGGAGATCATTGCTTTCTCCTCTGAAGTGACGAGGACCGGGATACGTTCAGTCGAGGTTGCCATTGCCTATTCACTCCTCATGAACATGGTCAGCACATGCGCAGTATAGGGGGATGCCGCGGAAATTCAAGTCCGCCTTCAAGCCTTCAAGCCGGTTTTGCACAAACCGCAACCTCCGCACCTGGGAGAGCCGCCTTGCTTTCATTCCTGGGGTGCGCAGAGTCAAACTCCTCAACAGGGTGGAATGCCGTCCGCCTAGTCCGCCTATAATGTCGGCGGCTTCGCAAGCCCATATTGAATGTGAATGAAGGGGAGACAGATCGATGCGTGCAGTCATGGTGGCAAATCCCAAAGGCGGGGCGGGTAAGACGACCCTGGCAACCAACCTGGCCGGCTATTTTGCCAACCGGGACTTCAGCGTCAGCCTTTGCGACCTGGACCGTCAGCAATCCGCCCTGCGCTGGATGGCCTTCCGTGACCCGGCCCTGCCTTCCATCACCGGGTATTTCGGCGGTAACCAGATGCTCATCAATCTGCCCCAGGATCCGGATTGGGTGGTGCTCGATGCCCCGGCGGGTTTTCAGGGCTACAAACTCAACGACTACCTGCGTTCGGTGGATCGGGTGGTGATTCCCGTGGTGCCCTCCATCTTCGACATGGCGGCGACGGAAGACTTTCTCAATATCCTGCGCCAGGAAATGCGCGGCCGGGCCGCCAGGATCGGCATCGTCGCCATGCGCGTAGACCCGCGTACCCGGGCGGCCGCCATGCTGGAAGAATTCCTGAGCCACTTCGACATTCCCATCCTGGCCTATCTACGCAACACGCAGAACTACGTGAATGTGGCGGCCAGCGGCCAGACCATCTTTGATGCCCCCCGTTCCAGATTCAAGCGGGATGCCGATCAATGGGCCAGGCTGCTGGAGTGGCTGGAAGATTGAATCTTCGAAAAATCCTCGAAAGGCTTGACAGAAAGCTTCCGGTTCCCCATAATGTTGCTTCTTTGACGGACGCGGGGTGGAGCAGTCTGGCAGCTCGTCGGGCTCATAACCCGAAGGTCGTAGGTTCAAATCCTACCCCCGCAACCAGCCGCAGTTGGCAAAATAGTTGCAGAACAGTTGGCAAAGCGTCAGAGACACAATCAGCCCGGTCGATCAACCGGGTTTTTTGTTGATGAGATGGGTGAGTTGTATGTCGTGAGTTGTATGTGAGTTGTATGTGAGTTGTATGTCTGTTCCTCGATAGCTCAGTCGGTAGAGCGCCGGACTGTTAATCCGTAGGTCCCTGGTTCGAGCCCAGGTCGGGGAGCCAGGTCGTGTTGCAAGCCAGCCTTGCTGGCCCATCAGGTTTGCTCATGTGGCTCAGTGGTAGAGCACCCCCTTGGTAAGGGGGAGGTCGGCAGTTCAATCCTGCCCATGAGCACCATTCCCTTGTTTCCTGTTCCTCATTCCCCCTCATTCCCTTGATCCTGTCAGGCCCCGGGTTTCCGTGCGCTGGTTTTCCGTGCGCTGGTTTTCCGTGCGTCCTGTGTCGCAGGGCCGGTAATTCCCCGTCCGGAACATGAAACGGGGTGCCGGCCGCATCGCCTGCACCCCGTTTTCCGTTGCGCCAGCCGTCAAGCCGGGGCCGAAGTGCGGATCAGGTGATCAAAGGCCGAGAGGCTGGCCTTGGCGCCTTCGCCCATGGCGATGATGATCTGCTTGTAGGGCACGGTGGTGCAATCGCCGGCGGCGAACACGCCGGGCACCGAGGTCTGGCCCCTGGCATCCACGACGATTTCCCCTTGTCTGGAGAGTTCCACGCAGCCCTTGAGCCAGTCGGTGTTGGGCACCAGGCCGATCTGCACGAAGATGCCTTCCAGTTCGATCTGGTGCCGTTCATTGCTGGACCGATCCAGGTAGGTGAGGCCGGTGACCTTCTGGCCGTCGCCGTTCACCTCGGTGGTCTGGGCTTCCTTGATTACCGTGACGTTGGGCAGGCTGTAGAGCTTCTTTTGCAAGATCGCGTCGGCCCGGAGTTCGCTGCCGAATTCCAGCAGGGTCACCTGGGCGACGACGCCGGCCAGGTCGATGGCGGCCTCCACGCCGGAGTTGCCGCCGCCGATCACGGCGACCCGCTTGCCCTTGAACAAGGGGCCGTCACAGTGGGGGCAGTAGGCCACGCCCTTGGTGCGGTATTCGGCTTCGCCGGGCACGTTCATTTCGCGCCAGCGGGCGCCGGTGGCGAGGATCACGGTCTTGCTCTTGAGCACGGCGCCGCTGGCCAGATGCACTTGGGTGAGGCCGCCGTTTTCACCCGGCTCACCCGGCACCAGGCGGGTGGCCTGCTGCAGGTTGATGATGTCCACCGGGTATTCGCGCACATGCTGTTCCATGGCCTGGGCCAGTTTGGGGCCTTCGGTTTCCTTCACGGAAATGAAGTTCTCGATGCCCAGGGTGTCGAGCACCTGGCCGCCGAAACGCTCGGCCACCACGCCGGTGCGGATGCCCTTGCGCGCCGCGTAGATGGCGGCCGCGGCGCCGGCGGGGCCGCCGCCGATCACCAGCACGTCGAAGGCTTCTTTCTGGCCGAGCTTGGCGGCTTCCCGGGCGCTGGCGCCGATGTCCAGCTTGGCGAGGATTTCCTCGGCACTCATGCGGCCCTGGCCGAACAGTTCGCCGTTCAGATACACGGCGGGGACGCCCATGATCTGGCGCGCTTCCACTTCCTGCTGGAACAGGGCGCCGTCGATCATCACCGCTTCAAAGCCCGGGTTGAGCACGGCCATGGTGTTCAGGGCCTGCACCACGTCCGGACAGTTGTGGCAGGAGAGGGAAATGAAGGTCTCGAAGCTGAACTTGCCCTCCAGGCTCTTGATCTGCTCGATCACGTCCGCTTCCAGCTTGGGCGGGTGACCGCCGGTCTGGAGCAGGGCCAGGATCAGGGAGGTGAATTCGTGGCCCATGGGCAGGCCGGCAAAGTGGATGCGCGGCGCCTGGCCTTGGCGGGCGATGCCAAAGGAGGGGCGGCGCGGGTAGTTGCCATCCTCGCGCAGGCTGACCTGCCCGGAGAGGCTGGCGATGTCGGTCAACAGCTCGCGCATTTCGCCGGACTTGGGGCTGTCATCCAGGGAGGCCACCAGTTCGATGGGGTGCACGAGCTTTTCCAGGTAGGCCTTGAGCTGGGCTTTGATGTTTGCATCTAGCATGATGAATTCCCTTGCTGTTTCAAATTGAAGTGCAATAGAAAGGCGCCAGGGCGGGCAGCGCTGGCGCCTTTGTGCTGCAATCCGGGACCGCCCCGGAAAGGCGGTCAGCGGATGGCCGCTGCTGCTTTAGATCTTGCCGACCAGGTCGATGGAGGGTGCCAGGGTCTTGGCGCCTTCCTTCCACTTGGCGGGGCACACCTCGCCGGGGTGGGCGGCGGTGTACTGGGCTGCCTTCAGCTTGCGCAGGGTCTCGGTGATGTCACGGGCGATCTCGTTGGAGTGGATTTCCAGGGTCTTGATGACGCCATCCGGGTTGATGATGAAGGTGCCGCGCAGGGCCAGGCCTTCTTCGGGGATATGCACACCGAAAGCGTTGGTCAGCTGATGGGTGGGGTCGCCGATCAGGGGGAACTTTGCCTTGCCCACGGCAGGAGAGGTTTCGTGCCAGACCTTGTGGGAGAACTGGGTGTCGGTGGTGATGGCATAGACCTCGGCGCCGGCCTTCTGGAACTCGGCGTAGTGCTCGGCGGCGTCCTCGATCTCGGTGGGGCAGTTGAAGGTGAACGCGGCCGGCATGAAGATCAGCACGGACCACTTGCCCTTCAGGCTGGCTTCGGTGACTTCGATGAACTTGCCGTTGTGGAAAGCATTGACTTTGAACGGTTGAATCTGGGTGTTGATCAGTGACATCGTTTATCTCCTTGGGTTGTGTTGAAGGCAGGACGGATATTAAAGAGATTTTCCAATGCCTTCCAATTGATTCTAGGTATGTTGGGGATAGGTTCTTCCTATCGGGCCGGCGAGGGGGATTGTCTGACTTGCGCCGGGCTTGCATCCGACGTGGCATCCGACGTGGCATCCGACTTGGGCGCAAGCGGCCTTCCTTCTACAATCCCTGCTCTTTTCCCTGCCCCTGATTGCCATGGCCCTGATTGAATCCCGCAGCGAGACCATTTCCCTTCGCGGCCTGCGTTACCACATCCGGCATTGGGGCGAGGCGGGGGCGCCGCGGCTGTTTTTCCTGCACGGCTGGATGGATTCCTCACCCAGCTTTCAGTTCGTGGTCGATGCCCTGCAACAGTCCTGGCACGTCATCGCCCCGGACTGGCGTGGGTACGGGGCTTCCGAATGGCAGGGGCGACCCTACTGGTTTCCCGACTATTACGCCGACCTGGACAGCCTGCTGGCCCATTATTCCCCGGATCAGCCGGCCCGGCTGGTGGGGCACAGCATGGGCGGCAATATCGCCAGCATCTATGCGGGCCTGAAGCCGGAGCGGGTGCGGCAGCTGGTCATGCTCGACTTTCTTGGCCTGAAGCCTTCCGGGGAGGTGGATGCGCCCACTCAGCTGAGTCTCTGGCTGGCGGCCGTCCAGTCTCAGCCCCGGCTGCGGACCTACCCGGACCATGCCGCCCTGGCCCGGCGCCTGATGCTTGTCAATCCCCGTCTGCGGGAGGACCGGGCCCACTATCTGGCCCGGCATGTAGGCCGGGTGCGTAGCGATGGCAAGGTGGAAATGGCCTGCGATCCCTGGCACAAGATTCCCTCGCCCAGCCCCTACCGGATCGACGATACCCTGGCCTGCTGGCGGCGCATTACCGCCCCGGTGCTGATGCTGGTGGCGGACCAGGGCTTTGTGCAGCAGCGCTTCGGCCATACGCCGGAAGAATTCCAGCGCCGCCTCGGCAGCTTTGCCGATGTGCGCCTAGAGACCATCCGCGCGGCGGGCCACAATCTGCAGCACGACCAGCCGGAGCAGGTGGCAGCGGCCCTGGAAAGCTTTCTGGGGCGGGATTGACCGGAGCTTCGCCGCCCCCGCCTGATGCCCCACCTGATGCCCCACCTGATGCCCCACCTGATGCCCCACCTGATGCCC
>JANLJE010000038.1 GCA_029255645.1 Comamonadaceae bacterium | reverse complement strand
TGAACGGTTTGACACCTGGGCCCGGCAGCATGAGCAGAAGGGTCTCGAGAAGGGTCTCGAGAAGGGCTTCGAGAAAGGCATCGAGAAAGGTATCGAAAAAGGCGAGGCGCTTGTCCTGCAGAAGCTCTTGACCCAGCGTTTCGGTGTCTTGCCGGCGGATGCCGTAGGCAAGATCGCAGCGGCTTCTGCCGAGCAGATCGACACCTGGGTGGAGCGCGTACTGGACGCGACGAGTCTGGAAGAAGTCTTCCGTCCGTGAGCGCGTGAACGAGAGTCTGACCACAGATTTTCTGTCTTTCCGGTTTGACGCTTGAGGTGATTGAAACCCTGTCCTTCGCAAGAAGAGCAGGGTTTTTTTACAGGTATCCGAACTTCAACGGAATATATCTTCGGAGCATTCTGCCGTGCAAAAAATCGTTAACCCTCAGTGACTTACAGCAAGAACTTGTAAACAGTGAAGAAATGCCGTCTACTCTCGTCTTTGGGGTGGCAAAAAGCGATGCGGGCAAGTGCTTTGAAGAAGATGCCAGTACCGTCCGCAAAGACAACGCCCCGGAAAATCTCACGCTCATCAAGAAAATCGGCCTCAACCGCTTCCGGATGGAGGTCACGGATACCGTCAAGTCGCAGCCTGCGACTCAAGCGCAAACGCGCCGACTGGGATGATGAATTACGGACCCGTTACCTGGGGCTATCCCGGATAGGATGTTCGAGTGCGGAGGCCCTGGGGCTATCCCGGATTGGATGTTCGAGTGCGGATGCCCTGCAACATTCCCGCGATTCGGCTGGGCTGGCGGGGTTACAATTCCTCGTTTAGAACTTGCTGCAACGGAGATATTTTCATGCCCCCCTACCGCTCCCGCACCTCCACCCATGGCCGCAACATGGCCGGCGCCCGTTCCCTGTGGCGGGCCACTGGCATGAAGGATGGCGACTTCGGCAAGCCCATCATCGCCGTGGTCAATTCCTTTACCCAGTTCGTGCCCGGCCACGTGCACCTCAAGGACCTGGGCCAATTGGTGGCGCGCGAGATCGAGGCGGCTGGCGGCGTCGCCAAGGAATTCAATACCATCGCCATCGATGACGGCATCGCCATGGGCCATGGCGGCATGCTCTACAGCCTGCCCTCCCGCGACCTGATCGCCGACTCGGTCGAGTACATGGCTAATGCCCACTGTGCCGATGCCCTGGTGTGCATCTCGAACTGCGACAAGATCACCCCGGGCATGCTGATGGCCGCCTTGCGCCTCAATATCCCCGCCCTCTTCGTTTCCGGCGGCCCCATGGAGGCCGGCAAGGCCACCCTGCATCTGCCCGACGGCGAGCGGATGGTCAAACTCGACCTCGTCGATGCCATGGTCAAGGCCGCCGACAGCCATGTTTCCGACGCGGAAGTGGACGCCATCGAACGCTCCGCCTGCCCCACCTGCGGCTCCTGTTCCGGCATGTTCACCGCCAATTCCATGAACTGCCTGACCGAGGCCCTGGGCCTCTCCCTGCCCGGCAACGGCACCCTCGTCGCCACCCACGCCGACCGTAAGGAATTGTTCCTGCGCGCCGGCCGCCAGATCGTCGAACTCTGCCGGCGTTACTACGAGCAGGACGATGCCAGCGTGCTGCCTCGCGCCATCGCCAGCAAGGCCGCCTTCGAAAATGCCATGAGTCTCGATGTGGCCATGGGTGGCTCCACCAACACCGTGCTGCACCTCCTGGCCGCCGCTCACGAGGCAGGGGTGGATTTCACCATGGCCGACATCGACCGCATCTCCCGCAAGGTGCCCTGCCTCTGCAAGGTGGCCCCGGCCACCGACAAGTACCACATCGAGGACGTGCACCGGGCCGGCGGCGTCATGGCCATCCTCGCCGAACTGTCCCGGGCCGGGCTGATCGAGCGCGAGGTGCCCACGGTGCACATGAAGACCCTGGGCGAGGCGATCGACACCTTCGACGTCACCCTCTCCGCCAATCCCGAGGTGCTGGAGTTCTACAAGGCGGCTCCCGGCGGCGTGCCGACCCAGGTGGCCTTCTCGCAGAACCGCCGCTGGCCGGAGCTGGATCTGGACCGCACCCACGGCTGCATCCGCAATCTGGCCAATGCCTATTCCCGCGACGGCGGCCTCGCCGTGCTCGTTGGCAACATCGCCGAAAAGGGCTGCATCGTGAAGACCGCCGGGGTGGATGAATCCATCCTCGTGTTCAGCGGCCGGGCGCGGGTGTTCGAGAGCCAGGAAGCGGCGGTGGCCGGCATCCTGTCGGGCAGCATCGTCGCCGGCGACGTGGTGGTGATCCGCTATGAAGGTCCGCAGGGCGGCCCCGGCATGCAGGAAATGCTCTATCCCACCAGCTACCTGAAGTCGATGGGCCTCGGCAAGGACTGCGCCCTCCTCACCGACGGCCGTTTCTCCGGCGGCACTTCCGGCCTTTCCATCGGCCACGTCTCCCCCGAGGCGGCCAACGGCGGCGCCATCGGCCTGGTGCAAGAGGGCGACACGATCGAGATCGACATCCCCAGGCGCAGCATCCGCCTGGCCGTCTCCGAAGCCGAACTGGCCGCCCGCCGGGCCGCCATGGAAGCGCGGGGGGAGGCCGCCTGGCAGCCGCTGGGCCGGGAGCGTCCGGTGTCCCAGGCCCTCAAAGCCTATGCCCTGTTCGCCACCTCCGCCGACCGGGGCGCGGTGCGCGACCTGTCCCAGGTCCGGCGGGCCTGAAACCTCCCGCCCGGCTCGATACCGATACCAAGCGTCGAGCCGGTCGGGCTTGGGGCGAGGTCAAACCGGGTGGGTGACTGGGGCGGCTGGGGCAACACGGGGTCAACACGGGGGCAACACGGGGTCAACTCTGGGTCAACTTCTACCGCGCTGTGGCGTTACTGTCTCATGGAGTTTGAAACTTCTTCAGAAATGCGTTGCGCAAGGTTTGCAAGCCATTGCTTCTGAATTAACATCCTTCCCGCTGTTCAATCACATCTATACGGAGCAAGTAATGAAAGCAATCTACGCAGCCATGATGGCCGCCGCAGGTATCGTGATGGCCGGTCAAGCCCATGCCGACCAAGCCCTGGCCACGGCCAAGGGTTGCATGGCCTGCCATGCCACCGACAAGAAGCTGGTTGGCCCCGCCTACAAGGACGTGGCGGCCAAGTACAAGGGCGACAAGACTGCCGTGGACAAGCTGGCGGCCAAGGTCAAGGCTGGTGGTTCCGGTGTTTGGGGGGCTGTGCCCATGCCTCCCAATAACGTGACGCCCGAAGAGGCCACCAAACTGGTAAAGTGGGTTCTGTCCACCAAGTAAGCCTCGCTGTTTGCGACGAAGCCGGCCCTGGGTCGGCTTTTTCATGCGCGCATTCTGCTTTCGGCCTTGACAAGCACGAGGTGTGTTTCCAGAATCAAACCTTTCTGACCCTAATCGCGGAGTAGTTGAATGACGACCTCACGTTTTCCCGGAATCATGCTGGCCCTGGCGGCTGGCATTGCGTTGATCGGCTGTGGCAAAGAGGCTCCTCCTCCCCCGCCTCCGCCGCCTCCTCCCGCTCCCGTTGCTCCTCCTCCCAAGCCTGAAATCACCGTCAATCTGGGGCATGTGGCTCCGATGACCGGCCCCCAGGCCCATCTGGGCAAGGACCATGAAAATGGTGCGCTACTGGCGGTGGATGACCTGAATGCCCAGAAGCTGGAAATCGGCGGTGCCATCGTCAGCTTCAAACTGCTGTCGGAAGATGATCAGGCCGATCCCAGACAAGCCACCGTCGTGGCTCAGAAGCTGGTGGATGCCAAGGTCAATGGCGTTATCGGTCACCTCAATTCCGGTACCACCATCCCGGCTTCCAAGATTTATTTCGATGCGGGTATTCCCCAGATTTCGGGCGCCTCCACCAATCCCACCTATACCCTGCAGGGTTTCAATACCGCCTTCCGCGTGTTCGCCAATGACGTGCAGCAGGGTAAGGCGCTGGGTGAATTTGCCGCAAAGCAAGGTGTCAGGAAGGTCGCCATCATCGACGACCGTACTGCTTACGGTCAGGGTCTGGCCGATGAATTCAGGAAAGCTGCCGAAGCCGCTGGAATCAAGGTGGTGAGCACCGAGTACACCACCGACAAGGCCACCGACTTCAAGGCCATCCTGACCAAGATCAAGTCCAGGAAGCCCGACCTGGTGTTCTTTGGCGGCATGGATGCCCAGGCCGGCCCCATGGTCAAGCAGTTCAAGGAACTGGGCATCAAGGCCAGGTTCCTGACCGGTGACGGCGGCTGTACCCCCGAGTTCATCAAGCTCGGCGGCGAAGCGACCGAAGGCCAGTTCTGCTCCCTGCCCGGCCTGCCGGTGGACAAGATGCCCAAGGGTCCTGACTTCAAGGCGCGCTACACCGCCAAGTACAACCAGGAAATCCAGCTCTATGCGCCCTACGTCTACGATGCCGTGATGGTCGTGGCCGACGCCATGAAGCGGGCCAATTCCGTGGAACCCGCCAGGTATCTGGCTGAACTGCCCAAGACCAGCTATCAGGGGGTGACTGCCACCATCCAGTTCGACGGAAACGGCGATCTGAAGGATGGCGCCATTTCCCTGTATCAGGTCAAGGACGGCAAGTGGGAGTATCTGGAAACCCTGGGTGCTGCAGCGCCGGTTGAAGCGCCGGCCGCACCTGCCGAGGCGGCTGCGCCCGCAGCACCCGCATCCGCAGCACCCGCAGCACCCGCAGCACCCGCAGCACCCGCAGCACCCGCAGCACCCGCAGCACCCGCACCCGCACCCGCACCCGCACCCGCAGCACCTGTGGCTCCGGCCAGGTAAGCGGGAGCTCACTCCACGAAAACGGCGCCTCCTGGCGCCGTTTTCGCGCCGTTTTCGCGTTGTCCGGACTAAGTCATCGGCATGGATACCTTTTTGCAGCAACTCATCAACGGTCTGGTGCAGGGCAGCATCTACGCCCTGGTCGCCCTGGGCTACACCATGGTTTACGGCATCATGGGTTTGATCAATTTTGCCCATGGTGAGGTGGTGATGATCGGCACCATGGTCGCCATTACCGTCATCGGGATGCTCACCAACCTGGGAGTGCCCGTGGGTCTGGCTGCGGTGCTGGCCCTGCTGGCCGCCATGCTGGTGTGCATGGCACTGGGCTGGAGCCTGGAGCGGATTGCCTATCGTCCCCTGCGCCACGCGCCGCGACTGACCCCCCTGATCACTGCCATCGGCATGTCCATCGTGCTGCAGAACCTGGCCATGATCATCTGGAGCCGCAATTATCTGATTTTTCCCCGGATCATCGAGAAGACCTCCCACGAAATCGGAGGCGCTTATTTTTCCAATGTGCAGGTCTTGATCGTATTGCTCGCCGTCGCCAGCATGGCCGGCTTGCTGCTGCTCATCTACAGGACCCGGCTGGGCATGGCCATGCGTGCCGCTTCCCAGAATCCCCAGGTGGCCCGGCTGATGGGCGTGAATGTGGACCGGGTGATTGCCGCCGCCTTCATCATCGGTTCCGCCATGGGCGCCCTGGCGGGCTTCATGGTGGGCTCCTATTACGAAGTGGCCCACTACCAGATGGGCTTCATGCTCGGCCTCAAGGCCTTTACCGCTGCGGTCCTGGGCGGCATCGGTAATCTGGCCGGCGCCATGGCGGGCGGGCTGCTGCTGGGCATCATCGAGGCGCTGGGGGCCGGCTATATCGGCGATTTGACCGGGGGCTTCCTGGGCAGCCACTACCAGGACATCTTCGCCTTCGTGGTGCTGATCGTGGTGCTGATGTTCCGCCCCTCGGGCCTGTTTGGAGAACAGACGGGAGAACGGGCATGAAGCATCCTTTCCTTCATGCGCTGCTGCGCCTGCCCCGCCATAGCGGTGTCCTGGCCGTGTCTGGCTCCTTGCTGCTGCTGGCGCTGCCGATCGTCGCCATGTGGGGCGGCCAGGCCTGGGTGCGGATTCTCGACTTCGCCATCCTCTATGTGTTTCTGGCCCTGGGCCTGAACATCGTCGTGGGCTTTGCCGGTCTGCTGGACCTGGGCTACATCGCCTTCTATGCCGTGGGGGCTTACACCTACGCCCTGCTGGCTAGCCCGCATCTGGGGCTGCACCTGCCGTTCTGGGTGATCCTGCCCTGCGGTGCGATGCTGGCCTGCCTGTTCGGAGTCTTGCTGGGGGCGCCGACCTTGCGTTTGCGCGGCGATTATCTGGCCATCGTCACCCTGGGCTTCGGGGAAATCATCCGCATCTTCCTCAACAACCTGAATGCCCCCCTGAACATCACCAACGGCGCCCAGGGCATCAACCTGATCGACCCCATTGCCATCGGCGCCTTCAAGCTCTCGGGGCGCACGGACATCTGGGTTTACAGCCTGAACGGGCCGCAGAAGTATTACTACCTGTTGCTGCTGCTTTGCACGGGGGTCGTGGTGATCAATTTCCGGCTGCAGCATTCGCGCATCGGCCGGGCCTGGCAGGCGATCCGGGAGGACGAGATCGCGGCCAGGGCGGTGGGCATCAATACCCGCAACATGAAGCTGCTGGCGTTTGCCATGGGCGCCAGTTTCGGCGGCGTGGCCGGCGGCGTGTATTCAGCCATGCAGGGTTTCATTTCGCCGGAAAGCTTTGCCCTGAACGAATCGATCATGGTGTTGGCGATGGTGGTGCTGGGGGGCATGGGCCATATTCCCGGCGTGATTCTCGGCGCCGTATTGCTGGCGGTACTGCCGGAGGCCCTGCGCTTCGGCGTGGTGCCGGTCCAGCAGGTCCTGTTCGGCAAAGTGCTGGTGGACCCGGAGAGCCTGCGCATGCTGATCTTCGGCCTGGCCCTGGTGCTGGTGATGCGTTTTCGCCCGGCCGGTCTCTGGCCCTCCCCGGAGCGGCAGCGCGAACTGGCGGAGGCCAAGTCATGAGCCAGGTGCTGCTCGAAGCCCGGCAGGTCTGCAAGCACTTCGGCGGAGTCAAGGCCCTGAGCGATGTCTCCCTGACCATCCATGCCGGCGAAATCTATGGTTTGATCGGTCCCAACGGTGCCGGCAAGACCACCTTCTTCAACTGCCTGACCGGGCTGTATGTGCCCGATGGGGGCGGTTTCGAGCTGGCGGGGAAGCCGCTCCAGGCCGATGCGCCCCAGAAGGCCGCGGCCCTGGGCATTGCCCGCACTTTCCAGAACATCCGCCTGTTTGCCCAGATGACGGCTCTGGAAAATGTCATGGTGGGCCGCCATGTGCGTACCCGGGCCGGCGTGATCGGCGCCATTTTGCGCAACCGGGCGACCCGGGAAGAAGAAGCCGCCATCCGGCGCCGGGCCGAAGAGCTGCTGCACTACGTCGGCATTGCCGACCGGGCCTGCGATCTGGCCCGCAATCTCTCCTATGGCGACCAGCGCCGTCTGGAAATCGCCCGGGCCCTGGCCACGGAGCCGAAGCTGCTGTGCCTGGACGAGCCGGCGGCGGGGATGAACGGGGCGGAAACCGAGGCGCTGAAGGTGCTGATCGAAGGCATCCGCCGGGACGGCACCACGGTGCTCTTGATCGAACACGACATGAAACTGGTGATGGGCCTGTGCGACCGGCTGGCGGTGCTCGACTACGGCCAGAAAATCAGTGAAAACGTGCCGGCCGTGGTCCAGAAGGACAGGCGGGTGATCGAAGCCTATCTGGGGGAGGTGCCCGAAGATGCTTGAAGTCACCGGACTACGGGTAGCCTATGGTGGCATTCAGGCCGTCAAGAGCATCACCTTTCATGTGCGGGAAGGGGAGAGGGTGGCCTTGATCGGCGCCAATGGGGCGGGCAAGACCAGCACCCTGAAAGCCATCGCCCGGGTGCTCGATGCGGCGGGAGGTGATGTGCATTGTGCCGGCCAGGACATTACCTGCCTGCCGCCCCATGAGGTGCTGGGCAGCGGCATCGCCCTGGTGCCCGAAGGCCGGGGGGTTTTCCCGCGCCTGAATGTGCTCGGGAACCTGCTGATGGGAGCCTATATCCGTAACGACAAGGCGGCCATCGCGGCGGATCTGGAGCAGGTCTACGGTCATTTTCCCCGTCTCAAGGAACGGGAAAAACAGCTCGCTGGCACCCTTTCCGGCGGAGAACAGCAGATGCTCGCCATCGGCCGGGCCCTGATGGGGCGGCCAAGACTGCTGTTGCTGGATGAGCCTTCCATGGGCCTGGCACCCCTGATGGTGCAGAAAATTTTTGAAGTGATCCGGACCGTGGCAAGCCAGGGCATCACCATCTTGCTGGTGGAACAGAATGCCCGCCTGGCCCTGGAAGTCAGTCAGCGCGCCTATGTGATGGAAAGCGGCCGCATCATCCACACCGGGCCTGCCCATGAACTGCTGGTGGATCCCCGGGTGCGGGCGGCGTATCTGGGGGAGTGACTCCGATAGCGCCCGGCCGGCGCCGGCAGTGACCGTGAGGGGCCATGCTAGAATCGGGCCCACTACGAGGCCGGCCCGCCGGTCAGCCATCTTCTTTTCAGGATTTGTGCCAATGTCTTCTCCTTCCCGCATCGTCATTGCGTCCCGTGCATCCCGACTTGCCATGTGGCAGGCCGAGCATGTCCAGGCGCGTCTTGCCACGCTGCACCCGGGGGCGGAGGTGGTCATTCTGGGCATGACCACCCAGGGCGACCAGATTCTCGACCGGCCCCTGGCCGAGATCGGCGGCAAGGGCCTGTTCATCAAGGAACTGGAAGTGGCCATGCAGGAAGGCCGGGCCGACCTGGCGGTGCACTCCATGAAGGATGTGCCCATGGAGATGCCCGAAGGCTACATCCTGCCGGTCATTTCGGCCCGGGAAAATCCCCGCGATGCCTTCGTTGCCAACCGGTACGCCGACCTCGATGAGTTGCCGGCCGGGGCGGTGGTGGGCACGTCCAGCCTGCGCCGGGAGGCCCTGTTGCGGGCGAAATATCCGCAGCTGCAGATCAAAAGCCTGCGCGGCAACCTGGATACCCGCCTGAAGAAGCTCGATGAGGGGCAGTATGACGCCATCATCCTGGCGGCGGCCGGCCTGATTCGCCTGGGCCTCAAGGCGCGAATCCGGACCGTGCTGACGCCCGAGCAATCCCTGCCCGCACCGGGCCAGGGCGCTCTGGGCATCGAGGTGCTGGCCGGCCGGGCGGATGCCGAGGCCTGGGTGGCACCCCTGAATGACCCGGAAACGGCCCACTGCGTCAAGGCCGAGCGGGCCTTTTCCCGGGCCTTGGGCGGCTCCTGCCAGGTGCCACTGGGGGGTTACGCCATGCTCGAAAATGGTCAGCTCTGGTTGCGCGGCTTCGTGGCCACGCCCGATGGCAAACAGATGGTGAGTGGCGAGAGACGTGGCAATCCAGCGGACGATGAAGCGCTGGGGCGCCAGCTGGCAGATGAATTGCGGAGCCGTGGGGCCGAGGCCATCCTGGCTCAGCTGGCGGCCTGCAAGTGATGTGATGCAGCAGGGATTGCCCCTGGCGGGCAAAACCATCGTGGTGACCCGTCCCCGGGCCCAGGCAAAAGCCTTGGGCCGGGCGATCGCAGCCCAGGGGGGGCGGGCCTTCTATTTTCCCTTGCTGGAGATTACCCCGGTTGAAGATGCCGCCCCCCTGCGGGCCGTGGCAGCCCGGCTCGAGGACTACCGCCTGGCCATCTTCATCAGTCCCAATGCGGTTCAACATGCGCTCCCCATTTTGCTGGCAGGGCGTCACTGGCCTCCGGGCTTGCAGCCTGTGGCCGTGGGGCCGGGGACGGTCAAGGCCCTGGAGCAGGCTGGGGTGAACGGTTGCCTGTGCCCCAGGCAGCGCTTTGATTCCGAAGCGCTACTGGACTTGCCGGAATTGTCCGCAGCGGCGCTGGCCGGCCAGCAGGTGCTGATCCTGCGGGGTAATGGTGGCCGGGAACTGCTGGGCGATACCCTGGCAAACCGGGGCGCCCGGGTGGAGCGAGTGGCCTGTTATCAACGCCGCGGTCCTGGCGCCGGGCAGGAGGAATTCCTGGCCGCCCTGAGTGCTGAGGCCCTGCACGGGCTGACGTTGTCCAGTAGCGAAGCCCTGGCCCATCTGCTGGAACTCGCTGGAGCAGAACACAAGGCCCATCTCGAGCGCCTGCCGCTTTTTGTTTCCCACGCCCGGATCGCCGACAAGGCCCGGGCTGCCGGCTTGAGCCAGGTGGTGCTGACGGAGCCCGGCGATGCTGGTTTGCTGGCCGGGCTATGCGCTTATAATGGCTCCCGACCATGAGTGATACTTCCCATTCCCTCGTTCCCCTTGCCGAAACTCCCCCGCGGTTTGCCAGCTGGCGCAACCCCTGGCTGTGGGTGGTGCTGGCCGTCCTGAGTCTGGCTGTCTGGCAGGGGCTGGAAACCCGCAGCAGGCTCGGGCATACCCAGCAGGAACTGGCGCGGCGCCTGGCGGAAAATGACAAGGTGGTGAATGAAAATCGGGCGCTGGTAAGCAAGGTGATGGAACAGACGGCCGAGCTGCAGCGCAAGTACGGTGCGCTGGAAGGGCGTCTGGCGGAAATCCAGGGGCAGGCCGACGCGTTGCGGGCCTGGTATCAAGAAGCTGCCGTCAGCCGCGATGACGTCCTGCTGGCCGAGGTGGAGCAGGCCGTGAACAATGCGGTGCAGCAACTGCAACTTTCGGGCAATGTCCAGGGGGCCATTCTGGCTCTGGAGTCTGCCGATGCCCGTCTGGCGCGCCTGAATCACCCCCAGTTCCTGGTCTTGCGGCGTACCCTGGCCCGTGACCTCGAGCGTTTGCGGGCGACACCCTTTGTCGATGTGCCGGGCATGAACCTGCGGCTCGAGAATGTGATCCTGAGCGTGGACAAGCTGCCGCTGGCCATGGACCTGACGGTTCGCCCCAAGGCCGTTGTCAGGGAGGCGGCCGATACGCCTGGCGCTTCCTGGTGGAGCATCCTGCTGCAAGAAGGCTGGAACGAACTTAAAGCGTTGGTGCGGATTCAGCGCTTTGATCGCCAGGAAGCGGTGCTCTTGAGCCCGGACCAGCAGCTCATGCTG
Organism: Comamonadaceae bacterium; assembly: GCA_029255645.1. Taxonomy (GTDB): domain Bacteria; phylum Pseudomonadota; class Gammaproteobacteria; order Burkholderiales; family Rhodocyclaceae; genus Azovibrio. The sequence continues at coordinate 165,735 of JANLJE010000038.1, read as the reverse complement.
CGGGAAAATATCAAGCTGCGCCTGCTCAACGCCCGTCTTGCCCTGCTCAGTCGGGAGCAATGGGTCTTCAAAAACGAATTGAAAGCGGCTCATGCCTGGTTGGAGCGCTATTTCCAGCTTGAGGAAAAGTCTGTCCAGGCTGCCATGGCGGCCCTGAAACAATTGGCGGCCACCGAAATCATCGTCGAAGCCCCCAGTCTCAATGACAGCCTGGCCGCCCTGCGGAGCATCAAGGCCAGCCGGGAAAAGCGATAGGCGGGCCTATGCGGGGAGTTTTCTGGTTTCTCGGGCTGTTCTTCCTGGCGGTGGCGGGGGCGCTGCTGGCGCGCTACAACGACGGCTTTGCCCTGTTCGTCCTGGACCCCTGGCGGGTTGAAATGAGCCTCAACCTGCTGCTGCTGCTGTGGCTGGCGGGCTTTGTCATTCTCTATTTTCTGCTGCGGGGCCTGTTGGTGACCCTGGGTTTGCCCGAGCGGGCCAGGGCCTACCGGGCTCAGCGCCAACGGGAACAGGTTGCCCGTGTGCTCGAAGAGGCGATCCGCCTCCTGTTCGAGGGACGTTTCGGCCACGCGCTACGCCGTGCCGAAGCTGCCTGGCAGTCAGGCCACGCCCCAGGTACGGCGGCCTTGATCGCGGCGCGTGCGGCTCAGCGCATGCGGGAGAGCGAAAAAGTGTGGCAATGGCTCGAACGGGCCCGGCAAGCCTCCCCGGAATCCGGGTCGGCGGCGCTGATGCTGGGGGCCGAAATGGCCCTGGAAATGGGGGATTTCGCGACCGCCCGCCGGGATCTGCAGGTCTTGCAACGGCGTCAGGGGCGTCACATCGCGGCCCTGCGTCTTGAATTGCGCGCCCTGCAGGGGCTGGGGGATGTAAACGGCGTGCTGAAACTGGTGCGCCAGCTGGAAAAACGCGGCGGACTGCCGGCCGAAGCTGCCCGTGCCATCCGGAGCAAGGCGCATCAGGAGGCCTTGCGTCAGCGCGAGGGGGATAGCGCCGCCTTGCTCGACTACTTTTCTTCCCTTCCCGTTGCCGAACGGGACGTTACCCTGGTACTGGCGGCCGTCCGGCGCCTGCAGGCTCTGGGGGCAACCGAGGCCGCCGCGGATCTGGTCGAGCAGGCCCTGGGCGAGGGGCGGGAATGGTCTTCGGAACTGGCCGGGATTTATGGCGGCCTGGTTTGCCGGGAGGGGCAGGGCAAGGCTCTGGCGGCCCGTATTGCCCGTGCCGAGGCCTGGTTGACGGTCCATCCGCGCGATGCGGCCTTGTTGCTTTCCCTGGGGCGGATGTGCGAATGCCTCAAGCTTTGGGGCAAAGCCCGGAGTTATCTGGAGGCCTCGCTGGCCGTGGGGCCATCCCGGGCAGCGCATTTGCTGCTGGCACGATTGCTGGATCAGTTGGGGGAGGCCGAGCTGGCAAATCGCCATTTCCGCCAGGCTGCCGAACTCGAAACATCTTGAGGAAGTGCTGATTCAGGAATGCCGACCGGTGGCGGGTCGCGCGGGGCAGGCTCGAAGAGTTTGCAGACATCCATCGGGCGGGAGTGTATATTATCTTTTCCTAATTCATTTGCATCGGAGGCTTCATGAAACCCAATGTTGGCGGCATCGACAAAATCCTGCGCATCGTCGTGGGGCTGGCACTGATTATCTGGGCTGCGGCCGGCGGGCCCGTCTGGGCATATGTCGGCATCGTTCCCCTGGCCACCGGCTTGACGGGCTGGTGCCCGATCTACCCGTTGCTGGGTTTGAATACCTGCCCGTTGAAGAAGGACTGAGGCCGCACCCGGTCCTTCTGGTTCTTCTCCAGGTTGCAGAAGGCGGACAGGGTGACCTGATCCGCTTTTTTTGCGGGTTCTCTCAAGATCCCGGTGCGGATTATCCTGCGGCCTGCAGTAAAATCCCTGTCTTTCCCAAAGATACCGGAGAAATCCCATGCCCATCGTCTCCATGCGCCAGCTGCTCGATCACGCTGCCGAACACAGCTATGGCCTGCCCGCCTTCAACGTCAATAACATGGAACAGGTCTGGGCCATCATGGAGGCCGCCCATGAGCTCGATGCCCCGGTGATCATGCAGGCCTCCGCCGGCGCGCGCAAATACGCCGGCGAACCCTTCTTGCGCCACCAGATCCTGGCGGCCCTGGAAGCCTATCCCCACCTTCCCGTGGTGATGCACCAGGACCACGGCCAGAGCCCCGCCGTGTGCATGGCCGCCATCCGCTCGGGCTTCTCCTCGGTGATGATGGACGGCTCCTTGCAGGCCGACGGCAAGAGCGTCGCCAGCTACGCCTACAACGTCGAAGTGACCCGCAAGGTGGTGGAGTTCTCCCACGCCATCGGCGTCTCCGTGGAAGGAGAGCTGGGGGTCCTGGGCTCCCTGGAAACCCTGAAGGCGGACAAGGAAGACGGCCATGGCGCCGATGGCCAGATGCGCCGCGAAGACCTGCTCACCGACCCCGGCCAGGCTGCCGATTTCGTCAGAGAGACCAACGTCGATGCCCTGGCCATCGCCATCGGCACCAGCCACGGCGCCTACAAGTTCACCAAGAAGCCCACCGGCGACATCCTCGCCATCGACCGGATCAAGGCAATCCATGCCCGCATCCCCAACACCCATCTGGTGATGCACGGTTCCTCTTCCGTGCCGCAGGAACTGCTCGCCGAGATCCGCCAGTTTGGCGGCGAGATGAAGGAAACCTACGGCGTGCCGGTGGAGGAAATCGTCCAGGGCATCCGCTACGGGGTGCGCAAGGTCAATATCGACACCGACATCCGGCTTGCCATGACCGGTGCCATCCGCCGCTATCTGTTCGAGCATCCGGACAAGTTCGATCCCCGCGATTACCTGAAGCCCGCCCGGGAGGCCGCCAAGCAGATCTGCCTGGCCCGCTACCGGGCCTTCGGCTGCGAAGGCCGGGCCGGCAAGATCAAGATCATCCCGCTCGAGAAGATGGCCGAGCGCTACGCCAGGGGCGAACTGAACCAGATCGTCCGATAAGCTGCGCCTGCCTGGCTCCTGCGGTGGCGTGGTGGCTCGGCTCTTGCGGCGGCGTGGCGGCGGCTTGCCTAGCGCAGCGCATCCTCGTCTGTTTCTGCGCCGCCGAGCGCATCGAGCCAGTTTCCGGGCGGACCGGGCTCTTGCCGGCGGCGCTGTCCGGGGTGATCCGGAATGATTCCGGCATGAGACGGGTATGAGGCGGGCATGAGACGGGTATGAGGCGGGTATGAGGCGGGCATGAGACGGGTATGGGTCGTGGCGTGCTGTGCCAGGGCGCGCCGCAATTTTTCAACAACTCCCTGAAAATGAAAAGTTCGGCCTGCAAGCGCTATCTGGCTGATAAGAAAAGAGAACTGCTCAATGCCCCTTTCTGCCATCAAGCTCGCCATCATTGGCCTCGGTTACGTGGGCCTGCCGCTTGCCGTTGAGTTCGCCAAACAGCGCAAGGTCGTCGGCTTCGACATCAATCCGGCGCGTATCGACGCCCTGCGCGCCGGCCACGACGCGACGCTCGAAGTTCCGGACGAAGCCCTGCGCCAGGCCGGCGGCCTGAGCTATAGTGCCAATCCGCAAGACCTTGCGGCCTGCAACGTCTTCATCGTCACCGTTCCGACCCCGATCGACGCGTATAAACGGCCAGATCTGACTCCGCTGCTCAAGGCCTCCGAAACCATCGGCAAGGTGCTCAAAAAGGGGGATATCGTCATTTACGAGTCCACCGTCTATCCCGGCGCGACCGAGGAAGACTGTGTGCCGGTACTGGAAAAACACTCCGGCCTCAAGTTCAATGCCGACTTTTTCGCGGGCTACAGCCCCGAGCGGATCAACCCGGGCGACAAGGAGCATCGTGTCGCCACCATCAAGAAAGTGACTTCCGGCTCCACTCCCGAGGTTGCCGAACTGGTCGACCAGCTCTATCGCCAGATCATCGTTGCCGGTACGCACAAGGCCGAAAGCATCAGGGTGGCCGAAGCCGCCAAGGTCATCGAGAACACCCAGCGTGACGTGAACATCGCGCTCATCAACGAACTGGCGATCATTTTCAACCGCATGGGTATCGACACCGAGTCCGTGCTCGAGGCCGCGGGCAGCAAGTGGAATTTCCTGCCCTTTCGCCCGGGACTGGTGGGGGGGCACTGTATCGGCGTCGATCCCTACTACCTCACTCACAAGGCGCAGGCCATTGGCTATCACCCTGAAATCATCCTGGCAGGCCGCCGGCTCAATGATGGCATGGGCGCCTACGTGGTCGCGCAATTGATCAAGGCCATGCTCAAGCGCCGCATCGTCGTTGAAGGCGCACGGGTACTGGTGATGGGCCTCACGTTCAAGGAAAACTGCCCGGACCTGCGCAATACTCGCGTCGTCGACATCGTCAAGGAGTTGGCCGATTACAACATCAGTGCCGATGTGTTTGACCCCTGGGTGGATGGGCACGAAGCCCGGCGCGAATACGGCATCACGCCGATCGACACCCCCCAGCCCGGCACCTACGACGCCATCATCCTGGCGGTTGCTCACCAACAGTTCAAAGCCATGGAGCCAGGGCAGGTCCGGGCGCTCGGCAAGGTGGCTCATGTACTGTATGACCTCAAATATGTCCTGCCGCGCGATGCGGCCGACCTGCGCCTGTAACATCATGACAACTTACGAAACACTGCGGCGCACCCTGGAGGTCGCGCCCCGAATCTGGCTCGTTACCGGTGTGGCGGGTTTCATCGGCTCGAACCTGCTTGAAACCTTGCTCAAGCTCGATCAACGCGTCATTGGCCTCGATAACTTCGCCACGGGTTACCCGCACAACCTCGATGAGGTCCAGTCCCTCGTCAGCGCGGAGCAATGGGACAACTTTCGTTTCATCGAAGGCGATATCCGCAATCTCGACGACTGTCGCCGCGCCGCTGAAGGCGTGGACTACGTGCTGCATCAAGCCGCGCTGGGTTCGGTGCCGCGCAGTCTGGATGACCCGCTTGCCACCAATGCCAGCAATATCGATGGTTTTCTGAACATGCTGGTTGCGGCGCGCGATGCCGGGGTGAAGAGTTTCGTCTATGCCGCCAGCAGTTCCACCTATGGGGATCATCCCGGCCTGCCCAAGGTCGAGGACATGATCGGCAAGCCGCTGTCGCCCTATGCGGTCACCAAGTACGTCAATGAGCTTTACGCCGAGGTGTTTGCCCGCTGCTACGGTTTCACGACCATTGGCCTGCGTTACTTCAATGTTTTTGGCAGACGGCAGGACCCTGAAGGCGCCTACGCCGCCGTCATTCCCCGATGGATTGCCGCGATGATCGATGGCCATGACGTCATCATCAACGGTGACGGAGAAACCAGCCGCGACTTCTGTTTCGTGGATAACGTGGTGCAGGTCAATCTGCTGGCCGCAGCCAGCACCGACGAGGCGGCGCGAAACCAGGTCTATAACGTCGCCGTAGGGGATCGCACCAGCCTCAATCAACTCTTTGAAGCGCTGCGCGGCGCCCTTGCCGCCAATGCCGTGCGCTACGAAAAACCCCCGGTGTATCACGACTTCCGGGCCGGTGATGTGCGGCACTCACAGGCCGACATCACCAAGGCGAAGCGTCTGCTCGGCTTTGTCCCCAGTCACACTATCGAGGCAGGGCTCAAGGCGGTAATGCCGTGGTACGTCAAAAGGCGAGCGGCAACCCGGGGCTCTAGGCGTTGAGCGCGCTGGTTCACCCGCGCACCGGGCCTGTGATTTTATTGCGGCCTAACGTGCCTGAATTTCATGCGGGCGCCAAAGATGCTGGATCGGGATTCACCGACGGGCAAAATGAACAGCTCAGGGCGTTTTCCCGGCCATGAATTACCTTACATTGACGGCTGCCGCAGTTTTCTTTCTGCTGCACTTGGTCAGCGAAACCATCGCCTCTTTCATCAAATACAATTTTTCCAGCCTGGGCCGGCACATGCTCGGCATCAGCCTTTCAAACATATTCGCCATTGCATCGAGAGGTTTTGTGGCGCTTTATGGCATCAGTATTGCGGTCGTCATCGAGAAGAGTTTTGCGGACATCCAGATTTACGGCTATGTGTTTTCTTTTGTCCTGATTCTCGGAGCCGGCTTTTCTCTCCTGCTCGCCAACCTGAAGCTCAGTAAGGCTGCGTTTGAGGATTTGATTCAGGGGAAATTGCCGCTCCATCAGCGCTTTCGAACCGCTTTTTCTGCGAATGACACCACATGCCTGATTCCTGTCCGTGGTGTCGCAGCACTGATGCTTGGAACACAGTTCATCGCAGTGGTCATTGCATACGGATTATGCTTTTACCTGCCGCAAAACCGCCTTCTCATCATCTCTTTTGTGCCGCTCGTGAGCATGATGGGCACGCTGGTGACGATACTCTGGGTTGAGCCGAGGCTTGCAAGCATGATCGATGCGGATAATGTGACGGGTTATTCTGCCGCAAGGGAGTTTTTGCGGGCTCGTGCGCTTTCTTTTTCTTTCTGCGCAGCCCTGTTGCTGATGATGCCGTGGCTCATGTCAGGATCGGGATCGTGATTTCGCTGCGCATGAAAAAGGATTTGATCTGTTTGAGGCGCTCCGGCTCATGAGCGGCCTTGCCGACCCGGAAATCCCTATGCAAATCGGTTTTGCAAGAGGCGATCATGTGCGGTTTTAGTGGTTTTCTGCAAGGACAAACGGCTGCGGCGGCCTTGACTGACGCGATCGAGCGGATGAATGACCGGATCTCGCATCGTGGCCCTGATGATTCTGGCGTCTGGTTCGATGCCGCTCTGGGCCTGGCGCTCGGACATCGCCGTTTATCCGTTCTTGATCTTTCGCCGGCGGGGCATCAGCCGATGTGTTCGGCGTGTGGGCGTTTTGTCCTTGTCTTTAACGGTGAGATATACAACCATCTTCTGCTGCGCCAGCAACTGGCCGTCCAGGGGGTGGCGCCGAAATGGCGTGGGCATGCGGATACGGAAACCTTGCTGGCCGGTTTCGTGGCCTGGGGGATCGAGAAAACGCTGCAGGCGACAGTGGGCATGTTCGCCATGGCCTTGTGGGATCGCCAGGATAAGCGACTGACGCTGGCCCGCGACCGCATGGGCGAGAAGCCTCTGTATTACGGCTGGCAAGGCAATACCCTGCTGTTTGGCTCCGAACTCAAGGCGCTCAAGGCACATCCGGATTTTCGGGGCGAGGTGGACCGGGACTCGCTCACGCTGCTGTTCAGGCACAACTGCATCCCTGCGCCTTTGAGTATCTATCGGGGCATCTCCAAGCTGATGCCAGGGCATTTTCTGAGCCTGCCGGTGACGGCTGCAGGCGAGGCGAGGTCCGTCGCGCCTCAGCCCTATTGGCGTCTGAACGATGCGGTCGAGCAGGGCATCGGGCATCCCTTCCCGGGCAGCGAGGAGGAGGCGACAGGGCTCCTGGAGGGCCAGCTGTCGGCCAGCATCGCCGGCCAGATGCTGGCCGACGTGCCTCTGGGGGCGTTCTTGAGTGGCGGCGTTGATAGCAGCACCATCGTAGCCTTGATGCAGGCGCAAAGTCACCGGCCGGTGCGAACCTTCACCATCGGTTTCGATGAATCGGGGTACAACGAGGCGGCCTATGCCAAGGCAGTGGCCAGGCATTTGGGAACCGAGCACACCGAGTTGCATGTGCGCCCCGTGGACGCGTTGAATCTGATTCCCCGGCTGCCCGCGATTTATTGCGAGCCGTTCAGTGACAGTTCCCAGATTCCTGCCTTCCTGGTCAGTCAGTTGGCGCGACGGCATGTAACGGTTGCGCTCAGTGGCGACGGCGGAGACGAGTTGTTCGGGGGGTATAACCGCTATCTGTCCGCCCGCAAGGTATGGGGCAGGATGCAGTCTTTGCCGCGCAGTGTGCGCCGTGCTGCCGCCGGCTTGCTTCACGCCTTTTCGCCAGCGGCCTGGGACCGGTTTTTCGCGTGGGTCCAGCCGCTTTTGCCCAGGCGTTTACATCTGGCGACACCCGGCGACAAGGTCTGCAAACTGGCGGATGTGCTGGCGTTGTCGGATGGCCATGCGTTTTTCCGGCAGCTCACCAGCCACTGGCAAGACCCGGCAAATCTCGTGATTGGCGCGCGTGAGCCGCGAACATTGTTGACCGACCCCAAGGCCTGGCCGAAGACCGATTGCTTCGAGCACTGGATGATGGCGCTGGATGCGCAGACTTACATGGCCGATGACATCCTGGTCAAGGTGGATCGGGCCGCCATGGCGAACAGCCTGGAGACGCGCGTGCCGATGCTGGATCATCGCGTCGTCGAGTTGGCCTGGCGGATGCCGATAGATTTGAAGATACGCAGCGGTCAGGGAAAATGGCTCCTGCGCCAGGTTTTGTACCGTCATGTGCCGCCGGCGTTGATCGAGCGCCCGAAGATGGGGTTTGGAATTCCCCTGGAGACCTGGTTACGTGGGCCTTTGCGTGATTGGGCTGACGATTTGCTGGCGCAGGGGAAATTGAAGGAACAGGGCTTTCTGAGGCCGGAACCGGTGCGTCGTATCTGGACCGAGCATCTCAGCGGGCGACGCAACTGGCAGCATCACTTGTGGGATGTATTGATGTTCCAGGCCTGGCTGCAGGAAGAAAGTCAGTGAAATTTCTATTGATTGCGGGTTTCCCCGACTCTTTGCTCCAGTTCCGGGGGGCGCTGATGGAGGCCTTGCGCGCCAAGGGCCAGCAGGTGCATGTGGCGGCGCCCGATCTGCCCCCGCTGGCCCCGATACGGCGGGATCTGGAGGCCCGCGGCATCCAGGTGCACGATATTCCATTGCGCCGCACCGGCACCAATCCGCTGGCGGATCTTCGCCTGGTACTGGAGCTGGCGCGATTGATGCGGCAGATTCGTCCGCAGCGCGTGCTGGCTTACACCGTCAAACCGGTGGTTTACGGCACGCTCGCGGCATGGATGATGCGGGTCCCGCAGCGATTTGCGCTCATCACTGGCCTGGGCTATGCCTTCCAGGGCGGGGGCGAACGGGGGCTGCTGCGCGCGCTGGTGCAAAGTCTTTACCGGCTGGCTTTGCGCTGTGCAAACAAGATTTTTTTTCAGAATCCGGATGATGAAGAGCTGTTCCGCCGGCAAGGCCTGCTGCCGCCCGGGTGCCCGTCTTGCGTGATCAATGGCTCGGGCGTGGATCTGGCGGCATATGCCCGGGCGCCTTTGCCAGCCGGCGCCCGTTTTCTGCTGGTCGCGCGGCTGTTGGGGGACAAGGGTGTACGCGAATATGTCGAGGCTGCGCGCCGGATTCGTGCCCGTCATCCGCAGGCGGTATTTGGCCTGGTCGGCTGGATCGACGAAAATCCGGATGCCATCGATGCACAAGAGCTGGAAGCCTGGGTGAAGGAGGGGGTCATCGTGTTTCACGGGCGCTTGGCGGATGTCCGCCCTGTCATCGCGGACAGCAACGTCTATGTATTGCCGAGCTACCGTGAGGGCACGCCGCGCACCGTGCTGGAGGCCATGGCGATGGGCCGGGCCGTCATCACCACGGATGCGCCGGGTTGCCGCGAGACGGTCATCGAGGCGGACAATGGTTTTCTCGTACCGGTGAAGTCGGTTGATGCCCTGGAAGCAGCGATGCAGCGCTTCATCGATGCGCCAGCGCTGATCGCGAGGATGGGGCTGCGCTCACGCACCCTGGCAGAGGAAAAATACGACGTGATGAAAGTCAATGCAGTCATGCTGGACGAAATGGGCTTGTGATGACAAAGAGAGTTTTCGACTTCTGGGCGGCCGCTCTGGGATTGCTGCTGCTTGCTCCGCTCATTGCCGTCGTTGCCTGGCAAATCCGTAAAAAACTCGGCTCTCCCGTGCTCTTTTGCCAGACCCGTCCTGGCCTGCACGGCAAGCCCTTCCAGATGATCAAGTTCCGCAGCATGCGTGTTGCGTCAGGGCCCGACGGCCAGCCATTGCCGGATTTTGAGCGCCTGACCCCCTTTGGCAGTTTCCTGCGTTCGTCCAGTCTGGATGAGTTGCCCGAACTCTGGAACGTCCTCAAGGGGGACATGAGCCTGGTGGGGCCGCGGCCGCTGCTGATGGAATACCTGCCGCTGTATTCGCCCGAGCAGGCGCGCCGCCATGAGGTGCGGCCGGGGGTGACCGGCTGGGCGCAGATCAATGGCCGCAACGCATTGAGCTGGGACGAGAAGTTCCAGTTCGATGTGTGGTATGTGGAGCACCAATCGTTCTGGCTGGACCTGAAAATCCTGTTGCTGACGGTGAAAAAGGTGTGGGTGCGTGAGGCCATCAGCGCGGCGGGGGAGGCCACGATGCCGCGTTTTACCGGTTCGCCAAGGGAGGATGGAAAGTGAGCGATGTCCTGTATGCCGTCTACGGCGCGAGTGGATGCGGTCGCGGCATCATGCCGCTGGCGCGCGAGCAGTTGAGTCGGCAAGGGGTGTCGCTTGACGATCTGGTATTCATCGATGATGGCGAGATCCGCCGCGTCGTTAACGGGCAGCGCGTCCTGTCATATGCTGATTTTGTCGCCGTGCCTGCAACGGAACGTCGCGTGGTGCTGGCGATTGCCGATAGCGTGGTGCGCGAACGTCTTGCCGCGCGCTGTGCGGCGGACGGGGTTCTACCGTGGGCGGTGGCAGCGGCCAACGTGGTGGTGATGGATGATGTGCGGCTGGGAGAAGGTGCGGTGTTGAGCCCCTTCGTGACGCTCACCGCCAACATCCGGATTGGCCGGCACTTCCATGCCAACCTTTATAGCTATGTTGAACACGACTGCGTGATCGGCGATTTCGTGACTTTTGCGCCAGGTGTCCGGTGCAACGGCAATGTGGTGATTGAAGACCTCGCTTACATCGGGGCTGGCGCGTTGATCAAACAGGGTAAGCCCGGCCAGCCTCTGGTGATCGGACGTGGGGCGGTGGTGGGCATGGGGGCGGTGGTGACGAAGAGCGTGCCAGCGGGAGCGACGGTAGTGGGCAACCCGGCACGGATTCTGAAAAAGGAATGATCGATGCTGGACACACCCTTTAGCCCCTGGCCCTCCTTCACGCAGGAAGAGGCCGACGCAGTACGCGACGTGTTGCTGTCGAACAAGGTGAATTACTGGACCGGAACCCAGTGCCGCGAGTTCGAGAAGGAGTTCGCCGCCTGGGTGGGAACCCCTCATGCGGTTGCGCTCGCCAACGGCACCCTGGCGCTGGATGTGGCGCTGCGGGCGCTGGGGATCGGCCCGGGTGATGAAGTGGTGGTGACGCCGCGCACCTTCATTGCCAGCGTGTCCTGTGTCGTCAATGCCGGGGCGATACCGGTGTTTGCTGACGTGGAACCGGATAGTGGCAACCTCTCGGCGGCCACCATCGCGCGTGTGCTGACGCCGCGCACCAGGGCCATCATCTGCGTACACCTGGCCGGCTGGCCGTGCGACATGGACCCGATCATGGAACTGGCCACCCGGCACGGGCTGAAAGTGATCGAGGATTGCGCCCAGGCGCACGGGGCGCGCTACAAAGGGCGCAGCGTCGGCTCGATCGGGGATGTCGGGGCGTGGTCGTTCTGCCAGGACAAGATCATGAGCACCGGTGGCGAAGGCGGCATGGTGACGACCCACGACGAGTCGCTGTGGCGCAGCATGTGGTCGCTCAAGGATCACGGCAAGAGCTACGCGGCGGTGTACGAGCGTGAGCATCCGCCGGGTTTCCGCTGGCTGCATGAGCGCTTCGGCAGCAACGGGCGGATGATGGAAATGCAGGCCGTCATCGGCCGCATGCAGTTGCAGCGCATGCCGGCATGGCATGCCGAACGTCGGCACAATGCCGCGCGGATCTGGGCCTGTGCTGCGGCATTACCCGGGCTGCGGGTGCCGGATCTCCCCCCTGATGCCGACCATGCCGCCTACAAGTGTTATGTCTATGTCCAGCCGGGCCGCCTCCAGCCCGGCTGGAGCCGCGACCGCATCTTGCAGACGATCAATGCTGCCGGCGTACCGTGTTACTCCGGATCGTGCTCCGAAGTCTATCTTGAGAAGGCTTTCGAGGGATCGGCATGGCGTCCGGCGGTGCGCCTGTCCGTTGCCCGGGCGCTTGGCGAAACGAGCCTGATGTTCCTGGTGCATCCCGGCCTGAAGGCGCGTGAACTCGAAATGACCTGCACCGTGCTCGAACAGACGATGAGCCGCGCCGTAACATGAAGGAGAACAGCAATGCCCGCATTGAACCGCGCTAGTCGCACGCGACTGGTTTTCCTGTTTGATCTCTTTGCCGTCGTCATTGCCTGGGTGGGTGGGTTTCTGCTCCGTTTCAATTTCTCCTGGCCCCCCAACTATACGAGCAAGATTTTGCTGGTCTTGGCAGTGCTCATGACAGGGCATGCGATTGCCTGCCGCTGGGCGGGTCTTTATCGTGGCATGTGGGTGTTTGCCAGCTTGCTGGATCTGAAGCGGGTGCTGAAGGCCGTCGGGGTGTCGTCGCTGGTGCTCGTGCTGCTGTTTGCCCTGGACCGGACACCGGGGGGAGAACTGCCGCGCTCGATGCTGGTGCTTTACCCCTTGATCCTGACCATCGTCATGGGGGGCGGACGCGCCGTCTGGCGCATGTGGCGCGAGCACCGCATGTTTGGCGACCTGCTGGCCGCAGGCAAGCCCGTGGTGGTAGTCGGCGCCGGTAGCGGCGGCGCCATGTTGGTCCGGGAACTGGAGCGCAGCCCGGATTGGCGGGTGGTGGCCCTGGTCGATGACAACCCCGACAAGTGGGGACTGGAGTTATTCGGCCATCCCATCGTCGGTGCGATCAAGTCCTTGTCGCAGGTGTTGCAGGACTACAAGGCGCAGCATGTGATCCTGGCCATGCCCTCGGCCGCGGGTGAAGCGCTGAAACAGGCGGCCGATATTGCGGTACGCGCCGGTGCTCATGTGTTTACCGTGCCGGGTATCGAGGATCTGATGAGCGGCAAGGTGGCGATCAACGCCATGCGCCCGGTCGACATTGAAGATCTGCTCGGGCGCGAGGCGGTGCAGATCGATTCTTCGCATGTCAAGGCGATGATTGTCGGCAAGACCGTGCTGATTACCGGCGCTGGAGGTTCGATTGGCAGCGAACTGTGTCGCCAGCTGGTGCGTTTTGCCCCGGCGCAACTGCTCTTGCTGGATGCCAGCGAGTTTGCGCTTTACAACATCGAGCAATGGTTTCGCGTCCATATGCCGGAGACGCAGGTCGAGCTGCTGGCTGGCGATGTGAAGGACGTCGTGCGGCTGGAGGAAATTTTCGCGGCATGGAAGCCGCAACTCGTCTTTCATGCCGCAGCCTACAAGCATGTGCCGTTGATGGAAGTGGGCAACGCCTGGCAGGCGGTACGCAACAATGTGCTGGGCACACTGCGGCTGGCGCAGCTGGCGCAGCGCCACGGCGCCGAGCGTTTTGTGCTGATCTCCACCGACAAGGCGGTCAATCCTACCAGTGTCATGGGCGCGACCAAGCGGCTGGCCGAGATGGTCTGCGAGGCGCTGCATCGTTCGGGCAAAGGCGGGACGCAGATGGAGATGGTGCGCTTTGGCAACGTGCTGGGCAGCACTGGCAGCGTGATTCCCAAGTTTGCCGAACAGATCGCGCGCGGCGGGCCGGTGACGGTGACCCACCCGGAGATCAAGCGCTACTTCATGTCCATCCCCGAGGCGGCGCAGCTCGTACTGCAGGCCGCGGCCATGGGGCAGGGCGGAGAGGTTTTTGTGCTCGACATGGGCGATGCGGTGAAGATCGTCGACCTGGCGCGCAACATGATCCGGCTGTCGGGCTATGGCGAAGATGAGATCCGCATCGAATTCTCGGGGCTGCGCCCTGGCGAGAAGCTGTATGAAGAATTGCTGGCCGATGCCGAGCAGACACGGGAGACGCCGCATCCCAAGCTGCGCATTGCCCGTTCACGCCCCGTGCCGGAGAATTTCCTGGATGAACTGGAGCCCTGGCTGGCGCAGCCGGGGCCGGTGAGCGATGCGGCGGTGCGGGAGGGTTTGAAGCGCTGGGTGCCGGAGTATGAGCCGGCACGGCATCAAGCCTGCCATGAGCGCTGCCCCTGATCGGCTCTCGAGCCGGGATGGCAGGCAACAAAAACCCCAGGTGGCGAGCCCGGGGGGTGGGGCCGTCGTGTTCAGAACGGGATGTCGTCGTCGCCGAAATCGTCGAAGGACTGCGGTTTCTTTTGATTCGAAGCCGGGGCGTAATCGGCGGGAGGAGGCGCAGTGCGGCTGCCACTGCCACCGCCACCACTACCGCCGCCACCACCACTACTGCCGCCACCACCACTACTGCCGCCACCACCACTACTGCCGCCACCGCCGCCACCGCCACGATTGCCACCCATGTCGCCGGCGGCGTTGCCGGGTTCGCCCAGGCCCTGGCGGCCGCCGAGCATCTTCATTTCATCGGCGCGAATTTCGGTAGTGTAGCGTTCCACCCCTTCCTTGTCGGTCCACTTGCGGGTGCGCAGGCTGCCTTCCACATAGACCTGGGAGCCCTTCTTCAGGTATTGGGCGGCGATCTCGGCCAGGCGGCCATAAAACTGCACCCGGTGCCACTCGGTCGCTTCCTTCTTCTCGCCCGTGGCCTTGTCCTTCCAGGTTTCCGTGGTGGCCACGGCGATATTGCACATGGCGTCGCCGCTGGCGCTGTAACGTATTTCCGGGTCCCTGCCCAGGTTGCCGATGATGATGACTTTGTTGACCGAAGCCATGGAGAACTCCCCCCTTTGATTGAGATGATTGGATGCTAAACGGCTGCGTTGCGGCGGTGCGCTGCGGCTGTGCGCTGTGGCACCCGCAGCATGCGGGCCAGTCCCAGCCAGACCAGGGCCAGGAGGCCGCAGGCGGCGAACACGGCGCCGCCGCCGAAATGCTTGGCGAGCAGGCCGCCGGCCGTACCGCCCACAAATAGCCCGACGGCCTGGAGCGTATTGTAGAGCCCGAGGGCCTTGCCCTTGGCGTGCGGTGGGGCGATGCGGGAAATCAGCGAAGGCTGGGTGGCTTCAAGAATGTTGAAGGCCACGAAGAACAGGGTCAGCCACAGGCTGATCGACCACAGGCTCTGGCTGGCGAAGTAAAAGCCCACCTGAACCAGCAGCAGCAGGGCGATGGCGCCGGTAAATACCGGTTTCATCATGCCTTTCTTCTCGGCCGCGATCACGGCGGGCACCATCACCATGAAGGAGAGCAGCACGGCGGGCAGATACACCTTCCAGTGCTCGGCCATGGGCAGGCCGCCATATTGGATCAGGGCCGAGGGGACCAGCACCCAGAGGGCGGTCTGGGTCAGGTGCAGGGCGAAGACGCCGAAATTGAGAAGGGCCAGCTGGGGTTCCAGCAGCACAAAGAGCAGGGAGACGGGCGGGCCGGGAATCGGGGGCGGGGCGGCGGGCACCACTTTCAGCAGTACGACGATGGCGGCCAGGGCCAGGATGCCGGTGAGCCAGAAAATGCCGCTCATGCCGATGGCGGCATAGAGCAGGGGCGCGGCCACCAGGGAACCGGCAAAGACCAGGCCGATGGAAGAACCGATCATGGCCATCACCTTGGTGCGGTGCTGTTCCCGGGTCAGGTCGGCGGCCAGGGCGGTGACGGCGGCGGAAATGGCGCCGGCACCCTGAATCACCCGGCCGATGATGATCCAGTGGATATCCGGCGCCAGGGCGGCGACAGCGCTGCCGAGGGCAAACAGCAGCAGGCCGGCGACGATGATGGGTTTGCGGCCCCAGCGATCCGAGGCGGAACCCCAGGCGATCTGCAGGCAGGCCTGGGTCAGGCCGTAGGCGCCCAGGGCCAGGCCCACCAGGGTCAGGTCGTCGCCGCCGGGGAAATCCCGGGCAAAGACGGCAAAGACGGGCAGGACCAGAAACAGCCCCAGCATGCGCAGGCCGAAAATGGCGGCCAGGCTCATGCCGGTACGGCGTTCTTCCGGGCTCAGGCGATCAGTGATGGAATCGGTCATCGGGACTTTTGAATGGAAAACCCGGGCTCCGATACGAAAGCGCGGGAAAGGTTTTGGTGCATCGCAGTGAAGCGCTTATATTAACAGGTTTGCGTTTCACCTCCGGCAACACCCCACTCGAGAATCCTCATGGAAGCCATCCGAATTCGCGGCGCCCGTACCCATAATCTGAAAAACATCAGTCTGGATTTGCCCCGGGATCAACTGATCGTGATCACCGGCCTGTCCGGTTCCGGCAAGTCTTCCCTGGCCTTTGACACCCTCTATGCCGAGGGGCAGCGCCGCTATGTGGAATCCCTCTCCGCCTACGCCCGGCAGTTCCTGCAACGGATGGACAAGCCGGATGTGGACCTGATCGAGGGCTTGTCTCCGGCGATCTCCATCGAACAGAAGGCCACCAGCCACAACCCCCGTTCCACCGTGGGCACGGTCACCGAAATCCACGACTACCTGCGTCTGCTCTATGCCCGGGCCGGCACCCCCTACTGCCCCGAGCACGACCAGCCCCTGGAGGCCCAGACCGTGTCCCAGATGGTGGATCATGTGCTGGCCCTGCCGGAAGACACCCGGCTGATGATCCTGGCCCCCGTGGTCGCCAACCGCAAGGGCGAACAGCAGGAACTGTTTGCCGAGCTGCGCGCCCAGGGCTTCGTGCGCCTCAGGATCGACGGCACGGTATACGAAATGGACGAGTTGCCCAGGCTCGCCAAGAGCCAGAAGCACACGGTGGATGTGGTGGTGGACCGGATCAAGGTGCGCGACGACATGCGCCAGCGCCTGGCCGAATCCTTCGAGACCGCCCTGCGCCACGCCGACGGCCGCGCCATCGCCCTGGAAATGGATAGCGGCAAGGAACACCTGTTCTCCGCCAGGTTTGCCTGCCCGATCTGCTCCTATTCCCTGCAGGAGCTGGAGCCCCGGCTGTTTTCCTTCAACAATCCGATGGGCGCCTGTCCCAAGTGCGACGGGCTGGGGGTGATCCAGTTCTTCGACCCGAAGCGGGTGGTGAGCCAGCCCCATCTCTCTTTGGCTGCCGGCGCCATCAAGGGCTGGGACAAGAAGAGTCCGTTCTACTTCCAGATGCTCCAGTCCCTGGGGAGCCACTACGGCTTTGATCTGGACACGCCGTTCGCGGACCTCGGCGACGAAAGCCGCCAGGCCATCCTCTATGGTTCCGGGCGGGAAGCCATTTCCTTCCAGTACCTCAACGAGCGCGGCAAGCGGGTGGACAAGGCGCATCCCTTCGAAGGCATCCTTCCCAACCTGGAGCGGCGCTACAAGGAAACCGATTCCCAGGCGGTGCGGGAAGAACTCTCCCGGTACATCAGCAACCAGACCTGCCCCAGTTGCGCTGGCACCCGGCTGCGCAAGGAAGCGCGCCATGTGCAGGTCGGCGGCAAGACCCTGTATGCCGTCAGCCGTCTGCCCCTGAAGGCCGCCCGGGACTTTTTCGATACCCTGCAGCTCAGCGGCCAGAAGGCCCAGGTGGCCGGGAAAATCCTCAAGGAAATCACCTCCCGCCTGCAATTCCTGATCAACGTCGGCCTCGATTACCTGTGTCTGGAACGCTCGGCGGATACCCTCTCCGGCGGCGAGGCCCAGCGCATCCGCCTGGCTTCCCAGATCGGCTCCGGCCTGACCGGAGTGATGTATGTGCTGGACGAACCCTCGATCGGCCTGCACCAGCGCGACAACGACCGGCTGCTGCAGACCCTGCGCAACCTGCGCGACATGGGCAATACGGTGATCGTCGTCGAACATGACGAAGACGCGATCCGCATGGCCGACCATGTGGTGGATATCGGCCCCGGTGCCGGGATCCATGGGGGCAACATCGTCGCCCAGGGCAGCCCGGCCGAAGTGGCGGCCAACCCGGATTCCCTCACCGGCGCCTATCTCTCGGGCCGGAAGCAGATTGCCGTGCCGGCCCGGCGCCGCCACCCCGACCCGGACAAGACCTTGAAAGTCATCGGTGCCCGGGGCAACAACCTCAAGAACGTGGACCTGGAACTGCCGGTGGGGCTGCTCACCTGCGTCACCGGGGTCTCCGGCTCGGGCAAATCCACCCTCATCAACGACACCCTGTATGCGGCGGCGGCCAAGGCCATCTATGGTTCCACCACCGAGCCGGCCGAACATGATGAAATCATAGGCCTCGACCATTTCGACAAGGTCATCAACGTGGACCAGTCGCCCATCGGCCGCACGCCCCGCTCCAACCCGGCCACCTACACCGGCCTCTTGACCCCGATCCGCGATCTGTTCTCCCAGGTGCCCGAATCCCGGGCCCGGGGCTACGGCCCCGGCCGCTTCAGCTTCAACGTCAAGGGCGGCCGCTGCGAAGCCTGCCAGGGGGACGGCATGATCAAGGTGGAAATGCACTTTCTGCCCGACATCTACGTGCCCTGCGACGTCTGCCACGGCAAGCGCTACAACCGGGAAACCCTGGAGATCCATTACAAGGGCAAGAACATCCACGACATCCTGGGCATGACGGTGGAACAGGCCCGGGCATTCTTCGATGCCGTGCCGGTCGTGGCCAGGAAGCTGCAGACCCTGATGGATGTGGGCCTTTCCTACATCACGCTGGGCCAGAGCGCCACCACCCTCTCCGGCGGCGAAGCCCAGCGGGTGAAGCTGGCCCTGGAACTTTCGAAACGGGACACCGGCCGCACCCTGTATTTTCTTGATGAACCGACCACCGGCCTGCATTTTGCCGACATCGAAATGCTGCTGACGGTGCTGCACCGGCTCACCGCGCACGGCAACACCGTGGTGGTGATCGAGCACAATCTGGACGTGATCAAGACCGCCGACTGGCTGGTGGACCTGGGCCCCGAAGGGGGCGGCGGCGGCGGCCGCATCCTGGCTACCGGCACGCCGGAAACCCTCGCAGCCACGGCAAAAAGCCATACGGGCCGCTTCCTCAAACCTTTACTGGAAAGAAAATGAGCACTCCACAACCCCCTTCCGCCGCTCCGTTCAAAGGCAAGAAAGGCCTGCAGCGGCTGGTGAACGCCCTGGGCTATTCAAAGAAGGGCCTCTGTGCCGCCTGGCATCACGAAGCCGCCTTCCGGGAAGAGGCGCTGCTCGCCATGGTCAGCATTCCCCTGGGGCTGTGGCTCGGCCAGACCGGCGTGGAGCGGGCCCTGCTGGCCGGCAGCATCCTGTTGGTCATGATCGTGGAGCTGCTCAACTCCGCCGTCGAGGCGGTAGTGGACAAGGCCTCGCCGGAAGTGCACGAACTGGCCGGCCGCGCCAAGGACCAGGGCAGCGCCGCCGTGCTGTTTTCCCTGCTGTTCATGGCCATGGTGTGGGTTTGCGTGCTGTGGCGCTAAGCGGGGCCTGCCGGGGGTGCGGGAGGTCCGGCGGAGTGTCACGGAATGTCCCGGAGTACCCCGGAATGCCCCGGAGTGTCCCGGAGTCCCCTTGATGCGGGCGCCGGATATCCCCGTTTTCAGCGCATCTCGAACGCCTCCTGATGCAGGCGTACCTGGTCCAGGCCTTGGGTCTTGAGGCCTTGTTTCAGGCTACGGGCGAAGCCTGCCGGGCCGCAGAACCAGATATCGCTGCCGGCCAGGCCGGGTTCCAGTTGTGCCAGCCGTGCCACGGTCAGGGGGCCTTCCCGGGGGGTGTCGTGGATGTGCAGGCGCACTCCGGGCAGGTCGGCGCACAGCCTCTGGAGTTGGGGGACAAACGGGTCGTTGCGGCTGTCGCGGCAGCAATAATGCAGGCTCACGGCGGTGCCCGGGGCGTGGTGCAGGGCTTCGAGGCCGGCCAGGAAGGGGGTGACGCCGACCCCGCCGGCGATCCAGACCTGGGGTTTCTCGCCCTGGAAATCGAAGCCGCCGTAGGGGCCTTCCACCGTGACGTGCTGCCCGGCCTCGAGGCGGCTGGCCAGGTCGCGGGTGTAATCGCCCAGGGCCTTGATGGCAAAGCAGAGGCTGCCATCTTCGCGCGGGGCGCTGGCGATGGTGAAGGGGTGGCTGCCTTCCCGGTCGTGCAGGGTGAGGAAGGCGAACTGGCCGGGGCGGTGGCCGGGCCAGCGCGGCTCGATGCGGCAGGTGAGGCGGGTGAGGCCCGGCGCCGGTTCTTCCACCTGCAGGATTTCGCCTTGATACTGGCGGCGCTTGCCGATCCGCCCGAGGAGGGAAAGCACGGCGCCCCAGCTGCCGGCGGCGACCAGGAGGGCGAGGGCCCAGCCCACGGGTTGCTGCCACCAGGTGAGCGGCGCCAGCATGAGGCCGTGCAAGGCGCCCATCAGATAGAGCAACGGCATGGCCCGGTGCAGCACCCGCCAGGGCTTGAAGGGAAAGCGCTTGAGCAAGGTGAGGGCGATCAGGATGAGGAGCGGATAGAGGGCCCATTCGCCCATTTCCTTGCCCAGATCCAGCAGGGATTCATATAGTTCCGAGCCGTGTTCCCGGCTCACCTTGCCGCCTGCGCCGATCAGGCCCTTGATGAGGCCGCCGGCTTCGTCGGCCCCCCAGTGGATCAGCACGGCGATGCCGGCGAGGATACCGGCCCACTTATGGGTTTGATAGATCCGGTCCATGCCGCCCAGGGGCTTTTCCAGCCAGACCGGGCGGGTGGCGAGCACCATGATCAGGGACATCAGCCCCACGGCGAGCAGGCCCGAGAGCTTGAGCAGCTCGGCGCGGAACACCCAGAGCGGGGCGGCGCCGGCGGGCAGGCCGGCGCCGTAGCGCAGGTTGGCGCCCCAGGCCAGGATCAGGAGGGTGATGAAAGCGCCCAGGAGGGCGGTGGGGGTCAGCTTTTTCATGATCGGCTCCTTCAATCTTCTTCGAAATAGCCCCGCTCCGCATCCTGGTGACAGGCGGCGCAGTTGGCCTTGGTGCCGACTTCCTTCCTGGCCCAGTCGGACTTGGGGACTTCACGGTGTTCCTTCACCCATTTCGGCAAGGTGGTAATGCGCTGCGGGGCATCGCCGGCCGCCACGCCGCGCAGCAGCTTGCGGCCATAGGCGCTACCGCCGGTGTCGCCGGCGTGGTCGACGAGATAGCGGGTGATGGCCGCCGTGGTTTGCGGGTCGAGGCTGGCGTTGTCGCCGAAATGCGGGTCGAGATTGGCCATCATCTTCTTCCAGGAGGCGGCCGGGAGCATGGCTGCCGGGTAGGCCAGGTGGCAGCTGCCGCATTCGGCCAGGGTCGTCTTGTCCTGGACCGGGGGAAAATAATGCTCGCCGCCGGCCTGGGCGCGGCTGTAGAGGGCGGCGGAAATGCCCAGGGCGGCAAGGCCCAGGAGCAGGGGACGGATGACAGGGCGGGGCATGGGAGTCTCCTTCGGAGTTTCGCTTCAGCGAGATAGCATGTAGGCGAGCCAGTCACCCTTTTCCTGGGGGGTACAAGCCCGCCCCAGGACTTCGTCGCAATTGCGCTTGAACCACTTTTCCACCTTGGCCGGGTCGGTGTAGCGCTCCGGGCTGGCGGAGGCGGCCATGGGGGCGATGGGCTTGCCGGTGCGGGTGCGCCCGGCCTGGCGCGGGTCGCTGGCATGGCAACGGGTGCAAGAAGGGGTGTCGGGCTTGCCCCCTCCGGCCTGGCGCCGGTGCAGGGCTTCACCGCGGGCGGCAGAGAAGGCGTCGGGGCCGGCCAGTCCGGCTTCCCGGGCATAGCCGGCCAGCAGGGTTGCGCGGGGGTCGGCCTGGGCGGGCAGGGCAATCAGGCTGGCCAGACTGAAAACGGCAATTGTGAAGGGCAAGGCGTTCATGGTTTCATCCTGTTTCTAGGGCAATGGCGCCACTTTGCGCTGGCCCGGCTGAACCTTTCCTGAATCCGCCGTTCAGTTTCTGTTCAGGCGGGGTGGCTTAGCGTAGCGCTGATCAAACCGGAACCATGCGGGCCGGCATGACGCATCGTTGTTCAATGGAATGTCCTGCGGCAGGCTCGGGCGGCCACAATCCGCGCTGCCTCGAAGGCTTGGAGGGCATGGGGCACGACAACAGGAGAACTGTTCATGAACCGATATCTGGGTGCTTCAAGTCGCCGGCTGGCCTTGCTGCTCCTCCTCGCGGGTCCGGTTGTGGCCCCGGCCTGGGCTGATCAGGCCGATCACGAGCAGGCCCGCAAGGCGCTGGCGGCAGGAGAGGTCATGCCTTTGCGCCAGATCCTGGAGCGGGTGGAAAAGGATTATCCCGGCCAGGTGCTGGAGGTGGAACTGGAACGGGAACTCGGTAACTGGGTGTATGAAATCAAGCTGCTGCGCCAGGATGGCGCGGTCACCAAGCTGGATCTGGACGCTCGGGATGGCAGACTGATCCGGCAAAAAAACCGCCCGGTGCAAACGGAAGGACGGCCCTGATGCGGATCTTGCTGGTGGAAGACGATCCCCTCCTGGCGGCCCAGGTCGGCGCGGCACTGGCAGAGGCCGGGCATGTGGTGGAACAGGCGGACAACGGCCGGGATGCCCTCTATCTGGGCGAGGAAACGCCATTCGATGCCGTGGTGCTCGATCTCGGTCTGCCCGGCATCGACGGCCTCACCGTGCTGGGCCGCTGGCGGGCTGGCGGGCGGACCATGCCGGTGCTGATCCTCACCGCCCGCGACAACTGGCACGAGAAAGTGGCCGGCATCGACGCCGGGGCCGATGATTACCTGACCAAACCTTTTCACATGGAGGAATTGCTGGCCCGGCTGCGCGCCCTGATTCGTCGTGCCCACGGCCATGCCAGCGACGCAATCGCCTGCGGCCCCCTGCTGCTGGACAGCCGTGCCCAGCGGATCAGTCTCGCGGGCCGGACCCTGGCGCTCACCAGCCACGAATACCGCTTGCTGGCCTACCTGATGCATCACCCCGGCCAGGTGTTGTCGCGCCAGGAACTGACCGAGCATCTCTATGCCCAGGATTTTGAGCGCGATTCCAACACCATCGAGGTTTTCATCGCCCGGCTGCGCAAGAAGTTGCCGGCGGAACTGATTGAAACCGTGCGCGGCCTAGGCTATCGCCTGGTGGGGCCGCCGTGATCCGTCCCTTTCGTCCGGGCACCCTGGGCCGGCGCCTGCTGCTGGGCACGCTGGCCTGGGTGCTGGCCACCCTGGTGGCAACCGGGCTGATCCTGACCGACCTGTTTCAGGACCATGTGGCGCGTCAGGCCCGGGCCGAATTGCGGGTGCACCTGAACCAGCTCACCGGCCACCTCGAACTCGACGCCGATGGCCAGCCCCAGGTGCGCCGGGAACTGAGCGACCCGCGCCTGAAACAGCCTTATTCCGGCCTCTACTGGCAGGTGGACGGGCCGGACGGCGAGGTGCTGCTGCGCTCCCGCTCGCTCTGGGATGGCGCCCTCAGCCTGCCGCCGGGGGCCGCGCTGACGCCGGGCGCGCAGGCGGAGTACCGTGAGCTGGGGCCGGGCGGCGTGCCGCTGCTGATCCTGGTGCGGGTGATCCTGCCTGCCGCTGGGCCGGGCCCGTCGCCGCCGCGCCCCTTGCGGCTGATGGTGGCGATGGATGAAGAGGTGCTGCAGCGGCCGGTGCGGGATTTTGCCGGCATCCTGGCGCTGGCCCTGGCGCTCCTGGCCCTGGGTCTGGTGGCGGCGGTGGTATGGCAGCTCAAGCTGGCGCTGGGGCCGCTGGAGCGGCTGCGCCACAGCCTGGCCCGGGTGCGGGCGGGCCAGGCGGCGCAGCTGCAAGGGGTTTATCCCGCTGAAATCCAGCCCCTGGTGCAAGAATTCAACGACGTGCTGGCCCATGATGCGGCGGTACTGGAACGGGCCCGGACTCAGGCGGGCAACCTGGCCCATGCCCTGAAAACGCCGCTCTCCATCCTCGCCAATGCGGCGGCCCGGGAACCGGGCGAACTGGCCCGCCTGGTGACGGAGCAGGTGGGCACCGCCCGGCGTCAGGTGGATTACCACCTGGCCCGGGCCCGGGCCGCCGCGGCGGCGCAATTGCCCGGCCAGCAAGTGGCGGTGCGGCCCTTGCTGGAGGGGCTGCTGCGCGTCATGGGCAAGCTGCATGGGGAGCGGGGGTTACACCTCGAACTGATGCCTCTGGCCGGGGCGCCGGTCTTTCGCGGCGACGCCCAGGATTTTCAGGAAATGCTCGGCAACCTGCTCGACAACGCCTGCAAATGGGCGGCCAGCCGGGTGCAGGTGGCCGCCGGGATCACGGCTGGGCAACTGGAAATCCGGGTCGAGGACGACGGCCCGGGCCTGCCCGGGCCGGTGCGGGAATCGGTGCTGCAACGCGGGGTACGGGCCGACGAGGCCATGCCCGGCTCAGGGCTGGGACTTTCCATCGTCAGCGACCTGGCCGGCCTCTATGGCGGCGCTCTGCACCTGGAAAGCAGCACCCTGGGCGGCTTGCGGGCACGGCTGTGCCTGCCGGGCGGTCAGCCCGGTTCCATCCCGTATTCGGAATTAGCCCCATGACCCTGTAAAATCACGGGCTTCAATCATTTTGCGTATTGGCCTCCGTGTCCGGCTCCCGTCGTCCTCTTCGCCTCGCCATCAACGGTTACGGTCGCATCGGTCGCTGTTTTCTGCGCGCCCTGCATGAAGCCGGGCTGGATTCCCGCTTTCAGGTGGTGGCCATCAACGAGCCGGCCGATCTGGCCAGCATTGCCTATCTGACCCGTTTCGATTCTACCCACGGCCGCTTTCCCGGCAAGGTGGAGGCGGAGGACGATCATTTGCTGATTGCCGGCCAGGCCGTTTCCGTCACCCACGCCCGGGAACCCGAGGCGGTGGATTGGGCGGCTCTGGAGATCGACCTGGTGGTGGAATGTTCGGGCCAGTACAGCGACCGGGCCGGGATCAGCCGTTTCCTTGCGGTGGGCGTGCCCCGGGTATTGCTGTCCCATCCTGCCAACAGCGCCGCCGATGTGGATGCCACGGTGGTGTATGGCATCAACCACCAGCAACTGACCGGGGCCGAGCGCATCGTTTCCAACGCCTCCTGCACCACCAACGCCGTGGTGCCCCTGCTCGACCTGCTGGAGCGGGAGCTGGGGCTAAGCCAGGTGCTCCTCACGACGCTGCATTCGGTCATGAACGACCAGCCCCTGATCGACGGTTACCACCATACCGACCTGCGCCGCACCCGTTCTGCCATGCAGTCCATCATTCCCGTTTCCACCGGCCTCGCCCGGGGAGTGGAACGGCTTTTGCCGAGCCTGGCGGGCAAGGTCCAGGCCAAGGCGATCCGCGTGCCCACCCACAATGTCTCGGCCATCGACCTGGTGCTGGCGGTGGACAAGGAGGTGAGCGCCAGCCAGGTGAACCGCCTGCTCGCCGAGGCGGCCGCCGGCCCTTACCAGGGACTGATGGCTTATTCGGAAGAAACCCACGCCTCCATCGATTTCAATCACGACCCCCATTCGGCGGTCGTCGACGGCAGCCAGACCCGCAAGGTGGGCCCCCGCCTGATCAATCTTCTGGTCTGGTTCGACAACGAGTGGGGCTTTGCCAACCGGATGCTGGATGTGACCCGGCACTGGCAGGGCCTCTGGTCTGCTTCTTCGTCCCCCGATTCAACTTTGCAGCGATAAAACAGGAGACTTTCCATGCAAGTCAAAAAACTCACCGATCTCGATGTGGCCGGCAAGCGCGTCTTCATTCGCGCCGATTTGAACGTGCCCCAGGACGAAGCCGGCAACATCACCGAAGATACCCGCATCAAGGCTTCCCTGCCGTCGATCCAGTATTGTCTGGACAAAGGGGCGGCGGTGATGGTGACCTCCCACCTGGGCCGTCCCAGCGAGGGGGTGGTCGGCCCGGACGACACCCTGGCGCCGGTGGCGGTGCGCATGGGACAGCTGCTGGCCAAACCGGTGCGCCTCGTGCAGAACTGGGTGGACGGCGGCTTCGAGGTAGCGCCCGGCGAAGTGGTGCTGCTGGAAAACTGCCGCTGCAACAAGGGCGAGAAGAAAAACAGCGAGGAACTGGCAAGAAAAATGGCCGCGCTCTGCGACATCTATGTGAATGACGCCTTCGGCACCGCGCACCGGGCCGAGGCCACCACCCATGGCATCGCCCGCTTCGCCCCGGTGGCCTGCGCCGGCATCCTGATGGGCGCCGAGATCGACGCCCTGTCGAAGGCGCTGCAGAACCCGAAGCGGCCGCTGGTGGCGATCGTCGGCGGCGCCAAGGTGTCCTCCAAGCTCGCCATCCTCAAATCCCTGGCCGAAAAGGTCGATCAGCTCATCGTCGGCGGCGGCATTGCCAACACCTTCTTGCTCGCCTCGGGAAAACGCATCGGCGAATCCCTGGCCGAACCCGATCTGGTCAAGGAAGCCCACGCCATCATGGACATCATGCGCGCGCGCGGCGCCGAAGTGCCCCTGCCCGTCGACGTGGTGGTGGCCGACGAGGTTTCCGCCCTGGCCCGGGCCAACAAGATTGCCGTGGATGATGTCTCCGCCCATGACCGCATCCTGGACGTGGGCCCCAAGACCGCCGCCCGCCTCGCCGAGATCATCGCCCATGCCGGCACCATCGTCTGGAACGGCCCGGTGGGGGTGTTCGAGTATGCCCAGTTCGCCGGCGGCACGAAGATGCTGGCCTCCGCCATCGCCCACTCGGAAGCCTTCTCCATCGCCGGCGGCGGCGACACCCTGGCGGCCATCGCCAAGTTCCACATCGCCGACGAAGTGGGCTACATCTCCACCGGCGGCGGCGCCTTCCTGGAATTCCTGGAAGGCAAGACCCTGCCCGCCATCGCCGCCCTGGAAGCCCGCTACGAGGGCTGATGCCGGAAAAGAGGGCTTCCAGCGCGGTTCCAGCATCAAGGCGCCGGGTCCGCAGAAGGGTTGCGGCAGGCCCCTGTCCTGTTGGCGATTTGTTGATTTATCGCGGCCGTGGCCGCCTTTGTGGTGAAATAGCCAGGTCTGTTCGCGGAGCTTTGTGCCTCCGCCCCTTTTGTGCCTCTGCCCTTTGTGCCTCTGCCCCTTTTGTGCCTCCGCCCTTTTGTGGCTCCCCCCTTTACCTCGAGGTTTTCATGCCCCTGATTCCTGCCGGATCCCTGCAACTCGAAACCGAGCGTTTCGGCCCCGCCGATGCGCCGGCCATCCTGCTGATCCAGGGGCTGGGCACACCGCTCACCCGCTGGCCCCTGTCCCTGTGCGAAAGGCTGGTGGCCGAGGGCTTCCAGGTGATCCGCTTCGACAACCGGGACATCGGCCTGTCCACCCAGCTCGACAGTCTGGGCCTGCCTGACCTGATGGGTTTTTTCCAGGGCCGGCGGCCGCCGAATCCGCTCTACACCCTGGCGGACATGGCCGCCGACAGCATCGCGCTCCTCGATGCCCTGCAGATCGACAAGGCCCATATCGTCGGCGCTTCCATGGGCGGCATGATCGCCCAGCTGCTGGCGGGCCTCTACCCCGATCGCTGCCGGTCGCTGACCTCGATCATGTCCTCGAGCGGCAACCCGATGTTGCCACCACCGACCCCGGCGGCCCTCCAGGCCCTGTTTGCGCCCCTGCCGCCGGGCAAGGACGAAGCCAGCATGGTGGCCGACTGGGTGCGGCGCCAGCAGGTGCTGATGAGCCCCGCCTACCCGACCCCGGAGGCGGAGCTGAAGGCCATGTTCATGGCCGAATACCGGCGCAGTTTTCATCCTCAGGGTGTGGCCCGGCAACTGGCGGCCCTGCTCACCGGCGGCGACCGGCGTTCCCTGCTGGCGACTATCCAAGCGCCCACGGTGGTGCTGCATGGCGAGGCCGATCCCTTGATTCCCGTGGCCTGCGGCCAGGATACGGCGGCCAGCATTGCCGGGGCCGAACTGCGCACCATTCCGGGCATGGGGCATGATTTTCCTACCGCCCTGATGCCCGAGTTTGCTGCTGCCATCCTGGCGGCGGCCCGCCGGGCTGCCTGAAACCTGGTGTAATAACCTTATCTTCCCCGGATTCCCCTGAAAACTGCCATGACGGAACCCCTTGCCGACCTGAGCCCCATCGAAGCCCGCCTGCTCGGGGTGCTGATCGAGAAGGAGCGCACCACGCCCGACGCCTATCCCCTGACCCTGAACAGCCTCACCGCCGGCTGCAACCAGAAGACTTCCCGCGACCCGGTCATGAACCTCGACGAGGCCGAGGTGCAGGCCGCCCTGGAAACCCTGCGCCGCCGCAATCTGGTGCTGGAAACCTATGGTGCCTCGGGGCGGGTGCTGCGTTACGCCCACAACTTCACCAAGACCTACGGCCTGCCCGGTCCCATGGTGCCGCTCCTGGCGGTGCTGGTGCTGCGCGGTCCCCAGACTGCCAGCGAACTGCGCGCCAATTGTGAACGCCTGCACCGCTTTGCCGATGCTTCTGCCGTGGCCGCCTATCTGGAAGAGCTGGCCGGACGGCCCCAGGCCCTGGCCGTGCAGCTGCCGCGCCAGCCCGGCGCCCGGGAGCCGCGCTGGGCCCATCAGCTGTGCGGCACCGTGGACCTGACGGCGCCGCAGGCAAGTGCCGCGCCGGCCAGTGGCCTGGAAGCCCGGGTCGCCGCCCTGGAAAACGAGGTCGCCGAACTGCGGCAGAAGTTGCAAGACCTGCTCGACAGCCTGGCCTGAAGACAATCCTCACGGGAGACATGACAACATGAGCCGTCATACCAAGATCGTCGCCACCCTGGGCCCCGCCTCTTCCGATCCTGCCGTGCTGGAACGCCTGGTGGAAGCCGGCATCGACGTGGTGCGCCTCAACTTCTCCCACGGCAGCGCCGCAGACCACATGGCGCGGGCCGTGACCGTGCGCGAGGTGGCCGCCCGGGCGGGCCGCTGCGTCGGC
Organism: Comamonadaceae bacterium; assembly: GCA_029255645.1. Taxonomy (GTDB): domain Bacteria; phylum Pseudomonadota; class Gammaproteobacteria; order Burkholderiales; family Rhodocyclaceae; genus Azovibrio. The sequence continues at coordinate 137,075 of JANLJE010000038.1, read as the reverse complement.
ATCCTCGCCGACCTGCAGGGCCCCAAGATCCGGGTCGGCAAGTTCGAAGAAGGCAAGATCACCCTGGAAAAAGGCGCCGAATTCATCCTCGATGCCGGCTGCACCCTGGGCAATGCCGAGCGGGTCGGGCTGGATTACGAGGATCTGCCCCGGGACGTGCAGCCCGGCGACATCCTGCTGCTCGACGATGGCCGCCTGAAGCTGCAGGTCGAGAAGGTGAAGGGGACGGAGATCCACACCCGCGTGCGGGTGGGCGGCGTGCTCTCCAACAACAAGGGCATCAACCGCCAGGGCGGCGGCCTCACCGCCCCGGCCCTGACCGCCAAGGACATGGAGGACATCAAGACCGCCGCGGCCCTGGAGGTGGATTTCGTCGCCGTCTCCTTCCCCAAGAGCGCCGCCGACATGTACATGGCGCGGCAGCTGTTGCGCGCCGCCGGCAGCCACGCGCGCCTGATCGCCAAGATCGAGCGCACCGAAGCCATCACCCATCTCGAAGAAATCCTCGAAGCTTCCGACGGCATCATGGTGGCCCGGGGCGACCTCGCCGTGGAAGTGGGCGATGCCGCCGTGCCGGCCCTGCAGAAGAAGATGATCCGGGCCGCCCGCGACAAGAACAAGTTCACCATCACCGCCACCCAGATGATGGAATCGATGATCCATTCCCCGGTGCCGACCCGGGCCGAAGTCTCCGACGTCGCCAATGCGGTGCTGGACGGCACCGATGCGGTGATGCTCTCGGCCGAGACCGCGAGCGGCGCCTACCCGGTGGAAACCGTGGAATCCATGGCCCGGGTCTGCCTCGAGGCGGAGCGTTCCGCCGAGGTGACGCTGGATCGGGACATGCTCGACCGGGTGTTCACCCGCATCGATCAATCGATCGCCATGGCCGCCATCTGGACCGCGCATCACCTCAAGGTCAAGGCCATCGCCGCCCTGACCCAGTCCGGCTCTACCGCGCTCTGGATGAGCCGCCTCAATTGCGGCGTGCCGATCTACGCCCTGACCCCGGACCCGAAGGCCATGGGCACCATGGTGATCTACCGGGAGGTCTATCCGCTCCTCATGAGCCAGCAGCACATGGACCGGGACATGCTGCTACAGGAGGCCGAGGAGCTGCTGATCGCCAAGGGCGTGGTGGAAAAGGGCGACCTGATCGTGCTCACCATCGGCGAGCCGATCGGCTGCGTCGGCGGCACCAACACCCTGAAGATCGTCCGGGTCGGGGAACACCAGGTCGGCTGATGGCCCGTTCCGGCGAAAACCTGCTGGCGCTGGCCTTTGCCGATCAATGCCGGCGCTGGTCCCGGCAACTGGGCGCCCCGGTCGAGGCCGCGCAGGCCGCCTGGGCCGGCGGCAAGGCCGTGGCCGAAGCGGTGGCCGAGGGCCATGTCTGCCTCTCTCTGGAAGGCGGTCCCTTGCCCTTCGACCTGGAAGCCCTGTGCGCCTCGGGTGTGGCCGGGCCGCCCGGGGCCGCCACGCCGCTGATTCTAGACGGCAGCGCCCGCCTGTATCTGGCCCGCTATTTCGACGCCGAAACCCGGCTCGCCTGCGCCCTGCTGCAACTCCATCACCGCCTGCCGCCCCCGCCCGGGGCCGCGGCCAGAGCCCTGCTGCAGGCGCTGTTCCCCGCCAGCCGGGCCGGGGAGCCGGACTGGCAGCAACTGGCGGTGGCGCTGGCCCTGTGCCGCCGCCTCACCATCATCAGCGGCGGCCCCGGCACCGGCAAGACCACCACCGTCGCCCGCCTGCTGGCCTGTCTGCTGGCGGACATGCCCGATTGCCGCATCGCCCTGGCCGCCCCCACCGGCAAGGCCGCCGCCCGCCTGCAGGAATCCCTGCGCGCCCGGGCCGCCGACCTGCCTGCCGACCTCGCCGCTCGTCTGCCCCAGGGCGCCAGCACCCTGCACCGCCTGCTGGGCCTGGGCATCGACGGCCAGGCTCCGCGTTACCACCGCGACAATCCCTTGCCGGTGGACCTGCTCGTGGTGGATGAAGCCTCGATGCTCGACCTGAGCCTCGCCCTGCAGATGGTGGAAGCCCTGCCGCCCCAGGCCCGCCTGATCCTCCTGGGCGACAAGGACCAGCTCAAGGCGGTGGAAGCAGGGGCCGTATTCGCCGCCCTTTCCGCCCGTCCGGCCCTGAGTCCTGCGACCTGTGCGCAACTGGCCGCACTCACCGGCTGGCCCGTGACCGTCCTGCCTCGGGCGCAGCAGCCCGGCCCCCTCGATGATGCCGTGGTCTGGCTCAGCCGCAGCCACCGCTTCGCCGCCGATTCCGCCCTGGGCCGCCTGGCCGCCGCCCTGGTGCGCGGCCAGGTGTCTCTGGCCATGGACTGTCTGCAAAATGGGGGAGAAGAACTGGCCCTGGTGGAAGCCAGCGGCCCCGGCCTGAGCCCTCAGGAATTCCAGCGTCTCGAAGCCGGCTACGCCCCCTATTGGCAAGCCCTGAGCCAGTGGCAGGCGGGCGAACGGGACCTGGCGGCGCTGTTCGAGGCCTTCGACCGCTACCGCATTCTCTGCGCCACGCGGCGCGGCGAGCGGGGCGTGGCCGCCGTTAATGAACGCCTCTGCGCCAGCCTGCGCGCCCCTGGCCGCCGCGTCTCTCCCGCCCCTTTTGCCCCTTCCGCTCCCTTGCCCGGGCAGCCGCTGATGATCCTGCGCAATGACCCGGCCTCCCAGCTCTTCAACGGCGACATCGGCATCGCCCTCGAAGACGAAGAGGGCCTGGGCGTCTATTTTCCCGACGGCGCCAGCGCGGGGGCCAGAACCTGGCGCCGCCTGGCCCCCAACCGCCTGCCCCTGTGGGAAACCGCCTTTGCCCTGACCGTACATAAATCCCAGGGCTCCGAATTCGCCGCCGTGGCCCTGCTGCTCCCCGCCCAGGACAGCCCCCTGCTGACCCGGGAACTGATCTACACCGCCGTCACCCGCGCCCGTGCCCGGGTGCAGGTGCTGGCCCGGGCAGAACTGCTGCAACAGGCCATGGCCCGTCAGGTCCGGCGCGAAGGTGGCCTGGCCGAGCAATTGGGAATGAGCCGGTCTTGATCGAGCAAAGACCGGATGAGCCGTGAATCGAAGGGAAGAAACAAGGAGTCTTCGTGTTTTATTGTGTTGAAAGCGACAAGTCGTTTCAGGAAGCCACGTTCGACCTGGAGCCGGTGGTTCAGCGCCTGGGCTTCGAGGTCCTGCAACGTCACGACCTGAGTGAAATCCTGTGCCGCAAGGGCATCGAGCTGGATGAGGATTGCCAGGTTTTCGAGGTCGGCAATCATCGCTACATGGAAAAATTGCTGCGCATCGACATGCGCTTCAGTCTGATGCTGCCCTGGCGGATCGCTGTGTTTACCGAGAAGGGGGCCACCCGGATCGGCCTGGCCCGGCCCTGCGGGGGGCTCGCCGAACTGGGTCAAAGCGCCGAAGCGGCGCGTATTCTCGATGAAATCGTGACAAAACTGATCATCATCGTCGCTGAAACCTGTCAGGCCTGATCCCCCACACCATGCTGGCTTCCATGATCCTCATTCTCAAGAACGTCATCACCCTCTTTGCCCTGGTCGAACCCGTGGCGATGATTCCGATCTTTGTCGCCGCCACCGAGGGACTGGATGCGGCGGGGAAAATCCGTTTTGCCCGCACCATCGGCATCAGCGTCACCATTGCCCTGCTGGTGGCGGCCTTTCTCGGGATGCCCTTGCTCAGCCTGCTGGGGGTTTCGCTCGGAGCCATGCAGGTGGGGGGCGGCATCATCGTGCTGTTGCTGTCCATTGCCATGGTGCTGGGCAAGGAAACCAGCTTCAAGGGCACGGTTCCCTCCGTCGCCATCCATGATGTCCGTGAGGCGACCATCATTCCCCTGGCGATTCCCCTCCTGGCCGGGCCGGCGGCCTTCAGCTATGTCATGGCCCACAGCGAATGGAAGACCTATTCCGAGGCGGTGCAAGTGGTGCTCCCGATCCTGATCGTCGGCTTCCTCTGCTGGCTGACCTTCCGGATTGCCTGCCAGGCCGAGCGCCAGATCCGCAAGAAGACGCTGGACCTGGTGGAACGGGTGAGCGGTTTCATCCTGGCTGCGATTGCCGTGGAAATGATCGCGGCCGGACTGCGCGGACTTTTTCCCGTCCTGGCCGCTGCCGGTTGAGAGGAAGCCGGCCGCCGATGCAGTAGAATCCTGCAATATGCTGCATGCAGGCCCCCTGGCACCTGGTCGATCCGATGTCAGACCGACCTTCACCCCGTTCCCAGCCCAAGGCCGCCGCGATGACGTTCAAACTCCAGCCCCGACTGATGCTCGCCATGGCAGCGTCCTCGCTGCTATCCGTCCTGATCGTGATGGTGATCGCCATTCAGCTGGGGACGCAGGTCGTGGAGCAGGACATCGAGCGGAAAATACAAGAGACCCTCAATGCGCGTCATGCGGCACTGAGCGAATACCTGCTCCACTTTCGGCGCGATGCCCACTTGCTGGCCAGGGATCCGCTGCTGGCCGAGGCGCTGCGGGATTTCACTCAGGCCTTTGCTCAGCAAGGCAAAAAGGCGCAACTGCAGCTGCAACAGGCCTGGATCAGCCGCAATCCCTACCCGGCCGCGCAGCGCCAGGAGCTGACGGAACGTAACGATGGCAGTGCCTATGACCGGGTACATGCCCGGCATCATCCGCTACTGCGGGAAAAGCTTCGGGCCTGGGGCTGGGAAGACCTGTTCCTGGTCGATCCCGGCGGCAACGTGGTGTATTCCATCCATAAAAAAACCGACTTCGCCACCAATTTGCGCGAGGGTCCCTGGAAAAATACCGGGCTTGCCAGCGCGGTGCGGCCTTTGCTCGACAAACCCATCGCCGACGTGGGCTCCTATGCCGGGCTGTCCGACTATCCGCCCAGTGCCGGCCCGGCCCGCTTTTACGCCCTGCCGGTGTTGAACCAGAGCGACGGTTTCCTGGGGGTCGTCGTCATCCAGTTGTCCCTCGCGCGTTTCAACCAGATCATGCAGGACAAGGAAGGTCGGGGGCAATCGGGTGAGAGCTTCATGGTCGGCCCGGATGGCTGGATGCTCACCGATTCCCGTTTCGAGGAAAGCAGCACCGTTTTGCGCAAACGGCTCAAGACCGAAGCCGTCACCCGGGTGCTGGCGGGGGAAACCGGGCTGATTCAGGCGGACGATTATCGCGGGGTGCCTTCGTATATTGCCTTCCGGCCGATCCTGACCTATCCCGATGCGATCGGCGGCAACATCCGCTGGGGGGTGATTTCCAAGATAGATCGGGCCGAAGCCCTGGCGGCCATGAGCACGCTGCGCAACACCCTGCTGGGCGCCGGCCTGCTGATAGCCCTGCTGGCGGTGGCGGCGGGGCTGAAGATGGCCCGCACGGTGTCACAGCCCATCATCGCTATTCAGGCGGCCCTGAAACGTCTGGTGCAGGGCGAGGCCACGACGGTCCCCGGCCTGGAGCGTCAGGATGAAATTGGTGAAATGGCGCGCAGCGCCGAAACTTTCCGGGAAAAAGCCGAAAAAATCGAACGCGACCATCTGGTTCAGGAAAACGTCAACATCCTGACGAGCCTGGTGTCGGGGGAAACCCGCATGGCCAAAGCCGCCGAGCGTCTGCTGCACCGCTTGTGCGAAATGCTGGATGTGCCGGTGGCCGCGATTTATCTGGGCAACGGTCAGGGCCGTTTCGCATGTGTCGGCAGTCATGGCCTGGCCCGGCGCAGTCAGGCGGAAAACGGCTTTGGCACAGGCGAGGGCCTGCTGGGTCAGTGCGCCAGGGATCAGCAGGCCATCGTGCTGTCGCCGGTGCCGGCCGGGCTGATGATCATCAGTTCCGGCCTGCTTGAATTCCCGCCGCATGAACTGGTGATTTATCCCATTTGCCATAAAAATGAAGCGCTGGTGATCCTGGAGCTGGCGGCGGCGCGGTCGCTCGAACCCGGCCAGCACGAATTTCTCCGGGTGGCGTGTGCCGCACTGGGTTTGCATTTTGCCAATCTGCAGGTCTCCGAACACAATCTGGCCTTGCTCGAGGAGACGCGCCGGCAGTCGGACGAACTGCACGCCAAGGCCCTCTACACGCGTAGCCTGATCGAAGCCAGCCAGGACCCGCTGGTGACGATCAGCGCCGAGGGCAAGATCACCGATGTGAACTCCGCCACCGAGAAGGCGACCGGTGTTGACCGCCAGCACTTGATCGGGAGCGACTTTGCCGATTACTTCACCGATCCGGATGAAGCCCGCCGCGGCTATCAGCGGATCTTTGCCGAAGGCGCGGTGCTCGATTATCCGCTCGCCATCCGCCATGTGTCCGGCAAGGTGACCGATGTGCTCTACAACGCCGCCGTATATCGGGACGATACCGGGCAGGTGAGGGGAGCGTTTGCCGCCGCGCGCGACATTACCGCGCGAAAATTGGTCGAAGCCGCCCTCGCCCAGAAGCAGGAGGCCTTGCGCCTCAATAACGAGGAGATGAAGGCGCTCAACGAGGAATTGCGCAGCCAGGCCGAAGAAATGAAGGTGCAGAACGAGGAACTGCGCGCCAGCCAGGAAGCGTTGCGTGCCCAGCAAGAAGAGATGGCGCACAAGAACCTGGCCCTGGAAGCCCAGAGCCGGGAGCTCGAACTGGCGCGCCAGGAAGCCGAAAGCAAGGCCAGTGAATTGCAGCAGGCCAGCCAGTACAAGTCCGAGTTCCTGGCCAATATGTCGCATGAACTGCGCACTCCGCTCAACAGCATCCTGATCCTGGCTCAGGATCTGGCCACCAATGCCGAAGGCAATCTGTTGCCCGACCAGGTCGAATCCGCCTCGGTCATTCATGAAAGCGGCAGCCAGCTGCTCACCCTGATCAACGACATCCTCGATCTCTCCAAAATCGAAGCCAATCGACTCGAAGTGCTCAACGAAACATTGTCGCTCGATGAGGTGCTGTCTTACCTGCGCCGGGTGTTTGCGCCCCTGGCCGAGCAAAAAGGCATCGATTTCCGGCTGGAGATCGATGAAACCGCGCCTGAATCCTTGCAGGGCGACCGCCAGCGCCTGACGCAGATACTCACCAATCTGCTCTCGAATGCCGTCAAATTCACCGCAAGCGGTGAGGTGGTCCTGGCCGTGAAGCGGCATGACGGCCAGATCGTGTTCGACGTCCGCGATACCGGCATCGGCATCCCGGCCGACAAGATCGAACATATTTTCGGGGTCTTCCAGCAGCTCGATGGCACGACCAGCCGCAAATACGGCGGCTCCGGCCTCGGCCTGGCGATTACCCGCCGGCTGGTGGATCTGATGGGCGGAACCCTCCAGGTGACCAGCACCCCGGGGATAGGCAGCTGCTTCTCGGTGCGACTGCCCGAGCGCACGGCAGCAGAAGCGCAGCCTGCCGCTCCTGCTGTCCCGCCCGCGCCCCAACACCCCCTGACGCACACCCGCAGAGCGCCCACGGATGCGGGGATTCTCGTGGTCGAAGACGACAAACGCCTGACCCGCATCCTGCAGCGCCTGATCGACACGCTGGGCTTTGCGGCCAGTTGCGTGGATTCGGGTGAGGCGGCCTTGCAGTACCTGGCGACGCAGCGCCCGGCCGGCATCCTCCTGGACCTGGGCTTGCCCGGCATCTCGGGCATGGAAGTGCTGCGCCGGCTGAAAGCCGACCCGACGCATGCCAGTATCCCGGTCTTCATCATGTCCGGCGCCAGCGATACCGGCGAAGCCAGCACCTTGGGGGCCGTCGGCTTTTTGAAAAAGCCCGTCACGCGCGACATGATTGCTTCCGCCTTGCAAACCATGCACCGGTTGTCGGCCGAGGTGGCGCGCAAGCAGGTGCTGCTGGTCGAAGACGACGCCGCGACCGTCATGGCGGTGACGAAACTGTTCCACGGCGACCCGGTCGAGCTCACGCCCTGCTCCACCGGCAAGATGGCGCATGCCGCGCTGCAGGACAAAGGCTTCGATGCGGTCATCCTCGATCTGGGGCTGGAGGATATGTCCGGATTCGAATGGCTGGCGCAGCTCGAGGAGCAGGGCATCCAGCGTCCGCCGGTGGTGGTTTACTCGGCGCGTGACTTGAACCAGGATGAATTACTCCAGTTGCGCGCCTATACCGACGTGGTGGTGATCAAGGGCAGTCATGCCAGCGCACGCTTGCGCGATGAGGTTCTGCTGGCCGTGAACGCCCCGCCGGCGCCACCCCCCACTCCGGCCCTGTCTCCGGGTGGAAAAGGTGACTATCACCTGTTGTTGGTCGATGACGACGTGCGCAATCTGTTTGCCCTCTCCAAGGCTTTGCGCGCCAGAGGCAAGCTGCGGGTGACGGTGGCCGAAACCGGGGCGCGGGCCCTGGAACTGTTGCGGCAGGACCATTTCGATGCCGTGCTGACCGACATCATGATGCCGGAGATGGACGGTTATGAACTGACGCGGCAAATCCGTGCGCTCGGCTACCAGGATCTGCCCATCATCGCCGTCACGGCCAAAGCCATGCAGGGCGACGGCGAGCTGTGCCTGCAGGCCGGTGCCAATGCCTATGTTCCAAAACCGGTGGATATCGATCAATTGATGGGAGTGTTGCAGCAATGGCTGTGATCAAGTGGCGCAACCATCATCTCGAGGATATTGAAATCGCGCTGCTCCTCGAGGCCATGAAGGCTCGTTATGGCTATGATTTCAGCAACTATGCGCATGCCTCACTCAAGCGGCGCCTGAAACAACTGCGCGATTATTTCGACGTGCCGCATCTATCGCATCTGATCCCGTCGCTGCTTTATGATGAGCGGGTGGCCCAGGTCATCATCAACAACATTTCAGTGCTGGCCTCGGATTTTTTCCGTGACCCGCCGGTGTGGCGCTACCTGCGCGACGAGATCCTGCCGCGCCTCGCTACCTTTCCGCGCATCAACATCTGGCAAGCCGGCTGCGGCCGGGGTCAGGAAACCTATTCGCTGCTGATCCTGCTGCACGAATGCGGCCTGCTCGACAAGACCCGTCTGGTGGCCACCGACATCAATGTCAGCGCCATGGATGAGGCGCGCGCCGGCCGCTGGTCCGCCCGCGACCTGGATCGATGGCGCACCTCCTACCTTGCTGCCGGTGGGCAGGGCCATTTCGATGACTACTTCCAGCGCGAGGGCGATACAGTGATGATGGTCGAGCATCTGCGTCAGAAGGTCGAATTCAATCAGCACAACCTCGTGACGGACGAGGTATTCATGGAAGCCCAGTTCATCGTCTGTCGCAACGTGCTGATTTATTTCGACGACACGCTGCAGGAGCGGGTGCTGGAGTTGTTCGGGCGCAGTCTGCAGCGCGGGGGGTATCTGCTGCTCGGGCGCGCCGAGAACGTGCTCCAATCCTCCCTGGCCGGCCGCTGCTTCCAGAAGATCGATGCCGGCTGCAACGTGCTGCGCCGCACGGCCGAGGTGGCGCATGCCGGGGTGGCGCATGTCGAGGTGGCGCATGCCGGGGGGCTGCATGTCGGGGGGCAGCATGTATAAGCTGCTGGCGATCGGGTTTTCGGCGGGAGGCATGCCGCTGGCGAGCGGGATACTGGCGGCGCTGCCCGGCGACTATCCCCTGGCCATCGCCATCGTTACCCACCTGCCGGCGGGTCAGGATTCTGTCCTGGCCGAGATGCTGGATCGAGTCTCCTCCCTTCCCGTTGCCATGGTCATTGACAAAACCCCCATTCAGCCCGGTCACGTTTATGTGGCCCCGCCCGACTACCATCTGCTGGTGGAAAACCGGGATCGCTTCGCCCTCTCCATCGACGCCCCGGTGCTGTCGGTGCGCCCCAGTATCGACGTCCTGCTCGAAACGGCGGCGGAAGCCTTTGAAGACAGCCTGATCGCCCTGACCCTTTCCGGCGCCAACTCGGACGGGGCGTGCGGCATGGCCCGGGCGCATGAACTGGGCGCCATGACGATTGCCCTGAGTCCCCTCAAGACGGATTTTCGCACCCTGCCCGATGCCGTGTTGGCTGCGGTTGACGTGGATTACATCGCGGATCAGGATGAAATCATTGCTTTGCTTTGTGCTGCAGGAGAATGCGCATGAGCCGCACCCCCCGCATTCTCGTGGTCGATGATGTCGCCGCCAATCGTCTGGCGGTGCGCACCACGCTCAAGGGAATCGATGCCGAATTGTGCGAGGCCGACAACGGCTTTGACGCGGTCTCGATGTGCCTGGCCGAAGAATTCGCGCTGATCCTGCTCGACGTGCAGATGCCGGACATGGATGGCTTCGAGGTCTGCGAACAACTGCGCTCCAATCCGCAGACCAGTGAAATTCCCATCATCTTCCTCACCGCCGCCTACCGCGCCGATGAAGACAAGATTCATGGCTACCTGTCCGGCGCCACCGATTACCTGGCGAAGCCGATCAACGACCGCATCCTGCGCTCGAAAGTCCGGGTTTTCCTCAAACTCTACCGCCAGCAGCAAGCCCTGATCGAAGCCAACGCGGCCTTGTCGCGGGAGATTGATCGCCGCAAGCAGGTCGAAGAGAAACTGGAGCGGCAGGCCCGCACGGACCCGCTGACCGGCATCCTGAATCGGCGCGCCTTCTTCGACCTGGGCACGGCAGAGCTCAATCGCTTGCGCCGCTACGGCGGCAATGTCTGCATGGCCGTGCTCGACATCGACCACTTCAAGCATGTCAATGACACCTATGGCCATCAGGTCGGCGATGAAGTGCTGAAATTGCTGGCGACCACCCTCACTTCCCGCTTACGCACCAGCGACATTTTTGCCCGGATCGGCGGCGAGGAATTCGCCATCCTGCTGCTGGAAACCTCGCTGGCCGAGGCGGTCAGCAAGGTGGAAGAGCTGCTCGACGTGATGCGCGACACCGGATTCGTCCAGGAAAGCGAGGTCATCCACATTTCCTTCAGCGCCGGCGTGAGTGCGTTATCGGCCGATGACGACTCCATCGACCAGGCCTTCTCGCGTGCCGACAGGCTGCTTTACTGCGCCAAGGCCAACGGCCGCAGTTGCGTCTGTGCCTGATTGCGGCTCGCCGCAATGCCCAGGCGTGCCCCGCCCGCTGCGCGAACGCCGCCGGGGTTGCAAGATGCCGGGGTTGCGCAAATGCGGCTTGCCCCGGCGCCGGGTTTTCAGTGTCCGGGAGGCTGTCCGGGGCGCTGTTGTGGGGCGCTGTTGGGGCCTCAGCTGGGCTAGCTGGAATTTTCCTGCATCCTGGCGAGGGCTTCGCGGCCGGAGAGCAGGTGGTCGTGCATCCGCTTTTCCGCCAGGGCCGCATCCCCCGCCTGCAGGGCGGCAAGTATGCCCCGATGTTCTTCCAGCGATTGCTGCAGCCGGCCTTCCAGGGAGAGGGAGTGCAGGCGGGAGAGCTTCAATACCTTGCGCAGGTCCTGGATCACCTGCTGCAGCCAGCGGTTTCCGGCCAGCTCCTGGATGGCTTTGTGGAACGCCTGGTTGGCCTCGAAGAAGTCGGCCATGCGGTTTTCCCGGGCGATTTGCTCCAGCCGTTCGTGCAGGGCGGCGAGCCGCTCCAGGTCGGCCTTGTCCACCTTGTCCATCTTGCGCACGGCCTCGGCGGCGCAGCGGCCTTCCAGCAGGGCAATGAGAGGGAAGATGTCATCCAGGTCCTGAGGCAGGATCTCCGTCACATAACAACCGCGCCGGGGCTTTAGCACCACCAGTCCCTCCGAGGCCAGCACCTTGAGGGCTTCCCGCAGGGGGGTGCGGGAGATGCCGTACTGTTCCGCCAGCTTTTGCTCGTCGACCCAGGTGCCGGGCAGCAGTTCGTGGGCAAAGATGCGCTGACGCAAACGTTCGGCAACTTCCTGGTACAAGGCGGTGGGGGAGATCCGGGCGGTCATGGTTCCTGAATTCGGAGGATGACTGAGGCAGTCACATGAGGCAGTCACTCATGGGCTTGCATTCATAATTATGGATAAAGTATTATCCACGAGCTTGGATGTCAACTTTTTGCTGGTCAGCATAGAATGGCGGATTCTGCTTCGACTTGACCAAAAAAACGACTGAGACTGGATATCTGACTGCGAGAGGCGACTATGTCTGAACAATTCAAAAATTCCGATGACCTCGATGCCTGGGCTGCCGCTGCCGCCAGGCAGGCCCCAGGGGGCGATGTCAGCAAACTCGACTGGCAGACTCCCGAGGGCCTGACCGTCAAGCCCTTGTACACGAAGAAGGATACGGAGCCTCTGCCGTATACCGACACCCTGCCCGGATTTGCCCCCTTCTTGCGCGGGCCCCAGCCCACCATGTATGCGGTGAAGCCCTGGACCATCCGCCAGTACGCCGGCTTTTCCACCGCCGAGGAATCCAACGCCTTCTACCGCAAGGCGCTGGCGGCTGGCGGCCAGGGCGTTTCCGTGGCCTTCGACCTGGCGACGCACCGCGGTTACGACTCCGATAACGCCCGGGTGACCGGCGACGTGGGCAAGGCCGGCGTCGCCATCGACTCGGTCGAGGACATGAAGATCCTGTTTGACGGCATCCCGCTCGACAAGGTGTCTGTCTCCATGACCATGAACGGCGCCGTGCTGCCGATCCTGGCCGGCTACATCGTCGCGGCCGAAGAACAGGGCGTGTCGCAGGACAAGCTCTCCGGCACGATCCAGAACGACATTCTCAAGGAATTCATGGTGCGGAACACCTATATCTATCCGCCCAAGCCTTCCATGAAGATCATTGCCGACATCTTCGCCTACACGGCGCAGCACATGCCGAAGTTCAACTCCATTTCCATTTCCGGCTATCACATCCAGGAAGCCGGCGCCAACCAGGCCATCGAGCTGGCCTTCACCCTGGCCGACGGCATGGAATACGTGCGCACCGGCATCCAGGCCGGCATGGACGTGGATACCTTCGCCGGCCGCCTGTCCTTTTTCTGGGGCGTCGGGATGAATTTCTATCTCGAAATCGCCAAGATGCGCGCCGCCCGCCTGCTCTGGCATCGCATCATGACCCAGTTCGATGCCAGAAACCCGAAGTCGATGATGCTGCGCACCCACTGCCAGACATCCGGCTGGTCGCTGACCGAGCAGGACCCGTACAACAACGTCGTCCGCACTACCATCGAAGCCATGGCGGCGGTCTTTGGCGGCACCCAGTCGCTGCACACCAACGCGCTCGATGAAGCCATCGCCCTGCCGACCGAGTTCTCTGCCCGCATCGCCCGCAACACCCAGCTCATCATCCAGGAAGAAACCCACATCACCAACGTCGTCGACCCCTGGGGCGGCTCCTACATGATGGAAAAGCTGACCCAGGACATGGCCGACAAGGCCTGGGGCATCATCCAGGAAATCGAAGCCATGGGCGGCATGACCAAGGCCGTCGAATCGGGCTGGGCCAAGATGCAGGTCGAAACCTGCGCCGCCGACAAGCAGGCGCGCATCGACTCCGGCAAGGACGTCATCGTCGGCGTCAACAAGTACAAGCTGGCCAAGGAAGACCGGATCGACATTCTCGACATCGACAACCACGCCGTGCGTGAAGCCCAGATCGCCCGCCTCAGGAAAATCCGCGAGACCCGCGACGCGGCCGCCGTGCAAGCCGCCCTGGAAGCCCTGACCCAGTCTGCCGAGAGCGGCGCGGGCAACCTGCTCGACCTGACCGTCAAGGCCATCCGCCTGCGCGCCACCGTGGGGGAAGTGTCCGATGCCCTGGAAAAGGTGTTTGGCCGCTTCCGCGCCAACAACCAGACCATTTCCGGGGTTTATGGAGGGGTCGTGGAAGGCCAGGAAAGCTGGGAAACCATCAAGGCCGACATCGCCCGGTTCGCCGAAGAACAAGGCCGCCGGCCGCGCATCATGATTGCCAAGCTCGGCCAGGATGGTCACGACCGGGGCGCCAAGGTGGTGGCGACCGCCTTCGCCGACCTCGGGTTCGACATCGACATGGGGCCGCTGTTCCAGACCCCGGAAGAAGCGGCCCGTCAGGCCATCGAAAATGACGTGCACGCCATCGGCTGCTCCTCCCTGGCGGCCGGCCACAAGACGCTGGTGCCACAGCTGATCCAGGCCTTGAAGGAGCAGGGCGGCGAGGACATCATCGTCTTCGTCGGCGGCGTCATTCCGTCCCAGGACTACGACTACCTGTACAACGCCGGTGCCAAGGCCATCTTCGGGCCGGGTACCCGCATCGAGGATTCCGCCCGGCGGGTGCTGGAAGAAATCAGGAAAGCACTGCGCGGCTGATCCTGAGCGAGCCATGCAGATGACGCAAGCGCTGTCGGCCGGTCCGCATCAGCTCACACCTGCGGACCAGGCCTTGGTAGACGGGGTGCTGGCGGGCCGGCGCCGGGCCCTGGCCAAGGCCATCACCCTGATCGAATCGACCCGCTGCGACCATCAGGAGCGGGCCCAGGAACTGCTGGCCGCCTTGCTGCCTTACACCGGCAAGGCCATCCGAATCGGCATTTCCGGGGTGCCCGGGGCGGGCAAGTCCACCTTCATCGAGGCCCTGGGCAATTACCTGATCGACCACGGCCACCGGCTGGCGGTGCTGGCCGTGGACCCGTCGTCCTCCATCAGCGGCGGCTCCATCCTGGGCGACAAGACCCGCATGGAAACCCTGTGCCAGCGCGAAGAAGCCTTCATCCGTCCCAGTCCTTCCGCCGGCAGTCTCGGCGGCGTGGCCGAGAAGACCCGGGAGGCGATGCTGCTTTGTGAAGCGGCCGGCTTTGACGTGATCATCGTCGAGACCGTCGGCGTCGGACAAAGTGAAACCACGGTGGCGGGCATGGTGGACCTGTTCGTCCTGCTGCAGCTCCCCAATGCCGGTGATGATCTGCAGGCCATCAAGAAGGGCATCGTCGAGATTGCCGATCTGGTGGTGATCAACAAGGCCGACATCGACCCCCAGGCCGCCCAGGTGACGCGGGCGCAGTGGAACCAGGCCCTGCACTTGCTGCGGCACGCTTCTCCCAACTGGTCGCCGCCGGTATTGAGCCTCAGCGCCCTGAAGAAGGAAGGCCTTGCCGAATTCTGGGCCCAGGTGCAGAACTACCGGGAGGCCCTGACGCCGACCGGCGAATTCGAGGCCAGGCGCCGGCACCAGGCGGTGGACTGGATGTGGCAGCTGATCCACTTGGGTCTGAACCAGTATTTCCGGCGCCACCCCGCCGTCCGGGAGGCCCTGCCCGGGCTGATCCAGGCGGTTGAGGCCGGACGTGTCACCCCCGCAGCCGCTGCCTATGGGCTGCTCAAGTTCCTGAATCCCGAATCCTGACACTTAGAAGGAGATTCCTACATGCATGACATCATCCACCGGCTCGAAGCGAAGCGGGAGGCGGCCCGTCTGGGCGGCGGCCAGAAGCGGATCGACGCCCAGCACAAGAAAGGCAAGCTCTCTGCCCGCGAGCGCATCGAACTGTTCCTCGACCCGGATTCCTTCGAGGAATGGGATATGTTCAAGGAGCATCGCTGCACCGATTTCGGCATGGATCAGGGCGAGAAGATCCCGGGCGACGGGGTCGTGACTGGCTACGGCACCGTCAATGGCCGTCTGGTATTCGTGTTCTCCCAGGATTTCACCGTGTTCGGTGGTTCCCTGTCCGAGACTCATGCCGAGAAGATCTGCAAGGTCATGGACCACGCCATGAAGGTCGGCGCGCCCGTGATCGGCCTCAACGACTCGGGCGGCGCCCGCATCCAGGAAGGCGTGGCCTCCCTGGGTGGCTATGCCGATGTGTTCCAGCGCAACGTCATGGCCTCCGGGGTGATTCCCCAGATTTCGATGATCATGGGCCCCTGCGCCGGCGGCGCGGTGTACTCCCCGGCCATGACCGACTTCATCTTCATGGTGAAGGACACCTCCTACATGTTCGTCACCGGCCCCGACGTGGTGAAAACCGTGACCCACGAGGAAGTGACCGCCGAGGAACTGGGCGGCGCCGTAACCCACAACACCAAGTCCGGCGTCGCCGACCTGGCCTTCGAGAATGATGTGGAGGCGCTCATCTACCTGCGCCGCCTGATCAATTTCCTGCCCTCCAGCAACCGGGAGAAGCCCCCGGTCCTGCCCACCGACGACCCGGCCGAGCGCTTCGACCATTCCCTGGACACCCTGGTGCCGGACAACGCCAACCAGCCCTATGACATGAAGGAGCTGATCATCAAGGTGGTCGATGATTGCGACTTCTTCGAGATCCAGCCCGACTACGCCAAGAACATCATCACCGGCTTTGCCCGCATGGATGGTTCCACCGTCGGCATCGTCGCCAACCAGCCCCTGGTGCTGGCCGGCTGTCTCGACATCAAGTCCTCCATCAAGGCGGCCCGCTTCGTGCGCTTTTGCGATGCCTTCAACATTCCCATCATCACCTTCGTGGACGTGCCCGGCTTCATGCCCGGCACCACCCAGGAATACGGCGGCATCATCAAGCACGGCGCCAAGCTGCTCTATGCCTATGCCGAGTGCACCGTGCCCAAGGTCACCGTGATCACCCGCAAGGCCTACGGCGGCGCCTATGACGTGATGTCTTCGAAGCACCTGCGCGGTGACGTGAACCTCGCCTGGCCTTCTGCCGAAATCGCCGTGATGGGCCCCAAGGGCGCCGTGGAGATCATCTTCCGCGAAGAAAAGAACGACCCCGCCAAGCTCGCCCAGCGCGAGGCCGAATACAAGGAAAAGTTCGCCAATCCCTTCGTGGCCGCCAGCCGGGGCTTCATTGATGATGTGATCATGCCCCACGCGACGAGGAAGCGCATCTGCCGGTCCCTGGCCATGCTCGCCGACAAGCAACTCGAAAATCCGTGGCGCAAGCACGGCAATATTCCGCTCTGATGAATAACGTCCATCGCGAAGGCGCGCAGGCGCAACGGAGTCGCAGGGTGTTTCCTTTGCGTAACTTCGCGTCCCCTGCGCCTCTGCGTTGAAAGGCTTTTTATGTTCAAGAAAATACTGATCGCAAACCGTGGTGAAATTGCCTGTCGCGTCATCAAGACCGCCAGGAAGATGGGCATCCAGACCGTCGCCGTGTATTCCGTGGCGGACAAGGACGCCCTCTTCGTCGACATGGCCGACGAAGCCGTGTGCATCGGCCCGGCCGCTTCCAAGGAATCCTACCTGGTCGCCGACAAGATCATCGCCGCCTGTAAAGAGACCGGCGCTGAAGCCGTCCACCCCGGCTACGGCTTCCTCTCCGAAAATGCCGAATTCTCCCGCCGCCTGGAAGAAGAGGGCATCAAGTTCATTGGCCCCAAACACGGCTCCATCGCCAGGATGGGCGACAAGATCGAGTCCAAGAAGCTCGCCATCGAAGCGGGGGTCAATACCATTCCAGGCTATAACGAGGCCATCGATGGTCCCGACGCCGCCGTGGAAATCGCCCGGAAGATCGGCTACCCGGTGATGATCAAGGCCTCCGCCGGCGGCGGCGGCAAGGGCCTGCGCGTGGCCTACAACGACGCCGAAGCTCACGAAGGCTTTTCCTCCTGCGTCAATGAGGCGCGCAACTCCTTCGGCGACGACCGGGTCTTCATCGAAAAGTACGTGCTCGAACCCCGCCACATCGAAATCCAGGTGCTGGGCGACTCCCATGGCAACTATGTATATCTGAACGAGCGCGACTGCTCCATCCAGCGCCGGCACCAGAAGGTCATCGAAGAGGCCCCGAGCCCCTTCGTCGATGCCGCGATGCGCAAGGCCATGGGCGAGCAGGCCGTGGCCCTGGCCCGGGCGGTGAATTACGAATCCGCCGGGACGGTGGAATTCGTGGTCTCCGGTGCCACCAAGGAGTTCTTCTTCCTGGAAATGAACACCCGTCTACAGGTCGAGCACCCGGTGACCGAAATGATCACCGGCCTCGATCTCGTCGAACAGATGATCCGCGTCGCCTATGGCGAAAAGCTGCCCATCACCCAGAAGGACGTGAAGATCAACGGCTGGTCCATGGAATGCCGGATCAACGCCGAAGACCCCTTCCGCGGCTTCTTGCCTTCCACCGGCCGGCTGGTGAAATTCCAGCCCCCGGCCGAAATTCCCGGCCAGGTGCGGGTGGATACCGGCGTCTATGAGGGCGGCGAAATCTCGATGTACTACGACTCCATGATCGCCAAGCTGATCGTGCACGGCGCCACCCGCGAGCAGGCCATCAGCCGCATGCGCGACGCCCTGAACGGCTTCGTGATCCGTGGCATCTCCTCGAACATTCCCTTCCAGGCCGCGCTGATGCAGCATCCGCGCTTTCAGTCCGGGATCTTCGATACCAGTTTCATCGCCAAGGAATACCCGAACGGTTTCGACGCTTCCATGGTGCCCCACGACGATCCGGCCCTCCTGATCTCCGTCGCCGCCTTCGTGCATCGCCGCTACATCGACCGGGCCGCCAGGATTTCCGGCCAGATGCCCGGCCATGAGCGCCTGGTGAGCGACGAGTGGGTGGTGATCCGCAACAACGAGCGCTACCCCGTGGTGGCGACCCCGATCAAGGGCGGATACCGGGTCGATTACAACGGCGAGCAGTACAACGTCCTCTCCGACTGGCGCCTGGGTCAATCCCTGTTCAACGGCACCTGCAACGGCGAACCCTTCACCCTCCAGGTCGAACGCCACCGCATGACCTACCAGCTGTTCCACTGGGGCACCCGCGCCGACATGATGGTGATGTCCGCCCACGCTGCCGAACTGCTGGCCCTGATGCCCGAGAAGCAGGCCCCCGACCTGTCCAGGTTCCTGCTTTCCCCGATGCCCGGCCTGCTGCGCGAAGTGGCCGTGAGCGAGGGGCAGGAGGTGAAGGCCGGCGAGAAGCTGGCCGTCATCGAAGCCATGAAGATGGAAAACATCCTGAAGGCCGAACAGGACTGCAAGGTGAAGAAGATCGTCGCCACCGCCGGCGCCAGCCTGTCCGTGGACGAGGTCATCATCGAGTTCGAGTGATCTTGGAGCGGGGCCGGTCTGCTGCTGGCAGGCCAGCGTTGTACCGCACTTGCGTTCTTTGCCCGTCTCCGGACGGGCTTTTTTTGCGGTTTTGCCGAGCTCGACTCCGGCCCGCAAGCCGGGCGTCGGCCCGGCTGGATGAGCGCCGCGATCTGAAACAGCGACGGCTTCCGGGGAAAAAACCCCCGCATCGACCCCGGCGAGCCTTGCTCCGTGCCCTCCGTGCCCTCCGTGCCCCCCGTGCCCCCCGTGCCCCTCGTGCCAACACCCGGTCGGCGACCAGCTTTCGCCCCGGGGTGTCTGGCAGGCTAAAATGACGACTCATTGCCTCAATGCCTGCTTCATGAACATCACCCCTTTCCTGGCCCTGGCCTGCCCCCTCGATGGAGCGCCTTTGCAACGCAGCGCTTCCCACTGGAGCTGCGCCGCCGGTCATCATTTCGACATCGCCCGCCAGGGTTACACCCACCTGCTGCCGGTGCAGAAGAAGCGCTCCCTGGACCCGGGCGACAGCAAGGCGATGGTGGCGGCCCGGCGGCGGTTTCTCAATGCTGGTGGCTACGAGCCGATTGCCTCAGCGGTGAGCAAGGCGGTGCTGGCCGGATTGCCGCCCGGCGCGACGATCCGTTGTCTCGATGCGGGCAGCGGCGAAGGCTATTACCTGCGCCAGCTGGCGGCCGCCAGCGCTGCCGGGCAAAGCCTGGCGCTGCTGGGGCTGGATATTTCCAAGTGGGCAGTGCTGGCCGCAGCGCAGCAGGACCGGCGGCCCAACTGGGTGGTGGGCAGCAATGCCAATCTGCCGGTGCTGCCAGGCAGCCTGGACCGGGTGCTGTGCCTGTTTGGTTTTCCCGTCCATGCCGAGTTTGCCCGGGTCCTGAAACCCGGCGGTCAGTTGCTGCAGGTGGATGCGGGGCCGGATCACCTGCGCGAACTACGGGAAATCATTTACCCCCGCCTGAAGCCGGAACGCACCGACGAGACCCGGACAGCGGCGGGTTTCGAGCTGCTGGACACGGAAACGCTGCGGTTTTCCCTGGTGCTGAGCCGTGGCGAACAGATTGCCGATCTGCTGGCCATGACGCCCCATCTCTACCGGGCCAGCGCCGAAGGCCGGGCCCGGGCGGCAGCGCTGACCCGGCTGACCGTGACGGTGGATGTGCGCCTGAGCCGTTTTACCGTCCAGCACCCACCGATTTTTTGACCTGAACCGGAACCTTCCATGAAAAACATCAAGCTGAGTCTCTGGGCCCTGCTGCTGGGCCTCACGGGTTTGTGGCTGCTGGCCGATACCCTGGTCCCCGAGCCCTTTACCTACTTTTCCTTTCGCGACGCGTTCATGCAGTACAGCGGCCTGATCGGCATCGGCGCCATGAGCGCGGCCATGTTTCTGGCGACCCGGCCGAAGTGGCTGGAGCCCCATCTGGACGGGCTGGACAAGATGTACCGTCTGCACAAATGGCTGGGCATCACCGGGCTGACGGTTGCGGTGCTGCACTGGTGGTGGGCCCAGGGCAGCAAATGGATGGTGGGCTGGGGCTGGCTGGACAAGCCGGCGCGCAAGGGCGACCCCGGCAGCAGCCTCGGCCCGGTGGCAAAATGGCTGCACAGCCAGCGCGGGCTGGCCGAAGACCTGGGGGAATGGGCCTTTTATGCGGCGGTGATCCTGATTGCCCTGGCCTTGATCAAGCGTTTTCCCTATCACCTGTTTGCCAAGGTCCACAAATTGCTGGCTGTCGTCTATCTGGTGCTGGTTTACCACGGCCTGGTGCTGAGCAAGTTTGCCTACTGGAGCCAGCCCGTGGGCTGGGTGCTGGCGCTGATGCTGGTGGCGGGCAGCACGGCTGCCGTGCTGGTATTGGCGGGCCGGGTCGGCGCCCGGCGCAAGGCCCGTGGCAGGATCGAGTCGCTGACCTATTACCCGGAACTGCAGGTGCTGGAAACCGCCGTGGAACTGGAACCCGGTTGGTCTGGGCACAAGGCTGGCCAGTTTGCCTTTGTCACTTCCGACCCGGGCGAAGGGGCCCACCCCTACACCATCGCCTCGGCCTGGGAGCCGGAAAAGCGCCGCATCGTCTTCATCACCAAGGCCCTGGGCGATCACACCCGCCGCCTGCGGGACTGCCTCACGGTCGGCGCCCCGGTCACCGTGGAGGGGCCTTATGGCTGCTTCGACTTCGAGAGCCCCCAGCCGCGCCAGATCTGGATCGGGGCCGGGATCGGCATCACGCCCTTTGTCGCCCGCATGAAACAGCTGGCGCTCAGCGGTGCAACCCGGCCGATTGATCTGTTTCATCCGACGTCGGAGTTTTCCCGGGCCGCCATGGACAAGCTGAGCGCCGCGGCCCGGGCGGCGGGTGTGCAATTGCAGGTGCTGATCAGCCCCCGGGACGGACGTCTGGATGGGGAACGGATCCGCGCCGCCGTGCCCGAGTGGCGTTCAGCCAGCATCTGGTTCTGCGGGCCACCGGGCTTCGGCGAGGCCCTGCGCCAGGACTTCGTGGCCCACGGTCTGAAGCCCAGGGATTTTCACCAGGAACTGTTTTTGATGCGCTGAAGCGGTGGCCCGGCGCGGGCCGCAAAGGCATCGAGCGCGAACCTGGCGAACCCGGGCGCGAACCCGGGCGGGGGTGTCGCGGCGCTCTTCCCCGGCCCCGCTTCCCGCCTGCGCCTCGTTGCCGCTCTTTTGCCCGCGGATGCAAGGAGGGTAAGGAGGGTAAGAGGGGGGGAAAGGAGGCCGGCGGCGCTGTCAGATTGTGCGGCGCGGGAAACGAGACTGGCGTGCCGAAAATGCAGGGCAGCTATAAGGGGAGGGAAGGGGAAGGGGAGGGGAGGGAGGTATGAAACGCCGGGTCAATTCCGGACGATCTCGGCCCAGACCGGGGCGTGGTCCGAGGGACGCTCCAGCTTGCGCGGCGCCCGGTCGATGCCGGCGGCGCTGCATTGTTCAGCCAGAGGATGGGAGAGCAGGATGTGGTCGATGCGCAGGCCTTCGTTCTTTTGAAAGCCGAGCCTGCGGTAATCCCACCAGGAGAAGGTTTTTTCCGGCTGCTCGAAGCGGCGGAAGCTGTCGCTCAGGCCCAGCGCGAGCAGGCGTTGAAAGGCGGTGCGCTCCGGTCCGGAGACCAGGATGCAGTCCTTCCAGCGTTCGGGGTCGTGCACATCGCGATCATCCGGCGCGATGTTGTAGTCGCCGCACAAGGCAAGCTGCGGGTGCGACATCAGCTCGCCTTCCAGCCAGCGCGCCAGGGCATCGAGCCAGCGCAACTTGTAGTCGTACTTGTCGCAGCCAACTTCCTGTCCATTCGGCATGTAGGCGCTGATGACCCGCACGCCATCGACCGTGCCGCTGATCAGGCGTTTTTGTTCGTCCGGAAAGAGCGGATTGCCGCAGCTGACGTCCTCGATCGGGGCCTTGGCCAGCAGGGCGACGCCGTTGTAGGTCTTTTGCCCGGAACAAGCCACCTGATACCCGGCCGCTTCAATCCTGGCCCGGGGAAAATTGTGGTCCTCCAGCTTGGTTTCCTGCAGGCACAGGACATCCGGCTGCTGGCTGGCGAGCCAGTCCAGCAGATGGGGCAAGCGGACTTTCAGGCTATTGACGTTCCAGGAAGCGATTTTCATGTATTGATTAACCTGTTGAATTCATTGAAATCATTGTGTCGCGGTTTGTTGTGGCTACACATGTGGCGAGATGCAACAGGGCCGCTGGGGGTTATTGTGCCAGCCATCCCCTGAAACGAAAAACCCGGCGCCGGGCCGTTGATATCCACGCTCCACATTTCTAAGGCCAGGACAGGCGGCTTTGCCAGCGCCGGATTGGCGCTCATGCGGCAACTATAGGAGGCGAAAATGGGAACGATCAAACTGCGCAAATGGGATACGGTCGCATACCTCAAGACCGATGAAGACATGGTGATGTACCTGGAGGCGTGCATCGAAGAGGCGGGCGATGACGCGGCCTTCATCGCGGCTGCACTAGGTGACATTGCACGCGCCAAGGGTATGACGCAACTTGCCAAGGCAACCGGCCTTGGCCGTGAAAGCCTCTACAAGGCGCTGTCGGGCGAGGGCAATCCGAGCCTTGGCACCCTCTTGAAGGTCATGCACGCGCTGGGTATCAAGCTGCACCCCGAAATTGCTCACATCTGACGATCATGGCGGTTGCCGCCCCTTGAAGATGAAAGAGACTTCCGCTCTTGAGCGGCACTCGACAGGAGGCGATGGGAAACGGGGAGCGCTGTACAAACACGTGATGGGTCTTGACATTCATCGAGCGCAGATCACGGCCTGGGCGCTGATCGAGAAAGCCGATGGCCGCTTGCGCATCGAGAGCGATTTCACTGGGCTGCCCCTCCTGGTCCTTTGGGGTAGCCGGCCAGGTCCAGGGTGCTGTTGTAGCTGCTGGCTTCAAAGCCTTTGATGGTCTGGCGGCCGACCTTGAGGACGGGGATGGTGGCCTCCCCGGCCAAGGCTTTCAGTTCGCTGATGTCGGCATCGGTCCTGACATTCTTTTCCGTGAACGGAATGCCCCGTTTGCTGAGCAGTTCCCGGGCTTGAGTGCAGGGGCCGCAGTCGGCACCGGTGTACAGGGTGACCGGGAAATTCTGGGCCGCCTGACGGGTGGCGAAGGGGAGCTGGGCGTCGCCGCCGGTGGGGGCGCTGGTGGCACGGCTGACCTGTCGGGCACTGCCTGGCGGCGGTGTATCGGTAATCATGGTGCGGCCCGTGGCCGGGTCCACCCAGCGATAGGTCTGGGCCAGTGCCAGACTGCTGACCAGCGCCAGGCTCACGGCCAGCAGCGGAACGACATGGGAACGGTGCGGATTTGCCATGGTGATTCTCCCCGGAAATTACGCGGGGATCATACCACTGTGGCGCAGCAGGGCATCCGGGCTGGGTTCGCGGCCGCGGAAGGCCTTGAAGGATTCCAGGGCCGGGCGCACGCCGCCCATGGCGAGGATTTCCTCCTGGTAGCGCTGGCCGGTGGCCTGGTCCAGGGGATTGCCGGTCTCCTCGAAGGCCGCATAGGCGTCGGCAGAGAGCACCTCGGCCCACTTGTAGCTGTAGTAACCGGCGCCGTAACCACCGGCGAAGATGTGGGAGAAGCTGTTGGGGAAGCGGTGCCAGGCGGGCGGAATCAGCACGGCCACTTCCTGGCGGACTTCGGCCAGCAGATCCATCACGGTCTGGGTTTGCGGGTTGAAATCGCTGTGCAGCAGCATGTCGAACAGCGAAAACTCCAGCTGGCGCATGGTCATCAGGCCGCTCTGAAAGTTCTTTGCGGCCAGCATCTTGTCGAACAGAGCCCTGGGCAGGGGGGCGCCGGTGTCGACATGGCAGGTCATGTTCTTGAGCACCGCCCATTCCCAGCAAAAGTTTTCCAGGAACTGGGAAGGCAGTTCCACCGCGTCCCATTCGACACCGCGAATGCCGGAAACGCCCAGCTCTTCTACCTGGGTGAGCAGGTGATGGAAGCCGTGGCCGGCTTCGTGGAACAGGGTGATCACTTCATCGTGGGTGAAGGTGGCGGGCTTGTCGCCCAGGGGTTTGGAAAAGTTGCAGTTGAGGTAGGCCACCGGGGTCTGGATGCCGCTGGGAGTGCGGCGGCGGGTCACGGCCTCGTCCATCCAGGCGCCGCCGCGCTTGGTTTCCCGGGCATAGAGGTCCATGTAGAACTGGCCCACCAGTTCGCCGGCCGGGTTTTCCAGGCGGTAAAAGCGCACGCTGTCGTCCCAGACCGGGGCGGTATCCGGCTTGATCCTGACGCCAAACAGGGTCTCGATGACCTGGAACAGGCCGCCGATCACCTTGGGTTCGGTGAAGTATTGCTTGACTTCCTGTTCGGAGAAGGCGTAACGGGCCTGTAGCAGCTTTTCGGAAATGAAGGCCACATCCCAGGGTTCGATCTCGGCCATGCCCAGTTCGCTGGCGGCAAAGGCCTTCAGTTCGGCCATGTCCTTTTCGGCGTAGGGCTTGGCCTTGGCGGCCATGTCGCGCAGGAAGGCCAGCACCTGGGCCGGCGTTTCGGCCATCTTGGAAACCAGGGAAACCTCGGCGAAGTTGTGGTAGCCCAGCAGCCTGGCCTCCTCCTGGCGCAGGGCCAGGATGCGGGTCATCAGGCCGCTGTTGTCCCATTCGGGCTTGCTGCCGGAGTCGGAAAATTCGGAGGCCCGGGTGGCAGAGGCCCGGTACATGCGGGCGCGCAGGGCCTGGTTGGTGGCGTACTGCATCACCGGCAGGTAGGAAGGGGCCTGCAGGGTGAATTTCCAGCCTTCCACCCCGGCCGCTTCGGCGGCGGCCCGGGCGGCGAGCTTGATGTCTTCGGGCAGGCCGTCCAGTTCCGCTTCGTCGGTGATGATTTCGGCGAAGGCATTGGTGGCGTCCAGCACGTTTTCGGAGAACCTGGCGGCGAGGCTGGCCAGTTCTTCCTGGATGGCCTGAAAGCGCGGCTTGTCGGCTTCCGGCAGTTCGGCGCCGGAGAGGCGGAAGTCGCGGATCTCGTTGTCGATGATCTTCTTCTGGGCCTGAGTCAGGCCGGCGTATTCACTGCCGGAGCGGATCGCCTTGTACTTGTCGAACAGGGCCAGGTTCTGCCCTAGTTCGCTGTAGAAGCGGGTCACTTCCGGCAGCATGGTGTTGTAGGCGTCGCGCCAGGCGGGAATGTCGTTGACCGAATGCAGGTGGCCGACGATGCCCCAGGCCCAGCTCAGGCGTTCCATGCCGTCGGTCAGGGGAGCGGCGAAGTCGGCCCAGGTGGACGGGGTGTCGGGTTGGGTCAGGCTTTCCACCAGACTGCGGCTTTCGGCCAGCAACTGGCGGATGGCGGGTTGGACGTGTTCCGGGGTGATGCGGTCGAAGGGGGGCAGGCCGGAGGCAATGAGTAACGGGTTGGGGCTGGACATGGGAGACCTTCAGGATGCGGATGATGTTTCTGTAAAGCAAAGGGGCAGGAGAGTTCCCGCCCGGTGTCGGGTGCCGGGAAAATCAGAGTGTCTGGCCGGTCAGGCGTTCGCAGGCTTCGAGATATTTGGCGGCCGTCTTGGCGATGATCTCGGCGGGCAGGCGGGGGGCCGGGGGTTTTTTGTTCCAGTTCAGGGTTTCCAGGTAGTCGCGCACGAACTGCTTGTCGTAGCTGGGGGGGCTGATGCCCTCGGCGTAGCTTTCGGCGGGCCAGAAGCGGGAGGAATCCGGGGTCAGGGCCTCGTCGATCAGGTGCAAGGTGCCGGCCTGGTCGATGCCGAATTCGAACTTGGTGTCGGCAATGATGATGCCGCGGGCAAGGGCATGGTCGGCGGCGGCCTGGTACAGGGCGAGGGCGGCCTCCCGGGCCTGGGCGCAGAGCTCGGCGCCGTTCCTGCCGCTGCCTTCCAGGTCGGCGGCCAGGGCGGCGGCACAGTTGGCCTTGGCCTGCTCGAAGGAGATGTTCTCGTCGTGCTCGCCCGCCTCGGCCTTGGTGGCCGGGGTGAAGAGGGGGTGGGGCAGGCGCGCGGCCATCTTCAGGCCGGCAGGGAGGGGAATGCCGCAGACGGCGCCGGTGGCCTGGTAGTCCTTCCAGCCCGAGCCGATCAGGTAGCCGCGCACCACGGCCTCGATGGGCAGGGGCTTCAGGCGCTTGACCACCATGGCGCGGCCCTTGACCTGTTCCACTTCGTCGGGCGCCACCACGGATTCGGGGGCGATGCCGGTGAGCTGGCTGGGGATGATGTGGCTCAGCTTCTGGAACCAGAAGTCGGCCACGGCGGTGAGCACCTGGCCCTTGCCGGGAATCGGATCGGGCAGGATCACGTCGAAGGCGGAGAGCCGGTCGGTGGTGACGATCAGCAGCTTGTCGGCATCCACGGCATAGATGTCGCGTACCTTGCCCCTGGACAGCAGGGGCAGGCTCTTGAGGGAGGATTCGAACAGGGGCTGGCGCACGGCGGGCTCCACAAGGGGTGAAAATGGAAAGGCGATGATTATACAGGGGCTTGGCGTCTCAATCGGTTTCAAGTAGGGCGAGTTTTTTGCGCATGCGCCGGCTGCCCCAGAACACCAGGCCGGCGATCACGGGGATCGAGAGGGCGGTGACCACATCGCTGTTGAGGTGGTGCCAGGCCTTGCTGCCCTTGGCCAGGTAATTGATCAACTGGGAGCCGTAGTAGGTGAGCACCACGACCGAGAGGCTTTCCACGGTTTCCTGCAGCCTGAGTTGCAGGCTGGCGCGGCGGTTCATCTGGGTCAGCAGTTTCTGATTCTGCCGTTCCAGTTCGATATCCACCCGGGTGCGCAAGAGGGCACTCTTCCTGGCGATGCGGGTGGAGGCGTCGTTCTGGCGGCGGGCGGCGGAAAGGCAGGTGTTGATGGCCGGGGCCAGGCGCCGGTCCATGAATTCCCGGATGGGCGAAAAACCGTCCAGGCGGACTTCCCGCAGTTCCCCGATGCGCTGCAGCACCAGCCGGTAGTAGGCCTCGGCGGCGCCGAAGCGGAACGAGGTGCGGGTCTGGGAGTGCTCCACCTCTGCGGCCAGGCGGGTCAGGTCAGCCAGGATCAGGCGTTCATCCTCGGGGCTGCGGGCTTCGCCCATGCGGGTCATCAGCTCGGCTACCTCCTTTTCCACCCGATTCAGCAGTTGCCCGACCTCCTTGGCGACGGGGAAGGCCAGCAGCGCCATCATCCGGTAGGTCTCGATTTCCAGCAGGCGCTGGATGGTGCGGCCGGCCTGGCGGGGGCGCAGATGAGAGTCAATGACCGTAAAGCGCGAAAAGCCTTCGTAGAGGCGGAAGTCGGAAACCACCCAGGCCGCTCCGTTGGCCAACTGGCTGGCGGCCACTGTGGCACCGGACTGGATCAGTTCTGCCAGCAGGGGTTCCGGGTCCTTCTGGCTGGCGGCGACGAAGCTCAGATGGGTGGCCACCATCACCTGGCCGGGGATCGCCTGCCACCAGGGGGTGGGAAAGGCTTCCAGGGCCGAGCCCGTCTCCGGCACGCCGTTCGGGCAGGCGCGAAAGAAGGTGTAGCCGGAAAATTCCGTGTGCCGCTCCCACTTCAGGCGCAGGTCGCCGGCCTCCATGACCCAGTGGTCCCCGTCCACCAGGGGACAGAAGGGCAGGCCGAGCTGGTCGCAGAGCTGGCGCAGATGAGCTTCCTCGTCGGCGGCCGAGTGGCCCTCGTGCAACATCGCCAGATAGCTGATCTGGGCCGGGCCCCCCAGGGACATGGGCGGCCGGGCGTGCAACTCGTTATTGAGGCGCTGGCGCAGGGGGTGTTCGTGCAGGAGGAAGGGAGCGGACATGGGGTAATCGGGTCGAGGGTCGAGGGTCGAGGGTCGAGAGTCTGGCCGGAGTGCGGCAGCCGGTGCGTTGACGGTACCGGCTGACTGTACCGGCTGACTGTACCGGAATTCCCGGCTTGTCGAAATCGGGGATGGCCCCGGTCCGGCAGATCAGCCGCTGCCGGTCAAAAACTGTTGCACAACAGGTCGCCGCAGGGGGGCGGGCGGGGCGGTATAATCGACCGCCCTGCCAACCCATTCCTGACTTTCCCATGAATTCCCTGCTGCAACGCCTGTTTTTGCTGCTGACCTTGCTGGGCCTGAGTGCCGCAGCCCTGGCTCAGCAGCTTCCCGTCTCTCCCGCCCTGGCCGCCCGGTCCTGGGTGCTGGTGGAGTCCGGTTCCAACCAGTTCCTCTCGGCCGAAAAGCCCGATGAGCGGCTCGAACCCGCTTCGCTCACCAAGCTGATGACGGCCTACCTGACCTTCTCGGCGATCCGTCAGAAGACCCTGGCCCTGGAACAGGGCGTGCCCGTGTCCGAACGCGCCTGGCGCACCGGCGGCTCGAAGATGTTCATCAAGGTGGGCGATCAGGTGCCGGTGGAAGAACTGATCAAGGGCATGATCGTCCAGTCCGGCAACGACGCCTGCGTCGCCCTGGCCGAGGCGATTGCCGGCAGCGAGGAAGCCTTCGCCTTGTTGATGAACAAGGAGGCCGAGCGCCTGGGCATGAAGGCCACTCATTTCAAGAATGCCACCGGCCTGCCCGATCCCGAGCATGTCACCACGGCGCGGGACCTGGCCACCCTGGCCAGTGCCTTGATCCGCGATTTTCCCGAGGAGTACGCCAAGTATTACTCGATGAAGGAATTCCGCTACAACAACATCACCCAGCCCAACCGCAACCGCCTGCTCTGGCTCGATCCCACGGTAGACGGGATGAAGACCGGCTTTACCGAGGCCGCCGGCTATTGCCTGATTTCTTCCGCCAAGCGGGGCGAGCGGCGCCTCCTTGCCGTGGTGCTGGGCACCGATTCCGATGCCGCCCGGGCCTCCGAATCCCTGAAGCTGCTGAACTGGGGCTTCCAGTTCTTCGATGCGGTGAAACTCTATGGAGCCCAGCAGGCCGTGTCCGAGTTCCGGGTCTGGAAGGGAACCCAGAACCAGGTCAAGGCCGGCTTCGCCAAGGACTTCGTGGTGTCCGTGCCCAAGGGCTACAGCGACAAGCTGCAGGCCGAGCTGGTGTCCATGCAGCCCTTGCTGGCGCCGGTGCATCAGGGTCAGACCATCGGTACCCTGAAGCTGAGCCTGGAGGGCAAGCCCTATGGCGAATATCCGGTACTGGCTCTGGAAGAAGTGGCCATCGGCAACTGGTTCGCCCGGCTGATCGACACCATCCGCCTCTGGTTCGCGTAAGCTGACACTTTTTCCCGGGGAGTGCGCCATGGGCACCTACGTCGCTGACACCGTCTATCTCAACGGCAGCTACCTGCCCCTGGCGGAGGCGAAAATCTCGCCGCTGGACCGGGGTTTCCTGTTTGGTGACGGGGTCTATGAAGTGATCCCCGTCTATTCCCGCCGGCCTTTCCGTCAGGCCGAACATCTGCAGCGGCTGGACAACAGCCTGACGGCCATCCGTCTGGCCAATCCCCATGCATCTGCCGGATGGGGCGCCATCGTGGAACGCCTGATTGCCGGCGCGCCCTGGCCGGATCAGGCAATCTATCTACAGGTGACCCGGGGCGCGGAAGAAAAGCGCGACCATCCCTTCCCGACGGATGCCAGCCCCACCGTCTTTGCCATGGCGATGCCCCTGGTGACCCCCAGCGCCGCCGTGCGCGAACAGGGCGTTGCCGCCCTCACCGCCACCGACATCCGCTGGTTGCGCTGCGACATCAAATCGATCAACTTGCTGCCGAATGTGCTCTTGCGCCAGCAGGCCGTGGATGCGGGCGTCGCCGAAACCATCCTGATCCGAGATGGCTACTTGAAGGAAGGCACGGCCGCCAATATCTTCATCGTCAAGGACGGGGTGCTGCTGGCGCCACCCAAGGGCAATCTGATGCTGCCCGGCATCACCTATGACGTGGTGCTGGAACTGGCGGCGGCCCACGGCTTGCCCGTCCGGATCCGGGAAATTTCAGAGGCAAAACTCAGAGGCGCCGACGAGGTCTGGATGACATCCTCGCCCAAGGAAGTGCTGTCCATCACCCGCCTCGACGGCCAGCCGGTGGGGGAGGGCAGGCCCGGCCCCGTGGGGCGGCAGATGTGGCAGTGGTATCAGGACTTCAAGAACACGGTGATGCGAAATGACTGACAAAGCGCTGAACTCCCTTGCCGGACAGCGTTCCGGACTGGATTCCCTGATTGAATACCCCTCGGCCTTTCCCCTGAAGATCATGGGCAAGGCCGAAGCCAATCTGGCGCCGACGGTGCTCGAAATCGTCACCCGCCACGACCCGGCCTTCGTCGCCGCCAGCATGGAAATGCGCGCCAGTTCCGGCGGCAAGTACGTCAGCCTCACCTGCACGGTGACGGCCACCTCCCGCGCCATGCTCGACGCCCTGTACAGGGAGCTGAGCGGGCATCCGCTGATCCAGATCGTCCTCTGAACATGGCGGTTGAAATCCGCCGCCTGGGCCGGGTGGACTATGTGCCCACCTGGGAGGCCATGCAGGCCTTCACGGCCGGGCGCACCCCAGCCACCCCGGATGAGTTCTGGATCGTCGAGCACCCGCCCGTCTTCACCCTGGGCCAGGCCGGCAAGCCCGAACATCTGCTCCGCGACATCGGCATCCCCGTCGTCAAGATCGACCGGGGCGGTCAGGTCACCTATCACGGCCCCGGCCAGGTGGTGATCTACCTGCTGCTCGACCTGCACCGCATGCAGCTCAAGGTGCGGGAGATGGTCGGCAAGATCGAGCAGGCCATCATCGACCTGCTCGCCGCACAGGGCCTCACCGTGAATCGCCGCGCCTGCGCCCCTGGCGTCTATCTGGGCGCCGCCGGCGAAGGCGCCAAGATCGCCGCCCTGGGCCTCAAGGTCAGGAACGGCTGCACCTATCATGGCCTCAGCCTCAACGTGGACATGGATCTCTCCCCCTTTGCCGCCATCAACCCCTGCGGCTATGCGGGCCTGGCCGTCACCCAGACCCGCGATCACCATGTTTCCCTCACCCCCCAAGAGGCGGCAGAGGCCCTTTGCCAGCATTTGCTGCAACAATTGCAACCGGAGTAAGCGCGAAATGGCCGAACAAGGCGTCAAGCAAAAGGGCGAACAAAAAACCGCCCGCATTCCCATCAAGATCGTCCCCGTGGATGATCCCCTGAGAAAGCCGGGCTGGATCCGCGTCAAGGCCGGCAATGAAGGCGGCCGTTTCGGCGAAATCAAGCGCATGCTGCGCGAGCAGAAGCTGCACACGGTCTGCGAGGAGGCGGCCTGCCCCAACATCGGCGAATGCTTCGGCCGCGGCACCGCCACCTTCATGATCCTGGGCGACATCTGCACCCGCCGCTGCCCCTTTTGCGATGTCGGCCACGGCAAGCCCCTGCCGCCGGACGCAAACGAACCCGGACACCTGGCCGAATCCGTCGCCCGGCTGAAACTGCGCTATGTCGTCATCACCAGCGTGGACCGGGACGACCTGCGCGATGGCGGTGCCCAGCACTTCGTGGACGTGATCCGCGCCGTGCGGGCGAGTAGCCCCGGCACCACCATCGAAACCCTGGTGCCCGACTTTCGCGGCCGCCTGGAAATCGCCATCGACAGCCTCGGCCAGAGCCTGCCAGACGTGCTCAACCACAATCTGGAAACCGTGCCCCGCCTCTACAAACAGGCCCGGCCCGGCGCCGATTACGAGCATTCCCTGCAGTTCCTGAAGGCCTTCAAGGCCCGCTACCCGCACATTCCCACCAAGTCCGGGCTGATGGTGGGCCTGGGCGAAACCGATGCGGAAATCCTCGACGTGATGCGCGACCTGCGCGCCCATGCTGTGGAAATGCTCACCATCGGCCAATACCTCGCCCCTTCCGGCCACCACCTGCCCGTCACCCGCTACGTGCCGCCGGACACCTTCAAAATGTACGAGGCAGAGGCAAGGCGGATGGGCTTTGCCGGCGCCGCCTGCGCCCCCATGGTCAGAAGCTCCTACTGGGCGGATCAGCAGGCCCACGCGGCGGGCGTATGAAGAAGAGGACTTCCAGA
Organism: Comamonadaceae bacterium; assembly: GCA_029255645.1. GTDB lineage: Bacteria > Pseudomonadota > Gammaproteobacteria > Burkholderiales > Rhodocyclaceae > Azovibrio. The sequence goes on along the minus strand of JANLJE010000038.1, from coordinate 104,769 downwards.
TGACTTCCATGAGGATTGCCATGCGCCCAGCACTCACCCTGTGTCTTGCCTTGCTTGCCCTGCCAGCCCTGCCGGTAGCGGCCGAGGAAATCGGCTGCACGACCACGGAATGGAAATTGATTGGCGCCAACCACCGGGTTTGCGTCTATGCCTACGACGACCCGAAGATTCCCGGCGTGACTTGTCATGTCAGCCAGGCGCGCACGGGGGGGATCAAGGGCAGTCTTGGGCTGGCGGAGGACCCCTCCCAGTTTTCGATTGCCTGCCGCCAGACCGGCCCGATCGTCCTGCCGGAAAAACTGCCGGCGCGTGAAGTCGTGTTCAGCGAGGATACTTCCTTGTTGTTCAAGGAAACCCAGATCCACCGGCTCTACGACACAAAACGCAAGGTGCTGGTTTATCTCGGGATCAGCCGCAAGATCATTTCCGGTGCGCCAGGCAATGCGATCTCGAGCGTGCCGGTGCAGCCCTGGCCGGGCGCAAGATAAGGGCCGCCGGGTAAGGATCGCCGGTTGAGGACCGCCGGTTGAGGGCCGCCGGTTGAGGGCCACCGTCGAGGCTTCCGGTTGAGGGCCACCGTTGAGGGCCACCGGTATCCGGCTTGATGGTCAGTCCGCGCCTCGTGTCTGGCGCTGCAGGTAGCGGGGTTCGAGCTGAAGGTCCCTCGGGCCGGAGGAGAGCCAGATCTGCCCTTCCTGGAGGGTGCAGGTCAGGTTCATGGTCCGTTCCGCCAGGGCTGCCAGGGCCTGGCTCTGGGCGGCCGGCAGTTGCAGTACCGTGAGTTTGTCCTGCCTGGCCAGGGCGGCCTGGTTCTGTTGCCACCACAGCTCGGCGGTGCGGCCGCTATAAGTGATGACCACGACCTGGCGGGCCCGGCCGCAGGCCTTGCGGATGCGCTTTTCTTCGGGCAGGCCGACTTCGATCCAGCGTTCCAGATTGCCGCCCAGGTCGATTTCCCATAAATCCGGCTCATCTTCGTCGGAAATTCCCTTGCAGAAGCTCAGGTGTTCGCTTGCATGAAGGGCAAAGGCCAGCAGGCGCACCATCATCCGCTCATCGGTTTCGGAGGGGTGGCGGGCCAGGGTCAGGCTGTAGCTGCCGTAGTGCTGCCGGTCCAGGTCGGAAAGCTGGAGTTCCGCCTTGTAGATGGTTGCCTTGAGAGCCATGATCTTTTCGTAATCAAACAAAGGCAAAGATTGTAACGTTCTCCGGCCATGCTGCTGCTGTCGCGTCGGGGAACGGCGTTTCTCCCAGTCTTTCAGGGAGGTGGTCTATTACTTTCGTAGGGGGTACGGTGTATCGTCCCGGTTGCCTTGGGGGTCCCCGCGAGAGGAGGCGGCACATTGCTGAGGAAGACGGAATGCTGGTTTTTTCAAGTTTGAGGCGTGCAGGGCGGCATGCCGGGCGCAAGTTGGCGCTGCTGGTGGCGCTGCTGCTGGCGCTGCTGGTGGCGGTGCCGGTTTCCCTGGCCATGGTCATGGCCCGGGGTGATCTGTTGTCCACGCTCTTTCAGCGCCACGCTTCCATCATGTTGTTGGTGGACCCGGAAACCGGCGAAATCGTCGATGCCAACCAGGCTGCCGGGGATTTTTACGGTTACCCGGTGGCGACCTTGCGCCGCATGACCATCCAGCAGATCAACGCCCTCGAACCCGAGGCCGTGATGGCCGAGCGGCAGCGGGCCCGGGCCGAAGCGCGCAACTACTTCATCTTTCCCCATCGCCTCGCCAATGGGGCGCTGCGCACCGTGGAGGTCCATTCCTCCCCGGTGATCCTGGAAAGCGGCCGGCAGGTGCTGTTTTCCATCATCCACGATGTGACGAACCGGGCGGTGTCGCTCGATGAGCAGCGCCGTTACCAGCAGCGCCTGGAGCAGGCCGTGGCGAGCTACACGGAGCGGCTCGAGGCGGACCACCTGCGCGAACGCGATTACTTCATTGCCGGGCTGGTCCTGGCACTGGCGGTGATCCTGATGTTGATGGCCTCGATGCTGCGGCGCAGCAGAGCCGAGGCGACCCTGATCCACCGGGAAGAGCAGCTGACCACCCTGATTGAGGCCATGCCCGACATCGTCTGTTTCAAGGATGGTCAGGGGCGCTGGCAGCTGGCCAATGCCTTCGACCTGAAACTGTTTGGTCTCGAGCATGTGGATTACCGCGGCAAGACCGACCAGGAGCTGGCCCGCTACCAGGATTTCCACCGGGAAGCCTTCATGGATTGCGTGGTTTCCGACGAACAAGCGTGGCAGGCCCGGCAGATGGTGCGGTGTGAAGAGGTGATTCGCGTCCCCGATGCGCAGGCCAGGATTTTCGACATCATCAAGGTGCCGCTCTTTCACGCCGACGGCAGGCGCAAGGGGCTGGTGGTGGTGGGGCGCGACATCACCGAGCACAAGCGGGCCGAGGCCGAAATCGAGCAGCTCGCCTATTTCGATCCTCTCACCGGCCTGCCCAACCGGCGCCTCTACCTCGACCGCCTGGAAACCGCCCTTGCGGCGGCCCAGCACAGCCGGGTCTACGGGGCGGTGCTGTTCGTGGATCTGGATGGTTTCAATACGCTGAACGATGCCCGGGGCCACGAGGTGGGCGACCAGGTGTTGCAGGAATGCGCTCGCCGCATTCGCGCCGTGCTGGGGGATGCCGACACGGTGGCGCGCTTTTCTGGCGATGAATATGGGGTGCTGCTACCCCAGCTGACGAGGCAGGAGCATCTGGCCGTGAGACAGGCCCGTTCCGTGGGTGAGCGTATCCGCCTCTGTCTGGCCCAGCCCATCAGTCTCGGTGCCGGGGAAGTGAGTCTGAGCGCCAGTATCGGCATCAGCCTGTTTCCCTCGACGCAGCGCAACACCGCCTTGGATCTGATCAAGTTTGCTGATACCGCGATGCACCAGGCCAAGGCGGCAGGGCGCAATCAGGTGCGCTTCTTCGAGCCCGGCATGCAGGCCCGGGTGGAGGCCCGTTTCTCCATGGAAGGGGATCTGCGCCAGGCCCTGGCGCGGGGCCAGATGCAGGTCTACATCCAGCCCCAGGTGGATCAGGAGGGCAAAGTGCGCGGCGGCGAAGCCCTGTTGCGCTGGCTGCATCCGGAGCAGGGCATGGTGTCCCCGGTCGTTTTTATCCCGGTGGCAGAGGAAAGTGGCGTGATCCTGGCGCTGGGCGACTGGGTGCTGGAAGAGGCGTGCCGCCTGCTCAACCACCCGGCCATGCAGCATGAGTCGCTGCGCATCTCGGTGAATGTCAGCCCGCGCCAGTTCCATCGCCCGGATTTCGTGCAGCGGGTCAAGCAGGTGCTGGCCCAGACCGGGGCCGATCCGAACTACCTGACCCTGGAAGTGACCGAGGGCCTGGTGATCGACAACGTGCACCAGACTGCGGCCACCATGAGCGAGCTCAGGGCCCTGGGGATTCATTTTTCCATCGACGATTTTGGCACCGGCTACTCTTCGCTTTCCTACCTGAAGCGCCTGCCCTTGAACGAGCTGAAGATTGACAAGTCCTTCGTCCAGGACGCGCCGGAAAACCCCAGCGATGCGGCCCTGGTGGATGTGATCTTGTCCGTGGCCCGGCATTTGCGCCTGAAGGTGGTGGCAGAAGGGGTGGAAACGCCGGATCAGGCCAGCTTCCTCACTGCCCGGGGGGAGATGCTGCTGCAGGGCTATCTCTATGGCCGGCCCATGCCGATCGAGGATTTCCTCAAGCAGTTGCAGCAGGGCTGAGAAAGGCCGGCGGATTCGGCCCGGAGGCTTTTTTCAGAGCGCACGATCGGGCCGGGCCGGGGCCTGGCTCGGACAGCGGGCGGTGGAGAGCCACGCTTCGAGTCCGGCGGCGGGCAGGGGGCGGGCGCAGAAGTAGCCCTGATACTCGTCGCAGCCATAGCCTTGCAGTTGCTGCAACTGGGCCAGGTTTTCCACGCCCTCGGCAATCACTTCCATTCCCAGGCTGTGGGCCAGGCTGATGATGGCGCGGATGATGGCCTGATCCTGGGGGTTGTCCTCCAGGTCGGCGACGAAGGAGCGATCGATCTTGAGCTTGTCGATCGGGAACGACTTCAGGTAAGCGAGCGAGGAGTAGCCGGTGCCGAAATCGTCGATGGCAATGCGCACCCCCATGGTTTTGAGGTGGCCCAGCATCTGGATGGCACTCGTCGTGTCTTCCATCAGCACCCCTTCGGTCAGTTCGAGCTCCAGCCATTGCGGCGCCAGGCCGCTGGCCGCGAGGGTATCGGCCACCAGGCTGGGCAGGGTGGGGTGGCGGAACTGGGCGCCGGAGAGGTTCACCGCCATCACCATCGGGGGCAGGCCGGCATCCTGCAGGGCCCGGGCCTGGGCGCAGGCGGCTTTGAGGACGAAATCTCCGAGCGGGGCAATGAGGCCCGAATCTTCTGCCACGGGAATGAAGACCGCGGGCGGCACCGCCCCCAACTCCGGGTTGTGCCAGCGGGCCAGGGCTTCGAGGCCGATGATGCGGCCGCTCTGGAGCGCCACCTGGGGCTGGTAGTGCACAGAGAATTCCCCCTTGCTCAATCCTTCGCGCATGGCGCTTTCCAGTTCCAGACGCTGGCAGGCCATTTCGTTCATTTCCGGGGTGAAGAAGCAGAAATGGTGGCGGCCTTCTTCCTTGGCCCGGTACATGGCGATGTCGGCGTGGCGCAGCAGGGTCTCGAAGTCGCTGGCGTCGTCGGGGAAAATGCTGATGCCAATGCTCGGGGTGATGGTGAGCTGGCGCGCTTCCACCTGGTAGGGCTTGCCGCCTTCGTAGAGGATGCGCCGGGCCAGGTCGGCGGCCTGCTCCGGGTTGATGTGGGGCAGCACGACCACGAACTCGTCGCCGCCCAGGCGGCTTACCAGGCCGTTTTCCCCGGCCAGGTGGGAGAAGCCCTTGTCTCCCACCAGCCGGGACAGGCGCTGGGCCACGGCCTGGAGCAGCAGGTCGCCGGTGAAGTGGCCGAGGGAATCATTGATGTTCTTGAAATGGTCCAGGTCCACGAACAGCAGGGCCAGCTGGCTGCGCTGATCCTTGACCCGCTGCATGCTGGCTTCCGTGCGCTCTTCGAGCAAGCTGCGGTTGGGCAGGCCGGTGAGGGCGTCGTAGAAGGCCATGACCCGGATGCGTTCTTCGTTGTTTTTCTGCACGGTGATGTCGGAGAACGATCCGACCATGCGCAGGGCGCGCCCGTCCGGGCTGCGCTCCACCACCCGGCCGCGCTCCAGTACCCAGATGATCTTGCCGTCGGCGCGGCGCAGCCGGTGCTCCGAGTAATACATCTCGGTCTTGCCCTTGAGGCAGTCGATGATGGCCCGGCGCACCGAGGGGCGCTCCTCGTCGAGCAGGTGGGTGGCGATCTGGGCCGGGGTGGTGGCGACCGGGCCGTCCTGCGCCAGCCCCAGCATCTGGGCCAGGGCCTGATTGCCGAGGAAATCGTCGTGCACCAAGTCCCAGTCCCAGATGCCGTCGCTGGCGGTTTCCAGCACCAGGGAGAGGCGCTGCTCATGCACCCGGATGTGCTGTTCGGCGGTTTCGATCCGGTCCATGAAGTCGTTGAAGGTCAGTGCCAGCTCTTCGATTTCCTCGCTGCCCCCGGCGCTCACCCGGCCGGGCTTGTGCTGCTGGGCGAGGTTGCGGATCTGCCGGGTCAGCGCCTCCAGGGGGTGGAGAAGGCGCTGGGCGATCAGCCAGATCAGCGGCACGGTGAGCAGGCACAGCACCAGGGCGATGGTCAGGATGAAGTGCGTGATGCGTTCCACCGGCTTGTAGGTTTCTTCGACCGGATAGATGGCCGTCAGCAGCCAGTGAGTGCTCTGCATCGGGTAGCGGGCGACCAGGGCGGCAGGGCGGTCCAGGAGGTTGATCTGCCTGACCTTGTTGGCGAGGGCTTCGCCGGCTTGGGGCAGGAGCCCGGCATCGGCTTCAGGCAGCGGCTGGAGGATGCGTTCCGGGTCCGGGTGCATGATGACCTGGCCGTCGGGGTGGGTGAGCATGAAATAACCGCTGTTGCCGATGCGCACATCGCGCAACTCTCCCAGGATATTGGCCTTGAACAGGTTGATGACCCCGGCCAGGATGCCCAGCAGTTCACCCTGCTCGTCGAAGAGGGGCGTGGAGAGGATGATCAGGGGCTGCCGGGTGATGCGCCCCAGGATCGGCTCGGAAATATGGGAGCGCCGTTCCTGGATGACCTGGCGGACGTATTGCCGCTCCGACATGTCCAGCCCCCGGCGTCCGGGCACGCGAGGCCAGTCGGCAAGCAGGTGGCCCTTGGTATCGAAGATGTACAAATCGTCAAACAGCGACAACAGCGCGTTCATTTCCCTGAGCTGGCCCTCCAGTGCCGCCTCCCGGATGGGGGTGAGGGGCTGGGGGGGAAAGTGCCGGGCTGATTTTTCCAGGGCCTGCATCCGCAGCGCAATCTTCTCGTCCAGACTGCGGCCCGTTTGCTCCACCAGGGTGTGGATCTGGGATTCGACCATGTGCTGGTATTCAGGGCGCAGCAGAATGATTTGCGCCAGGGCCTGGAGACCGAGTAACAGCACGGCCAGCAGGCTCACGGTCAGAACGATTTTAATCTTGAGGCTGTAAGGGAGAGTCGGGGTGCTTGCAGTCAAGATGGCATGAGGCCGGAGCCGGGCAGAAAAAGAAGCTCGATTGTAAGGGCGCAGCCTGGGGACTGGAAGGGCTGGCGCGGAGAAGGTAGGGATCAGCGAAGGGTGGTGCGATAATCCGGCCATTCAAAGTTGGCAGGAAAACACCATGCCCATCCAATGGTTCCCCGGTCACATGACCACGGCCCGCAAGAAGGCCGCCGAGACCCTGGCCCGCACCGATATCGTCATCGAAGTGCTCGACGCCCGGATTCCCGAGGCAAGCTGCAATCCCATGATCCGTCAGCTGCGCGATTTCCGGCAGCGGCCCTGCCTCAAGGTACTGAATAAATCCGATCTGGCCGACCCCCTCGTCACCGCGGCCTGGCTGGAGTTCTACAACCGCCAGCCCGGGGTCAAGGCGGTTGCCCTGTCCTGCAAGCATCCCGGCGAGCCCGGGCGCATTCCCGCCCTGTGCCGCGCTCTGGCGCCGCATCGCAACGACCCCACCAAGCCCTTGCGCATGATCATCATGGGCATTCCCAACGTCGGCAAATCGACGCTGATGAATGCCCTGCTGAAAAAACGGGTGGCCAAGGTGGGGGACGAGCCTGCCATCACCAAGTCCCAGCAGACCCTGGACCTGGGTAAGGGCATGACCCTGACCGACACGCCGGGCCTGATGTGGCCCAGGATCGAGCATGATTCGGATGGCTACATGCTCGCCGCCAGCCACGCCATCGGCACCAATGCGGTCATCGAAGAAGAAGTGGCCACCTTCCTGGCCGGGCTGCTGCTCGAACGTTACGGCGACTTATTGAGCGCCCGCTACAAATGCCCGGTGCGCGGCCTCGACGGGGCCAGCCTGATCGAAACCATCGCCGCGCGCCGGGGTTGCCGGCTCAAGGGAGGGGGGCTCGATATCGAAAAGGCCGCCTTGATCCTGCTCACCGATTACCGCAGCGGCGCCCTCGGCCGCATCAGCCTGGAAACCCCGGAAACCCGGGCGACCCTGCTGCAGGCGGCCAGCGCCGCGTTGAGCGCCCCCGCCGCGGCGCTAGAAGCCGCTCCGGAGCCGGTGTCGGAACTTGAATGACGGGTAAGGCATGAACGATGCAGGAGGTCAGGATGAGCAGCAGCAGTGAGCAGCGACGGCGGCCCATGGGGCGCAGGTACAAGGGAATTTTCCTGTTGTTGCTGTGTTTGCCGGCCTGGGCTCAGGCCCAGGCGTTCAAATGCCGCCTGCCCTCCGGCCAGGTGACGATTTCTTCGACGCCTTGCCAGGATGGCAGCAAGACCGAGGCCGTGGTGCCGGCCGAGGTGATTCCCGAAGCCCGTCGCCAGCAGGCCATGCAGGAGCAACAGCTACGCCTGCGGCAAATTGAGGCGCTGGAGGCCCAACGTCGCCAGGAAGCCCGCATGGCCGCCGAGGCCGCCCGATCGCGCCGCTATGGCGAGGCGATCCGGGCCTGTGTCGCGGATGTGGAACGCACCGGGGTTGCCGAGCGTGACCGGACCGAATTGATCGCCGCCTGCCAGGATGCCGGCGTGAATCAGGAAAAGCGCCAGGTCGATGCCGAGCTGGTGCGAGCATGCGTGATCAATGTCGAACGTCAGCCCGATTCCGGTCACGACAAAGCCCGCGCCATTGCCAGCTGCCATGGTGCGACGTTGCCGGAGCGCCCGGCGGTTGCCGTGCCGGTGCTGCCGCCGGCGCACCGTCCCGGTGCCATGGCGCCGGGACGGCAGGCGGACTGCGTCGGGGGGGACTGTGAGCATCGCGCTGCCGCGCCATCACGCGGCCTCATCAAGCCGGCGACCGAGCCCAGGTTCGCGCCGGCCCATCCGCCGGGAAATCCCAAGGCGCCTCCCCGTGAGCCGTCGCCCGAGGGGCGGGACTGAGACCTTGCGCGGCAGGGGCGGAGCGGGCTTCAGTGCGGGGCGAGCCGGAAGGTGCTCAGGAATTCCCAGGCCTGGGGCGTCGGCAAGGGCTTGCTGAACAGGTAGCCCTGAATCCACTGACAACCGATGCGGCGGAGAAAATCGAGCTGGGCCTGGGTTTCCACCCCTTCGGCGACGGCCTGGAGGCCGAGTTTGTGGACCAGCAGCATGGTCATTTCGCAGATGGCCGCATCGTTCTCGTCGGTCTCGATGTCCTTCACGAAGGAGCGGTCGATCTTGAGGATGTGGATGGGGAAGAGCTTCAGGTAGGCCAGGGAGGAATAGCCGGTGCCGAAATCATCCAGGGCCAGCTTGACGCCGATTTCGTTCAGGGTCTGCATCATCCGCACGGTGGCTTCCGGATTCTTCATGGCCATGGATTCGGTGATTTCCAGGTGCAGGCGGGCGGGGGGCAGGCCGGTGCTGGCGAGGACCTGGCGCACCCGTTCGGGCAGGTTTTCGTCCTGAAACTGGTAAGGGCTCAGGTTCACCGACATGTGCAGCTGATCCAGCCCGGCCTCGTGCCAGGCTTTCAGTTGCCGGCAGGCTTCGTACAGCACCCACTGGCCCAGGGGGATGATGAGCCGGGTTTCCTCGGCCAGTTCGATGAAGTCCAGCGGCGGGACCAGGCCCCGGGTCGGATGCTGCCAGCGCACCAGGGCCTCCACCCCCACCACCCGGCCGCTGCCAGGCTCGACCTGGGGTTGGTAATGGAGCAGGAACTGGCCTGATTCCAGGGCTTGCTCCAGTTCCTGTTCGGCGCTCACCCGCTGGCTGACCTGGGCGCGCATCGGTTCGGTGTAGAACTGGTAGTTGCTGCGCCCCATGGCCTTGGCGTGGTACATGGCGATGTCGGCGTTCTTGATGAGCTCGTCCGTCGCGCTGGCGTCCTGGGGGTAGAAGCAGATGCCGATGCTGGGGGAGGTGTGCAGTTCCTGGCCGGCGATGTCATATGGCATGGCCACCTGCCTGACGATCTTGGCGGCCACTTCGGCGACCTTGACCCTGGCATCGGCGTCATCCACCCCGGTCAGCACCACCACGAATTCGTCACCGCCCAGGCGGGCGACGATGTCGCTGCCCCGCACCGTGCGTTCCAGCCGCTGGGCCACCTGGATCAGCAACTGGTCGCCGATATTGTGGCCCAGGGTGTCATTGATGGCCTTGAAGCGGTCCAGGTCGATGAGCATCACGGCCAGGGATTCGCCGAGGCGCCGGGTAAACGCCATGCTCTGCTCGATGCGTTCGTACAGGCTGAAACGGTTGGGCAAGCCAGTGAGGGTATCGTGATGCGCCAGGTAGCGGATCTTGTCCTCGGCGGCCTTGCGGTCGGTGATGTCCTCGAAGGCGCCGATGTAGTTGGTGATGCGGCCGTCGCCATCGCGCACCACGGAAATGGAGAGGCGTTTGGGGTAGATCTCGCCGGACTTGCGCCGGTACCAGAGCTCACCTTGCCAGGCGTCGGCGGCGGCCAGGGTGGCCCACATTTTCCGATACACCTCGGGGGGCGTGTTGCCGGCGGAGAGCATGTCGGGGCTTTCACCCATCGCCTCTGCCTGGCTGTAGCCGGTGAGCCGGGTGAACTCGCGGTTCACCGCCAGGATGCGGTTGTCGGCATCGGTGATGAAGATGGCTTCGCCGCTATTGGAGAACACGCGCGACATCAGCTGGAGCTCATCCTCCACGCGTTTGCGCTCGGTCATGTTGCGGCCGATGCCGAGCACACCGATGGGCTTGCCGTTCAGGTCGGACACGGGGGTCTTGATGGTTTCCAGCAGGATCGTTGCGCCGCTTTCCGCGTGCGGCAGCCACTCCTCGTTGGTACGGGAAGTCCCGGCGGCGAAGGCTTCCCGATCCTTCTGGTGGAAAAAGTCGGCCAGGTCCGGGGGCATGAAGTCGTGGTCGGTCTTGCCGATCAGTTCCGCGATGGGGGCGCCCATCATGCGCGCCATGGCCTGGTTGCAGGTCAGGAAGCGGCCTGCCAGATCTTTCATCCAGACCGGGTCCGGCAGGGTGTTGAGCAGGGTTTCCATCTGGGCCCGGCTTTCCTGCAGTTGCAGATTGGTCAGGGACAGATGCGAAAGATAGGAAGCCAGATTGACGATCAGCCCCATGGCCAGACGCACCTGTTCGCGGCTGAAGCGGGGCATGGCGTGGATGGCGGCCAGATAGGCTTTCGGGTCGTAGCCATGGTGGTGGGCCTGGGCCGTGAAGAAGGCGTCGTCCACCTTGTCGTCGTCGTAAAAGAACTGGCCGCAGTAGAGGTTGCCCAGGTGCGCTTGCCCGGCAAAGACCGGAGTGACCACGTCCCAGAGCCCGTTTTTGCACTTGTAATCGACGAACTCCCCTTTGCGCAGGTGGCGGGCCAGGAACAGGTCGCTTTCGGTGCAATTGGCGCAGGAGCTGGGTACGGCCCGGTGAAAGCCGGTGCAAGCCTTCTGCCAGCCGGCGGCCTGGAGGATGTTGCCCTCCAGGTCCAGCAGGGCGGTGGGGATGCCGGTCAACCGGGTCAGGCCATCGAGCAGGGAACGCAGGGACTGGATGTCGATGAGAGCGGCGGCCGGGGTTCCGGATACCTGGTTGGTGCTTCGCTCCAGCGCCAGCCCCGTGCCATGGCCCAGGCCGCCGGTGTGCCAGTGGATCGGGCTGGCCGCGTATTCCTCGGCGTTATCCATGAGAGGTCCTTGGTGCAAGTCGAATCAGGGCAGGGCCCTCGTTTGTGGGGACGGCTTGTTGCGAAGTTCGAAGTATAAAGGCAGGTGACGCCCCTGTTTTGGCTTCTGCGCTGCGCTGGCGAGATATTGTCGTGCCGCCAGTTCAGGTTACAATCCCGGACTTCGGGTGCCTGCCGCCAGCAGTTTATGGCGGGTGGGTGAAACGGGAAGTCCGGTGTCCCTGAATGTTTGCCATTCAGCCATTCCGGCGCAGCCCCCGCTGCTGTAAGCCTGACGACGCTATTTCCACGCCACTGTGTTCTTGCACGGGAAGGCATAGCGAAGGATGAGGGCAAGCCAGAAGACCGGCCCGAAGTAGATGTTGCATCATTCCCCGGGGTGGGGAAGGGCCATTTTCATTCTGCGCCTTCCGTCCATACCTTTGGCATGATGCTTTCTCCTGACTCGGGTGAGGGTTTTTATGCACATCATGGAAGGTTTCCTGCCGTTTCAGCACGCTTTGGGCTGGACTGCGGCATCGGCTCCGGTATTGGTCTGGGGCATTGTCAAACTGAAACGTCGGCTGGCGGAGCAACCGGAACAGCGCATGCTGCTCGGTGTGGCGACCGCCTTCGCCTTTGTTCTTTCTGCCTTGAAGCTGCCGTCCTTGACGGGTAGCAGTTCCCATCCCACGGGCGTCGGCCTGGGGGCCCTGTTGTTCGGTCCCCTGACCATGGTGCCGGTTGCCTTTGTGGTCCTCTTGTTCCAGGCACTGTTGCTGGCCCATGGGGGGCTGACCACCCTGGGGGCCAACCTTTTTTCCATGGGGGTCGTGGGCCCCTGTGTCGCCTACGGGGTGTTTCGCCTGACCCGGGGCCTGGGCCTTTCCACTGCTGTCTTCTGTGGTGCCAGCCTGGGTAATCTGGCTACTTACGGGATGACATCCTTGCAGTTGGCCCTGGCTTTTCCCGACCCAGCGGGGGGCGTTGGCGCCGCCCTGGCCAAGTTTGCCGGGATTTTTGCCCTCACCCAGATTCCTTTGGCGATCGTCGAGGGACTGCTGACGGTGATGATCGTCAATGCCCTGCGCCGTTTCAATGCGGATGAGTTGCGCCGCCTGCCCCTGCTGCATACCCCGGAGGCAAAGGCATGAGGCGCCAGAACCTGCTGCTGTCCCTGCTGGCCTTGCTGATCCTGATTTTGCCCCTGGTTTTGCCTGCATCCCTGATGCTGGCCCCGGTGTTGGGAGCAGAGGGCCAGGAGCCGGAGACTTTTGCCGGGGCTGACGGCAAGGCCCAGGCGGCCATTGTCGCCATGGTGCCTGCTTATGAACCCTGGTTCGATCCCCTGTTCAAACCACCAGGGGGCGAGGTGGAGTCCTTGTTGTTTGCCTTGCAGGCGGCGTTTGGGGCCGGGTTTCTCGGCTTCTGGCTGGGCGGTGCTGTGATGCGCGAACGCCTGCTGTGGCAGCGCCCAGCCTCCGAGCGTGAACGGGAGTGAGCCTGGCGTGCTGATCGACACTGCCGCCTATGGCAACCGCTGGCGCTGGATTGCCCCCGAAGCCAAGGCTGGTTTTACCCTGGCCGGCCTGTTGGCAGCCTTTCTGGCGGGTTCTCCCGTGATTGCCCTGATGCTGGCCCTGTTGTTCGCCTTGCTGGCGGTACTGGGGGCCGGGGTGCCCGGGAGGCTGTGGCTGCGGGTGGCTTTGCTGCCTCTGGGTTTTCTGGCGCTGAGCAGCTTGTCCCTGCTGTTTTCCGTGACGCCGGAGGCAGGCTGGCACTGGGCCCCGGATGCCGGCGCACGGATCAGTGAACTGGCAGGGCGCTCCCTGGCGGCCCTGTCCGCCCTGTTGTTCCTGGTGCTGAGCACTCCCTTGCCGGACCTGGTGGGCTTGCTGCGCCGACTGCGGTGTCCCGATGCCTTGCTTGATTTGATGGTGGTGGCCTATCGCATGCTGTTCGTGCTGACTGCCGCTGTCCGCGCGACCTGCAAGGCCCAGGAGGCCCGTCTGGGACATGCCTCGAGGCGGCAGAGCCTGAAATCCCTGGGGCTGCTGGCCGCCAATTTGCTGGTGCAGGTCTGGCATCAGGCTCTGGGTCTGCATCTGGCTGCAGCCGCCCGTAACGGGGAGGGGGGATTGCGCTTTCTGTCCGCCGGCTTTGTGCATGCCCGACGCGACTGCTGGCTTGCCTTGCTGGCGGGCATCTGCCTGCTGGCTGCTGTGGCAGGAGAATCGGTATGAGGCCCCTGCTGGAAATCCGTGCCCTTGGTCATCGTTACCCGGACGGCAGTCATGGTCTGGCCGACTGTTCCCTGGTGCTGCTCCCGGGCAGTCGCAATGCGCTGCTGGGTGCCAATGGTTCCGGCAAGACCACCTTGTTGCAGCATATCAATGGCCTCCTGCGCCCCAGTTCGGGGGGCTTGCTGCTGGATGGGCGGGCCCTGGATTACAGTCGGGCTGGCCTGGCTGCCCTGCGTCGCCGGGTTGGCCTGGTATTCCAGAATCCGGATCAGCAGTTGCTGGCAGCAACGGTTTTCGAGGATGTGTCCTTCGGCCCCCTCAATCTTGGGCTGGATGCGGCACAAGTGCGCCGCCGCACGGTCGAGGCCCTGCAGGCGGTGGGGCTCGCCGACCTGGCCGGTCGCCAGGTGCAGCAGTTGAGCCATGGCCAGAAAAAGCGGATCTGCATCGCCGGAGTATTGGCCATGGAGCCGGAGTTATTGCTCCTGGACGAACCCATGGCAGGGCTGGACGCGGCCATGCAGGATGAACTGCTGACCGTGCTGGATTCCCTTTCCGGGCGGGGCGTCACCCTGCTCTTGTCCACTCACGATGTGGATTTTGCCTATCGCTGGGCCGATGCCATTCACCTGCTGCAGAGGGGGGGCTGTGTCGCCTCTTTTGCGGCGTTGGCTTTGCCCGAGTACAGCAGTGAACTGCTGGCGGCGGGGCAGCCCCTGCCGGCGGTCGTGGCCCTGCATCGCAGCCTGGTCGAGCGGGGACTGCTGGCCGGTGTGCCGGTGCCGCGCAGCCTGGCCGCACTCCAGGCCGTCCTGCGGACGAATTGTCCGAAATTTGAGTTTGAACCCGGTGGAGATCATTAAATGCCTGGAAAAATCTGGTTTGTCGGCGCAGGTCCCGGCGATCCCGACCTGATTACCGTCAAGGGGCGCAAGTTGCTGGAAGCGGCGGGGGCTGTGCTGTTCACCGGCTCCCTGGTGGATCAGGCGGCAAACCTTTACACCCCACCGGACTGCGAAATCCGCGACTCCAAGGACATGACCCTGGAGGAAATGACGGACTGGTTGCTAGATGCCGCTCACCGCCACGCCACCGTGGTGCGCCTGCAGACCGGCGACCCGGGCCTGTATGGTGCCCTGATCGAGATGACCCGTCCCCTCACGGCTGCCGGCGTTGACTGGGCTGTGGTGCCTGGAGTGTCTTCGGCGATGGCCTCTATGGCGGCGGCAAGAGAGACCCTGACCTTGCCGGAGGTGACCCAGACCGTGATCCTGACCCGGGTGGCGGGGCGCACCCCGATGCCCCCGGGAGAGGAACTGGAGGCCCTGGCGGCGCACAAGACCACGCTTTGCATCTACCTGTCGATCACCCTGCTGCACAAGGTGCAGGAGGCGCTGCTGGCGGCCGGCTGGCCCGGGACGGCGCCGATGCTGGTGGTGCAGAAGGCTTCCTGGCCTGGCGAGGAAAAGGTCGTCCGGGGTACCCTGGCCGACATCAAGCAGAAGTGTCAGGCCGGAAAGATCGGCAGCCAGGCCATGATTGTTGCCAGTCCGACCCTGGGCGCCGCCGACTGGCCGGACCTGGTGCGTTCGAAACTGTATGACCCGGTCTTTGGCCATCGTTTCCGTAAAGCCATACTGGCCCCGGAGAATCCCGCATGAAAACCGACATCACCTATCTGCTGGTCTGCCATGGCTCCCGTGGACCCGATGGCAATCGGGAGACTTACGATTTTGTTGCCCGCTGGCGGGCGTTCCACCCGGACTGGCGCATCGAGGTCTGTTTCATCGAGCATGCGGACGTGCTTCTCGAAGAAGGACTGAACAGGGCGGCCGAAGGTGCCCGCCTGGTGCTTGCCATCCCTTTCATCCTGAATGCCGCCGGCCATGTGAAGATGGAAATGCCCGCCGCCCTGGAGCGAGCCCGGGAGCGCCATTCCCAAGTCGAATTCCGCATCACCCGCCACTTGGGCATGGGCCGGGAAATATTCGCCCTTCTCCAGGATCAGCTTGCCCGGCAGGTGAAGGCCATGGCCATGCCGGATCCACGCACCACCGGCGCCATCCTGCTGGGCCGGGGTTCCTCCGATGCCGGGGCCAATGGCGAACTGGCCAAGATGGCCCGCTGGATCTATGAGGAGCACGACCATGAACTGGTGGACCTGGCCTTTACCGGCGTCACCTGGCCGCGCCTGGAGACCGTGGTGCAGCGCCAGGTCAGGCTGGGCATGATGCAGATCGTCATCTTGCCGGTGTATCTGTTTACCGGTGTGCTCATTGAGCGGATCAAGGAGCAGGTGGTGCGTCTGCGCCAGCAGTATCCCCAGGTGGTGTTTGCCCAGGGCAGCCACTTCGGCTTCGATGCGGGGGTTTTCAAACTGCTCGATATGCGTGTTGCCGAACTAGACAGTGCCGGCGGCATGCTGGAGTGTGACGGCTGCAAATACCGGGAGATGGCCGAAGCCGAGCATCTGCTTGACCACCGCCACACCCATACCGCCTGCGCCCAAGGCCGTGCGCATGCCTGATCTGGAGTCTCCCGCATGTCCAATACCATCACCGAGCAACTGACTGCCGCCGGCCGTGCCATCGAGCATGACTCCTTTGCCATCATTGATGCCGAAACCGGCCCCCACGCCTATACGGCCGAGCAATGGCCCCTGGTGCGGCGCATGATCCACGCCAATGCCGATTTCGAATTCAACGGTTTGACCGCCTTCCATCCCGACGTCATGCAGGCCGGCATGCTGGCGGTGCTGAAGGGCGGCACCCCGATCGTAGCCGATGTGGAAATGATCTGTGTCGGCCTTTCCAGGCCTCGCCTCCAGCATTTCGGCCTCAGCATCCACCACTACATTTCCGACCCTGATGTGATTGCCGCCGCCCAGGCCCAGGACACCACCCGGGCCGTCCAGGCCATGCGCAAGGCACAGCGGCAAGGCACCCTGAATGAGGCCATTGTCGGCATCGGCAACGCCCCCACGGCACTGATCGAACTGGTCCGCCTGATCCGCGAGGAAGGGGTGCGTCCTGCCCTGGTGGTGGGCATGCCTGTGGGTTTTGTTTCCGCCGCCGAATCCAAGGACCTGCTCATGACCGTGAATGAAGTGCCTTGGGTGGTCATCAAGGGCAGGAAGGGCGGTTCGACCCTGGTGGTGGCCGCGATTCACGCCATGCTGTCCCTGGCAGAAGCTGAACAGAAGAAGGTGGCATGACGGCCAGGGCCACATCTGCCGCCTTCCCGGCCGCTACCACCCCGCCCGGGAAGATGCGCAAGGGGGATGGCAAACGGGCGCGGGGCAATCGTACCGGCTTCACCACCGGCGCCTGTGCGGCGGCGGCGGCCCGTGCCGCCGCCCTCGGGCTGTTGCTCGGAAAGGTGCCGGAGAAGGTCCTGTGCCGTCTGCCCAACGGCCAGGAAGTGAGCTTTTCCGTGCAGCAGGGAATGGTGCTGGAGGCCGAGCAACTGGCCCTGGCCATGATCGTCAAGGATGCCGGCGATGACCCGGATGCTACCCATGGCGCCTACATGACGGCTCAAGTACGCCTGCTGCAGCACCGGGCCGGAGAAATCATCCTGCTGGGCGGAACCGGTGTGGGGACCGTCACCAAGGAGGGGCTCGGGCTCGAGGTAGGGGGGCCGGCCATCAATCCGGTGCCGCGTCGCAATATCGGCGACAACCTGCGCGCCGTGGCCGGCGAATTGCTGGAGCATGACGGGCTGGAGGTCACGATTTCCGTGCCCGGCGGCGAGGAGATGGCCAAGAAAACCCTGAACGCCCGCCTGGGCATCCTGGGCGGCATTTCCATCCTGGGCACCACCGGCATCGTGCGCCCCTATTCCACTGCGGCCTTCCGCGCCAGCGTGGTCCAGGCGGTGGATGTGGCGGCGAAGCAGGGCCAGACCAGCGTGGTGTTCACCACCGGTGGCCGCACGGAGAAATTCGCCATGGGCCAGTTGCCCGATCTGGAGGAATCCTGTTTCGTGCAGATGGGGGATTTCGTCAAGGCGGCGTTCATCAGCGCCATCAGGCGCCAGTTGCCTCACGTTTATGTGGGGGCGATGGTGGGCAAGCTCACCAAGATGTGTCAGGGCCTGGCCGTGACCCATGCCTGGAAGGCGGAGGTGGACCGGGACATCCTGGCCGATGCGGCCCGGGAAGCAGGGGCGCCGGATGACCTGATCGAGGAAATTCGCGTCGCCGAAACGGCCCGCTTTGCCGCCGAGCGTCTGGCGGCCCTGGATTTGTCCGTCGAATTCCACCGCCGTTTGGCGAAGAAGGCGATCCGGGCGCTGAAGGGGCAGTATCCGGGCAACTACCATCTGGCAGTGCTGGTCTGCGACTTCGAGGGGCGGTTCGTCTGCCGGGTCGATCAGGCGGAGGCCTGGGCATGAAGCGCGTCCACATCCTTGGTATTCTCGATGATGGCTGGGCCGGTCTGGGAGACCGGGCTCGCCAGTTGCTGGCCAGCGCCGATCTGGTGATCGGGGTCGGCCGTACCTTGGAACTGGTGCGGCCGCATCTCGCACCCGCCTGTGCCGTGCGCGACATGGGCGGCGCGCTGATGCAAGCCCTGGAGTGGGTGACAAGCGCCCGGTCCGCCGGCCAGTGCGTGGTCGTGCTGGCCACCGGCGATCCCCTTTGCCATGGCGTGGGCAGCTATCTGATTGGCAAGCTGGGGCGGGGAACGCTGGAAGTGCTGCCTGCTCCCTCAACACTGCAACTGGCTTTTGCCCGCTGGCAGAAGCCCTGGCAGGACGTGCGTATTGCCTCCTGCCACAGCAAAGATGCCGGCGAATGGCAGCCCGGGGCCACGCCCGGGCATGGCCTGTATTCCCTGATGCGGGCCATTGCTCTGCATCCCCGGGTGTTTGCTTTCACCAGCCCCGAGAACGATCCAGCCCGCCTGGCCCGGGCCTTGCTGGCGGCAGGCTACGGCAGCGCTGGAGCGCCGGTGCGCCTTTGCGTCGCCAGCCGCCTGCTGCTGGCAGACGAGGCCATCCACCAGGAACTGAGCCTGGAGCAGGCCGCCGCCATGGATTTTCCGGAACCTGCCGTGGTGCTGGTGGAACACGAGCTGCAACCTGGCCCGGCCTTCGGTCTGGAGGACGAGGCTTACCAGCAGCGCACCCCGGAAAATGGGCTGATCACCAAGCAGGAGGCCCGGGCTCTGTCCCTGGCCAGGCTGGCCCTGAAACCCGACGCCCGGGTCTGGGATATCGGCGCAGGCTCCGGTTCTGTCGGTCTCGAATGTGCCCGGCTGGCCCCCCTGGGCCATGTCTGGGCGATTGAGAAGAATGCGGCGGATGCCGCCAATGCCCGGGCCAACAGCCTGCGATTCCACATCGGCAACTACACCCTGGTGGAAGGCAAGGCCCCGTCCGGCCTGGCAACCTGGCCCGACCCGGATGCGGTTTTCATCGGCGGCTCGGGCGGCGAACTGGCGGAACTGATCGACCTCAGCCTGGCCCGGCTGCGGCCCGGCGGGCGCCTGGTGATGAACTTCGTAACCCTGGAAAACCTGGCCACGGCCACCCAGACTCTCAAGGACAAGGGGGGCGTTTGGGACGTGGTGCAGATTCAGGCCAGTCGCAGCCAGCCCATCCTGCACATGCATCGCATGGTGGCCCAGAACCCGGTGTGGATCGTGACCGCCTGGAACGACAAGGTAAATCCATGAATCATCCCCAATCCCGAATCTACGGCAAGCTGATCGGTGCCTCCCTGGGCCCCGGCGACCCGGAACTCATCACCCGCCGCGCCTGGATCGCCCTGCAATCCGGCGCCCGCTGGCTGTACCCGGTGAAGAAGGCCGAGGAGTCCTCTTGTGCCCTCTCCATCGTCGAGCGGGGCGGCATTGCCGTACCCGCCGACGCGGTGGAACTGGTGTTCCCCATGACCCGGGATGCGGAAATCCTGGCCAGGGCCTGGGCCCGGGCGGCGGAACAGACCGTGGCCCTGCTGGCCGAGGGGCGCGACCTGGTGTTCCTGGTGGAAGGCGATGCTTCCACCTTCGCCACCTTTGGCCACCTGGCCCGGGTGGTGCGGGAACGGGCCCCGGAGGTGCGGGTGGAAACCATCCCCGGTGTCTCCTCTTTTGCCGCCGCGGCCGCCAGTGCGGAAGTCATTCTGGCGGAAGAGGATGAAACCTTCGCCATCATCCCTGCCGCTTACGGGGTGGAAGTCATCAACCACCTGCTGGATGAGTTCGACACCCTGGCCCTGCTCAAGGTCAAACCCCTGATGCGGGAGGTCATCGAACTGCTGGAAAAACGCGACTTGCTGGGCAGCTCCGTGTTTGTGGAAAGGGTCGGTTCGCCGGAAGAGCGCATTGTCCGCGACGTGGCCTCCCTCAAGGACGAGAAGGTGAATTACCTCTCCTTGCTGCTGGTGCAGAATCCCAAGCGGGTGCGGGGAGAATTGCGCCGCGGCTGCCGGGCCCGCAAGGCCCTGGCGGATGCCGCCCAAAGCTCCGAGGCGCTAGCATGAAGATCGCCGTCGTCTCCATCACCAGGCACGGTATCGCCATGGCCTGCCGGGTCGTGGCCGCCCTGCCCGGAGCCCAGTTGTTCGCCCCGGAGAAATTCCGCCTCGAAGCCGAAGCCGCCGCGGGCAACACCCCCGGCAGTCAGGCGCACTGCTATACCGGCAAGGTGGGCGAACAGGTGCCCGCCCTCTTTGCCGCTTTTGATGGCATCGTCTGCATCATTTCCCTTGGGGCGGTGGTGCGCCTGATCGCGCCGCACCTGAAGAACAAGGAGAGCGACCCGGCTGTCGTGGTGGTCGACGAAGCCGGGAAGTTCGCCATACCCGTGCTGTCCGGCCATCTGGGCGGGGCGAATCAGCTGGCCGGCCATCTGGCTACCGCCCTGGGGGCTCAGCCCGTGCTGACCACGGCTTCCGATGCCCGGGAAACCATCGCAGTCGACCTGCTGGGACGAGAGCTGGGCTGGACCTTTGATGCGACCCACGACGAAGTGGTGAAGGCCAGCGCCGCCGTGGTGAACGACGAACTCGTGGCCCTGGTGCAGGAAGCCGGTAGCGCCGACTGGTGGCCGCGCCACGCCAATGGCCGCAGCGGTCCCCTGCCGGCCAATGTCATCCTGTTCTCCCGCCTGGAAGATGTGGATCTGGACGTCGTCGCCGCCGTGCTGTGGATCAGCCACCGCCCTCTGCCGCCGGAACTGGCACCCCGCCTGGCCGGCCGGCTGGTCACCTACCGGCCGCCCGTGGAGCAAGGCGCTTGAGCCTGGCCGGCCCGAAAGTGGCCCTGGGCCTGGGCTGCGACCGTGGCACCCCGGAGGCGACCATTGCACAAGCGGTGCAGGAGGCCCTGGCCGCCGCCGGTCTCGCTCCGGAACAGGTGGCGGCCGGCGCCAGCATCACCTTGAAGGCGGACGAAGTGGGCCTGCTCGGTTTTGCCGAACGCTTTGGCCTCACCCTCACCTTCTACCCGCCGGAAGTGCTGGCCGTCGTGCCGGTGCCCAACCCTTCCGAAATCGTGCGCAAGTACACCGGCACCCCCTCGGTCTCGGAAGCCGCCGCCCTGCTGGCGGCTGGGGCCGATGCGTCCTGTCTGCTCATCGAAAAATACAAGCTGCGCGGCCAAGGTGGCCGCAATGCCACCGTCTCCATTGCAAGGATTCCAGAATGAATGCAACGCTTTCCAAAACCGGCAAGATCATGCTCGTGGGCCTGGGCCCCGGCGCCGTGGAACACATGACTGGCCGAGCCCGGGCGGCCATTGCCGAGGCCGATTCGGTAATCGGTTACGCGACCTACATCCGCCTGGTGGCGAGCCTGATCGATGGCAAGGAGGTGGTGAAGAAAGGCATGACGGAAGAGCTGGACCGTGCCATCGAGGCCCTGGAGCGGGCCCGGGCGGGCAAGAAGGTGGCCCTGGTGTCCTCCGGGGATGCGGGGGTTTACGGCATGGCCGGCCCTACCTTCGAGGTCCTGTTCCAGGCGGGCTGGACGCCGGATTGCGGCGTCGAGGTCGAGATTGTGCCGGGTGCCTCGGCAATCAATACCTGTGCCGCCCTGGTGGGGGCGCCGCTGACCCATGATTTCTGCGCCATTTCCCTCTCCGACCTGCTCACCCCCTGGCCCACCATCGCCCGGCGGCTTGATGCGGTGGCCTACGCGGATTTCGTGGTAGCCCTGTACAACCCCAAGAGCGGCCGCCGTACCCGCCAGATTCTTGAGGCTCAGCGCCTGTTCCTGCGCCACCGCAGCCCCGATACCCCGGTGGCCATCGTCAAGTCCGCCTACCGGCCCAGGCAGCGCATCGAGTTCACCACCCTGGCGAAAATGGCGGAGGCGGATATCGGCATGCTGTCCACCGTGCTGATCGGCAATTCCAATACCTTCATCCAGCACGGCCTGATGGTTACCCCCCGGGGCTATGCCAGCAAATATGCGGTGGAGGAGGGCGAGCGCAACACGCGTGACGGGGAACAGGCGGGCCATTCCCTGTCCACTGGCCTCGATGGCTGGCTGGAAATGATCTGGACGAGCGGGAAAAGTGCCGGAGACCTGGCACAGGAGCATCGTTTGCCGGTCGAGTACATTGAATCGGTCCTGAGCATGCCTTTCGAACCGGAGGCCGAAACGGCCGAAGATGAAGCCTGAATGATGAAAACCAGCCAAGCACAGACAAGCGGGGCCGTGGCCCTGGTGGGGGCCGGACCTGGCGATCCGGAACTGCTCACGCTCAAGGCCCTGCGCCTGATCCAGGCCGCCCAGGTGGTGGTGTATGACCACCTGGTGGGTGAGGCGATCCTGGCGAGCATTCCCGCCGGTGTCGAGCGCATCTACGTGGGCAAGAAGGCTTCCCGCCACACCCTGGCGCAGCAGGAGATCAGCGCCCTGCTGCTGCGGCTGGCCCGCGCCGGCAAGCGGGTGGTGCGGCTCAAGGGGGGCGACCCCTTCGTCTTCGGCCGGGGTGGCGAGGAGATGGAAGCGCTGCTGGCGGCGGGGGTCGCCGTCGAGATCGTGCCCGGCATCACCGCCGCCCTGGGGGCCGGGGCCGCCTTCGGTTTTCCCCTGACGCACCGGGACCATGCCCAGAGCTGCGTCTTCGTCACCGGCCATCTCAAGGACCACAGCGTCGATCTGGACTGGCCGGCCCTCGCCCGGCCCGGCCAGACCCTGGTGTTCTACATGGGCATGGCCGGGCTGGAAAGTATCGCAAGGCAACTCGAGGCCCATGGTCTCGACCCGGCCACGCCCGCCGCCCTGATCTACAAGGCCACCCTGCCGCAGCAGCGCTTTTGGTCCTGCACGCTTGCCAGCCTGCCGGATACCGCCACCCGGCACGGGGTGAAGCCGCCGGCCTTGATCGTGATCGGCAGCGTGGTGGGCCTGGCGGCCGGCTGAGTCTTTTCCGGTCGAGCACGACGATCACCATGCCGATTGGCGAACAGGAAAAAGCCCTGCGCCAGAATCCCTTGGGCGCGGGCAGCGATCTGCTGAAAAAGTATCCGGTACCCTTTGATCCCTCGTATTTTTCAACCCTTGTATTTTCCTGCGGTTTCCTGCGGTTTCCTGCGGTTTCCTGCGGTTTCCGGTGCTTTCCGGTGCTTTCCGGGAGTGCTTTCCTCAAGGTGGCGGGGCCTCGGGCCGTCAATGAGTCAGGAGGTCTGCCAT
Source organism: Comamonadaceae bacterium (assembly GCA_029255645.1). Classification (GTDB taxonomy): domain Bacteria; phylum Pseudomonadota; class Gammaproteobacteria; order Burkholderiales; family Rhodocyclaceae; genus Azovibrio. The sequence continues at coordinate 81,706 of JANLJE010000038.1, read as the reverse complement.
GAAACTGTCCCAGCTTTCCCACGCGTTGCCCGCTGCCGGCGACGCCCGTTCGCCCCGGCGGGTCCGGCTCGGGCCGCGCCAGGTGACGGCGGCGGCGGCGCTGGAAGTCGCCCCGCATTACGCCTTGCAGGAATTGCTCAATTCCGTTCAGGCCCTCGCCCAGGGGCCTTTTCAGGGCGAGGCGCAGATGCATCAGGCCGCGCTGGCGCTCGCCGCCGATCTGGGCCGGCTCGGGAGCGGAGCCTCCCGCCTGTTGCAGTCCCTGCCCGAAGCAGATAAAGGCCTGGCCAGGGTGGATTTGGAAGCCTGAGGGGCGAACAGGGTAGAATCCGCCCTGTTCTCGTTTCTGCCCTTGTTTTTACCCCGCGGTTTCAACCGCGCCCGTTCTTCATTCCCGGTTTGCCTCTTCCATGTCAGGTCTCAATCCCCAGCAGCTAGAAGCCATTCATTACCTCGATGGGCCGCTTCTGGTGCTGGCCGGCGCCGGCTCGGGCAAGACCCGGGTGATCACCGAGAAGATCGCCTATCTGGTGCAAGGCTGCGGCTTCGAGCCGCGCAACATCGCCGCCATCACCTTTACCAACAAGGCCGCCAGGGAAATGCAGGAGCGCCTGGGGAAGCGGATCTCCGCCCAGGCCGCCAGGCAGTTGCAGGTTTCCACCTTCCATTCCCTGGGGGTGCGCATCCTGCGGGAAGAAGCCAAGGTGCTGGGCTACAAGCCCCGCTTTTCCATCTTCGATGCGGCCGACTGCGCCGGCATCATCGCCGACCTGGCCGGTAGCGTCGACAAGGGCAACTTGCGCACGCTGCAGTCCATCATTTCCAACTGGAAGAACGCCCTGGTGCCGCCGGAGGCCGCCCAGGGCCTGGCGGCAAGCGAGACGGAAAAGCTCGCCGCCCAGGTCTATCGCTCTTATGAAGCCACCCTGAAGGCTTACCAGGCCATGGATTTCGACGACCTGATCCGGCTGCCGGTGCTGCTGTTCGAGCAGCAGCCGGAACTGCGGGAGAAGTGGCAAAACCGCCTGCGCTACCTGCTCGTCGATGAATACCAGGATACCAACGCCTGTCAGTACGCCCTCCTCAAGCGCCTTGCCGGGCCGCGCCAGCAATTCACCGCCGTGGGCGACGACGACCAGAGCATCTACGCCTGGCGCGGCGCCGATATCGAGAATCTGCGCAAATTGCCGCAGGACTTTCCGCGCTTGAAGGTGATCAAGCTCGAACAGAACTACCGCTCCACGCTGCGCATCCTCAAGGCCGCCAACAACGTCATCGCCCACAACGAGAAGTTGTTCGACAAAAAGCTCTGGTCCGAACTGGGGCACGGGGAACAGATCAGCGTCACCGTCTGCCCCGACAACGAGCGGGAGGCGGAAAGCGTCGCCATCCGGCTCCAGGCCCACCGTTTCGAGAACCGGGGCAAGTGGTCCGACTACGCGATTCTCTACCGCTCCAACCACCTTGCCCGCTTGTTCGAGCAGCAGTTGAGGAACCAGCGCATTCCCTACCTGCTCTCCGGCGGCCAGTCTTTTTTCGACAAGGCCGAGATCAAGGACCTGATTGCCTACCTGCGCCTCTTTGCCAACCTGGAGGACGATCCGGCCTTCATCCGCGCCGCCACCACGCCCAAGCGCGGCATCGGCGCCAGCACCCTGCAGACCCTCGGCGCCTATGCCGGGGAGCGGCACCTCTCCTTGTTCGCGGCGACCTTCGAGGAGGGCTTTGCCCAGCGAGTCCAGGCCCGGCAGCTCGAACCCCTGCTCGAATTCTGCCACTTCATCGCCCGGATGCAGGCCCGCGCCGAGCGGGAGCCGGCGCAGCAGGTGCTGCCCGATCTGCTTGCCGCGATCGCCTACGAAGCCTTCTTGTTCGACCACGAGGAGCCGCGCGCGGCCCAAAGCAAGTGGGCCAATGTCTGTGAATTCACCGCCTGGCTGACGAAGAAAGGGGAGGAGGACGACAAAACCCTGGTCGATCTGACCCAGACCATCGCCCTCATCAACATGCTCGAGAAGCGGGAAGAGGAATTCGACGCGGTCCAGCTCTCCACCCTGCACGCCGCCAAGGGCCTCGAATACCCGCATGTGTTCCTGGTGGGGGTGGAAGAGGGCATCCTGCCGCACCGGGAATCGGTCGAAACCGGCAAGGTGGAGGAGGAGCGCCGCCTGATGTATGTGGGCATCACCCGGGCCCGCCAGAGCCTGCATGTTTCTTACTGCGAGCGCAGAAAGCAGAATCGTGAGTGGGTCACCTCTGAGCCGTCGCGCTTCATCGCCGAAATGGGCAAGGAGGATCTGCGGTTTTCCGGCGGCAAGGCAGCGGCCCCGGCCGACAAGGCCACCGGCTCGGCCCGCCTGGAGGCCATGAAGGCCATGCTGGCGGGGGGCAAAAGCCCGGTAGCGGATTGAGAGAGCGCTTGTGAGTGCACGGGGGCGGCCTGGTTTTCACAATGCGGCCTTGCTTGAGACAACCGAGATGTGCCATGGCCAGCAGTGATTTCCTGTTTTCCGACCCGGCGCCAACCCTGGCGGTGGTGATTGCCGACTCCGTATTGCGAGAAAACCTGCTCGACCAGTTGCGCTCCCGGGGGGCCGCAGTCTGGGGCGCGGACAGCGAACTGGCCTTTTATCGGGGACTTGCAGTGCGCAAGACCGATCTGGTCCTGGTGGACGAGAGTTTGCCGAATGGGGCCGGAACCGCCATCCTGAGCCATCTCCAGCCGCTGGGGACGCATGGCCTGATTGCCCTGGTGCACCCGGAGAGCGAGGCGCAAGTGCGTGAACGAGGCGTTCATTGCTGTGTTGCCAAGCCGGTCCACTTCCAGCGCTTGCTCTACTGCCTTGCCATGTTGTGGGAAAGCCGCTGTCAGCAGAACCTGCGCTCCGAAGGCTGGTGGCTGGACCCGCAGGGCCCCCGGCTGGTGGCCCCCGATGGCCGGCCGGAGCATGTTGCTGACCACCACCGAGCAGCGCTTCTTGGGGGGACTCATGGCCTGCTACGGCCAGACCTTGACCAAGGAACAATTGGTCATCCTGCTTTGGGGCAAGTACAGCGACCGGGACTATCACGGGGTGGAGGTGCTGCTCTCCCGTCTGCGCCGCAAGGCACAGACGGAACTGGGCCAGGCTTTGCCGGTGCGGGCCGTGCAGGCGGTGGGGCTGCTGTTTTCCGGGCAGGTGATCCCCAGCGTGCCCTGAGGAGAGAGGCCGTGAATGACCCGGCGCCTGCTCTTGAACGGGCTGGAAGCGCTGCCCCAGGGGTTGTACCTGCGTGGCGACGGCATCCTGGCCGTCCAGGGGTGGCTGGAGAGCAGCCCGGAGGAGGTGGGCCGTTCCCTGCGCCCCGTCCTGGATCAGGCCGCCAGGGCTTCCTGATCGGCTGCTTGGGGCTGGAGCAGGCCGCGCAGGGCGGAGGCGATGTTTTCCAGGGACTGGATCTGCGCCAGCAACTCGGCTTCCATCCCTTCGAGTTCGCCGATCCGGTCTTCCAGGGTGTCGGTGGCCTGGTGGATGCGCTTGATGCTTTCCAGGCGGCGCTTGAGGTGGATCTGGTGTTCCCGCACCTGGGTTTCCATCGGGGCCATGATGGCCTTGAGCCAGTTTTCCGCATCCCGGTTGGCCCGCTCGAAAGCCTTTCTGACCTGGAGCGCCACTTCCTCGAAGAACTTCTGGGTGATGTTCTTCTTCTCGTGTGTGAGCAGGCTCAAGGGGGTGTTGAGGTGGGTGTCGCACCAGGCCTGCAGGCGGGCCAGTTCCTTCTCGTAACGCATCAGGGAGAAGGCGGCGGGAGCCGGCAGCTTGAGGCCATATTCGACGGCGAGGCGCTTATAGACCGCCTCCATCATGCTGCGGATTTCCTCCACTTCTTCCCGCGATTTTTCCAGGTTGCCGCGGGTGACGCTGAAGAAGCCCTGCATGGCATCCGAAAGGTGCTTGGAGAAGGCGGCCTCCAGCATGGCTTCCCGGGTCTCGTGGGTGAGGCTGCGCAGGGCATCCAGGCCCAGGTGGGCAAACAGCTTGTTGGTCAGGGCGGAGAAGACGCTGCGCACGGCATAATAGTGCTGCAGGCCGGCCTCGAATTCTTCCTTCTCGGAACGCACCTTGCCCATCATGTATTCCACCACGCCCTTGTTCTTGCCGCGCAGTTCGGTCAGTTCCGCGAGCTGTTCGCGCAGCCCGGCCAGGCGGGATTCGAGCAGGTCCCGGGCGCGCAGGTAGATGTCGTTGAATTCCCCTTCGGTGTTATCCCGGACGATATCCTGCTTGGCGGGAATCAGTTCCTCGGAGAGGGCGGTTTCCAGGATCGGCAGGCGGCTTCTGGCCAGCAGTTCCTCGTCCCCGTTGATCTTGGCGACCAGGCCTTTCTGGGCCGAGACCGGGAATATCTGGCTTTCTTTCAGATTCAGGATGCTGGCGCAGGAGCGCACCTGTTTGGCGATTTCCGCTTCGATTTCCGCCTCGGTCTTCAGTTCGTCCCAGAGCCCGTCGATCTTGTTGAGCACCACCATGCGGCCGCGCTTGCTGTTGCCGGTGTCGATATGCTCCTGCCAGATCGACAGGTCGGACTGGGTCACCCCGGTATCGGCGGCCAGGATGAACAGGACCGCATGGGCATTGGGCAGTAGCGAAAGGGTCAGTTCCGGCTCGGTACCAATGGCGTTCAGACCCGGGGTGTCGAGAATCACCAGGCCCTGCTTGAGCAGCGGATGGGGAAAGTTGATGACGGCGTGGCGCCAGCGGGGGATTTCCACCTGACCGTCCTCCCCGGCATGGAACAGTCCGGCTTCGCTCTCGCCGCCGACATCGAAGCCCAGGTTGCGGGCCTCTTCGGGGCTGACCCGGGTGACCTCGCTGACCTGGCGCAGGGCGGACTGCATGGCCTCGGCCGAGCCGATGTCGAGCGGCACGATCTGCCATTCCTCGGGGAAACGCTTGAACTCGCTGATGCTGGTGTTGCTGTGGCGGGTCTGGATGGGCAGCAGCTCGATGCCCGGTGCCTTCCCGGGGCTGTAGAGCAGTTCCGTCGGGCACATGGTGGTGCGGCCGGCGGAAGAGGGCAGGATGCGGTTGCCGTATTCGGCAAAAAAGATGCCATTGATCAGTTCCGACTTGCCCCGGGAAAATTCCGCCACGAAGGCCACATTCAAGCGGTCTTCCTTGAGACGTTCCAGTAACTGGGACAGCCGCAATTCCGATTGGGCATCGCTGAGTTCCTGATCCATCAACCATTGGCGGAAATTGGCCACCGCTTCGGCAAGCTGGCTGCGCCATTGGCTGTAGGCGGCAAATTGTTGGGCGAGGGACATCGGGATTTCCCTGAAAAAAGGCAATGAAACGATAATTTAGCACGTTGGCAAACCCCCGCAAGGGTGGCCCGGGATTCTTCAACGCTGACAGGCGGGGCAATAAAAAGTGGAGCGGCCGGCCTGGCGCACCTGGCGAATGCTGCCGCCACAGCGTGGGCAGGGCTGGCCGGCCCGGGCGTACACCGCGCAGCGCAACTGGAAGCTGCCGGCGCCCCCGTCGCTCTGCACATAATCGCGGACGCTGCTGCCGCCCGAGGCTATGGCGTCCAGCAAGGTTTCGCGCACTGCTGCCACGAGCTGGCCCAGGCGCGCCGGGCTGATGCGGCCCGCCGGGCGCAGGGGCGAGATGCCGGCCCGGAACAGGCTTTCGGCGGCATAGATATTGCCCACTCCGACCAGGGTGCGGGCATCCATCAGGAGTTGCTTGATGGGCTGCTGCCTGCCTCGGGCCCGGGCGGCGAGCCAGTCCGGGGTGAAGGCGTCGGAGAGGGGTTCGAGGCCGAGCACCGCCAGTAGCGGATGGATTTCGGGATCGTCCCCCGCCTGCCAGACCGCCAGGCCGAAACGGCGCGGGTCCCGGAGGCGCATCACGGTGTGGGGGAATTCCAGGTCGAGGTGGTCGTGCAGGCCAGCCGGGGTGCCCGGCGGCACCAGGCGCAGGCTGCCGGACATGCCCAGGTGCAGGATCAGCCAGCCTCCCGCCCCGGGAAAGTGGAACAACAGGTATTTGCCGCGCCGGCTCAGGGTGGCAAGCCGCTCGCCCCGCAGCCGCTCCGCCAGTTCGATGGGAATGGGCAGGCGCAGGTTGGCGCGGCGGGCGGTGAAGGCCGACAGGGTCTGGCCTTCCAGATGAGGCGCCAGGCCCAGACGGCTGACTTCCACTTCCGGTAATTCGGGCATTGGCTTGTGACTCCAGGAAAAGCGCAATAACATGCGCCGCTAGCCCGAGTTTACCGGCTTCACCCTATCGTTCACCTGTACTGGATGTAAATCATGTCTTCCCGATTGCTGGCATCTCTCCTTTTCATGGCCCTGTTATTGCCGGTTGGCGGGGCTGCGCTGGCCGCACCTTCCGAACAGGATGAGGCAGCGGCCTGGCTGGCCCGGGCCGGCCAGACCGAGGGGCTGACGGGCCAGGTCGTCTTCCAGCTCCTGCTGGGGGAGGTCGCCCTGCAGCGGGGACAGGTGAATCTGGCGGTGAGTGCCTACCAGGATCTGGCCCTGCGTACCCGCGACCCGGCGGTGGTGAAGCGCGCCGTGGAACTGGCCGGGGCTGCCCAGCAATATGGCATGGCCCTGGAGCTGGCAAGGATCTGGGTCGAGCTGGAGCCGGAATCGCAACAGGCCCGTCAGAGTCTGGCCGGGCTATTGGTGATGGCCGGGCGCATCGATGAACTGGATGGCCCCATCAGCCAGTTGCTGGCCGCGGACCCCGCCAGCCTGGGCGCCAATTTTCTCGACCTGAACCGGTTGCTGGCGCGACATCCGGACAAGCCGGCGGTGCTGGCGTTCGTGGAGCGCATGGCCCAGCCTTATCCCACCCTGCCCGAGGCCTATTACGCCATTGCCCTGGCGGCTTTCAATGCCGGTCAGCTGGAGCGGGCCCGGTTCGAGGTGCGCCGGGCTCAGAAACTGAAGCCGGAATGGGAGGCGCCGGTGCTGCTGGAATCCCAGATCGTGCTCAAGGAGGCCGGTGAGGAGCGGGTCGATGAAGCGGTCCGGCTGCTTTCCGACTATCTGCAGCGTCATCCGGGGGCGGTCGAAGTGCGCTTGCATCTGGCCCGGGTCCTGATCGGCGCCAAGCGCTATCCGGAAGCCAGGCAGCAGTTTGATGCCTTGCTCAAGCTGGAGCCGGACAATCCCGAGGTGGTCTACCCCGTCGCCATGCTGGCCCTGCAGGAACAGGATCTGGAAACTGCCCGCCGCCAGTTTTCCCGCCTGCTGGAATTGCCCTTTCCGGATCGGGACGTGGTGCGGTATTTCCTTGGCCAGATCGAAGAGGCGGCGGGGGACAAGGCGGCCGCCCTGCAACATTACAAGCAGGTCGAGGGCGGCGCCCAGTACCTGATGGCGCGCGGTCGTGGCGCCCAGTTGCTGGTGGAGCAGGGCAAGCGGGATGAGGCCCTGGCCTTCTTGCGCCAGAGCACGGTGCGCACCCCCCAGGAGAAAGTCCATCTGGCCCAGATGCAAGCCCAGCTGCTGCGCGAGGGAGGGCAGTATGCGGCAGCCTACGCCACCCTGGCCGCCGCCCTCAAGCTGCAGCCGGAACAGCCGGATCTGCTCTATGACACGAGCCTGGCCGCTGAGAAGTTGGGCAAGTTCCAGGAAATGGAAACCCTTCTGAAGAAGCTGATCAAGCTGCAGCCCGACAATGCCCATGCCTACAACGCCCTGGGCTATTCCCTGGCGGATCGCAATCTGCGCCTCAAGGAAGCCCATGAACTGATCCAGAAAGCCACCAGCCTGGCGCCCCAGGACCCCTTCATCATGGATAGCCTGGGCTGGGTGCTGTATCGTCAAGGCAAGCTCCAGGAAGCCCGGGAGGTGCTGGAAAAGGCCTATGCCCTCAAGGCCGACGCGGAAATTGCGGCCCACCTGGGCGAGGTGCTCTGGCGCCAGGGGCGGCACCAGGAAGCCTTGGAGCTGTGGCAGAAGGCCCAGGCTCAGGCGCCCCATAATGAGACCCTGCAAGCCATCCTGAAGAAATTCAAACCGTGAATTCCCGCCGCCAACTGATCTGGAGCCTGCTGAGCGCAGGCTTTCTTTCGGCCTGTGCCGTGCCGTCTGCCCGGCTGGGAGACGGCCTGGCCCTGGCTACCGACACCGGCGGGCCCGATACCTTCGATCTGGTGGCACGCTTTAGCGTGCAGTTGCTGGCCGCGGCCGGGGAGGAAGGGGGGCGGCAGTTTTCCGGGCGTCTGGAGTGGCAGCACGGGAGGGCGGGCGACCGCCTGTTGTTCTCCGATCCTCTGGGGCAGGGGGTGGCGGAACTGCAGCGTCCTCAGCAAGGAGCGGTGGTGCTGCAACTGGCCGATGGCAGCCGGCGTGAATCCAGCGACCCAGACCAGTTGCTAGCCGAGGTGCTGGGCGTCGCCCTGCCCCTGGACGAGTTGTCGGCCTGGGTCCAGGCCCGTCCGGGACCCGGTGCCCTGGTGGAGCCGGATGCCCAAGGCCGGCCCTGGCGGGTGCGGGAATCCGGCTGGCTGCTGACCTACCACTACGGCGATGGCGCCCGCCTGCCGTCCCGCCTCGATGCCAGCCTCGATGGAGTGCTCAAGCTGCGCCTCTCGATGGAAAGCTGGGAATCCCTGCCTTGAGCGCGGTCTGGACCTGGGCGTCGGACTGGCCGGCGCCGGCCAAGCTCAACTTGTTCCTGCATGTGGTGGGGCAGCGTCCCGATGGGTATCACCTGTTGCAGACCGTATTTCGCTTTCTCGATCATGGCGACCGCCTGCGCTTTCAGCCCCGCGACGATGGAGCGGTGGTACTGGAAACTCCCTTGCCCGGAGTGCCGCCCGACTCCGACCTGACCGTGCGGGCCGCCCGCCTGCTGCAGTCCAGTACCGGTTGCCGCCAGGGTGTCCGCATTTTTCTGGACAAGCGGCTACCCCTGGGCGGCGGCCTGGGCGGCGGCAGTTCCGATGCCGCCACGGTGCTGCTGGCCCTCAACCACCTCTGGGGCCTGGGCCTGAGCCGTAGTCGCCTGCAGGAACTGGGGCTTGCCCTGGGGGCGGATGTGCCCGTTTTTGTCTTCGGTCGCAATGCCTTTGCCGAGGGGGTGGGCGAGCGCTTGCTGCCCGTGGACCTGCCCGAGGCCTGGTACCTGGTGCTGGAGCCGCCGGTGGCGGTGCCGACTCAGGACATCTTCCGGGCGCCAGACCTGTGCCGCGCCACGCCCCCGTTGTCGGCGGAAAACTGGCGGCCCGGCGACGGGCGTAACGATCTGGAGCCCGTGGCTTGCCGCCTGTTTCCGGAGGTGGGCGAGCATCTGGACTGGCTGCGCCGCCGGGCCGGGGCGGAGGGCAGCCGCATGAGCGGTTCCGGCGCCTGTGTCTTTGCCGCCTTTGCCGGGGAAGCGCAGGCCCGCCAGCTGGCGAGGCAATTGCCGGCCGGCTGGCAGGGCTGGGTGGCGCAGGGGCTGGCGGCGCACCCCCTGCTTGGGCTCTGAAGAAGAAAAACTTTCATCAATCTATAGCGCAATCGAAATTTTTTTGTATATAATGCGCGCCTCGCTTGAACGGGAATCTGCTCAAGCGAACCGCTGGGGAGTCGCCAAGTTGGTCAAGGCACCGGATTTTGATTCCGGCATTCGAAGGTTCGAATCCTTCTTCCCCAGCCACTGAATCCCTCGGGCAGGTACTCCACCTGCCCGAAGTCGTTTTTGGCGGGTGGGCGCACCCACAGGGAAAGCAAATGGCCTACAACAGTCTGATGGTCTTTACCGGCAATGCCAACGCCAAGTTGGCCGCCGATGTGGCAACTGCCCTCAATGTGGAACTGGGGCGCGCCCATGTGGGCCGCTTCTCCGATGGGGAGGTCAGCGTCGAAATCCAGGAACATGTGCGCGGCCGCGACGTGTTCGTGCTGCAATCCACCTGCGCCCCTACCAACGACAACCTGATGGAAATGCTGGTGATGGTCGATGCCCTGAAGCGCGCCTCCGCCGGCCGCATCACCGCAGCCATTCCCTATTTCGGCTATGCCCGCCAGGATCGCCGCTCCCGCTCCTCCCGGGTGCCCATTGCCGCCAAACTGGTCGCCAACATGCTCATGGCTTCCGGCGTCGACCGGGTCCTGACCATGGATCTGCACGCCGAGCAGATTCAGGGCTTCTTCGATATTCCCGTGGATAACATCTACGCCCTGCCCATCCTGCTCGATGACATCAACCGGCAGAACTACGAAAACCCCATGGTCGTCTCACCCGATCACGGCGGCGTGGTGCGCGCCCGCTCCCTGGCCAAGCGCCTGGAATGCGATCTGGCCATCATCGACAAGCGCCGCCCCAAGGCCAATGTTTCGGAAGTGATGAACATCATTGGCGAGGTCGAAGGCCGTACCTGCGTCATCATGGACGACATGGTGGATACCGCCGGCACCCTGTGCAAGGCCGCGACCGCCCTGAAGGCCCACGGCGCCAGGCAGGTGGTGGCCTACTGTACCCACCCGGTGCTGTCCGGTCCCGCCGTGGAGCGGGTCTACGATTCCGACCTGGATTCCCTGGTCGTCACCGATACCATCCCGCTGCAGGATTCCGCCGCTGCCTGCCGCCGCATCCGTCAGCTGTCCGTGGCCCCCATTCTGGCGGAAACCATTCGTCGCATCAGTAACGACGATTCCGTTTCCTCCTTGTTCATCGACTGAGTTTTTTCACCGGCTGACCTGGTCGCGGGTCGGCCTTCTTACTGGAGTCATCATGCAATTTCTTCTCAATGCTCAAAAGCGTACGCTGCAAGGATCGAGTGCGAGCCGCCGCCTGCGTCGTGCCGGCAAGGTCCCGGGCATCATTTACGGTGCCGGTCAGGAACCCGAAGTCGTCGAATTCGACCACAACCAGCTGTATCAAGGTCTGCGCAAGGAAGCTTTTCACGCTTCCGTGCTCACCATCGAACTGGAAGGCAGGAAGCAACAGGTTCTGCTGCGCGACTTCCAGGTGCACGCCTACAAGCCCCTGTGCCTGCACGCGGACTTCCAGCGCGTTGACCCCAACCAGAAGCTGCACCAGAAGGTGCCCCTGCACTTCGTGAACCAGGATGTCGCCCCTGCCGTGAAGCTGGGCGGCGCCCAGATCGCTCATGTCATCACCGAACTGGAAATCAACTGCCTGCCCGCCGATCTGCCCGAGTTCATCGAAGTGGATCTGAAGGACATGAAGGTCGGTGAATCCCTGCATGTCTCCCAGCTCAACCTGCCCAAGGGCGTGGTCGTTGTGATGCATGGCGACGACCAGGCCGTGGTGACCTGTGTGGCCAAGAAGGGCGCAGCGGTTGCCGATGAAGGCGAAACCGCCGCCTGATCCTGCCGATCGGAAACTCAGGGCCGCCCCGGTTTTACCGACGGCGGCCCTTTGTTTTAGCCGTCAGCTGATTTTAGTGCCAGCCAGGGTAAAACCATGACCATTCCCCGCCTCATCGTCGGCCTGGGCAACCCGGGCGCCGATTACGAAGTCACCCGCCACAACGTCGGGTTCTGGTTTGTCGACCAGCTGGCCCGGCAGCTCAAGGTCAGCCTGGCGCCCCAGGCCAGATTCTTCGGCAATGTCGGGCGGCAGGGGGAACTGTGGCTGCTGGAACCTGCCACCTTCATGAACCGCTCCGGCCAGGCCGTGGGCGCCCTGGCCCGGTTTTACAAGATCGCGCCGGAAGAAATTCTGGTGGTACACGACGATCTGGACCTGCCTCCAGGCGGCATCCGCCTCAAGAAAGGCGGCGGCAACGGTGGGCATAACGGGCTCAAGGACATCCAGGCTGCCCTCTCCACGCCGGAGTTCTGGCGTCTGCGGATTGGCATTGGCCACCCGCGCAGCCTCAACCTGAACCAGCCGGTGGTGGATTTTGTGCTGCACCGTCCCCGGGTGGAAGAGCAGATCGAGATTGACCGGGCCCTGGCGCGTTGTCTCAGGGCCTGGCCCTATCTGGCGGCGGGCGATTATCCTGTGGCCCAACAACAATTGCACGGCAAAGCCGTTGAAGGAAAACCAACATGAGTCTCAAATGCGGCATCGTCGGCCTGCCCAACGTCGGCAAATCCACCCTCTTCAACGCCCTGACCAAGGCCGGCATTGAAGCGGCCAACTACCCCTTTTGCACCATCGAGCCCAATGTCGGCATCGTCGAAGTCCCCGATGCCCGCATGGCAGCCCTGGCCGAGATCGTCAAACCCCAGAAAATGCAGCCCGCCATCGTCGAGTTCGTAGACATTGCCGGCCTGGTAGCCGGGGCCTCCAAAGGTGAAGGCCTGGGTAACAAGTTCCTGGCCAACATCCGCGAAACCGATGCCATCGTCAATGTAGTGCGCTGTTTTGACGACCCCAATGTGGTGCATGTCGCCAACAAGGTGGACCCCATTGCCGACATCGAAACCATCATCACCGAACTGGCTCTGGCCGATATGGCGGTGGTGGAGCGCACCCTCAACCGGGACATCAAGAAGGCCCGTTCCGGTGACAAGGACGCCCTGAAGCTGGTGGCCGTGCTGGAAAAGCTGCTGCCCCACCTGAATGAAGGCAGGCCCGCCCGTACCGCCGGTCTTTCCGAAGACGACAAGGTCTTGCTGAAGCCCCTCTGCCTGCTCACCATCAAGCCTGCGATGTATGTCGGCAATGTGCTGGAAGACGGTTTCGAGAACAATCCCCACCTGGACCGCCTGCGCGAACATGCCGCCAAGGAAGGCGCCCCGGTGGTCGCCGTATGCGCCAAGATCGAAGAAGAACTGGCCGATCTCGATGAAGAAGACAAGCAAGCCTTCCTGGCCGACCTGGGCCTGGAAGAGCCCGGCCTCAACCGTCTGATCCGTGCCGCTTACGAGCTCCTCGGCCTGCAGACCTACTTCACCGCCGGGGTCAAGGAAGTGCGCGCCTGGACCATCCACAAGGGTGACACCGCCCCCCAGGCCGCCGGCGTCATCCACACCGACTTCGAACGCGGCTTCATCCGCGCCCAGACCATCGCCTACGAAGATTTCATCCAGTACAAGGGCGAACAAGGCGCCAAGGAAGCCGGCAAGATGCGCTCGGAAGGCAAGGACTACGTCGTCCAGGACGGAGATGTGCTGAACTTCCTGTTCAACGTCTGAGTCGCCAAGCCGTTTTCCTGATGTTTCATGAAACACCAGGAAAGCATAAAAATCCCAATAAAACCGCGCAGTTGCGCGGTTTTATTGTTTCATAGCGCTGCTTCAAGCTTCCCGAGCAGTCAATGCATGCCTGAGTACGCTAGCGAGTACAGCTCTTGGAGTATGTACGAATAAGTGAGTATAGTGCCGCTGTCGCCATGACAAGGAGTCAGCCACCATGCTTACCGACACGCACTGCCGCAACGCCAAGCCCAGGGAGAAGCTCTACCGCTTGAATGACCAGCGCGGGCTCTACCTCGAAGTCAAGCCCAACGGAGTCAAGGCTTGGCGATACCGCTTCACACTGGATGGCAAGGCCAGCATGTTTGCGCTTGGCGAATACCCTGCTGTTACGCTCTCTGAAGCCAGGGAACGCAGCGAGGCCGCACGCAAACTGGTCAAGCAAGGCATCAATCCCGCGCAGCAAAGGCAGCTCGACCGCATCCGGAAAGCCAGCGAAGCAAAGAACACCTTCGAGATCGTCGCCAAGGAGTGGCTGCAGACAAAGGACTGGGAAGATGTCACCAAGAACCGCCGTCTGGATATGCTGGAGCGCGTGGTATTCCCCAGTATCGGCAGCATGCCGGTTCGCGAAATAACGCCAACCCATGTCCTGGACATCCTGCAGAAAACAGCAAAGCGTGGCGCGCCCACGGTCGCAGCCGAGGCGCGGCGCACCATGTCCGCCGTATTCGAGTTTGCCGTCGCCACCTTGCGAGCCGACAGCGACCCGGTTTGGCCGGTGCGCAAGGCGCTACCGGCAAACAAGACCCAGCACAAGCCGGCACTGAGTAAAGAGCAGATCGGCAAACTGCTGAGCGACTTCGCAAACCACCGCTGCAGCTTTCAGGTAAGTCATTGCATGCAACTGATGTGGTGGACCCTGGCGCGACCGACCGAAGTGGCCGAGGCGGCCTGGGATGAGTTTGACCTTGAGAAGGCTGTTTGGCGTATCCCGGCGCAGCGCATGAAAGCGCGCAAGGAGCACGTCGTGCCTCTGCCACGACAGGCAGTGGAGATGCTCAAAGGACTGCATGCCATTACCGGCAACCGCAAGCACCTGTTTCCTGGCCGGGATGATCGCAACGCCCCTATGTCAGCCGCATCGCTTCGCCAGGCGCTCAAGGTTTTGGGGTGGAGTGGCGCTTATAGCCCACACGCCACACGGACCACCGGCAGTACCCGCCTTAACGAGATGGGCTACCGTCCCGATGCCATCGAAGCGCAGCTTGCCCATGCTGACCAGAACAATGTGCGTCGTACCTACAACCACGCCACCTATTTCGATGAGCGTCGCGCCATGATGCAGGAATGGGCGGACAGATTGGACGAATGGAAAGAGCAAGCACAGGCATGACCACAAAGATCATGGCTCCAGATATTCCCAACTCCGATGCCGTCGCCGAGCTGCGCACCAGAGCAGAGGCAACCTGCGACCGATATGGCGTTCAGCGCCGCGAGCAATGTGTAAATGCTTTTCTGCGGCTGGCAGAAAGTTTTCGTTGGCGTACGATGCCGCCCCCTGAAATTGAAGAAGGCACACTTGAGCAACTAAAAAGACTCCGAGATGCGGCGTCCCGGTTAAGCAAGGCGCTTCGAAGCCTGGACGAAGAGTCGGCGGTGCTATTGCCCGAATTTCTGAGGAAGGACCTGCCTACTCATAAGCTGTTCTGCGAGTCGCTACACTCCGTGAGCAGGCAACTATCAGCGTCCGGAGCAAGCAGAGAACATGAGGCCAAGGAGCTGATCGCGAAGCAATTTATCGTTACCTGCCAGCAATTCAGAATTCCGATCAAGTGGAGCAAGGAGTTCGAGTACCACTCGGTGAACAGCAAGAACGAGCCATCCGCCTATCTCCTCGGCGCCATCTATGCTGCAGGCGGCATGAAGGCCGATGCTGAAACCACGCCTGCTCATCGCGCCAATCACTATCTGGGGCGTTTCAGCAAAGGATTTACCGTCGCTATCGATGGAGTTGTAGTCCGGGTGCTGCTGAAGAAAACAGTGATAGAGCCCAATCTTTACATGTCCCAGATAATGAAAGCCGTCTCCGAGGGACGTGAACCAACCCTGCCCACAAGCAGCATCCTTACGGCATCTTGCCAAGGATACGAGCTTGGATTGTCTCGGCCATTTTGTGAAACATTCGACTGGCACAGCTGAGGCCACTGCTCGACACCGGTTTGCATGCTGGGTGATTTCAGGCCCGAGAATAGGGAGCGCAGGTGACAACCGTGCTCCCTGACTTCATAACCAGATCTTTTGCATGATCCCTTCGTGTTTCAACACGTTAAGAGGAACAGCATGCAAATCATCAAGACGCAGGATGTCTGCACGAAGATCTCGGTCAGCCGGACAACCCTCTGGCGACTTTGCCAGACTGAAGATTTTCCAAAGCCAGTTCGGCTAGGCCCAAGCGGCCGTTCGATTGGCTTTTTTGCCCACGAGATCGACGCCTGGCTTGAGACTCAGGCGGCGGAGCGTGAGCACGCTGGTTGTCTGACTCGCCAGAGGGCGAAGTTATGAGCCGCATCCGCATTGATGACTCTGCGGAATATTGGTGGTCTTTGCCTTGCAGCCTGCTGCGCGATTCGCGGTTGAGCTATGAAGCGCGAGGCGTAGCTTGCCATTTGCTTTCGCTGGGCCGCAACTGGCAGTTGCGCGCTGTCGCACTGCCGCGCGTGCTGCACGATCAGTCACGCGCGAAAGGCCATCTTGGGCGAGACCTTTGCCGCCGCATCCTGCGCGAACTTGAAGATGCCGGCTACCTGGCGCGGAGGAAATTCCAGGACGAGGAAGGGCTTTGGCGATGGGAGTCCGTGTTGACACCCGTTTCGCAAAAGGTGCCACAGACATCCATGGCCGGCTTGGCCGGCGACGGAGAAACCGTGGACGGCGCATCCGTCGCCGGTCAGGGCGGTGATATAGGTGTAGGTGAATACAAGGAAGAAGTAGTAGTAAAAAATATAAAACCACTACTACAGACAGGGGCTGTGGATAACTCTCCGAAAACGGGAGAGGCTTCCGCGCCCTTGGACTTGTCGCACCCTTCTCTTCTGCCCTACCTGCGCGTCATCGCCGACGTAACCCGCCGCTTCGGCCCCTCGCTCTCAGCACAACAGATACAGCTTGTCGCCGACGAGCTGGCTGGCGTCCTGTCGGCAGCCGGTAGTGGCAAGCACGCGGGCATCCGCTCCGTGCGCTCATGGCTATTGGCCGTGATGAATAGCGCTGTCGCGGGAGAATTCATCGCCGAGTTCGCACCGAACATCGCCCGCTGGCGAAAGAACCGACAGGAGGCGATGGAGGCAGCGCAGTCGCGCGCTCCTGTACAACAGTCAGAAGCCGAGCGTCAAAAGACAAAGGCTGAACGCGCAAAGGCCATCGCCGATTTGAAAGCGATGTTCCACGGTGAACGAAATGATCGACGCGAATGAGATGGTTGCGCTGATCGAATCGTGCCGGCACGAGATGCAAGCCATGCTTCCGGCCGATGAATTTGCCAGCTTGAGTAGCAAGACCAGGCAAGACTATCGCCAGCTCGGCCGCACGCTGTTGCAGCGTGCCCGCTACGCCGAAGGTGGGGTGGCCGAAGTCATGACGGCCACCCTGCGTCCGACAACCTTCTACAAACGCGTCGCAGCGCTTCGCTACTGCCTGTACGCCGATCTTGTCGAGCAGCTGAAAAGCCTGCGTTCCGCGCTCTCTACTCGACCTATGGACAGGTTGCAAGTAATGGCCATCCAAGCCCAATTGCAACAACAGCGTACATTTCTGCGCGAGTTCGATATAGCCCGGCAAAGCGGCCCTACCGATGAGCGCCGCAAGCGTGCCAGCAAGCGGCAAGCCTTGCGCGGCCTCCCCGGCGACTGGCGCGAGCGACTGTATCAGCGCGCTGCGAAAGGCAAGTATGCCGATGCGATTCTGGTCGCCGCGCTGACCGGCTGCCGCCCGGAAGAACTGCGGCGCGGCGTGCTCATTCGCTGGGTGAACAATCCGCGCAACGACATGGGCGAGATCAATTTCGAGATCGATAGCGCCAAGGTCAAGGCGCATCAAGGCCAGCCGCACCGCTTGATCGCCTATGGCGCACACGATCCTCATCCATTGCTGGAGGCTCTGCGCATCCGTCTAGCGGGGCGGCGGGAATTGCTCGTTTGCATTGACAGCCCGGTCAACTTCACCGTCGAAGTCCGTCGGCTAGCACGTAGCCTCTGGCCGAAGCACAAGCACGCTATCACGGCTTACTGCCTGCGCCACCAATGGGCGGCCGACCTGAAACGGCACGCGGCTGCGGACTCAGTCAGCCAGGGGCTGGGACATGCCAGCGCCAAGACACCGCGACACTACGGGCAAGCCAATCAGGCCAGCAGCCGGCATGCCCTGCATCCCATCGCCATCGAGGCTGATCGCTCCGTGAGGCCGGCTACCGCTAAGGCGCCGCGCCATCGAGCAGCCTCAAGCAAGACAGTCACCCCCTGAAGAGAATCATGGCGGGGTGAGGCAAAATGCAGTACATTTGCGTGACATCAATGACGAGACGCCGCCATGTCACGCCTGAAGGACGAAACCCTTTCCATCCGCACCTCCGCCGAGATCAAGCAGCTTTTGCGCTTGGCGGCTGATCGCGAGCGCCGTTCCGTGGCGTCGATGATCGAAATCCTGGTGCTGGAGTACGCCCGCGCGCACGATCTGCACGCCGATGGCGCCGCAAAAACCCCAGTCAAGAGCACGCCATCAAAATGACGCAAGCAACCCCGGCGATCACCCTCAGCCAACTCGAAGGCCACCTCTGGGAATCCGCCAACATCCTGCGCGGCCCGGTGGATGCGGCTGACTTCAAGACCTATATCTTCCCGCTGCTGTTCTTCAAGCGCATCTGCGACGTCTGGGACGAGGAATACCAGGAGATCGTCGATGAGACCGGCGACGAGCAACTGGCCTGGTTCCCGGAATCGCACCGCTTCCAGATCCCGGAAGACTGCCACTGGAACGACGTTCGCACCAAGGCCAGCAATGTCGGGACGGCCCTTCAGCGCGCGATGCGCGAAATTGAGAAAGCCAACCCCGACACCCTGTACGGCGTGTTCGGCGATGCCCAGTGGTCGAACAAGGATCGGCTGTCTGATGCCTTGCTCAAGGACCTGATCGAGCACTTCTCCAAGCTGCCGTTCGGCAACAAGAACGTCAATTCTGACCTGCTTGGCGACGCCTACGAATACCTGATCAAGAAGTTCGCCGACGCCACCAACAAGAAGGCCGGGGAGTTCTACACCCCGCGCAGCGTCGTGCGGCTGATGATCGACATGCTCGATCCCAAAGAAGCCGAGACCATCTACGACCCGGCCTGCGGTACCGGCGGCATGTTGCTGGCCGCCGTGCAGCACGTGAAGGAACAGCATGGCGACGTGAAGCGGCTGTGGGGCAAGCTGTACGGACAAGAGAAGAACCTCACCACCTCATCCATCGCGCGGATGAACCTGTTCCTGCACGGCATTGAAGATTTCCAGGTGGTGCGTGGCGACACCCTACGTAACCCGGCCTTCTTCGAGGTCGACCGACTGGCCACATTCGACTGCGTGATCGCCAACCCCCCGTTCTCGCTGGAAAAGTGGGGCGAGGACCTGTGGCTGAACGATCCCTTCGGCCGCAACTTCGCTGGCCTACCTCCCTCATCCAGCGGTGACTTCGCGTGGGTGCAACACATGGTCAAGTCGATGGCCGACGTCAGCGGCCGCATGGCCGTGGTGCTGCCCCAGGGCGCCCTGTTCCGCAAAGGTGTGGAAGGCAGCATCCGCCAGAAACTGCTGGAGATGGATCTGGTTGAGGCCGTGATCGGGTTGGCGCCCAACCTTTTCTACGGCACCGGCCTGGCCGCGTGCATCCTGGTCTTGCGCAAGCGCAAGCCGGCCAAACACAAGAAGAAGGTGCTGATCGCCGATGCGTCACGCCTGTTCCGCCGGGGGCGTGCGCAAAACTATCTGGAGCCAGAGCACGCCGCCGAGATCCTCGGCTGGTATCGCGGCTTTGCCGATGCGCAGGACGCGGTCCGCGTGGTCAGCCTCGACGAGATCAAAGCCGAGGACTGGACGCTGAACATTTCGCGCTATGTCCTGCCGCCATTGCAAGAAGACATCCCACCGCTGCCCGATGCAATTGCGGCATTCAAGGACGCGCTCACCCGCTGCCGTGAAGCCGAAGAGCGGCTCGCGCAGGTCATGACTGAAGGGGGATGGCTGAAATGAGTCACCCAAGTAAACGCATCAGCCAACAAGAACTCGAAAGCTACCTGTGGGGCGCCGCCGTGCTGCTTCGCGGCCTCATCGACGCCGGCGACTACAAGCAGTTCATCTTCCCGCTGCTGTTCTACAAGCGCGTGTCGGATGTCTGGGACGAGGAATACCAAGCGGCGCTGGCCAACTCAGGCGGCGACCTCTCCTACGCGCAGTTCACGGAGAACCACCGCTTCCAGATCCCCGAGGGCGCGCACTGGAATGATGTGCGACAGACCCCGAAAAACGTCGGCGCGGCCATCCAGAAGGCCATGCGCGCCATCGAGACCGCTAACCCGGACCTGCTCGATGGCATCTTCGGCGACGCGCCCTGGACCAACCGCGAGCGCCTGCCCGACGAAACGCTGAAGAACCTGATTGAGCATTTTTCGACCCAGACACTGTCGGTGACCAACGTCCCCGAAGATGAGCTGGGCAACGCCTACGAGTACCTGATCAAGAAGTTCGCGGACGACTCCGGCCACACGGCAGCCGAGTTCTACACCAACCGCACCGTCGTCCACCTGATGACGCAACTCCTGGCGCCGCAGGCCGGCGAGTCGATCTACGACCCCACCTGCGGCACCGGCGGCATGTTGATCTCGGCGCTGGACGAAGTGAAGCGCTCGGGCGGCGAGTACCGCACGCTCAAGCTCTACGGGCAGGAACGCAACCTCATCACCTCATCCATCGCCCGCATGAACCTGTTTCTGCACGGCGTGGAGGACTTCGAGATCATCCGGGGCGACACCCTGGCCGAACCCAAGCACATCGAGGGCGACCGCCTGCGCCAGTTCGACGTGATCCTGGCCAACCCGCCGTACTCCATCAAGCAGTGGAACCGCGAGGCCTGGAGCAGCGACAAGTGGGGTCGCAACTCCCTGGGCACGCCGCCGCAGGGCCGTGCCGACTATGCGTTCCAGCAGCACATCCTGACCAGCCTCACCACCAAGGGGCGCTGCGCCGTGCTCTGGCCCCACGGCGTGCTGTTCCGCAACGAGGAACAGGCCATGCGCGCCAAGATGGTCGAGCAGGACTGGGTGGAGGCCGTCATCGGTTTGGGACCCAACCTGTTCTACAACTCCCCGATGGAGTCTTGCATCGTCATCTGCAACCGCAAAAAGTCCGCCGCTTGCAAGGGCAAGGTGATCTTCATCGACGCGGTGAACGAGGTCACCCGGGAGCGCGCACAGAGCTTCCTTACGCCTGCGCACCAGCAGCGCATCCTGGACGCCTACAAGACGTTTGCCGATGTGCCCGGTTTTGCCAAGGTCGCCACACTGGCCGAGATTGGCGCCAATGCGGCCAACCTGTCGATCCCGCTGTACGTGAAGCGTATTGCCGCCGCCATCGCCACCGACAGCAATTGCGACGCGGTATCGTTGCGTTCGGCCTGGGACCAATGGCAAACCGATGGCAGTGCGTTCTGGCAACAGATGGACGCGCTGGTGGCAACGCTAGACGGGCTTGGTACCAATAAGCCCACTGTCGAAATAATGCCGCTGCAAGAGAAGGCAAAGCGGGTCGTACAGCCAGCATTTAAACGTGCGGTACTGGCGGCTGAAATAGTGCATCAACTACACGGTGAGCAGCGATTCGGCAGCGTCAAGCTGGAAAAACTGCTTTTTCTGAGTGAAAAGCATTTTGGCCTTGAAGCTGATATGCAAAGCCAGTACTACCGGCAAGCGGCGGGCCCATACGACCCCAGAGCTATGCGCTCCATCGTGAGCAACCTGAAATCGCATAAGTGGTTTGATGTCGCCAAAGGGAATGGGCGGACACACTACACGCCGCTGGAAAAATCCGGCCAGCACGCTGACTATTACTCTCGCTATTTCGTACATGTTCGCGACCGCATCGACCTCTTAATCGCGCGCCTCAAGACGGCAAGTACCGAGCAATGTGAGATCGTCGCCACTTTGTACTCAGCTTGGGTTGATTTGAAATCTAAGAATGAGCCATTCATTGATGAGGACATCATCCACGAAGTGACGCACAACTGGCACCCCAGCAAGCAACGCATTGAGACAGAACGCTGGTACAAGGCATTAGCTTGGATGCGTGCTCACCGCCTCACACCTGAGAATCAGGGGGAGTTGGTATAATGGCGCGCCGCGTTAAGTTCGGCGACGTGGTGCGCCTCTCGAAAGCTCGCAGCAAAGATCCGCTGGCCGATGGCATTGAACGCTACGTCGGTCTGGAACATATCGAACCAGGTGACTTGCGCATCCGCAGTTGGGGCAGCGTCGCCGACGGCGTGACCTTCACCAGCGTGTTTCAACCTGGGCAGGTGCTGTTCGGCAAGCGACGCGCTTACCAGCGGAAGGTGGCTGTGGCGGATTTCTCCGGCGTCTGTTCCGGGGACATCTACGTGCTGGAGACAAAGGATGTGCAGCTCTTGTTGCCAGAGTTGCTGCCATTCATTTGCCAGACCGATGTCTTTTTTGATCACGCGGTGGGCACATCAGCTGGCTCGTTGAGCCCCCGCACCAACTGGACGAGTTTGGCGGACTTTGAGTTTGTGCTCCCGCCGATGGATGAGCAGCAGCGTCTTATACGTCTGCTCTTGAACGCTGAGGCCGCAAGAACAGCAGCCGAAGATGCAGCGGCCCATTCAGAGAGGCTGAGAAAGTCACTGTTATTCGAAACCTTTGATGCACTACAGGGCGAAGGTACGGTCCGCATTCCTTTTCTAGCAACCGAGATCGATTGTCGGTGGGTCAAGGCGCGTGATGCTGGCCAAATACTTATGGGCCGGCAGTTGTCGCCGAAATACAAAACCGGGAAAAACACAAGGAAGTATCTGCGCGTTGCAAATGTGTTCGATGGATTCATCGACACGAGTGATGTCAATGAGATGGACTTCAATGAGAGTGAGTTCTCGACATTCAGGTTGCAGAGCGGAGATGTTCTGCTGAACGAAGGGCAAAGTCGGGAGCTTGTTGGCCGCAGTGCGATATTCCGCGATGAAGTCCCAGATTGCTGCTTTCAAAACACGCTGATTCGATTTCGCCCAAATGCGGAGGTGATGTCAGAGTTCGCGCATTACTACTTTCAGTATTGCCAATACACATCTCGGTTCGTCCAAATTTCAAAACAGACAACATCAATCGCGCACTTGGGCGTCCAGCGGTTTGCGGAAATGAATTTTCCCCTCGTATCGATTGATGCACAGAAAGCAATCGTGGAAGCCTTATCCGCCGTAGTGGCGGCCATTCCACAGCTTAAGAAGCGGGCAAAGACTGCAAGTGCGATAAGGAATCAGGTTCTTATGGAGGGGGCTTCGAGATGAGTTTTACAGAATCCAACACCGTCGAAGCCTACGTCCGCGATCTGCTCGCTGGCCCCATTAAGGCTATCCCGGCCAACACCGTTCAGGAACCGCTCGCCAGCTATGGTCCTAGCCCCAAAGGCGTCGGCTGGCGTTACGCCGCCCCGGCTGAGGTGCCGCGCCAGATCCAGGAAGTGCTGGTCGAACCCTGGCTGCGCGATGCACTGATCCGCCTGAACCCCGAGATTGCCGCCCAGCCCGACCGCGCCGACGAGGTGCTCTACAAGCTGCGCGCCATCGTGCTGTCGGTGCGCTCGGATGGCCTGATCCGTGCCAACGAGGAGATGACCGCCTGGATGCGTGGCGAGCGCTCGATGCCCTTCGGCCAAAACAACGAGCATGTGCCCGTGCGGCTGATCGACCTGGATGATCTGTCGCAAAACCATTACATCGTCACCCAGCAGTACACCTACCGTGCCGGCCCCACCGAGCGCCGCGCCGATTTGGTGTTGTTGGTCAACGGACTGCCGCTGGTACTGATTGAGGCGAAGACGCCGGTCAAGAAGTGCATCAGCTGGGTCGATGGTGCGGTACAGGTGCACGACGACTACGAGAAGTTCGTGCCTGAGCTCTTCGTCTGCAACGTGTTCTCGGTGGCGACCGAAGGCAAGGCTTACCACTACGGGTCCATCGGCCTGCCGGTCAAGGATTGGGGGCCGTGGCATCTGGATGGCAATGGGGAGGATGGTCAGCACCACCCGCTGAAGTCGCTCAAGCTGTCCGCTGAGAGCATGTTGCGCCCGCATGTGGTGCTGGACATCCTCGGCAGCTTCACCCTGTTCGCCACGGACAAGAAGAAGCGCCGCATCAAGATCATCTGCCGCTACCAGCAGTACGAGGCGGCCAACAAGATCGTCGAGCGCGTGCTGGCGGGTTACCCGAGGAAAGGGCTGATCTGGCACTTCCAGGGTTCGGGCAAGTCACTGCTGATGGTGTTTGCCGCGCAGAAGCTGCGCATGCATGCCGGCCTGAAGAATCCCACCGTGCTGATCGTGGTGGATCGGATCGACCTGGATACTCAGATCACCGGCACCTTCACTGGCGCTGACATTCCCAATCTGGAGAAAGCGGACACCCGCGAGAAACTGCAGCAGCTGCTGGCTCAGGACGTGCGCAAGATCATCATCACCACGATCTTCAAGTTCGGCGAGGCCACAGGTAGCCTGAACGACCGCAGCAACATCATCGCCTTGGTGGACGAAGCCCACCGCACGCAAGAAGGCGACCTGGGCCGCAAGATGCGCGAGGCCCTGCCCAATGCATTTCTGTTCGGCCTGACCGGTACGCCGATCAACCGTGCCGACCGCAACACCTTCTACGCCTTTGGTGCCGACGAGGACGAAAAAGGCTACATGAGCCGGTACGGCTTCGAGGAGTCAATCCGCGACGGTGCCACGCTGAAACTGCACTTCGAGCCGCGCTTGATCGATCTGCACATCGACAAGGTCGCCCTCGATGCCGCCTACAAGGATTTGACCGGCGGCCTGTCGGACCTGGACAAGGACAACCTCGCGAAGACCGCCGCCAAGATAGCCGTGCTGGTCAAGACGCCTGAGCGCATCCGCAAGGTGTGCGAGGACATCGTCGAGCATTTCCAGACCAAGGTGGAGCCCAACGGCTTCAAGGGCCAGATCGTCACCTTCGACCGGGAGTCCTGCCTACTGTTCAAGGCCGAGCTGGACAAGCTGCTGCCGCCCGAGGCTACAGACATCGTGATGTCGGTGCAGGCGTCCGACAAGAAGGAGCATCCAGAGTACGCGGCCTACGACCGTTCACGCGATGAGGAAGAACGGCTGCTGGATCGCTTCCGCGACCCGGCCGATCCTCTGAAGCTGATCATCGTCACGGCCAAGCTGCTGACCGGCTTTGATGCGCCCATCCTGCAGGCCATGTACCTGGACAAGCCGCTGCGCGACCACACGCTGCTGCAGGCCATCTGCCGGGTGAACCGCACGTACTCCGAGCAGAAGACCCACGGCCTGATCGTCGACTACCTCGGCATCTTCGATGATGTGGCGGCAGCGCTGGAATTCGACGACCAGAGCGTCAGGCAGGTGGTGAGCAACATCCAGGAGCTGAAGGACAAGCTGCCCGAAGCCATGCAGAAATGCCTGGCCTTCTTCGCCGGCTGTGACCGCAGCTTGCAAGGCTATGAGGGCCTGATCGCCGCGCAGCAGTGCCTGCCCAACAATGAGGTGCGGGACAACTTTGCTGCCGAGTACAGCGTGCTCAACAAGATCTGGGAGGCGCTGTCACCGGACACCGTCCTTGGCCCCTTCGAGCCGGACTACAAGTGGCTGACGCAGGTGTACCAATCGGTGCAGCCGTCCAGCGGCCACGGCAAGCTGATCTGGCATTCGCTGGGCGCCAAGACCATCGAGCTGATCCACCAGAACGTCCATGTCGACGCGGTGCGGGATGACCTCGACACCTTGGTGCTGGACGCCGATCTGCTGGAGGCCGTGCTTTCGAACCCCGATCCGAAGAAGGCCAAGGAGATCGAGATCAAGCTCAAGCGCCGGCTGCGCGGGCACGGCGGCAACCCCAAGTTCAAGAAGCTTTCGGAACGGCTTGATGCGCTGAAGGACCGTTTCGAGTCCGGCCAGATCAACAGCGTCGAGTTTCTCAAGCAGCTGCTGGAGATCGCCAAGGATACGCTGCAAGCCGAGAAGGAGGTCCCGCCCGAAGAGGACGAGGATCGCGGCAAGGCGGCGCTGACCGAACTGTTCAACGAGGTGAAGACCGCAGAGACGCCGATCATGGTCGAACGCGTCGTGGCGGACATCGACGAGATCGTGCGCCTCGTCCGCTTCCCGGGCTGGCAAGGCACGCAGGCTGGCGAGCGCGAGGTCAAGAAGGCGCTACGAAAGGCTCTCTTCAAATACAAGCTGCATGCGGATGAAGAGCTGTTCGAGAAGGCCTACAGCTACATCCGGCAGTATTACTGAGGGAATGAACATGAGCGTCAACGCAAGCCAACCCTGGCCTTACCCCGGCGCACGCTGGTGGAAGTTCGATTTCCATACCCACACCCCGGCCTCCAAGGACACGAGCGCCTGGCAGGCAGTCATTGGCACGCCAAATGAGCTAACGCCGCAGACCTGGCTGCTCAAGTACATGGCTGCCGAAATCGACTGCGTGGCGGTCACCGACCACAACACCGGTGAGTGGATCGACAAGCTCAAGGCGGCCTATGCGGAAATGAAGCGCGAGGCCGACGCGGGCACGCCACCTGACGGGTTCCGTGAGCTGCACCTCTTCCCTGGAGTGGAAATCTCGGTGCAGGGCGGTTTTCACCTGCTGGCGATCTTCGACCCGTCCGCTAACAGTCAAACCATCAGCGACCTGCTGGCGCAGGTGGATTACCAAGGC
This sequence comes from Comamonadaceae bacterium, assembly GCA_029255645.1. Classification (GTDB taxonomy): domain Bacteria; phylum Pseudomonadota; class Gammaproteobacteria; order Burkholderiales; family Rhodocyclaceae; genus Azovibrio. The sequence goes on along the minus strand of JANLJE010000038.1, from coordinate 55,590 downwards.
ACGCGTGGTGGCAGCGATGGTGTGACCCGCATCGGTGCCGCCCAGGTGGTGGAGCGCATTCTGGCGGCAGGGGGGCTTGCCATTCCGGCACATGCTGATGGCGACAAGGGGCTGTTACAGGTCGAGTCTGGTACGCGCAGATGCGTGATGGATGCCAACACGGTTAAGGCTGTCTTGCAGGAACCCGGCATCCTGGCACTGGAGTGGACCGTATCCTCTAGCCCCGTGCCGATGGTGCTGGATGAACTGAAACTGCGCTTTGCCAGCGTGGTGGGCAGCGATTGCCACAGCTTCCAAGGTACGGCTGTTCCGGGTTCGCGCTATACCTGGATCAAGATGGCCCGGCCTAGCCTGGAAGGCTTGCGTCTTGCCTTGCTGGATGGGCAGGAAGTCTCCGTTCGGCGCAGCGATGAGAGCAACGGCTTTGCGCCGTTCAATACGCCCGAGCATTTCATCGAATCGATAGAAATCCGTGACGCACGTTACATGGGGCGCGGCAGAACGTCTGCCAGTTTGCCGCTCAACCCCTACTTCAATGCTTTGATTGGTGGCCGTGGCACAGGAAAATCGACCGTCGTGCATGCCCTGCGCCTGGCCTATCGCCGTGAGAAGGAGCTGTCGCCCAGCTCGGAAGCCGGGCAGACCTTCAGTCGTTTCAACAGGGTCGCCAGGAGCCGCAATGACGAAGGCGGACTACGGGCGGAAACAAGCCTCTGCGTGCAAGTGCAGCGCGATGGCATGCCCTATCGCCTGATCTGGCGGCAGGATGGCCAGGGCCACGCGGTGGAGGAATGGGACGCCGCTACGGGCAGTTTCAAGCCTTCGGCCAGTCAGGCCGTCACCGAGCAACGCTTTCCGGTGCGCCTGTTCAGCCAGGGGCAGATCGCCGCGCTGGCCGGTGACAGCCAACAGGCGCTGCTCAAGGTGATTGACGATGCGGCGGGCACGCAATCGCAGCAAGCCGCTTTTGAGGAGGCCAAGCGTGCCTTCCTGGCCGCACGGGCGCAGATGCGCGAGCTGGACGGCAAGCTGCAAGGGCGTGAGGCGTTGACGCTGGCCCTGCAAGATATTCAGCGCAAGCTGGCCCGCTTCGAGGGCGCCGATCATGCCGCCCTGCTGAAAAACTATCAGCGCACTAACCGGCAAAGCCGCGAGCTGGAACGCCAGTTCGACGCCTCCGCCGAACTGGCAACCCGCTTGAAAGCACTTGCCGACGATCTGTTGGCGGAAGACTTGCCGGAAGGCTTGTTCGATACCGCCGAAGACGGACCAGCACTGAGCATTGTCCAGGCGCTGCACGCCGCCATCGCCAAGGTGCGGCAGGACGTTGAGCGCGCGGCAAACGTGCTGCAGGAGCGTGGGCAAGTCCTGAGAGGTGAACTGGAGGCTTCGCCCTGGTTTGCGCGGATCGACGCGGCCAAGACGGCTTACGAGCAGCTCAAGGCCGACTTGCAGCAACAAGGCGTCAGCGATCCCAGCGAGTACGGTCGTCTGGTGCAAGAAAAGCAGCGCCTGGAAATCGAGCTGAAGAAGTTGGAAGCCTTGCAGAAGCAGCACACCGAGTTGCGCGAGAAGGCCAAGTCGTTGCTGGAACAGGTGCAATCCGCCCGCCGCGCCATCAGCGCCCAACGGAGCGCATTTCTGCAGGCAACGCTGCAAGGCAATCCCTTTGTGCGCATCGAACTGATCCCTTACAGCCGGGACGCGCAGGGCATCGAGCGCTCCCTGCGGGAAGTGCTTGGGGCCGCTGAAGGCAAGTACGTGGACGACCTGTATCAGGAGCAAGAGGGGGCATCCCCCAAAGGGCTCGTGGCCGATCTGCTGGGCACGGTTGATCTGGTCGAGCAGCCGGGCGTATGGGATACGGCGGCCTTCGAGCAGACGCTATTGACGCAGAAGAAACGCCTCTCGCAAGCCTGTCGCGGGCAAGCGGAGTTTGGCGGCTGGTTCAATAAATTCCTGAAAGCGGAAGCCGACAAGCGCCCGGAATTCATCGATCACATCCTGTGCTGGTTCCCTGAAGACGGTTTGCAGGTGGAATACAGCCGCAAAGGTGACGGGCGGGACTTTCAGTCCATCGGCCAGGCGTCCGCCGGGCAGCGCGCGGCGGCCATGCTGGCCTTCCTGCTGGCGCACGGCAACGAGCCGCTGGTGCTCGACCAGCCGGAAGATGACCTGGATAACCACCTGATCTACGGATTGGTCGTGCAGCAGATCCGCAGCAACAAACTGCGCCGTCAGCTCATCATCGTGACCCACAACCCCAACATCGTGGTCAATGGCGATGCGGAGTTGATCCACGTACTGGACTTCAACCACCAGTGTCATGTGAAGCAAACCGGCTCTTTGCAGGATCAGGCCATGCGCCGCGAAGTCTGCCAAGTGATGGAAGGCGGTGAAGAAGCGTTCGAACGGCGTTACCAACGCTTGGGAAGAGAGGTTTGACATGTTCGACAACATCGCGGACTTGATCGACAAGATTCGCCTGGGAGAGGACTCCTATCTGGAGTTGAAGGAAGTCCGCTTTGCCGGTCAAAAGGTGTCAGCGCCGCATAAAGATTCTCTCGCTGATGAGCTGGCAGCCTTTGCCAACAGCCGGGGTGGTGTGTGCGTGCTCGGCGTGGACGACACCCGAGAAGTGCTCGGTATCCCGCTGGAGCGTCTCGACCTGGTGGAGGATTTCGTCCGGCAGATTTGCCTCGACAGCATCACCCCGCCGCTCGCGCCGGTGATCGAGCGTCTGAGCCTTCCCAGCACGTCAGGCGAGTCCTTGCCGGTGCTCAAGATCGATATCGTAAGCAGCCTGTTCGTGCATAAAAGCCCGGGCGGCTATCTGCACCGCGTGGGCAGCGCCAAGCGTGAAATGGCTCCGGACTATCTGGCGCGTTTGTTCCAGCAACGCAGCCAGGCGCGCATCATCCGCTTCGACGAGCAGCCGGTGCCCGGCGCCATACTCGACGACCTTGTAGATGATCTGTGGCAACGTTTTGCCAGTCCGCGCGTGCAGGATACGCGCGAGGTGCTGCTGGATAAACTGGCCATGGCGCGCCCCGATGCCGACGGCGCACTTCGGCCTACCATCGCCGGCGTGCTGATGGCCAGCGCTGATCCCCGCCGCTGGCTGCCAAATGCCTTCATTCAGGCCGTGGCATACCGTGGCACCGAGGTGCTGCCGCAAGGCGACACGGCCTATCAGCTCGACGCCCAGGACATCACCGGGCCGCTGGATGCCCAGGTGCTGGCGGCTTGCCACTTCGTCCGCAAGAACATGCAGGTCTATGCCACCAAGAATGAGGGCCGGCACGATCTGCCGCAATACGACATGACCGCCATCTTCGAGGCCCTGGTCAATGCCGTTGCGCACCGGGATTACTCGATCCATGGCGCCAAAATCCGCCTGCGGATGTTTGCGGACCGGCTGGAGCTGTATTCGCCAGGCGCCATCCCCAACACCATGACGGTGGAGAGCCTTCCCTACCGCCAGGCTGCGCGAAACGAAGCCATCACCAGTCTGCTGGCCAAATGTTCTGTGCCCGAGGCGGACAAAGCGATCACAGGCCGCAGCGCCATGATGGATAAGCGTGGTGAAGGGGTTCAGATCATTCTGGATCAGAGCGAACGACTGTCCGGCAAGCGGCCGGTTTACAGGTTAGTGGATGACTCCGAGCTGTTGCTGGTCATCCCCGCTGCCGAGCCGCCCGCAGCAGCTGAATGAGATTGAGAAGATAAGGAAGCACCATGGCCAAGGCTGAAGCCAGCGTTGAAGAACTGGTCTGCATGATCGAGCGCGGTGAGCTGCGCTTACCGGAAATGCAGCGGCAGTATGTCTGGCGCTCCACGCGCGTGCGCGACTTGCTCGACTCCCTGTATCGGGGCTATCCCTCGGGGGCGATCCTGCTATGGGAAACCGATGAGGCTGTGCCCCTGCAAAGCTTCGCCGTCAGCCAAAGCAATAACCCTTATCAGAGCACCCGCCTGTTGCTCGATGGACAACAGCGTCTGACCTCGTTATCTGCCGTCATTCGTGGCGAGCCGGTGTCGGTGCGCGGTCGCCGTCGCCCAATCGATTTGCTGTTCAATCTGGAGCATCCCGACCAACTGGCCGTCGTGACCGAAGTAGATGAGAACGGCGATGACGCTGAGGTCGATGAGGAAGGCGAGCTGGGCGGCGACGAGGCCGACGCCAGCGAGGACGAACTGCTGACGCGCTTCAACAAAATGACCTTCGTGGTGGCGACCCGGAAGCTGGAGCAGTTGCCGCAGTGGGTGAAGGTATCCGAAGTCTTCAAGACCGACAGCGATGCGCCTTTCCTCAAACGTGCGGGCATCAGTGGCTTTGATGATCCGCGTTACGAGAAATACAGCCAGCGCCTGGCCCGGCTACGCGGCATTCGCAAGTACGTGTATCGCATGGACGTGCTGGAGCGAACGCTGTCCTACGACGAGGTCACGGAAATCTTCGTGCGGGTCAACTCGCTGGGCGCCAAGCTGCGCAGCTCCGATCTGGCTCTGGCGCAGATCACGGCCAAATGGCGGCACTCGCTGCAGACCTTCCTGGACTTCCAGAGTACTTGCGCCCAGAACGGTTTCGAGCTTGATCTGGGTTTACACCTGAAGAATTTGATGGCCTTTGCCACCGGGCAATCCCGTTTTCTGACCGTCGGCAGCCTGACCCTGGACATACTGCAGCAAGCCTGGAAAGAAGCCTGCGAGGGGATGGAATTTGCACTCAATTTCGCGCGCAGCAATCTGGGTATCGACAGCCCTGCCTTGCTGTCATCGCCCTTCTTACTGGTGGTACTTGCCTACTTTGGACACCGCCGCGACTATGCCCTCAGCACGGAAGAGGCGCAGCAGTTGCGCTACTGGGCCTTGGCCGCCAATGCCAAAGGCCGTTTCTCGCGGGGTTCCAGTGAGACCATTCTGGATCAGGATTTGGCGATCATCCGCAATGGCGGCGGCGTCAATGAACTGATCGACCGGCTGCGTCTGCAGTTCGGCCGCCTTGACATCACGCCGGAAGAGCTGGAGGGGCGCAACCAGCGTAGTGCGCTGTTCAAGACCATGTTCCTGGCATTTCGTGCGGCAGGTGCCAAGGATTGGCGCAGCCACCTTGCCATTGCTCTGGACCACTCGGGCAGTCAGCACCGCTTGCAGTTTCATCACATTTTCCCCAAGGCATTGCTGCGCAGCAGCTACACCCCTCGCGAGGCCGACGACATCGCCAACCTGGCTTTCATCGGCGGCAAAACCAATCGTGCGATCAGCGACAAAGCGCCTGTGACCTACCTGTTGCCGCTGGTGGCGCAGCACGGTGCAGCACCATTCGCAGCACAGTGCATCCCTGTGGAGGAGGAACTGTTGGCAGTGGATCACTACAAGGCGTTCTTGCAAGAGCGCCGTAAACGCATCGCGGCGGCACTGAATGCTTTCATCCATGCGACCGCTTGAGCTGTCAGCGCCACCTTGTTGCCACACTGTGCCCCACATGTCGCCACAATGCTGCCGCCATGTTCAACACAATGTTGCCACGCTGTTCACCACAATGACGCCACTTTGTGCACACAGTGTTGCCACCATGCCTGACACATTCCGGCCGGGACGCAGCCCGAGAGTCGCTTGTCCCCGGCACGATGAGCACATTCTTTGTGCTGGCTCTCGAGAGCACAAAGAATGTGGCCGCTGGGCTCGATTCGCCAGAAATCGGGCGCGGCGGCGTGGGGACAACGAATGGTCGATGCGTCCAGCCTGCACTTTATGAAACCCCGCTGCGGCCATGCGCCGGGTTGCCGCCCTGTGCGGCTGGCGGGTGAGAGCATGCCGCACAGGGCATGCCTGCTCGGTGGTGGGAGACTGAACTGACATGGCCAACCCCCGCTCGCTGGTCTATGCGCTTTATACCCATTGGGACATCGTGGAGCTTTTGGTACGGCTGTCGCGCGAGTTTGCCGTGCTGACCAGCGATCAGGTGTTGAACGGTATTGCCAAGGTATCCGGGCAACGGGATGCCGAAACGCAGGGCGCGGTGCTGCGTGCCTTGGTCAATGCGGACATCCTGCAAACCTTGCCGCGCAGCAGCGATCTGCAGCTCAATGCCTATGTACTGGAGTTCGTGCGCGGCCTCACCCGTGAACATGAGCTGGGCCTGGCTGCCGTACTGCAGGCTCGTGTTGCGGCGATCCGTGAGGCCACCGAAGCACTCAATGAAGGGATGCTCGGGGCCGACATGGATCGCGTGCGCGGAGCCGCCAACACGCTGGCCGAACTCTTCCGCCAGATCAGCCTGCAGCTCGATCAGGACCGGCACGCGCTCTTTGAACTGGCGGAAAACGCCAAAAGCGCCGACGGCAACATGCCGATCAGCCAGCGCTACCGCGAGGTGCTGGAAGCCTACGATCATTATGTGGAGCCGATGAACCAGATGATGGACAGCGGCTCGCAGGGCACCTTCTATCGCTATCTGGAAGACGCGGAGCGTGCGCTCGACTTGGGCCTAGAGCAATTGTCGGTACAGGGTGCGCTCTACTCGCATCGCCTGCAGTTACGTCAGGTGGCGCACCAGGCCAAGGAGCTGCGGCGCTTTGGCCGGCTAGTTGCGCAACAGTGCGCCGATACACTGCTGCCCTTGCGTGAAGAGTTGCGCCAGCACAACGCACTAAGTAGTGCCATCAGCTTGCTGTTGGGGCAGGTGCGCAAACGCGGCCTGCGTCGCGCCCTGTCGCGCCCGGCGGATGAGACCGCACTCCCCGTCTGGCGCAATGAGCGCGGCTTCAAGCTGCAATTGGGCGATGAGGTACGGGCGGTCATGGCTGCCGCGCGTCAGTACCAGCCGCAGGCGGTGGCCTTTCCGCAGGAAGAACCCGGCGACGCCGTGCACTTACTGGAACAGGTGGATGAGGCCGCCATTCGCGCGCATCTCGTCCGTAGCCTACCGGTGGAAAATCTGCTCGATTGGCTCAACGCCCATTACGCCCACCTGCAGGATGCCACCCTGCTGCGCCTGTTCCATGACCTGCAACATGAGCCCGGCTGGCAGTTCGAGGCAGCCAGCCAGCCTGAAAAAACCACGCTGCAGACGATTCTCGTCCTGCATCACCCTCACCGCGTGAGTATCCCGCAATGACGATCCCACACGCTCTGGCAGCCGCCCTGTCGCAAATGCCGGCATTGGCCGAGCTGTTCCGCCTGTTTCTCTCCGGCAAACACCTGAATCGAATGGCCGAGCCCGCGCTGTGGGCGGAGCTGGAACAGCACGAGGCCAGCTATGTCGGCTTGTTTGCCGCGCTGGGGTTCGAGCTGCGCCTGGATGCCAGGGGCTTTGCCTGGTTTCACAACAGTGACGCCAACAGCAACATCGGCAAGATCAGCCGCCAGCTGGCCTTGCTGTTCATGGTGATCTTCGATGCCCAGGCCAACGCCGGCAAGGCCCTGCAGCGCTTTACCGATTGGCTGATCGACAGCGCCTGGCTGGCCGAGGTCTACAAGCAACAGCAAGACCTGCTGGATGCCGAGGGCCTCAACCCCGACGCCCTGGTGGAGCTGATGGGCCGCGCCTGCAACCTCGGCTTTGCCGTGCCAGAGCCGGCGGGCTGGCGACTGCTGCCCGCTGTATGCCGTTACCTCGATCATTTCGAAAGCCTGGCGTTGACGGCCAAGACCGATGGCGACGAAGAGAGCGCGCCTGCAGCGGAAGACTGGACTGCGGATGCACCAGACGACGAGGAGAACACCTGATGCAGTACGGCTTCCAACGTCTGGTCCTGCTGGGGAGTGCAGGCTACTCGCGCGCCGAGCTGCCGCTCGATGGTGCGGTCTCTCTGGTGGCGCCCAACAATACCGGCAAGACCAGCCTGATCAATGCCCTGCAGTTTCTGCTGATCATCGACCGCCGCCGTATGGATTTTGGTGCGCACGATGTGGATAAGAGCCGGCGCTTCTATTTCCCCAACAACAGCGCCTATGTGCTGCTGGAGGTGTCGCTGCCGGAGTCCGGCACCGTAGTGCTGGGCTGCGTGGGCAAAGGGGTGAGCTTCGAGTACGAGTATTTCGCCTATGCCGGGCCGCTGAAGGTCGAGGAGTTCTGCCTGCCGGATGGCACTTTGGTGGCACAACCGCAACTGGCCAGCCATCTGGCGAGCTTTGGGCGCCGGGTGTTCAGCTACAGCAGCAGCGAATTTGCCGACATGGTCTATGGCGGGCGCAACCGCAAGCTCGCCAGTCAGCAGGACTTCTGCGTTTTCCGGCTGGAGCACGCCAGCGATGCCAGCGTTTTTCAGCGGGTGCTGACCCGCACGCTGCGCTTGGACAAACTGCGCTCCAGCGAGGTAAAGGACTATCTGCTGCAGATTTTCCGCCGCGACCTGCCGGATGCCAGCATCGACTTCAAGGCGGAATGGGACAAGGCGTTTGCCGACCTCAACGCCGAACGCAGCCAGTACCTGGCCGCCGTGCGGCTGCAAGCCCCCCTGGGCGAACTGGAACAGAAGCATGATGCCCGCTTGGCGTTGCGCGGCAAATTGCTGTGCTGGCGCCCCTTGATCGACACGGCACTGGGTCAGTGGCAACAGCATTACGATACCCGCCAGCAAACCTTGCAGCATGAGTTGGCGCAGTGCGATGTCGAGCTGCAGCGCCTGCGCGAACAGGATATGCAGTCGGCTGGCGAGAAAAAAGAGTGCGAGTTGGAACAAAAGCAGCTCTGCCAACAAAGCGAACAGTTGCGCGCGTTGCAGCAGCGTTTTGCCTTAATCCCCGACCGCGCCCTGCTGGAGGCGCGCCGCCACGAGTTGCTGGCGCAACGGGATGCGTTGGTGGTACGGATCGGCCAGGCACAGAGCCGCACGCCAGCGGCCATCGAGCGCGAGCTGGCACGGATCGAACGGGAGTCAGCGCAGCTGGCGCAGGAGTTGCGCACCCAGGGGCAGAACCTCTATCAGCAACTGGCCGGTGTCGTATCTACGGAACAACTCAACGCGCTGAACAAGGTGCTGGCCAAGCCGGTACTGACCCTGGGCAACGAAGATTTCCGTCTTGATGGCAAGGCCCTGCTTGCGGCCTTGGTCGATGCGAATGCCGGGCAATTCAATTTGCCTGGCCTGCAACTGCGGCTGGAAGCCCTGCCGGCACAGTATCAGCAACGGACCCTGGCGGAACTGAGCGAATTGCAGCAGGAGTTGCAGCAACAGCAGGCTCAGCTGCAAGAACAATTGGCCACCGCCCTGGCTCTGGAAAACGTCAAACAGCAACGCCAAGCGCTGGAGCAGCAACTAGCCGAACTGGATGCCGAATTGCGGGACTACGCGCACATGCAGGACTTGCGGCAAAGCGAGGCCGAGCGCGAGGAGCGGCTGCAGACACTGGCGAAAAAGCTCGCCGACCTCGGCGCCAGTCTGGCGCAGTCGGCAGAGCGGCACCGCGCATTGGATCAGCAGCGGCAGCAGCGGCAACAGGATTTGGCGGCCTTGCAGCAGCAACACCGGCAGATCGAGCAACGCCGTCATCAGCGAATCGACCACGAAGGCCCCTTCACCTGGCTGGCCGACCTGCCGCACAGCCCTTGGTTGGCCCAGCCCGAGTTCGCGCTGGAGCAACTGGCTGAGCGACTGCAGACCTATCAGGTCGACTGCCGCCAGTTGCTGGAGTTGGATGAGCAGATCCGCCATCTGCTGGGTGAAATCCATAGCGGCGGATTGACCAAGTATCAGTTTGTCGGCGAACCGGAAAGCGAGATTGTTCGTCTCGTTGAATTCGCCCATCACCTGCCGCAGGAAGCCGAAGCCCTGGAAAAGAAGGTACGCTCGGCGGTGGTGAATGTGGCCGCCTGCCTGCGCGAACTGCGCGACGGTCTGTTTGCTTTCAAGCGCCGGATGCGCGAGTTCAACCGCAAGATCAGCGGCCGGCAACTTTCCGATCTGGCCGTGTTCAAGATCGAACCCGAAGACGAAACCATTCTGGTCGAAGCCATCGAGCTGCTGATCAGTACCGCCGCCACTGTGGACAGTGGCGAAACCTTTGAACTGTTCAACCAGCAGAGCGTGCTCGACGATGATCAACTCAATCGCGCAAAGACCCTGCTGATCGAAGAGGGCAACGCCCGCCATGGCCTGCGTGTGGCCGACCTGTTTCGCCTGCGCTTCTGGGTCGGCAAGGCAGATCGCGAGCCGGAAGCCTTCGATGACCTAGACAGTGCCGCCTCCAATGGCACCGTGCTGATGGCCAAACTGGTGACGGGGCTGGCGATGCTGCATCTGATGCAGGATCAGCGTCGCCCCATCCAGGGCATCTGCTATCTGGACGAGGCACTGGCCCTGGACGCCCGCAATCAGCGCAGTCTGATCGACACGGCGGCGGAGTTCGGCTTCTCGCTGATTTTTGCCTCGCCCGCGCCGCTGACGACCGTGCGCTACTGCGTGCCGATTCACACGCGCAACGGCAGCAACCAGATCAGCCGCCATAGCTGGCAGGTCATCGAACCGCTGGATGCCTGAGTATGGATCGAACCCTGCGCGCAGCCTTGCTCAAGCTGCATGGCCAACAAGCCCTGCCGGCCAGCTATTTCACCGCCGCTCAGCGCAGCGCTCTGGATCGCTTTGCCCGGCAGACAGGAGCGGTAATCTGCCAGCGTCAGGGGCGCGGTGATGTTTACCGTGTCAGCGATCCGCGACTATTCGATATCCATCTGAGCGCACTCTCCCCCCAGGTCGGGATGCTGACCACGGACGACCTGCCGCTGCGGGCGCAACACATCGCCCACGCGCGCGACAGCAAAGCGCGCAATCATCAGCATGAGTGCTACTACCCCTTGCTCAAGGCCGTTGGCGAAAAGGTTCTCTGGCGGCAAGGCGAACGCGGGAGCGAACTGCCACTCAGCCAGTTCACGCACGACTTCGGGGCTGCCAGCCTGCGCATTGAAACTGGCGACACCTGGCAAAGCGGGCAGCCGCTCTGGCTGGTGGAGAACCAGGCGCTGTTTGACCGCACGGATTGGCTGCCAGTTGGAACGCAAGCCACCCTGCTGTACTACGGCGGACAGCTTGATGGCCGGCTTCTCGCCTGGCTGGGGCAGCGCCCGCGTGCAAGCCGTGTCGTACTGTTCCCGGACTATGACGGTGTGGGGCTGGCCAATTTCGCGCGACTCTTTGCACAGCTTGGCGACACTTGCGAATACTGGCTGATGCCCGACTGGCAAAGCAAACTGGCACGCTATGGTAGCCAGCGGCTATGGCAGGATACGCTTCGGGAGTTCACCAGTGCTGTTCTGCAGTTACCTGATTATCTGGGTCCGTTAACCGAACAAATGCGCCAATCCGGACTGGCGCTCGAACAGGAAGCGGTCTGGCTATCTGTTCTGTAGGTGCCTTTCGATTAAGCGTGCAATGTCGCCTGGGGAGATGCCCGCTTCCAGAGCCTTTCTCAGAACCAGCTCCAGCCGCTGCCAACCTTGCGGCGAGGCGGCATTGCTACCAACGGTTTGTGTCAGCTGGAACATCAGTCCCTCCAGTAGTTCTTCGTCACCCACGTCCGCTGCGGCCTGTTCCGCCAGCGCCAAGAGAACGTTGTGTGCTGATGCCATCGAGTCGATTGGCACCCCGGCCAATGCTGCAGGCGTGGTGATGACACGATCCACCCTGACGACTGTCGCCAGATCAAGGGCCTGATCGACGCCCGGCTCGATCTCCATGCGGATCAGCACATCGCCAGCCAACAGAAAGCGGGTTTTGATAAGCCCGGGCTGCTCATCCTGAAACAACCACACCGGCTGGTTGTTGGCCTGCAGCAGGCTTAGCACGAGCCTGCTGTCATCCAGTGACCCGCGATCCTGCCACTGGTGCAACACGTCGGTACGCAGGCGACCGCCTTCCATACCGAGGTGATGTAACAGGCCGACCAGTCGTTTGGCGGAGATCACCTGTTCCTTGCCACGCAGCCAGACCGAGAGGTTGGCAGTGCGGATACCGGTGGCTTCGGCGATCCGCCCCAGCGTTTCCCCGCGTAGTCGTATCAAGGCGGCGGCAAAGGCTGGCAATTGTTCGTTGGTAAGGCTTGGCATGTCGGGCTCTGTGAATTCACTGTAAATCACTATAAGACTTATTGGCCGACAAGACGAGCGTACGGAGTTTGGCGATTCGCGTAAATTGGCGTTATAGTAAATTATAGTTAGATGTTTTCAGAGGCCATCATGCGCAAGCCAAAGCAAGTCCGTCCGTTGCGCCTGCGGGAATACGAAGCTGCCATTACTGCGCTCAAGGCGCAGCATCCCTGGCTTGTCCGGCAGATCGTCGAACCCGCGCCGGGGCATCTGGCTTTGGTAGCACATCTGTTTGCCCAGGTGGAATGCCTGCTGCCGCCCACAGTGCTCGCACTCAAGGGCTCACTGTCGGTGAGTTGCAACCGGGATCGCCTGGCCATTCATTACCAGCCGCCGCGACGCCACAGCGAACGTGCAGCCGCTGTGTTCGATCTGATTGCCCAGACCAAGCACCTTTCGCTGCAAAAATGCCCCGTTTGCGGTGTACAGGTTGTCGGGGACGGCATCCGTCCGCAACGCTGTCCGCAACACGACGGCATCCAGGGATTGTTTGCCGAAGAAGTGCGCCGCAGCCGCCAGCTCATCGTCGAACAGGGGGTACAGCAGGTGGTGCACGATCTGGGTAAGGTGACGACCGAAGATGTACGCGCCGCCATGGCGGTTGAGGATGAGCCCGTCCCGAGTGAAGCCAAACCGGAGCAGGTTCAGGAGCAGCCGACAGAAACCGCTAAATCAATGCCCTTGCCGAGCATCGTCTTTCTCGATGAAGCCGGGCTGGAGACGTTCGTGGATCGCCACCGACCGAAAGGCGACGACAAGTTCAAGCGCGCACAGGCGATGGCGGAGCAGATCAAGCGGGCGGGCCATGGTAGCCGTCAACTGGGCCTGCTGCCCCCGGACTGGAAAGCCCTTCTGGATGAGTTCGCGCAGGCCTTTCCAAACTTCCATGAACTGGCTGAGCTGCTACGTGACCACTTTGCCCTGTCCAGCCTGGGCGATGGCCGTGTGTCCTGGCCTGCCGTGTTGCTGGTCGGCCCGGCGGGTATTGGCAAAACCGAGGCGGCACGCTGGCTGGCCGATCAGCTCGTGCTACCGTTTCGGGTCTTCGACATGGCGAGTACGCAATCGAGTTCGCCGCTCGCCGGTTCGGAAGCGTTCTGGAGCAATTCCGAGCCAGGCCAGCTCTTTGAGCTGTTGGCTTACCAACCGCTAGCCAACCCGGTGGTGGTACTCGATGAACTGGACAAGGCCAGTAACGGCAGACCGCAATACGATCCGCTGGCGGCACTCTATACCTTGCTGGAACCGCGCAGTGCGCGGGATTTCATCGACCTGTCGATCCGCGACTTTGCCATCGACGCCAGTCATGTCAATTGGATGGCGACCGCGAATGAGCTGGAGGCGATTCCGGGGCCGCTGCGCTCTCGGCTGACGGTGTTGAACATTCAACCACCCAGGCCGGAGCAGGTCAGAAGCATTGCGCAGTCCATTTACAACCGGCTCCGCGACGAGGCGAGCTGGGGCACTGCCTTTGCCGAGCGACTGGATGATGATGTCCTGTCCCGTCTGCAAGCCTTGCCACCGCGCAGTGTACGTCTGGTTCTGCAGCGGGCCTTGGGTTCGGCAGCTCGTGATGACCGAGGAGTCGTTCAGGTGCAAGACATCAGGCCGCTGGTCGAGATCAGTCGCCGTGGCGTTGGCTTTGTCAGCGAGGGATGGAATTGAGGTTGGCGATCCAGGCTGCACCGGCGGCCAGCGCATCGGCCTCACTGGGATAGGTTGTCGATGGGCCGCTGATGATGCAGGGCCCGGTTTCATCATCACCTTCCACCGTCCACAGCTCCCAGGTTCCGTCGTTCTTCCAGCTGGGGATGGCGGTGTAGGGCTTGTCTTTCAGCGCAGCCAGCGCGGCATCCACTTCGGGGCGGATCCGCAACTCACCCGAGTAGATATAAGGTGTCGCGCAGCGGGCATCAGATCGGTTCATGTTCCGTACTCCAGAAAAGCTCCAGTAGCGCGCTCGCCTGCAGGTAAATACCGGGGTTGCGCGCTTCACTCGGGCCAGCAATGTTGAGAATAGCGATGGCATGACCAACCAGCCAGTCTTGCCATGCCGCCAACAGCTCTTCCGTAGGGGCATGCAAATCGCACAGAAGCAGCGGCTTGCCGTGTCCCGTCGCCAGATCGCGAGTGAGCAGGCTGCCGCCTTCAAGCCTGCCCCGGTAAATGATCAGCGTTGCATCAGCCTCCAGAACATTGCGTTTGGTGCGCTGGCGATAACCGTTGGATTCGGTCTCCATCAACTGGTAGCGAGCATCCAGTACGCCATCAGCGGCCCGTCGGCCTGCCGGGCACCAGCCGCCGTGCGGAATCTGCCGGGCAATGGCGAAATCCAGCGCAGCCCGGTCTACGCCGGTTTGGCCGCCGGAGAGAATGCGCTGAATATTCACCCTTGCCCCGTTGCTGCGACCGTGCAGCTCACTTGAACTTCGGCGCTGGGCTGATCTGCCGACAGCTGACCGATGCGCCCGCGCTTGCTGGCAAGCTTCAGTTGCTTGCGCACCTGTTCCAGGCTGCGCTTTTCAATAACTGCTGTATAGCTTGCACCCAGCTCACCATCCGGATCGATGAACAGCTCGATCCGCTTCACCGGCAAGCCGAATGCCGTGAAGCTGCGTTCCGGCGTCAGCGACCAACTACCGGGAGCATTGGGCGCAATGCCGTCCAGCACGCGCAACGGCAAGGCTTGACGGCATTCCACGGCGGCGATGATGGCCGGCTCGATCTGCAACCAGCGGTTGAGGTCTGGGGTAGTGCCATCCATCAGCACCACCGGCATGGCCGCCAGCAGCAACGCTTTCATCCCTTGATGTTCCTGATCCAGAAGCGGCGGTCATCGACCGTGAAGTTGGGGTCGTAGCCGACCAGGGTCAGCAGCGAACCGACATAGTAAAGGCCGAACTGATTCATCAGCCAGCGCTCCATCGCCGGGTCGCTTGGCAGCTTACTGTACGGTGGGATTGGCCCGTCACTGCGAACCTGGCCGCTGGTTTTGCCGGAGATGGAAAAGCTCTTCCAGGTCAGCACGAAATTGTTCGACTGTTTCGGCAGCTCCGGCGCGCAGAGCGACAGATTGCTGAAGCGCTCGGAGCGCTTGGCGTCGTGCCAGAGCACTGCGTCAAAGCGAATGCAATCACTGGCTTTGAGCGTGAGGCTACGGGTCAGGGTCATCTGATCCGCCGGAATTTGCAGATTGCTGATCACCACCTTGGGCCACTCCGGGGCGCGACCGTCGGGAGACAGATTCTGGCGCAAGGCGTTATGCAGTGGAGTGCCCAGCAAGCTGTTGCGGTTTGCCGCGCTTGCGGGCGTAGCCGCTTGCGACAGACTGGTCCCAATGGATTGTCCCAGTCCGTTCAGGGAATCCAGCGCCCCTGCATTTCGGTTGTGGCACAACCCGTCAATACAAAAGGCAGAAGCAGCAAGCTCCGGTAGTGTTTCATCGCAGTTCCTCGCGAGGTTATCCGTTGAAGATGGCATTGAGCCGGGCACACCAGGTTTTCGCCGCCCGACGGCTCATGGGAAAACTGAGCACTGATCGTTGCGGATCGGCGGTTTGCAGCTCGATGGCGAAGTTTTTGGCGCGTACCGTGCGCTCGAAGGTCGGCACGCTCATGCCGCTTGCGTTGACCTGACGGCTACCGCTGTTCATCTCCATGCTCTCGACCTCGCGCCAGGTCATTCGCCAGCCGAGCAGCCAAGAGAAGTCGTAGATGCGCCAGGCTTCATCCACGATTGAGCAGACAGCCAGTTTGCGATGCTGCCGGTCAAACACCAGAAAGGCTGGCGCGGGATAGCCCAAGAGATGTCCAGCATCGAATGACAGGCCCTGCTGGGCGTTGATCCTGGCGACAAGTGCCTGACAGCGGGCCTGCAAGCGCGCCAGAAAGCGGAAGGACAGCGTGAAGATCGCCAGTGAAATCAGCAGATAAAGCATCAGCTCACTGGTCAGCAGCCCCCAAAGCGATGTCTGTGACAGGCGCGCAGGCCCCACGCCGAACATCGCCAGAACAAAAATCAGCGTAAGACTAGCGGCAGCGAGACCTGAAAGCCCAGCCGCCGGAACAGCAAGCCCCGCAGCCGCTCCCATCCCAGCAGTCTTCCAGACGCTTGCCATACGTCATCTCCTCCATTTTGTTACTCATAGAGGCCATTCTATGGCGTTTGAATTCAATTGTCACTCATAGCGCGGGTACTTATCGGGCGTAGCCCTATAGAGGGGGTACTCATAGAGTCATTTCTCTTTAAGCAGAGAGAAATATGGCCCTTGATCCCCGACTACGCTTCGGCCTGAAGCTGATAGAAATCAGAAAGACCAGAGGGTGGTCGCAAGAACGCCTGGCACTGGAAAGTGGCTTGGCACGCAGCTATCTGGGGGGGGTTGAGCGTGGGCAGCGCAACATCGCATTGCTCAACATCTTCAAGCTGGCCGAGGCACTGGGGGTGGAGCCTTCCGTACTGCTGGGGGCGCCTGCGGCTGGACAGGAGCCTGCACCGTAACATCGTAACGCTACGTTATCGTAGCGTTACGATGGTCACCGCATGATCGCTCGCGGCAGCTATCGCAGCCATCTGCTTTCAAGAATAAGTAAAGTCCACTACAATGTCGCTTACGCAATTTTTTTGGCGTTAAGGGTCATTAAAGTGACTTTTCATCTCTCGACTTCCGCTGAGATCCAGCACGCGCTGGGTGTTCGTCTGCGGGAGCAGCGCCTTGCCCAGTCGCTGACGCAACGTGAACTGGCGCAAATGGCCGGACTGTCGCTGGGGGCGTTGCGCAAACTCGAAAGCAACGGCCAGTGCTCGCTGGAAACGCTGATCCGCGTCGCGCAGGCGCTCGGGCTACAGGAGGCGATGGATGATCTCTTCGTCCTCAAACGGCAATCCATCGCCCAGATGGAACAGATTGACGCCGTCAGTCGACGCCGGCGCGCGCCGCGCAAGAAGACCTCATGAAGCAGCTCACCGTGCATTATTGCGGCTGGGGCGAGGACTGGCCGCTGGGGCGACTGGCCGATGACGGCCAAACCCTGCTCTTCGAATATTCCCCCGAGGCTCTGGCTCAGGGTTTGGAGTTGTCACCCCTGCATTTGAAGCTGCGTGCCGAAGCCTATGGGAGCTTTCCGACCCATTTGCATCGCCTTCCGGGCCTGATCGCCGACAGTCTGCCTGACGGCTGGGGTTTGCTGCTGATGGATCGCCTGTTCCGTCAACACGGCTTGCGTCATCCCGGGCCACTGGACCGTCTGGCCTGCATTGGTGAGCGCGCCATGGGCGCTCTGCGCTTTGTTCCGGCGAGCGATGCCGGCGCCCAGGCGCCCGATTGGTCCTTGCGGGTGCTGGCCGAGCAAAGCCGTCTCGCGCTCGCGGGCGAGGCGGGTGTCGCCCTGCGCGAACTCGCGCTCACGGGCGGCTCGCCGCAAGGCGCCCGACCCAAGGCCTTGGTGCAGTACGACGCAGCGACCGGGCAAGTCAGCACCCGTCCTGATGCGCCCGGCAGTCCCTGGCTGGTCAAGTTTCCGGCGCAGAACGAACACAAGGAGGTCTGCGTCATCGAGCAGCTCTATGCCGAATTGGCTCGGGATTGCGGACTGGATGTGCCCGAAAGTCGCTGGTTCGACCTTGGCCCCGAACTGGCCGCCTTCGGCGTCGCGCGCTTCGACCGGGAAGGTGGGCAGCGCGTCCCGGTACACAGTCTGGCTGGATTGTTGCAGGTGGATTTTCGCCTGCCCGGTGCCACCGACTACACCGCCTTCCTGCGCGCCACCCGCTTCTTGACGCGCGACGAACGCGAAGTGGAGAAAGCCTACGCGCGAGCCGTCTTCAATGTGCTTTTCCACAACCGTGACGACCATCCCAAGAATTTCGCCTGGCGTCTCGGGCCTGACCGGCGCTGGCGGCTGGCGCCGGCTTTTGATCTGACCTTCAGCGAAGGACCGATGGGTCAGCACCACCTGGACGTGTGCGGTGCAGGTGCTGCCATCGAACGCCGGCATTTATTGCGTCTGGCGGAGGAAGGTGGCGTCCCAAGGAAACGGGCGGAGGAGGCCATCGACCGGATGTTGCTGCAGGCAAGCTCATTGGCTGAGCGGTTTGATCGCGTTCAGATCAGGCCGGCTATGGCGCGGGAGATAAAATCGGTCGTTGACGCCTGTCGCCTGCGCCTGGAGCGCTGAATCCGGGAATGCCGCAATGGCTCCCGATCACGGTTGAACGTATTCGGTGCAGTGGTCCGCCAGGGAGCAGAACGGTTCAGTCGTCGTTCAGGGCGGCTGTTTGTCCCAGCGCCGCTGCCCAGGCCATGGCTTCGCAGAGCAGGTCGTTGAGGGTTTCCTGGCGCAGGCCGGGAATCTCGGCCAGGAGCGAGGGGAGTTGTTCGCTGTCCTGCCATTCCAGGGCCTCCACGATCAGGAGCCGCTTGCCCAGGTGTCCGGTGTGGGAAAGCAGGGCTTCGCGCACCCGGGGCGGCAGATTGCTCAGTTGGCTGAGCACTTCTTCCATGCCCATGTCCAGCAGGGCCGGGGTGAGGGACATGATGCCGACCATGAAGGCCTGATCGGCCAGGGCTTTGTCGGGTGGGGTCTGGCTTAGCACCATCATTTCCATGAGTCGGGCGCGGATCGCCACCATCTGCAGCAGGGGATTGCGCCCCGGGTCTTCCTGATGGCTGCCGGCGAACAGGAGTAGCTGCAGCCAGCGTTGCAGTTGCTGGCGGCCCATCAGGGTGATGGCATGGCGCAGGGAGGTGATCTGGGTCCGGCGTCCGGCTGCGACGGAGTTGGTGAGGCGGAACAGGTTCATGGTCAGGTCCGGGGCACTCTTGAAGGTGCGCTCCAGATCGGCGGTTTCGGCATCGGCCAGGATCTGCCCCAGCAACTGCAGCAGGGTGAGTTTGTCATGGCTGAGCTTGCGTCCCTGGAGCAGGGCCGGGCGGGCGAAGAAATAGCCTTGAAACAACTGAAAGCCCAGGGCGCTGCACTTGCGGTACTGGTCCAGGGTCTCCACCCGCTCGGCCAGCAGCCGGGCCGGATAGGGCTGGAGCTGGTAGGCCAGCAGGGCAGACTGGTTTTCCCAGTCGTCCAGCAGGGGGACCTTGATGATGTCCGCCAGGGGCAGCAGAGGCTGGACGGCCGGGGTGATCTCCAGCAGATCGTCCAGGGCCAGGGCGAAGCCCCGGGCTTTCAGGGCCTGGCAGCGTTCCACCACCCGGGGCGTGACGGTGATGGTTTCCAGGATTTCCAGTACCACCTGGTGGGTGGGGAGGAATTCCAGGGCTTCGGAAAACAGCAGTTCTTCCCCCACGTTGATGAAGACATGTTTGCCATCCAGGGCATTGCCCAGGGAAAGTTCGGTGAAGGCGTGGGTGATGACCGTGGCCGTGGCGGCGCTGTCATCCAGCACCAGAGCCCGGTCCTGCGACTGGGCGCAACGAAACAGCAACTCGCAACCATAGAGCAGCCCCTGTCGATCCAGAATGGGTTGGCGGCCCAGGTAGATCGAGGAACTGTTCATGTGGCTTCCTAGAATGGCAGCGCCAGGCCCGGCCAGGCGGCCAGGAGGGCCTGGCGGAAATCGGCCTGGATGCGGGCCAGCGCAGCTTCATCGTCGGCTTCGAAGCGCAGCACGACTACCGGGGTGGTGTTGGAGGGGCGGGCAAGACCAAAGCCGTCGGCGTATTCGATGCGTAGCCCGTCGAGGGTGATGCGCTCCACTTCGCCTGCGAATCCGGCGCTGGCCTTGAGCTTATCGACCAGCACGAAGGGTTCGCCTTCGGCCATCTTGATGTTGAGTTCCGGGGTGGAGACGGCCTTGGGCAGGGCCTTCAATACCGGGTTGGCATCGCGGCTGCGGGACAGGATCTCGAGCAGCCGGGCGCCGGCGTAAAGGCCGTCGTCGAAGCCGTACCAGCGTTCCTTGAAGAAAATGTGGCCGCTCATCTCGCCGGCCAGGGGAGCGCCGGTTTCCTTGAGCTTGGCTTTTACCAGGGCGTGCCCGGTGTTCCACATCAGCGCTTCGCCGCCATGCTTGCGGATCCAGGGGGCGAGCAGGCGGGTGCATTTCACGTCGTAGATGATCTGGCCGCCCGGAACGCGGGAGAGCACGTCGGCGGCAAACAGCATCAGCTGCCGGTCGGGATAGATGATCTCGCCATCCCGGGTGACTACGCCGAGCCGGTCGCCATCGCCATCGAAGGCGATGCCGAGCTCGGCGCCGGTCTCCTCGATCGCCTGGATCAGGTCGGCGAGATTCTCGGGCTTGGAGGGGTCCGGATGGTGATTGGGGAAGGTGCCGTCCACGTCGCAGTAGAGGGGCACGATGTCGCAGCCCAGGCCCTGGAACAGTTCCGGTGCCACGGCCCCGGCGACGCCATTGCCGCAGTCGATGACGATCTTCATGGGACGGGCGAGCTTCACGTCAAAGAGGATGCGTTCCAGATAGGCGGAGCGCACCTCGGCGCTGCGGCGCTGCCCTTGGCCGGTGAGCAGATGGCCGGCCTCGATCCGGGTCTTGAGTTGCAAGATGGCGTCCAGGGCCAGGGTGGTGCCGCCGATCACCATTTTGAGGCCATTGTAGTCGGGAGGGTTGTGGCTGCCGGTGACCGAGACACAGGAATCACAGCCCAGCTCGTAGGCGGCGAAATAGGTAAGGGGAGTGGGCACGCAGCCGATGTCGATGGCGTCCATGCCGGCGGCGCAGATGCCGTCCATCAGGGCGCCGGCCAGGCTGGGGCCGGAGAGGCGGCCGTCGCGGCCGACGGCGATGGCGCTCTGGTTTTGTTCCCGGGCGAGGGAGCCGAGGGCCTGGCCCACGAGCCGCACCACGTCCGGAGTCAAGGAGCAGCGATCGACGATGCCGCGGATGTCGTAGGCCTTGAAAATTTCGGAGGGAAGGTTCGTCATTATTTTCTCGTCATGCTGGTGGGGGAGTGTAGTGGGCGACGCGCAATGCGTAAAGCATTGGCGCAGGGGAAGACTGAATCAGTGCAGGACCCGGTGATCGCTTTCGCTGACGCTGGGTTCCGCTGCGGCGGAGCTATGGCGGCAGACCAGGCGCCAGCCATGGGGGCCGCGGATATAAACATGGGTGGCCTGGAGGGGGCCGGTCACCTCCTGGCCGACCTGCAGGGTTTCCGTGATCTGATGCACGCACAGTAGCATGCTCTGCCACTGGGCGATGCGGCTGCTATTGATCTGCAGGCGGGTGCTGGCAAGAATCTGGCGCCAGCTTTCGTGGAGGGTGGGCAGCCCTACCAGTTGCTGGCCGGTGGGGTGGGTGCAGATGACTTCTTCATCTTCGGACCAGACCGCCATCAGGGCTTCCAGATCGCCCCGGGCAATGGCGTCGTAAAAGGCGGATTCCACATCTTCCGGCGTGGCGAACAAGGGGGGGACAGGCGGGTTCATGGTCAGATTCTCTCAGCTACCCAGGCGGCTCAGGCAGGCATCCAGGACTCGGGCGGGCTCCAGCTTGGCGAGGCAGTCCGTGTGGCCGAAGGGGCATTCCCGCTTGAAACAGGGGCTGCAGGGCAAGTCCAGGCGCAGCACGGTGGCCTGATCCGACAGGGGAGGGGTGAATTCCGGGCTGGAGGAACCAAACAGGGCGATGCAGGGCCGGTCCAGGGCGGCGGCGACATGCATCAGGCCCGAATCGTTGCAGACCACCAGTTTCGCCAGGGCGATCAGGTCGATGGCCTGAGCGAGGTTGGTGCTGCCGCAAAGATTGAGGCAATTCTCCGGCGTCTGGGCGGCAATGGCGTCTCCCACTGGCTTGTCCTTGCCGGAACCCAGCAGCCAGACCGGGTGGCCGCGTTCTACCAGGACCCGGGCCAGGGCGGCGAAATGATTCACCGGCCAGCGCTTGGCGGGGCCGAATTCGGCCCCGGGGCAGAGCACGACCAGGCGTTTGGGCTTTTCCAGGCCCAGGGCCGTGAGGGCGGCGGCCTGCTGTTCCGGGGTGGAGGTGATGCGCGGATTGGGGATGGGACGTTCGATGGTCTGGCCCGGTGTTTCCGCCAGTTGGGCAAAACGCTCCACCATCAGGGGGAGCGCGGTCTTGTCCAGGGTGTGGCGGACATTGACCAGCCCGAAACGGCTTTCGCCGGTGAACCCGATGCGCCGGGGTATTCCCGCAAGGAAGGGGATCAGGGCTGATTTCAGGGAGTTGGGCAGCAGGTAGGCGCGTTGATAGCCCTGCTGGGCGATTTCACGGGCCAGGGCGAAGCGTTTCTTGAGAGCAAGTTCCCCGTGGGCGAGGGGGTTTTCCGCAATATGCGTGATTTCCGGCATGCGGGCCAGTACCGGCTCGACCCAGACGGGCGCCAGGGCATCCAGCATCAGCTCGGGTTCGCGGGCTTTGAGGCGGGCAAACAAGGGTTGGGCCATGATGGCGTCGCCAATCCAGGCGGGGGCCACAATCAAGGCCCGCACAGGGGAGCCGCCGGGGGAGCCGCCGGGGGAGCCGCCGGGCTTCACCGATGACTCCTAGTGGTGTCCCTTGGGCAGATCACCCTTGAGAACATAATGGGTGCCGCAATAGGGGCACCGCACTTCGCCGGTGTGGGCTACCTCCAGAAATACCCGGGGATGCTGGCTCCACAGGGCGGCACCGGGAGGCGGGCAGCGCAGGGGGAGGTCGCTTGCGGTGATTTCGACGGTACGGTTTTGATCAGCCATGTCCGGATTCCCTTTCTCTCATACGTAGGCGAGCCAGTCCTTGTGGTCGGGAGAGCGCCCGTACACCACTTCGAAATACTTCTGCTGCAGCAAGGCGGTGACGGGGCCGCGCTTGCCGGTGCCAATGGTGCGGTTGTCCAGTTCGCGGATCGGCGTGACCTCGGCGGCGGTGCCGGTGAAGAAGACCTCGTCGGCGCAATAGACTTCATCGCGGGTGATGCGCTTTTCCTGGACCTCGATGCCCAGCTCGGCTGCGAGGGTGATGATGGTGGCACGGGTGATGCCTTCCAGGCAGGCGGTCAGGTCGGGGGTGTACAACTTGCCCTGCTTGACGATGAAGACATTCTCGCCGGCCCCTTCGGCGACATAGCCTTCGGGGTCGAGCAGCATGGCTTCGTCGTAGCCGTCGGTGGTCACTTCGTTGTTGGCGAGGATCGAATTCATGTAGGAGCCGGAGGCCTTGGCGCGCACCATGGTGATGTTCACATGGTGGCGGGTGTAGCTGGAAATCTTGACGCGGATGCCGCGCTCCATGCCATCCTCACCCAGGTAGGCGCCCCAGGGCCAGGCGGCGATGATCACATGCACCTTGGCGCCTTTGGGAGATACGCCCATCTTTTCCGAGCCGTAGAAGGCCAGCGGGCGCAGGTAGCCGGAATCGAGATTGTTGGCGCGCAGCACTTCCTTGTGCGCTTCGTTGACGGTGTCCTTGTCGAAGGGCATGGCCATCTGGAAGATGTGGGCAGAATTGAAGAAGCGATTGGTGTGTTCCTTGAGCCGGAAGATGGCGGTGCCCGCCTCGGTCTTGTAGGCGCGCACCCCCTCGAAAACCCCCATGCCGTAATGCAGGGAATGGGTGAGAACGTGGGTCGTGGCGTCCCGCCACGGCACCAGTTTGCCGTCGTACCAGATGAACCCGTCGCGATCCGCCATGGACATGATGCTAGTCTCCTTTAATTTAACCTGAAGCGTGAAAGCTGCTCATTTTAGCGGATTTCGTCCGCTAGAATAACGTCTTTTCCCATTGGCTCCGACCATGTCCGAACTTGTCTGGAAACCCCATGTGACCGTTGCTGCCGTGGTGCAGCGGGATGGAAAGTTTTTGCTGGTGGAGGAGGAAACCAGCGAAGGTGTCCGCTTCAACCAGCCTGCCGGGCATCTGGAGGCAGGGGAATCCCTGATCGAGGCGGTGGTGCGGGAGTGCCTGGAAGAAACGGGCTACTCTTTTCATCCCCAGCACCTGCTGGGGATTTACCAATGGCCCCGGCCCGATCGGGAGGCCGCTTATCTGCGCTTTGCCTTTACGGGGGAATTGCGCGGTCACGATCCCGAGCGGCCGCTGGATCAAGGCATCCTCGGCCCTCGCTGGCTGAGCCTGGAAGAAGTGCGGGCAACGGTGGCACGCCATCGCAGTCCCCTGATCCTGCGCTGTGTCGAAGATTATCTGACCGGGCGGCGTCTGCCCCTCGATGCGATCACCCATTACGGATGAGCCGGGCGCCTTTGCTGTTCCTGCTGGGCCTGCTCCCGGCCCTGCCCGGCATGGCGGCCCCGTCCGCCTTGCCGGCCGTGGAGGTGTGCTTCAATTACGGCTGTGTCAGCCATCGGCCCGTCCTTTTTGACGCCCAGCGGCTACAGGCCGTGCTGCAAAATCTGGATGAGGCCGGGAGCCCGGAAGAGGAGCGGGCTCGTCTGGCCGTGGCGATAGGCGACTTGTATGCCCTGGCGGCGGAGCAGACGCCCATTGGTCAAGACCGGGGCGGGAATTACGCGGACCAGGGCGTCTTTGGCCGCATGGACTGCGTCGACCATTCCACCACCACGACCCGCTTGCTGCAGTTGCTGGAGCAGCAGGGTGGCTTGCACTGGCATCGGGTGCTGGAACCGGCGCGGCGCACCCGGGGCATCATTTTCCAGCATTACTCCGCCGTCATCGAAGCGCGGGTGGCGTCGGATGACGTGCCGGCCCGGCGTTTCGTGGTCGATAGCTGGTTTGTGGATAACGGCAAGCCGGCGGTAATTTTGCCGCTGGAGGCCTGGATGCAAGGAGAAGGTCCGGATGTCTAGCAAGGGAAAAACTGTTGTCGTGGGCCTCTCCGGAGGCGTGGATTCCGCTGTCTCGGCGCTGCTGCTGAAACAGCAGGGCTACCATGTGATCGGCCTCTTCATGAAAAACTGGGAGGACGACGACACCGAGGAATACTGCTCCTCGCGCCAGGATCTGATTGACGTGATGAGCATTGCCGATGTGCTCGGCATCGACGTGGAGGTGGTCAATTTCGCCGCCGAGTACCGCGACCGGGTGTTTGCCGAGTTCCTGCGCGAATACCAGGCCGGCCGCACTCCCAACCCGGACGTGCTGTGCAATTCCGAGATCAAGTTCAAGGCTTTCCTCGATCATGCCCTGGGGCTGGGTGCCGATTACATCGCCACCGGCCATTATGCCGGGGTGCGGGAATTCGCCGGGCGCTACCAGCTCCTCAAGGCCGAGGATGGCAGCAAGGACCAGAGTTATTTCCTCTACCGCCTGAACCAGGCCCAGCTCTCGAAAACCCTGTTTCCCCTGGCCAGTCTCTACAAGCGCGAGGTACGCAAGATGGCCGCTGCCGCCGGCCTGCATGTGGCCGGCAAGAAGGATTCCACCGGCATCTGTTTCATTGGCGAGCGGCCCTTCAAGGACTTCCTCGCCCGCTACCTGCCGCCCAGAAAGGGAGAAATCCGCCGTCTGGATGACGGCAAGGTGCTGGGCGAGCACGACGGTCTGATGTACCACACCATCGGCCAGAGAAAGGGCTTGCACATCGGCGGCCAGAAGGAAAAGGGCCAGCCCGGGGGAGGCGAGCACGAGGCCTGGTTCGTGGCCGGCAAGGACATGGAAAAAAATGTGCTGTACGTGGTCCAGGGCCACGATCATCCGGCCTTGGCCCGCGATGTTCTAGTGGCCGAACAACTCTCCTGGGTGGCCGGGGAAGCCCCACGCACGCATTGGGTCTACACCGCCAAAACGCGCTACCGCAGCGAGGATGCGCCCTGCGAGATCGAGCGGGTGGATGGGGAGCGCTGCGAGCTCCGCTTTGCCCAGCCGCAGTGGGCCGTGACGCCGGGCCAGTCGGTGGTGGTCTATGAAAGCCGGGTGTGCCTGGGCGGCGGGATCATCTGCTCGGGCTGAACCCTGCTCTTCGTTCCGGTCTCATCGCCGGGCCTTGCCGGGCCTTGCCGGGCCTTGCCGGGAAAAGCCCGGGCTTCGCCAGGCTCGGCCCGAACGGCCACGCATGGATCAGCGCACTGCCGGGGGGCGGCTTACCAGAATTTCCACCACTTCTTCTTGTGGGAGCGCAGGGCCTGTTCCGATTTCCGGGCCCAGTGGTCGAACTGCTTGTGGCCGCTTTTCTGGAAGAAGGCGGCATATTTCATGTCCTCCACCAGGATGTGCTGGGTCAGCCAGTTGCGCAGGAAGTGCAGCAGCTCGAAGCTGATGGCCACGGTGCCGGAATCGATCTTCTTCTGCAGGCTCTCCACCTCGGCCACCAGATTCTTGTGCAGCAGGCAGTGGTCGTCATAACCGGGGTAGCCCCCCAGGTGCATCAGGCTCTGCTCCAGGGTGAAATGGATGCGGGTGTAGTCCACCAGCTCCTTGAGGATCTCGATGCAGGCGGCCGAGCCCTGGCGGGCGGCGATGGCCTTGTGCAGGCGTTCGATCAGATCGAACAGGGCCTTGTGCTGTTCATCTATTTCCGGGATGCCGACGCTGTAGCTGTCTGACCAGGTAAATTCATTTGCCATTTTTTGGGGTGCGCAGTTGTGGGCGCAGTTGTGGAGTATGCCGCCGCAGAATGCGTTTTTCGGCCGATGCGGCGAGAGTGATTCTTTCCGGATTATTTCATGTCTTCAACATGAAAGCCAGGAGAGGGCGGCGGCAGACCGGAGAGAAAAGACGGCTCAGGGGTCGCCGGAAGGGCTTGAAACGAGCCGGGGCGGGCCTTGCGCACGTCCGTGATCACTCTTCCCGAAGCGCCGTGTCCTGGAAGGAGGGGCGCTGGGACAGTTTGTCATAGAGCCGGGCCAGATTCGGATGGGCCTGGCTCCATTCGATGTCGGGGAAACGGAACCGCAGATAACCGAGAGCGGTCCCTGCCGCAATGTCGGCCAGGCTCATCGGGATGCCCATGCAGTGGGGCTGGTCGCCCAGTTCCCGGGCCATGAACGCCAGGCTGCGCATGATTTTTTCGCGCTGCCGGAGGATGAAAGCCGGGCTTTGCTCTGCCGCCGGACGCTGGCTTTCCAGACGGGCCGCGACGGCGGCATCCAGCAGGCCGTCGGCCAGGGCTTCCCAGCGCTTGACTTCGGTGCGCTCGCGGTTGGGGCCGGGCATCAGCTTGTTGTTGGGGGTGACGTTGTCCAGATACTCGACGATGACGCGGGAATCGAACAAGGCGGTGCCATCATCCAGGATGAGGACGGGAACCTTCCCGAGCGGATTGAAGTTGGGCACAACGGAATCTTCGCTCCAGGGCGACTGAAGCTCGAAGTCGTAGTCGATCTTTTTTTCTGCCAGCACGATACGGGTTTTGCGCACATAAGGACTGGTCAAGGAGCCAAGCAGCTTCATTGAAATCTCGTGAGTTAGCGTGAGCAGATTATAGCTCGTCCCCCCACTCGTGCCGGCACTGGTGGCGACCCGGACTCCTGGCGCTGCGGCACCTGCTTCAGAACGCCGATCGCTTGAAGCTGGCGCGTCCGGAGGTGGGGGATGCCTGATCGTCATGGGGCGGCGTAGTGGGCTCTGGTTTGCCGCCGCTCTTCCCGGAGGGTAGAATCGCGCCCTTGTTTTTCAAGGATTTGCCCATGTCCCTGCACGCCCTCTCGGCACTCTCCCCCCTCGATGGCCGCTACGCCGGCAAGGTGGATGCCCTGCGCCCCCGGTTCTCCGAATATGGCCTGATCCACCGCCGCCTGGAGGTGGAAATCGCATGGTTGCAGGCCCTCGCGGCCGAACCCCAATTCACCGAGATTCCCGCCTTCTCCGCCGCCACCGTGGGCGAGCTCGATGCCCTGGTGGCGGCTTTTGGCCCCGAGCAGGCGGCCGAGGTGAAGGCCATCGAGGCCCGCACCAACCACGACGTGAAGGCCCTGGAATACTGGATCAAGGACAAGACGAAGGGGAATGCCGAAGTCGCCAGGGTCGCCGAATTCATCCACTTCGCCTGCACCTCCGAGGATATCAACAACCTCGCCCACGCCCTGATGCTCAAGGCCGGCCGGGACGAGGTGCTGCTGCCCGCCCTGGACGAGATCATCGGCCGCCTGCGCGAGCTGGCCCATCAACTCGCCGAGGTGCCGATGATGAGCCGCACCCATGGCCAGCCCGCCACCCCCACCACCCTGGGCAAGGAGATGGCAAACGGGGTGTATCGCCTCGATCGCGCCCGCTCCCGCATCGCCGCGGTGCGCCTCTTGGGCAAGATCAACGGCGCCGTCGGCAATTACAACGCCCACCTGGCCGCCTATCCGGATTTCGACTGGGAAGGCTTTGCCCGGCGCTTCGTCGAGAGCCTGGGGCTGGAATTCAACCCCTACACCATCCAGATCGAACCCCATGACGCGATGGCCGAGCTCTATGACGCCTTCGCCCGCGCCAACACCATCCTGATCGACCTGGACCGCGATGTCTGGGGCTACATCTCGCTGGGCTTTTTCAAGCAGAAGGTGAAGGCCGGCGAAGTGGGCTCTTCCACCATGCCGCACAAGGTCAATCCGATCGACTTCGAGAACTCCGAAGGCAACCTGGGTCTGGCCAACGCCGTCTTGAGGCATTTTTCCGAGAAGTTGCCCATTTCCCGCTGGCAGCGCGACCTGACCGACTCTACCGTGCTGCGCAACATGGGCGTCGGCCTGGGTTACACCTTGCTCGGTTACGATTCCCTGCTAAAGGGCCTGAACAAGCTCGAAGTCGATGCCCAGGCCATGCTCGATGAACTGAATGCCAACTGGGAACTGCTGGCCGAGCCGATCCAGACCGTGATGCGCCGCTATGGCGTGCCCGGCGCCTACGAGAAGCTGAAGGAATTGACCCGCGGCACCCGGGTCACCCGGGAAGGCATGCAGGCCTTCGTGCAATCCCTGGAGATCCCCGAAGCCGCCAAGGCGAGGCTCCTGGAGCTCACCCCCTGGAACTATATCGGCAAGGCCGCCGAGCTGGCCCGGCGCATCTGAGCGCCTGATTTTGCGATTGATCTTGCGATTGATCCTGCGTTTGATTCCACGAGTTTGATTCCGAGTTTGATTCTCATACCCGGCCGGCCAGGCGGACCGGCCTTTTTACGAGGATGGATCGATGTCGTTTGCCGAAAATCTGAAAAAACTGCCCGGTATTTCCCATCTGGCCGCCCTCCAGCTTCTGGATGGCGAGGGGCAGGAAGTGGTCCTGATCGAGAACAAGCCCGGCAGCGCCGGCTCCGTGGCGGTGTACAACCACCTGGCCCAGACCTACGGTTCCATCACCCAGGAAGCCGCGAAGAAAGGCCTGGAAATCTATGCCGAACATGGCGAGGACGCCCGCCAGAATCCGGGCAAGCACCCCAATATCGACCGCCTGCTGAAAATCGAGGCCGGCAGTCCGGCCTTGAGAGTGAAGCATGTTTTTGCCGTGTGATATGCAGGCATGCAGCAAAGATGGCCTGGTCGTGGCAGCGTCATGCTGTTGACTTATAATCCCGGACTCCCCATCCCGGGGAATCGTCCTACAAGATAAACGGAGAAAAATCATGATGAAGAAGATCACGCTTGCTGTTGCCGCCCTGGCCGTCACCGGTGCCGCTTTTGCCCAACAGGCACTGAAGCCGGAAGATGCCATCAAGTATCGCCAGTCCGGCTATGCCTACATGAGCTGGTCCATGAGCAAGATCAAGGCCAATCTCGAAGGTACTTATGACAAGGAGCAGGTGATCCTGGCCGCCAATACCATTGCCGCCATTGCCAATTCCGGCATGGGGGCGCTGTATGTGCCGGGTTCCGAAAAGAATGTGAAGGGCGTCAAGACCCGCGTCAAGCCCGAGTTCTTCACCAAGCAGCAGGAGGTCGGCAAGCTGGCCCTGGCTTTCAACCAGGAGGCCAATGAACTGGCCCGCGTCGCCGCCACCGGCGATGCTGCCGCCGTCAAGGCCCAGTTTGGCAAGGTGGGCGGAACCTGCAAGGCCTGCCACGACGATTTCCGTATCAAGGACTGAACTTCGTTTGCTGATGCTCGTTTGCTGATGCAGGTGATGCAGCTGATGCAGGACAAGGCGGCGGCTGGCCGCCTTTTTTGCTGATGCAAAAAGGGCTCTGTCGAGCCCTTGGGGTGATAGTG
Organism: Comamonadaceae bacterium; assembly: GCA_029255645.1. Lineage (GTDB taxonomy): Bacteria > Pseudomonadota > Gammaproteobacteria > Burkholderiales > Rhodocyclaceae > Azovibrio. The sequence continues at coordinate 25,481 of JANLJE010000038.1, read as the reverse complement.
GAACGTCAGCCGGTCAGACTGAAGTCGGTCAGGCGAAATTCTTGGCCGCGAAGTCCCAGTTGGCCAGGTGGTTCAGGAAGGCTTCCACGAACTTGGGGCGCAGGTTGCGGTAATCGATGTAGTAGGCGTGTTCCCACACATCGATGCAGAGCAGGGCCTTGTCGCCGGTGGTCAGCGGGGTGCCGGCGGCGCCCATGTTGACGATGTCGACAGAACCGTCGGCCTTCTTCACCAGCCAGGTCCAGCCGGAGCCGAAGTTGCCCACGGCGGAAGCCTGGAAGGCCTTCTTGAATTCTTCGAAGGAGCCCCACTTCTTGTTGATGGCTTCTGCCAGGGCGCCGCTGGGTTCGCCGCCGCCGTCGGGTTTCATGCCGTTCCAGAAGAAGGTGTGGTTCCAGACCTGGGCGGCGTTATTGTAGATGCCGCCGGCGGGGGCCTTCTTGATGATGGCTTCCAGATCGAGGCTCTCGTATTCGGTGCCCTTGATCAGGTTGTTCAGGTTCACCACGTAGGCGTTGTGGTGCTTGCCATAGTGGTATTCGATGGTTTCCTTGGAGATGTGCGGCGCCAGGGCGTCTTGAGCGTAGGGCAGGGCGGGAAGTTGATGTTCCATCTTGTATTTCTCCGGTTGTTGGGGTTGTGAGCCGATGATTCTATTGGGCTTCCTCGGGGGTGGCAACTTGAGCGACGGTCTGAGCGACGGTCGCACGCGCTTCTCCCCGGGCGAAGACAAGTTTGAGGGAGTCTCCGGCATTTAGTTCCCTGACATCGCGCACGGCGGTGCCGCCGGGGGCAAAAACCATGGCATAGCCGCGCGACAAGACCGCGTGGGGATCGAGCTGGCGCAGGCCCTGATCCGCCTGTTCGAGCCGGGTGGCCCGGTGTTCCTGCTGGCGGCGCCAGGCATGCCGGAGGCGCAGGGCCGCCATATCCACCGCTTCCCGATAGGCTCCCAGGGCGGGCTGATTGCGCTGCAGGCGGTAGGCCAGATGCTGGAGATGGCGGGTTGCTGCGTCCATCTGGCGCTGGCCGGCCTGTTCCAGGCGTTGCTGCAGTTCCCGCAGCCGTTCCCGGCGGGTGCCCAGTTGCCGGGCTGGGGATGGCAGGCGGGCGGCGAGGCCATCGAGCCGCTGTTCCCACTGGCGCAGGCGGTTGTCGAGGTGGCCGCTCAGCCGGCGTTGCAGTTCGGCCAGCCGGTCGAGCAGCGCGTTCCGGTCCGGGCCGGCCAGTTCGGCGGCGGCGGTGGGGGTGGGGGCGCGCAGGTCGGCGGCGAAGTCGGCAATCGTGAAGTCGGTTTCATGGCCGACGCCACTGATGACCGGCAAGTGCGAGGCGCGCAGGGCCCGGGCCACGATCTCTTCATTGAAGGCCCAGAGATCTTCGATACTGCCACCGCCACGGCAGAGAATGATCAGATCATGGTCGGCGTGCTGGGCGGCGTTGAGGGCTGCCGCGATCTGGGGCGCGGCGCCTTCGCCCTGGACCGGGGTGGGGTACAGGGTAATGGCCAGATGCGGCGCGCGCCGTGCCAGGGTGGTCAGCACATCACGCAGGGCAGCGGCCTGAGGGCTGGTGACGATGGCGATACGGCGAGGAAAGGCGGGCAGGGCGCGTTTCTGATCACTGCGGAACAATCCCTCTGTTTCCAGGCGGGCCTTGAGTTCAAGGAAGCGTTCAAAGAGCCTGCCCTGGCCGGCCTGGCGCAGGGTTTCCACATTCAACTGGTAGTCGCCCCGGGCTTCATAAAGGGTGGCGAGGGCGCGAGCTTCCACCTTCTGGCCATTTTCCGGCCGGAATCCCAGCAACTGGGCCTTGTTGCGCCAGAGGGTGCAGCGCACCTGGGCGCCGGCATCCTTGAGGGTGAAATAGAGGTGGCCGGAGGCCGCCCGGCTCAGGTTGGAGATTTCTCCGCGGATCCAGGTCAGGGGCAGGCTGCCCTCCAGCAGGGTGCGGACGATCTGGTTGAGCTCGCTGACGCTCAGGATGGCCGGCGGTGGGTTTTTCGGGACATTGTCAAGCATGGCGCGCAGTTTACTCCACAACCCGGCCTGCCGCCTCTGACCGGCGATCCCGATATTTCCAGGAAAGCGGTTGACAGCCCCTGATGTTTGTATGTCCATGATTTCATTGGACTATAAAGATCTGCCTCGTTTCTGGGCAGGGTAAGGAAAAGCCTTGTCCTGACTGGGTTTTGCCCGGTTTGTGACAGGCTATCCACAAAGTTATCCACAGTTTTTGTGGATAAGGGATGAAAGACCGGCGCGGGCGGGATTGGCCAGGGTTTTCGAGGTCGATGATGCGATCTGACATATTTTTTCGGTGTCATGCCTTGCCCTGTTCAGAGGCTGAAGGCAGAATGACCGGCTACGAGAAACCAGCGGAGGTTGCGTGTTTGCTATTGTCCAGGCTGCGGGCTGGCCGATCTGGCCCTTGCTTTTTGCATCGGTGATTGCGGTTGCCTTGATTATTGAGCGTTCCGTCGCCCTGCGGCGGAGCAAGATTGTGCCGCCGGGTTTGCTGCAGCGGGTGGTGGCTGAATTCCGTAAAGGGGCTGCCAATGAGCAACTGATCGGCGAACTTGAGCGGCATTCTCCCCTGGGGCAGGTATTGGCGGCGGGTTTGCGCAATCGTGGCGCCTCGCGTGAAATCATGAAGGAGTCGATCGAGGATGCCGGGCGTGCCGTCACCCATCAACTCGAGCGCTATCTGACGACACTTGGCACGATTGCTTCCATTGCCCCGCTGATGGGTCTGTTTGGTACCGTGGTGGGCATGATCGAGATGTTCAGCGCCCAGACGCCCGGCAGTGCCGATCCTCACCAGCTGGCCCATGGCATTTCCGTCGCCCTCTACAACACGGGGCTGGGCATCCTGATCGCGATTCCCAGCATGATTTTCTGGCGCCACTTCCGGGCCTTGGTGGATGGTTTCGTGATGGACATGGAACAGCAGGCCATCCGCCTGATGGAAGTCATCCATGGCGACCGCAAGTAAGCCGGGGTCGACAACATGAATTTCAACCGGGGCCGTGGTCGGGAAGAGCCGGAAATCAATCTGATTCCCATGATCGATGTGCTGCTGGTGGTCATCATTTTCCTGATGCTGACCACAACTTATGCACGTTTTTCCGGTCTGGAAATCAATCTGCCCTCGGCGGATGCCACCGAGCGGGCCGAGCAGCCCAATGAGATCGAGGTAGCGGTCACGGCAGCCGGTCAGGTCGTGGTCAACCAGCAGCCCTTGCAGAGCAATGAAGTGCGCTTCATCAGCGAAGCCCTGACTCGTGCGGCAGAAGGGCGGGCTGATCCGCTCATCATCATCAGTGCCGATGCCAAGGCCACTCATCAAAGTGTGATCGACGTGATGCAGGCTGCTCAGGCGGCCGGCTATCCCCGCATTTCCTTCACGACCCAGACCCAGCCGCAATAATGTCAGGAAGGCGCTGGCTGCAGGCGCATTGGCATGAGCGCCGCCTGGCCGCGCCGCTCTGGCTTCTGGTGCCTTTTTCCGTTCTTTTCGCGGGGCTTTCGGCCCTGCGCCGCCTGGCCTATCGTCGCCACTGGCTGCCATCATTTCGCTTGCCGGTGCCCGTGGTGGTGGTGGGCAATCTGATCGTGGGAGGGGCCGGCAAGACCCCCTTGACCCTGTGGCTGGCCCAGTCGCTGCGGGCGGCGGGCTGGCATCCGGCCATCATCAGCCGGGGCTATCGGGCTGCCCAACGGGGGCCCCTGGCGGTCACACGGGATGCCGCGCCTGAAGAGGTGGGGGACGAACCCCTGTTGCTGGCCCGGCGTAGCGGGGTGCCGGTCTGGATTGGCCGGGATCGGGTGGCGGCCGCTCGGGCCCTGCTGGCCCGTCATCCGGAAGTGAATCTGCTCTTGTGTGACGATGGTTTGCAGCACTACCGGCTCCAGCGTGATGTCGAAATTGCGGTTTTCGATGGGCGAGGGGCGGGCAACGGCTGGCGACTGCCTGCCGGGCCTTTGCGGGAGCCCCTGGGCCGGGTACGCCGGGCCCATATCCTGGTTTTCAATGGAGCTCCCGACCTCCGGGTCTTGAAGACGGCGCCAGAGTTGCCCGGCTTTGCCATGACCCTGGTGCCCGGCGAGTTCTACCGCCTGGGGCAGCCGGAGCAACATTGCCCGGCAGCCCGGTTCGCCGGACGCAAGCTGCATGCGGTGGCCGGGATCGCGGATCCGGACCGGTTTTTTCGCACCCTGACCCAGTTGGGGCTGAGCTTTACGCCCCATCCCTTTGCGGATCACCATGCTTATGGAACCGGAGAACTGGCGTTTCCGGAGGGCGAGGTGATTCTGATGACCGAGAAGGATGGGGTAAAATGCGCCCGCCTCAACCTGGGTGAAGCCTGGGTGTTGCCGGTGGATGCGCATTTGCCGCCGGAATTGATCGATGTCCTGCTGGAGATGCTAAATGGACGCAAGGCTCCTTGATATTCTCGTTTGCCCGATCTGCAAGGGCGAACTCATCTACAAGAAGGCGGAACAGGAACTGCTCTGCAAGCCCTGCCGGCTGGCCTATCCGGTGCGGGACGATATTCCCGTGATGCTGGAAGAAGAGGCCCGTCCCCTGAAAGAGGACGAGTGCTGAGTCATGCTGGCCTTCAAGGTGGTCATTCCTGCCCGTCATGCTTCCAGCCGCTTGCCGGCGAAGCCCCTGCTCGACCTGGGCGGCAAGCCCATGGTGGTGCGGGTGGCCGAACGGGCGCTGGCCTCGGGGGCGGGGCAGGTGCTGGTGGCCACGGATCACCCGGAGATTTACGCCGCGGTGCAGGCCCACGGTCTGCCGGTCGTGATGACCCGGGAAGACCACCCCAGCGGGACCGACCGCCTGGCCGAAGTCGCCGCCCTGCAGGGCTGGTCCGCCGATACCCTGGTGGTGAATGTGCAAGGGGACGAACCCCTGATCGAGCCGGAAGTCATCGCCCTGACGGCCCGATGTCTGGCAGATAGCGGTGCGGCCATCGCCACTGTTGCCCACCCGATCACCGAGGCGGCCGACTTCTTCAACCCGAATGTGGTGAAAGTGGTCTGCCGGGCCGACGGGGACGCCCTGTACTTTTCCCGGGCGCCGATTCCCTGCGCCCGCGATGCCTTCGCGCAAACCACGGCCGTATTGCCGGCCGGCATGCCGGCTTACCGTCATGTGGGCCTTTATGCCTACCGCGCGGCTTTCCTGCAGGCCTATGCCGGGCTGGCCGTTTCGCCTCTGGAGCAGTTCGAGTCCCTGGAGCAGTTGCGGGCCCTGTGGCACGGTTACCGGATTCGCGTGGCCCTGATTGCGGGCGCTCCGGCCCCCGGGGTGGATACGCCCGAAGATGCAAAACGGATGCGCAAACTGTTTGACCGGTCTGGCGATTGCGAGTAATTTTTCGGTCATGCCGGTGGGCGCAACGCACCCCGCAGCAAAAACCCCGCAGCTAAAATAACCTACGAGACCAATTTCAGCAGCTCGTCACCCAGGCAGCACCTATCACCTATAAAACCCCAATCGAGGACTACAAATGCGACTGATTCTGTTGGGCGCTCCCGGCGCCGGCAAGGGCACACAAGCCAGATTCATCACTGAAAAATATGGCATTCCCCAGATTTCCACCGGTGACATGCTGCGCGCTGCCGTCAAGGCCGGTACCCCCCTGGGTATCGCAGCCAAGAAGGTCATGGAGGCTGGCGGCCTGGTTTCGGACGACATCATCATCGGTCTGGTGAAGGATCGCCTGCAGCAGGAAGATTGCAAGTCCGGCTACCTGTTTGACGGCTTCCCCCGCACCATTCCCCAGGCCGAAGCCATGAAGGAAGCGGGCGTGGCGCTGGATTACGTGCTGGAAGTGGATGTTCCCGATTCCGACATCATCGAGCGCATGGCGGGCCGTCGTGTCCATCTGGCGTCTGGCCGCACTTACCACGTCAAGTACAACCCGCCCAAGGTGGCCGGCAAGGACGACGAGACCGGCGAAGACCTGATCCAGCGCGACGACGACAAGGAAGAAACCGTCAGGAAGCGCCTGGAGGTCTACCACTCCCAGACCGAGCCCCTGGTGGCCTTCTATGCCAGTTGGGCGGCCAGCGGCGATGCCCGGGCACCCAAGGTCAGGAAGATTTCCGGCGTCGGCAGCGTGGACGAAATCACGGCCCGCGTTTTTGAAGCCCTGAAGTAAGGCGCACGACATGACCGCCAGAAACGCCTGCTACGCACAGTCGGGTGGCGTGACGGCCGTCATCAACGCCACCGCCTGCGGTCTCATCGAGACCGCCCGGCAGCACCCGGACCGGATCGGCAAGGTATTCGCCGGCCGGGACGGCATCCTCGGCGTCCTGACCGAGGACCTGATCGATACCACCCTGGAATCCGACGCCGACATTGCCCGCCTCAAGCACACGCCGGGCGGCGCCTTCGGTTCCTGCCGCTACAAACTCAAGTCCCTGGAAGAGCACAAGGCCCAGTACGAGCGCCTGATCGAGGTCTGCCGCGCCCACGACATCGGCTATTTCTTCTACAACGGCGGCAACGATTCCATGGATACGGCCTGGAAAGTCTCCCAACTGGCCGAAAAAATGGATTTCCCCCTGGTCTGTGTCGGGATTCCCAAGACCGTGGATAACGACCTGGCCGTCACCGACAACTGTCCCGGCTTCGGTTCCGTCGCCAAATATGTGGCGACTTCCATGCGGGAAGCCGGGTACGACGTGGCTTCCATGGCCCGGACTTCGACCAGGATTTTCGTACTCGAAGTGATGGGGCGTCACGCGGGCTGGATTACCGCGGCTTGCGGTCTGGCTTCGGAAGCCGGAGGGGAGCCGCCCCATATCCTGTTGTTTCCCGAAATTCCCTTTGTTGCCGAAGCCTTTCTGGCCAGGGTCCAGGATTGTGTCGATCGTTTTGGCTATTGCACGGTGGCCGTTTCGGAAGGCCTTCGGGAGGCCGGCGGCCAGCTGATTGCCGACATGGGCAGCCGGGATGCCTTTGGTCACGCTCAGTTGGGCGGGGTCGGGCAGATCGTCGCCCAGTTGATCAAGGACAGGCTGGGCTACAAGTACCACTGGGCTCTGGCCGATTACCTGCAGCGTTCGGCCCGGCACATTGCTTCCCGCACCGACCTGGAGCAGGCATATGCGGTCGGGGTGAAGGCGGTCGAGCTGGCCCTGGCAGGCCGCAATGCGGTGATGCCCGCCATCCGGCGTCTGAGCGATGCCCCTTATGCCTGGGAGATTGCGGTGGCTGAATTACGGGATGTGGCCAATGTGGAAAAAAAGATGCCCCGCGACTTCATCAGCCCGGATGGCTTTCACATCACCCCCGCCTGCCGTCTTTATCTGCAGCCCCTCATTCAAGGTGAGGACTTTCCTCCCTTCAAGAACGGGCTGCCCGATTATGTCCGCCTGAAGAATCAGGCCGTGAAAAAGCAGCTGAAGGCGTTCTCCGTGTAGATCCCGGTGGATGGCCTTCAGGCCGTAATTCCAGGCGGGGGCGCACCCGGGTCCGGGTGGAAAAAGCCCCGGCCTGTTTGAGGAAGGGAGGTTGTCATGTCCTCGGGTCTTGTTCTGGCGCTGATCTGCGCCGTCATTGCGGTGCTTTATGGTGCCGTCTCCAGCAAGTGGATAATGTCCTTGCCAGCCGGCAATGCCCGCATGCAGGAGATTGCCCTGGCGATCCAGCAAGGAGCGTCCGCCTATCTCAATCGGCAATACACCACTATCGCCGGGGTAGGGGGGGTGCTGTGCCTGCTGATCGGCGCGGCCTTGGGCTGGCTCACGGCGCTGGGGTTTCTCATTGGTGCCGTGCTGTCCGGGGCGGCGGGTTATATCGGCATGAATGTTTCCGTCCGCGCCAATGTGCGCACGGCGGAGGCGGCTCGGGAGGGTCTGGCGCCGGCGTTGACCGTGGCGTTCCGGGGCGGGGCCATCACCGGCATGCTGGTGGTGGGGCTGGGCCTGCTGGGGGTGGCCGGGTATTACGCGTTTCTCAAGGCAGAGGCGGCGCCGGGCACAGACCTGCATCATCTGGTGGAGCCCTTGATCGGGCTTGCCTTCGGCGGTTCCCTGATCTCCATCTTCGCCCGTCTCGGGGGCGGTATTTTCACCAAGGGGGCCGATGTGGGAGCGGACCTGGTGGGCAAGGTGGAGGCCGGAATTCCCGAAGACGACCCGCGCAACCCGGCGGTGATTGCCGACAACGTGGGGGACAACGTGGGGGACTGTGCCGGCATGGCGGCGGACCTCTTTGAAACCTATGCGGTAACCGTGGTGGCCACCATGGTGCTGGGCGCCCTGATGCTGAAGACCCTGCCCGGGGCGGGCGATGCGCTGGTGGTCTATCCGCTGGTGCTGGGCGGGGTGTCCATCATCGCCTCCATCATTGGCTGCCTCTTTGTCAAGGTAAGGGCCGACGGCAAGATCATGGCGGCCCTGTATCGCGGCCTGGCGGTGGCGGGGGGGCTGGCCATGCTGGCGTTTTATCCGGTCACGGTCTGGATGCTGGGGGAGGGCATTCCACTGCCGGACGGGGGACGCATCGGTTCCGGCGCCATCTTTGCCGCCGCCGTGGTGGGGTTGGTGCTGACGGCGGCGCTGGTGTGGATCACCGAGTACTACACCAGCACCGAATACGGCCCGGTCCTGCATGTCGCCGCGGCCTCTCAGACCGGGCACGCGACCAACATCATTGCCGGCCTCGGGGTTTCCATGAAGTCGACGGCGATGCCGGTGCTCTGTGTCTGTCTGGCCATCCTGCTGGCCCACAACCTGGCGGGGCTTTACGGCATCGCCATCGCGGCCACGGCCATGCTCTCCATGACCGGCATCATCGTGGCCCTGGATGCCTACGGGCCCATTACCGACAACGCCGGGGGGATCGCCGAAATGGCGGACCTGCCGGAATCCGTGCGGGCCGTGACCGATCCCCTGGATGCAGTAGGCAACACCACCAAGGCGGTGACCAAGGGTTATGCCATTGGTTCGGCCGGTCTGGCGGCCCTGGTGCTGTTTGCCGACTACACGCATGCCCTGGAAAGCCAGGGGCTGAAGCTGGCCTTTGATCTCTCGGACCCGATGGTCATCATCGGCCTCTTCATCGGCGGCCTGATTCCCTACCTGTTTGCCGCCATGGCCATGGAGGCCGTGGGGCGGGCGGCCGGTGCCGTGGTCGAAGAGGTGCGGCGCCAGTTCCGGGAGGTGGCGGGCATCATGGATGGCTCGGGCAAACCCGATTATTCCCGGGCGGTGGATATCCTGACGCGCTCGGCGATCAAGGAAATGATCCTGCCTTCACTGCTCCCCGTCCTGGCGCCTGTACTGGTGGGCATGTTGCTGGGCCCCGTTGCGCTGGGCGGGGTGCTCATGGGCACCATCGTCACGGGCTTGTTCGTGGCCATTTCCATGACCACGGGCGGTGGCGCCTGGGATAACGCCAAGAAGCATATCGAAGAGGGACATTACGGCGGCAAGGGGTCGGAGTCCCATAAAGCGGCCGTTACGGGCGATACCGTGGGAGACCCTTACAAGGATACGGCCGGTCCGGCGGTGAATCCCCTGATCAAGATCATCAATATCGTGGCCCTGATGCTGGTGCCGTTGATGGTGTGAGCGTGCAGAGGAGGGGCAGGGGCCACGCTGCTGGATGCGCGGCCCCTTTGTTCATGCCAGGGCGGGATTGAGGCTGTAGGTGCCGGTCAGACTGGCCTGGCCGAGAACATGGCTGGCGATGGCCTGGCGCACTTCGGGGCCGGTCAGCCTGCCTTCCAGGGGCAGGCGTTCGAGATCCAGGGCGTAGAGGGTAAATACATAGCGGTGGGCGATGCTGTCGTTCCAGGGCGGGCAGGGGCCGTCATAGCCGTAGTAATCGCCCCGCATGTCATTGTCCCCGGCAAACCAGCCCGTGTAATCGTTGATGCCCTGTCGGGTGCCATGAACCGCCTGGGGGCCGGGTTTGCCCTTGGGCGACACGGCGCTGGAAAATTCGCCTGCGGCGATTTCCCCGAGCGAGGCCGGGATATCGACCAGAATCCAGTGGAAGAAATCCACCCGGGGCAGGTCGGCGGGGACGCTGCGGCCTTCCTGATTCACATCGTCGCCCTTGCTGGGCGCATCCGGGTCGTGGCAGATCAGGACGAAGCTGCGGGTCCCCGGGGGTACATCCGTCCAGCTCAGATGCGGATTGAGGTTCCTGCCCAGACAGACATGGTGTGAGGGGTCGGGGATGCAGAAGGCAAACTCACCTGGAATCCTGCTACTGTCGGTAAAGCTGTTGCTGCTGAGTTTCATTGGCTCCTCCAGTTCTTGGGTGGCAGATTGTCGCTTGAAGTCCCGCAGGCGAAATCCGCAGACCCATAGTGTAGCGAAATAAACCCCGGCGCCTGCAACCACCAATCGCGTGAGCTGGGTGATCCGTTCCAGCGTGTCATAGGCAAACCAGTCCGCTTCCCTGCCCATGAGCAGCCAGAGCAGGGCGCTCAGGACCGCCAGGGCCAGCAGTAGATTGAGCAGGAACTTGCCCCAGCCAGGCTGGGGCGAGTAAATGCCGTGTCGGCGCAGCCCGCGATAGAGCAGCAGCGCATTCAGGCAGGCGGCCAGGCCGATGGAAAGTGCCAGGCCGGCATGTTCGAGTTGCAGGCCGAACACGAAAAGCAGATTCATGCCCTGGGTGCTCGCCAGGGAGATCAGCGCGATCTTCACCGGGGTCTTGATGTTCTGACGGGCATAGAAGCCGGGCGCCAGCACCTTCACCAGAATCATGCCGCCCAGCCCCAGGCTGTAAGCCACCAGGGCACGGCGCGTCTGTTCTACATCCAGCGCCGTGAAGGCCCCGTGATGGAACAGGGTGGTGATCAGGGGGACGGCCAGCAGCGCCAGGCCCAGGGCTGCGGGCAGGGCCAGCAACAAGGTCAGGCGCAGGCCCCAGTCCAGGAGGCGGGCGTAGTCCTCGGTATTGGCGCTGGCGTGATACCTGGAAAGCGAGGGTAACAGGATGGTACCCAGGGCGGCGCCCAGCATGCCGGACGGAAATTCCATGAGCCGGTCGGCGTAATAGAGCCAGGAAACGCTGCCGCTGACCAGGAAAGAGGCGAAGATGGTGTTGAGCAGCAGGCTGACCTGGGAAACCGAGACCCCCAGGGTGGCAGGCGCCATGAGTTTGAGAATGCGCCGCACCCCCTCATCCTGCCAGGCTTGGCGCAGATTCAGGGAAATTCTCGGCAACATGCCGATTCTGGCCAGGGCAGGAAGCTGCAGGGCGAGTTGCAGCAAGCCGCCGATGAATACCGCCCAGCCCAGGGCCAGGATGGGTGGGTCGAACCAGGGCGCGGCAAAGAGGGCCATGCCGATGAAGCTCAGGTTGAGCAGCACCGGGGTGAAGGCGGGCAGGGCAAAGCGGCTCCAGGTATTGAGGATGCCGGCCGCCATGGCGACCAGGGACATGAACAGGATGTAGGGGAAGGTAATGCGGGTGAGCGTCACGGTCATGGCGAACTTGTCGCCATCGGCGGCAAAGCCGGGAGCGGAAAGCCAGACCAGCCAGGGGGCACAGACGACTCCAAGCAGCGTGACCAGCAGCAGCACGAAGGACAGGATCGAGGCCGTGTCGTTGATCAGGGTCCGGGTCCGCTCCTCTCCTTGCTGGTTGCGATATTCACCCAGGATCGGGACAAAGGCCTGGGAGAAGGCGCCCTCGGCAAACAGGCGGCGGAGCAGGTTGGGCAGTTTGAAGGCGACGAAGAAGGCGTCGGTGAGCACCCCCGCGCCAAAAGTCCGGGCAATGACGAAGTCCCGCACAAAGCCCAGGATGCGGGAGAGCAGGGTCATGCCGCTGACGGTGACGAGGGCGCGGAGCAGATTCATGGATAGGTGCCCGTTGCCTGGGCCGGGAGGAAAAGCCTGTGATTATAGGCCCTGGCCGGATTCACTCCGCCGGTCGGGCATCCTGGGCAAATGGCGTGCTTGCCGTTGCCTCCCGCGTCCCCGGCAAACCAGGGGACAGAGCAAGCTGGCGATCCGCCCCCCGGCAAGGAATTCCAGGCCATCAAAAGCAAAAGGCCGCAGTGCTGAGGCCTTTTGCTTTGCGGATGCGATTTCTGGTGCCGCTTGCCGGAATCGAACTGGCGACCTTTTCATTACGAATGAATTGCTCTACCAACTGAGCTAAAGCGGCACACATGTCTGTCGAATCGAACAGAGCGCCGGATTGTAGCTGGATAGCGGCTTCTTGTGAAGCTGCGGTGAAGCTGCGGTGAAGCTGCGGTGAAGCTGCGGCGTTCGAATTCATGGAGCCATCGATGCCCACTTCAGAGCGCATATGATGTGCCGTATTTTGTACAAGACCTGAGGATGTACAAGACCTGAGGGGTCGAGCATGGCCATTTCTGCCGGTGACGTGATTCCGCTGTCGCAAGCCAGGGCGAACCTGTCTGAACGGGCCTTCCAGGTGAAGGCTGGAGCCGAAAAGATCATCACCAAGAACGGTGAGAGCTACGTGGCCATCATCGACGCCCCGCGGCGGGACTATTATCACCAACTCGAGCGCGAACGAATCCACCTGCTGCTGATCGACGATGCCAGCCAAGGCCTTGCGGCTGTTGCAGCGGGCAAGGTCAAGGAGGCGCACAGCACATTGACTGACCGCGATCAAACGCCGCCGCGTTGCCAAGGCTGCTGGATAAGAACGGCTTCGCATCGTGAGCGCCAGGCATACCGTCAAACTCACGGGCAACTTCGAGCGCAATCTCGAGGAGATTGAGGCGGTCTGGGCCGAAGTAGCTCCGCACGCTTTCGAGGTGTTGCTGGACGAACTGATGGAGACCGCGAACTGATGGAGACCGTCATCCCCGATCTGGAGCGCTGCCCTGGTATGGGGCGCCTGGTTCTGGAGCGGCCGGCAGGCTCGGTTGAGGTCGCCAACGGCATTGCCCGCCTGACCCAAGCAACTTGGCTCTCTCGCCAAGGACGGCGAGTTGCGCGAGTTCGTGATGGCGCATTCTCACCCCGTGCCCGCGCGCATACTTCGCCCATCAATTGATGTGCGAAGCTCGAAGCCAGGGGGGACAAGCAGAGCCATCCAGGCCCACTTCAGCGCGCATGTTGCAGGCTGCGGTCGTTTAGCCGCCGGGCGGCCCCGTCATGGGGCTCCTCAGGAGAACAGGGTTTGCCAGAGCCGGCGCACCCCCTCGATGTGGGGCTCCAGCAGGGCCCGCGGCAGGCGGGACTTGGGGGCGTCGTTGAGGCGGTTGATATGCTGCAGGCGCCGGTATTCGCGGTAGGCATTGCGGGCGCCTTCGGCCAGGTCGGCGGGGATCAGGCCCAGCTCGGCGGCCATCTTCAAGAGGGCGATGTTGCCCAGGTTGGCGGTGAGCTGCGGGTAGCGGTGGGCGTGGCCGAGGATGAGGTACTGAACCATGAATTCCACGTCGATGATGCCGCCCGGGTCCTGCTTCAGGTCGAACTGCTCCGGGTCGCGGCTGGCGTGGTTGTCGAGCATCTTCTGGCGCATGGCCAGCACCTCTTCCCTGAGCTTGGGCAACGCCCGGGGCAGGCACAGGATTTCCTGGCGGATCGCTTCGAAGCGTTCGCCCACGGCCGCATCGCCGGCCACGTAGCGGGCCCGGGTCAGGGCCTGATGCTCCCAGACCCAGGCCTGCCGCAGCTGATATTCCCGGAAGGATTCCAGGGACGTGGTGAGCAGGCCGGCTTCGCCGTTGGGCCTGAGGCGCAGGTCGGTCTCGAACAGGATGCCCGCCGGGGTGTGGCTGGAGAGCCAGGTGTTGATGCGCTGGCCGAGGCGGGTGTAGTTCTGCTGGGCGTCCGGGGCATCGTCATCATGGAGGTAGATGATGTCCAGGTCCGAGGCATAGCCCAGTTCCTTGCCCCCCAGCTTGCCATAGCCGATCACGGCAAAGGCGGGCTCGTCCCGGTGCCGGGTCTTCAGCTTGCTCCAGCACAGGCGCAGGGTGGTTCCCACCATGATGTCCGCCAGTTCGGTGAGGTGGTCGGAAATCTGTTCGATGCTGTGCAGGCCGGCCAGGTCCTGGGCCAGCAGGCGGAAGATCTGGGCATGGTGCACTTCCCGCAGCAGGTCCATTTCCCGTTCCGTATCCCCGGCCGCATCGGCCAGGCGGCGTTCCAGGTCGGCCCGGAAGGCGGGCCAGTCGGTGGCCACTTCGAGCAGGCGCGGATCGAGCAGTTCGTCCAGCAAGATCGGGTGGCGGTTCAGGTAGGTGGCGGCCCAGGACGAGGTGCCCACCATGTCGGCAACCTTCTGCAGGGCCTGGGGATATTGCTGCAGCAGGGCCAGGTAGGCGCCGCGGCGGGCGATGGTCTCCAGGAAATCCAGGCCGCGGGCCAGGATCAGGTCGGGATTCTTGTGGTGCCGGGCCTGTTCCAGCAGGCGCGGGCCGACGGCATCCAGCCGTTCCCGGTTCGTGCTCGGCAACTGCTGGTAACGGCTGGAATGGCGCAGGGCTTCGAGCCGTTCCCAGGCCTGGGCCGGCTGGCTGAATCCCATGGCCTCCAGTTGAGCCATGGCGTTTTCCTGCTCCAGTTGCCCCAGCCACAGGGCGGCCAGGGGGTGCTCGCCTTCTTCCGGGTCGGAGAAGATGGCCTCGAAATGGGCGCTCACCTTCTGCCGGTGGGCGTTGAGGCAGGCCAGCAGGGCCTCCCAGTCGGGGAAGTCCAGGCTCGCGGCGATCAGGGCGCGTTCTGCCGGGGTGTCGGGCAGCATGTGGGTCTGCTGGTCTTCGACATACTGGAGCCGGTGTTCCAGCCTGCGCAGGAATTCATAGGCCAGCCGCAGTTCCTGCTCGGTCTCCTTTTCGAGAATGCCCCGTTCGGCGAGCAGCTTCAGGACCGATAGCGTCGGGCGGACCTGCAGGCCCGGGTCGCGGCCGCCGCGGATCAACTGGAATACCTGGGCGATGAATTCAATTTCACGGATGCCGCCGGGGCCCAGCTTGATGTGCTCGGCCTTGTCCTTGCGCGCCACTTCCCGGCGGATCTGGGCGTGCAGGTCGCGCATGGCGTTGATGGCGCCGAAGTCCAGGTACTTGCGGAATACGAAGGGGTGACTCACCTGGTCGAGGGCAGTGATCCACTCGCCAAGGTGGTCTGCCGCATTGGCGCCGCTGTTCATCACCCGGGCCTTGATCCAGGCATAGCGCTCCCACTCCCGGCCCTGGGTGATGAAGTAGTTTTCCAGGGCGTCCAGGGAGCAGACCAGCGGCCCGGAGTCGCCATTGGGCCGCAGGCGCATATCCACCCGGAACACCTGGCCGTCGCCGGTGACTTCCCCCAGGGCGGCGATCAGGCGCTTGCCGAGGCGGTTGAAGAAGTCGAAATTGTCGATCTTTTTCGGCCCGGCGGTCTCCCCGTCCTCGGGGTAGATGAAGATGAAATCCACGTCCGAGGACACATTGAGTTCCCGCCCGCCCAGCTTGCCCATGCCGACTACCAGCAGGCGCTGGGGCCGGCCCAGGTGGTCGAGGGGCTCGCCATAGGTCTGCACCAGTTGCCGGTGGTGGTAGTCCAGGGCGGTGTTGGTGGTGACGTCGGCCAGGAGGGTCATGCTCTCGACCACCTCGGCGAGGGGCGCCAGGCCGCACAGGTCGCGCAATTCCAGGTGCGCCATGGCCTGCTGGCGCAGGCGGCGCAGTTGCCGTTTCAGGGTCTCGTCATCGGCCGCTTCAGGGCTGAGGGCCGCGAGCAGGAGGCTTTCCGACAAGGGGTGCTGCCATTCATGAGCCAGTTGTTCCGGCAGTTCCGGCCGGGCGGCGAAGAGCTGACGCAGGTACTGGCTGTGGGCAAGGGCGCTGGACCAGCGTGGATCGGGGATGTTTTCCATGGATTTTCCGGAGGATGGCAGGGGCTCGGGATAAAATGGCGGTCCCGCTTGTCTATATCCGGCCCATTTTAGAGAGCCTTCCTTACAGTTGGCAAAACCATTGGCAAAATTCTTTTCCCCGGAGCTGCGCTCCGCCTGCTATTACCGTCTGCGCTTTCTGTGGCCCTGGCTGGCCCGGCCCTGGGTGCGCACGACCTTGCGCTGGCTGGGCTGGGGGTTGCTGGCCTGTTACTTCGCCTTCGTGACCCTGGTGCTGGTGCTGCGCTATGTGGTGCTGCCGGAAGTGCCGCGCTACCAGACCCGGATCGAGGCTGCGGCCAGTGCCGCCCTGGGGCTGCCGGTCAAGGTCGGCCATCTGGCGGCGCGCTGGGACGGCCTCAATCCCGGCCTGGTGCTGGAGGATGTGCGGATTTTCGATGCAGGGAACAACCCCGCCCTGACCCTGGAGCGGGTGGATGGCGTGCTGTCCTGGCAGACCCTGTGGCGCGGCCAGCTGCATTTTGCCCTGCTGTTGTTGGAGCACCCGGCGCTGCAGCTACGTCGCGATGGGGCCGGGAAAATTTTTGTGGCCGGCATTCCCACCGCCGGGAACGGCGATCCCCGCGCCTTGCAGTGGGTGCTGGATCAGGGCCGTATCCGCATCGCGGGTGCCACCATCGCCTGGGAAGACGAGTTGCGCCAGGCGCCGCCCCTGATTCTGGAAGACCTGAACCTGGAACTGGAGAATGGCGGCCGCCGCCATCGTTTTGGCCTGACGGCGCTGCCCCCGGCCGCGCTGGCGTCCGGCCTGGATATCCGGGGCGACCTCAGGGGCAATGCCGCCGACGCCCTGGAGCAATGGGAAGGCAAGATGTATAGCCGTCTCGATTACGCCGATCTGGCGGCCTGGAAGGCCTGGCTGGATTACCCGGTGGACCTGCCCCGGGGCAGGGGCGGCCTGCAGATCTGGGCCGGGCGGGAGGATGGAACGTGGCAGGGCACGGCGGATCTGGTGCTCAAAGACCTGCAACTACGCCTGGCTGAAAACCTGCCGGAACTGGATTTGCAGCATCTGAGCGGTCGGGTGAGTCTGTCCCAGGGGCCCGGCCAGCTGCAAGTGACGACCCGCCAGCTGACGCTGCAGACCCGCGCCGGCCTGAGTTTGCAGCCCCTCGACCTGGTGGGCGAGTGGCGAGGAGTGGCAGGCCAGCCGGGCCGGGGCAGCCTGACGGCGAATGATTTTGATCTCGGCGCCCTGGCCGCTCTGGCCGCTTATCTGCCCCTGGATGAGACGAGCCGCAAGCTGTTGGTGCGGCATCAGCCCCAGGGCCAGGTGCGGCAATTGCAGATGAGCTGGGATGCCCGCGAAGGGCAGTGGAAAAAGTACAGTGTCAAGGCGGCGTTCGTGGCGCTGGGCCTCAAGGCCGATGGCGCGCTGCCTGGCGCCCGCGGCTTGTCCGGTTGGATCGATGCCAGCGAAAAAAGGGGCCAGCTGCAACTGGATACCCGGGCTTCGGCCCTGGAACTGCCGGCCATCTTTGCCGAACCGGAAATTCCCCTGGAGCGTCTGCTCGCCGAGGTGAACTGGAAGCCGCAGGAGGAGGGCCTGGACATCAACATCGAGCGCTTCGATTTTAGCGGACCCCATGCCTCCGGCCAGGTGAGCGGCAATTACCGGACCGTGCCGGACGGCCCCGGCGTCATCGACCTGCAAGGAGGTATCCGCACGGCCCGGGCCGCGGAGCTCTGGCGCTTCATTCCCAAGGCGGTCAATGCCAATGTGCCGGCCTGGCTGCGTCAGGGCTTGCTGGCGGGCACGGGCTATGATGCCAGGCTGATCTTGAGAGGCGATCTAAAGCATTTCCCTTTCCGCGACCCGGCCCAGGGCCAGTTTCTGATTACCGCCAAGGCCAAGGATGTCACCCTTCACTATGCCGACGGCTGGCCCGCGATCGAAGGACTGGCGGCCGACCTGAGTTTTGGCGTGGGCATGGAGATCAAGGCCCACACCGGGCGGATTCTCGGCACCGAACTGAGCAATGTGAAGGCGGTGATGCCCGATTTCGATGCACCGGAAGCGCAGTTGCGGGTGGATGGCCAGGTCAGCGGTCCCACTGCGGAGTTCCTGCGTTTCATCGAACAAAGCCCGGTGACGCAAGCCCTCGACCATTTCACCGAGGGCATGAAAGCCCAGGGTTTGGGCCGGCTGGAACTGAGCCTCAATCTGCCCATGAACCATATTGCTGACACGAAGATCAAGGGGCGCTACTACTTTGATGATAATCAGCTCACTTTCATGGAAGGGTTGTCGCCGGCCAGTGGTATCAACGGGCGTCTGGATTTCACCGAATCCTCGGTGGAGGCCCCGGATCTGCGCGGCCAGTTTCTCGGCCAGCCCATGAAGCTGGCGGCGCTCTCCGAAGCCGGGGCGGTGAGTATCAAGGCTCAAGGGGGTTTTACCGTGCGCGAGTTGCGCCGCCAGATCGACCTGCCGCTGTTCGACCACCTGGCCGGAGGCGCGCCCTGGCAGGCCGAGGTCCGGGTGCGCAAGAAGAATGCCGATTTCACCGTCACCTCTTCCCTGCAAGGGCTTTCCTCCAGTCTGCCCGTGCCTTTCAACAAGACGGCCGGGGAAGCCTTGCCCCTGCGGCTGCAGAAGTCGCCCCTGGCCGGCAAAGGCACGCCGGAGCGCGAACAAATCAGCCTGAGCCTGGGCCAGCTGCTGACCGGACAGTTGATTCGTGTCCGGCAGGCCAACGGCTTCGTGATCGAGCGCGGCAGTGTCGGGGTGGGCGAGGCGCCGCGCCTGCCGGACAAGGGCGTGGCGGTCTACATCACCCAGGAGCGTCTGGATGCAGACCGCTGGCAAAAGTTGCTGGCACCGGCGCCTGGCGAGGGCAGCAAGCCGGATTCGGCCCCTCTGCCTTTGAACGTGGTGGTCGTGCAGACCCGACAGTTGACGGCCCTCGGGCATCAGTTCGGGGAGGTCAGCCTGCGCCTGCGGCCGGAGGGGGAACGCTGGCGCGTCATGCTGACGGCCCGGGAAGCGGCGGGCGAACTGTCCTGGGATGGCGGCGGCCAGGGGCGGCTGACGGCCGACTTGAAGCGCCTGCATCTTGAAAGTGGAGAATCGGGCGGCCAGGCGGCCGAGGTGCTCGACAGCCTGCCGGCCATGGACATCAAGGTGGCGGACTTCAGCGTTGGCAAGCGCCGTTTCGGCCGCCTCGAACTGCGCTCCGAGAACGCCGGCGGGCGCTGGAACCTGAATCAGGTCGTCATCGACAATCCGGACGCCCGGCTGACGGGCAGTGGCACCTGGGACGTGCGTTCGGATCAGCGCACCTGGCTGGACTTCAAGCTCGATGTGGACGATACCGGCAAATTGCTGGAGCGTCTGGGCTACCCGGGGGCAATCCGGGGCGGTACGGCGACCCTGAGCGGCAAGCTCGACTGGGTCGGCTCGCCGCTTGCCTTTGATCCCGTCAGTCTGGGCGGGAGCTTGCAACTGGAGGCTGCCAAGGGCCAGTTCTCCAAGGTCAATCCTGGCGCCGGCAAGCTGCTGGGCCTGCTTTCCCTGCAGTCGGTGACCCGGCGCCTGAGCCTGGATTTCCGTGACATCGTCAGTGACGGTTTTGCCTACGACCGCATTACCGCCCGCATGAAAATCAAGCATGGCGTCATGCAGACGGAAGAGGATCTGCTCATTGCCGGGCCGGTGGGCAAGGTGTTGATGCGCGGCACGGTGGACATGCAGCAGGAGACCCAGAACCTGCTCGTCACCATGCAGCCGGATGTGGGCGGCACGGCGTCCATGGGGGCCGCCATGATCATCAACCCGGTCGTGGGCGCTGCTGCCATGCTGGCCCAGAACCTGATGCGAAACCCCTTGGACAAGGCGTTCAGTTTCCAGTACAGGGTCACGGGCAGCTGGGATGAGCCTCAGGTGGAGCAGATTCAGGCGGGTGCCGCCGCAACGGAGAAGGCCCCATGACGCGCCTTGGCAAGCAGGATGTCCGGCTGGCCGGGGTGCAGATGGTGTCCGGCCCACGGGTCGCCGACAATCTGGCGTGTGCCGCGCACTGGGTGCAGGAAGCCGTGGATCAGGGCGCGGAACTGCTGGTGCTGCCCGAATACTTTCCCATCATCGGGGCTTCCGACCCAGCCCGGCTGGCGGCGCGCGAGCCTTTTGGCAGCGGCCCGATCCAGGAATGGCTGGCAGAAACCGCGCAGCGTCACGGTATCTGGCTGTTTGCCGGCTCCATTCCCCTGCAGGCGGCGGCAGCGGAGAAAATGCTCAATTCCACCCTGGTCCTCGACCCCGGGGGCGCTTGCGTCGCCCGTTACGACAAGATCCACCTGTTCAGTTTCGATAACGGCAGCGAATCCTACGACGAGGCGGCCAGCATCGAAGCCGGGCATGCGGCGGTGGCCGTGGATACTCCCTTTGGCCGGGTCGGGCTTTCCATCTGTTACGATCTGCGCTTTCCCGAACTGTATCGGCAACTAGGAGAACTGGACCTGATTCTGGTGCCGGCGGCCTTCATTGAAACCACGGGCCGGGTGCACTGGGAAATCCTGCTGCGGGCCCGGGCCATCGAGAATCAATGCTATGTCCTGGCCGTGGGCCAGGGCGGACGCCACGAAAACGGCCGCCTCACCCACGGCGACAGCATGATCATCGACCCCTGGGGCGAAATCCTGGACCGCAAGGGCAAGGGGCCGGGGCTGGTGGTGGCCGAGCTGCGCCATGAACGCCTCGCCGGAATACGCCGCCAGTTGCCGGCCCTGCAACACCGAAAACTGGGCTGGCCCGCCATGCCCACCGCACAAGGATGATGATGAACCCTCAAAAATCCGTTTCAACGCAAAGACACCAAGAGCGCCTGGGGCCGCACAGGAAAATCTCCCGATCGTCCATGCCGGGGCAAGATGGCGTGCGCTTATCCGGCGCGGCTTTGTGGCTTTGCAAATCCTTGCGTCTTCGTGCCTTTGCGATGAGGTTTTCCGTATGAATCATCCCGCTGCTTCCTCCCCCCTGGCCCTGGCCGAAACGCTGCTGCTGAGTCCTTACAACCTGGACCTGGACAGAATCGCCCAGGTGTTTGGCCAGGTCATGAATCATCAGGTCGATTACGCCGACCTCTACTTCCAGTATTCCCGCTCCGAGTCCTGGAGCCTGGATGAAGGCATCGTCAAGTCCGGCAGCTTCAACATCGACCAGGGGGTGGGCGTGCGCGCCATTTCCGGCGAGAAGACCGCCTTTGCCTATTCCGACGACATCAGCATGGCCGCCCTGAGCGATGCCGCCGCCGCCGTGCGGGCCATTGCTGCCGCCGGCCAGGATGGCGGCCTGCCCCTCATGCGGGCGCGTGCCTTGCCGCCGGCTCTGTACGCGGCGGCCGATCCCCTGGCCTCATTGCCGGCCGAAGAAAAAGTGCGCCTGCTCGAACGCCTCGAAGCCTTCGCCCGGGCCGAAGACCCCCGGGTGGTGCAGGTCATGGCGGGCCTGGCAGGGGAGTGGGAGGTGATTCTGGTGGCGGGTTCCGACGGCCGCCTGGCGGCTGACGTGCGGCCGCTGGTGCGGGTGTCCGTGAGTGTCATCATCGAGGACCAGGGCCGTCGGGAGCAGGGCGCGGCCGGTGGTGGTGGCCGTTTCGATTACGCTTACTTCAGCGACGCGGTGCTCGCGGATTTTGCCCGCCAGGCGGTGCACCAGGCCGCCACCAATTTTCGCGCCCAGCCGGCCCCGGCGGGGCAGATGACCGTGGTGCTGGGCTCCGGCTGGCCCGGCATCCTGCTGCATGAAGCGGTGGGCCACGGCCTGGAAGGGGATTTCAACCGCAAGGGCAGTTCCGCCTTCTCGGGCCGGCTGGGGCAGCGGGTGGCGGCGCCGGGGGTGACGGTGATGGACGATGGCACCCTGCCGGACCGGCGCGGTTCCCTTACCATCGACGACGAGGGCAATCCCGGCCAGGCGACGGTGCTGATCGAGGACGGCATCCTCAAGGCTTACCTGCAAGACAGCCTCAATGCCCGCCTGATGGGGGCGCCCCTGACCGGCAACGGCCGGCGCGAATCCTTTGCCCACCTGCCCCTGCCGCGCATGACCAACACCTACATGCTGGCGGGCGACAAGGCGCCGGAGGAGATCATCCGCTCGGTGCAGAAGGGCATCTATGCCGCCAACTTCGGCGGCGGCCAGGTGGACATCACCAGCGGCAAATTCGTCTTTTCCATGAGCGAGGCCTACCTGATCGAAGATGGCAAGGTGACCACGCCGATCAAGGGGGCCACCCTGATCGGTAACGGTCCCGATGTCATGACCCGGATCTCCATGATCGGCAACGACCTGAAGCTGGACCCGGGCGTCGGCACCTGCGGCAAGGAAGGCCAGAGTGTGCCCGTGGGCGTGGGACAGCCGACGCTGCGCCTGGAGGGCATCACCGTGGGCGGGACTTCGGCCTGATCGCGAAGCGGCCGGCGAGGGCGAAAGAAGCCGCGCGGCCGGCAACCCCCGCGATGAAAAGGAACCCCGACTTGGCACAAAAACTCGATTCGTACCCAAAACCGGGATGACGTGAAAGCCGGAGATAAACCTAATCCGGCCGTTACTCCCCCGTCCATGCGAGCGGCTCTGGGGGAGCCAGGGCAGAGGGGCAGTCGGGTGATTTTCGCCACCTCATCGTCCGCAAACGCCTTCCAGCGCCTAGCCTAGGGCAACGGCTCCGCAATTGCGCCGACATGGCGTAAGGCCGCACGGATATGGCCGGTGCCTGCCGCCAGTTTGTCCACAGCGGCAGGCATCGGCGTCAAATATAGCGAGGCTTGATGATCTCCATCCAGGCGCCCGACTCGTTTTGGGTTTTGCGGCTCAGTGCCCGATCACTTCGACCGCGCGGCGCAGGACGATGACCCGGTGTTTTTTGTTCCAGCCTGCGAGCTTCGACAATAGTCCGAGCCGGTACGATCGTCGTGTCGATGCCCAGGAATTACGGCACATCGGAGCAAGGGTGCGCTGCTCTCGCGCAGGTAGCCGTCGAGCCAGCCCTCCCCTTCCTCTGCGGGGATCGCGAGCAGTGCCCGGCGCCGCGCATTCTCGTTGATCCCCTCGTTTATCCCAATCCCCAGAAATCTTGCTCATTTGCTTGATGGTATCGCAATAGAGATACATAATTTCGGAAACGGAGGATTCGATCATGGCCCATTCCACGATGCTGCACGTCCGGGTGGACGACGAAATCAAGACGCAAGCCAGCGAGGCGCTAGCAGCCATGGGGTTGTCAGTGTCCGATGCCGTGCGCATCCTGCTTAAGCGTATTGTGAACGACCAGGCATTCCCACTGGAGTTGAAGGTGCCCAATGCCCAGACCCGCGCGGCGATGGAAGATGCCCGTGCCATGGCCAAGGCGAGCTCCGCCCGTTTCGACTCTGCCGACGCCCTGATCGATGACCTCGAAAAAGCCCGCCAGTAGTAAGCGGGCACCGCCGCTCAGGGCGTGCGACTCCACCAAGGCTTTCCTCAAAGACTGGGAACGCCTCTCGCGCTCGGGACGCTACGACCTGAAACGGCTGAAAGAGGCGATGTTGCTGCTCATCGGAAACGATGCGCCGCTGGGTCCTGAATGGCTGGACCACCCGCTCAAAGGCGATCGGGGGGATCACCACGAATGCCACATCGGCGGCGACTTCCTGCTCATCTACCGCCTCGATGGCAACGCCAGCATCTTTGTGCGGGCGGGCACGCACTCGGAA
Source organism: Comamonadaceae bacterium (assembly GCA_029255645.1). GTDB lineage: Bacteria > Pseudomonadota > Gammaproteobacteria > Burkholderiales > Rhodocyclaceae > Azovibrio. Next base: position 1,913 of record JANLJE010000038.1, on the reverse strand, counting down.
TTGTTCGAGGAGTGATCCGTGGCGATCGAATCATTGCCGACTTTCTCACCCGCCCGCCAGCGCTGGGAAGCCATCCCAGCCGGCATCCGCGAGCGGCGGCTGTCCCCCTGAGTCAGGATCGTTGTCGCCTCGATAGGATTCGAGCCTATTTCCGGCAGTTGATCACCAGGCGTAGCACCTCTTCGTAGGCGACATTGGCGTAGAGCCCCCCGCCATCACGTACACCGGCACCTCGTGCAGCAATCTGCATCATCGCTTGCCCCGCGCACCGTCGGTGAACATGATTCCTATGATCGCAAAAAAATTGACAATCCAAACAAGATTGCCATCAAGAGTGCGCCCGGTACGGGTGCACGTAAAAACGGGCGCCGTAGCGCCCGTTTCAACTTCAAGGTCTCGTCAGGCGAGATTAGAAGCTGTGCTTCAGACCGACCTGGAAGCCATTCTGGTAGCCATTGCCACCGTTGGTGGAGTCGGCAACAGAAGCGGTGCGGATGTAGTCGCTATCTTCGTCGTCGTTGCTGATGTCAGCATAGGCGGCATAGACATTGGTACGCTTGGACAGGCTGTAGTTGTAACCCAGAGCCCACTGGCTGGAATTGCCTTCCCGGTCGTTCAGCTCGAGCTTGGAACGGTTGTAGGAAGCCAGTACGGAGTGCTTGCCGAAGGGAACGGTTACGCCCAGACCCCAGGTCTTCAGCGTCAGGTCGTCTTTAGTGACACCGAACTCCTCGTACTTGTTGTCGTCATAGTAGGCGGCGAGCTTGGCCACGCCGAAGTCGTAGGTGCCACCCAGGGTCCAGTTGATGATCTTCTGGTCGTCGAGGCCAGGCACGTCGTTGTTCAGGTCGATCTGGTGGAAGTTCAGGGCGACGTCGATGGGGCCGTTGGTGTAACGGGGCATGACGGCGATCACGGTGTTGTCGCCGACGTTGCCAACTTTTTCTTGCTGAATGGCGTTGTTGGAGTAAGCCACCGTCACATTGAAGCCGGAGAAGCTGGGGGAAACGTAGGCCACGGCGTTGTCAAGACGGGTGGGGTCGAACAGGTTTTCACCACCCACATCCACGCCAGCTGCGAACACGTTACGGTACTGACCCACGGTGCCGGCCTTGAAGGGATCAATGGTGGACATGAAGGAGTACTTGGGGGTGTACAGACGGCCGGCGATGACGGTACCGAAGTCGCCGGTCAGGCCCACGAAGGCTTGACGGCCAAACAGACGGCCACCTTGGGTGGAGTTGCCGGTGTCAGCCTGGAAGCCGGCTTCCAGGGTGAACAGAGCCTTCAGGCCGTTGCCCAGATCTTCGGTGCCCTTGAAGCCCAGGCGGTTGCCGGCGGTGATGCCGGAGTCGATGGAGTTCTGGTTGTCAATGTTGTCATCGATGTTGTCGCCACGGTGGGCATAGCCCATGTCGATGGAGCCGTAAATCTGCACATTGGATTGCGCAAAGGCAGCGGAAGAAGCCAGGCCGGCGATGGCCAGAGCGATCAGTTTCTTTTGCATTGATGAATCTCCTTAGTGGTTTTGATTTGGCCTTGCCATCTGGCCCGGCCAACCTTTACCTCTCGGATAGAGAAGTTGGCTGGATTTTGGCAAACAGGGCCGGGCCGGGCAAGGTGTATGTGGCGCTGACGGCGATGTGCCGCAGCGATTGTTGTTTTTCTGCAACTCAGGCCTGAAGGGGAGCCTCACGCGTCTGGATCAAGAGTGTTGCAAAGTTGCTACATAAAGAATTTTCGCTGCGGTCGGTGTCGATGGCGCGCTTGTTGGTGTTTTTCCGCCGCCTCAGAATGGGCAGCGACGGGAGAGAGAGTTTCGTCGTCCGCATTACTACAACACTACAACAACTATTTTGGGGTATACGGATTTAATGGTTGATGGGGCACCTTTACCCCACCAACCTGATACC
>JANLJE010000037.1 GCA_029255645.1 Comamonadaceae bacterium | reverse complement strand
TTCTTCTTTACATCTTTGGCATTTTATCAACCAGAAATTCCGGATACCCAAAAAACTCAAGGCCGGCATCAAGATCGACCTGCTCATCACCGACCTCAACATGCCGGGCATGAATGGCATCGATCTGATCAAGGAAGTGCGCAAGCTGCCAGCCTACAAGTTTGTTCCCATTTTGTTCCTGACCACGGAGTCGCAGCAGGCACGCAAGCTGGAGGCCAAGGCGGCCGGCGCGTCAGGCTGGATCGTCAAGCCCGCCACCGCGGACGAACTGCTCAACACGATCAAGCTGGTCGTACGCTGAGACCCCCATGAAAATAACCGTTCTTTACCGCCGGGCCTTGCTCGTTTTCCTGATCGTCGCCAGCGGGGCGGGTTTGACGGTCTATTTCCTGAACGACTGGTTTCACCGTGTATTCCTCCCTGCCGCAGGCCTTGCCGCGCCCCTCGGGGATGCCGTAGGCACGGTCCTGATCGTCGCCGTGGCCTACCTGGCCCAGCGCATCGTCTCCCTCGCCTTCTTCCGGGACTACATGTATGGCCTTTCCCGTACCCAGGCCAAGGAAAGGCACCGCCGGAAAACCTTCTCCCATGTTTCGGAGGAAGTCGCCGGGGAACTCAAATCCATCCATGGATTCAACGAAATCATCAAGGCCCAGCTGCATGCGGTGACCCAGGAAACCGAGAAGGCGGCCATCAACATCACGGAAAAACTGCTCACCATCGACGCCGTCGTCACCGAGCTGGACCAGTTCGTTTCCACCACCAGCAGCGAATCCTCCGCCCTGGTGCAGGATTCGGAAAACCGGATCGCCCAGAACCACGCCACCGTCGAAAAGATGAACCACTATATCCAGCAGCGGATGGAAGAAACCGGGCAGGATCAGCAGCGGGTCGCCCAGGTCGTGCAAGAATCCCGCTCCCTCGCCAGTCTCGTGCAGTTGATCCGGAGCATTTCCAACCAGACCAACCTGCTGGCCCTGAATGCCGCCATTGAAGCCTCCCGGGCCGGCGAGGCGGGGCGCGGTTTTGCGGTGGTGGCCGACGAAGTCCGCAAGCTTTCCTCGGAAACCGAAGCCGCCGTCAACAAGATGAATAGTGGCATCCAGTCCGTCATCAAAAGTATTGAAGCCCAGTTTCAGGACAAACTCTCGCACAGCAGCCTGGAAAAGGAACAAGCCCTGCTCAACGACTTTTCCCAGCAGCTGGCGGGCCTCAGTCACGGCTATGAAGCATTGATGCGCCACGAAGCCAACGTCCTGGCGACCATCCAGAACAACAGCTCGAAGCTGGCCAGGATGTTCATGGAAGCCCAGGCCAGTGTGCAGTTTCAGGATGTGACCCGGCAACAACTCGAGCAGGTCGCCAGCGCCCTGAATGATCTGGACGGGCACACCAGTCTGCTCGCCGACCGGCTGCTGGCCTTCGAAGACCCTGATTTCACCTACACCCCGATCGCCCAGCACCTCACTGCCATCTATGACCGTTACGTGATGGAGCAACAACGCCAGACGCACGACGATGCCATGGAGCACGGTGCGTCCGTCAAGAAAAGCGACGCCGCACCCAGCAGCAGGGTCGAACTTTTTTAAGGAAAAGCCATGCCCGAGAGCCAGCGCATCACCTTGCAGGAAGACCTCACCATCTACCACGCTCAGGAGCAGAAAATGCTGCTGCTGGAGACCCTGGCCCAGGCCGATGCCGTGGAACTGGACCTGTCCCAGGTGTCCGAGATGGATACCGCCGGCCTGCAACTCCTGATCCTCCTCAAGCGCGAAGCCCAGAAAGCGGGCAAAAAGGCCACCATCGCAGCCCATAGCCAGGCCGTGCGCTCCGTCATCGACTTTTGCAACCTGGCGGCCTACCTGGGAGACCCCCTGGTGATCCCCGCCCAGGAAACCCATTGATCCGAAAGGCAAAGCCCATGGATGAACTGACCAGCGTCTTTGTGCAGGAAAGCCGCGAACAACTAGCGGACATGGAGGCCGGCTTGTTGCGCCTGGAACAGGACCCCAACGACGCCGACAATATCAACGCCATCTTCCGCGCGGCCCACACCATCAAGGGCGCCTCGGGCGTCATCGAATGCGGTTTTATCGAAGCCTTCACCCACAAGGTCGAAAACCTGCTGGACAAGCTCAGAAACGGGGAAATCACGGTCAGCGCCAATCTGGCCACCCTGTTGCTGGGCTGTTGCGACCACATGGGGCGCCTCATCGACGTGCTCGAAGCGGCCCAAGCCGAACCGCCCGCCGACATTGCCGCCCAGGGTGAAGACCTGACCCGCCAACTGGCCGCCTACCTGAACCCCGAAGCCGCCCCGCCTCCCGTCACGGAAGATCCCGGCCAGGTGCCCGTCGTCGAACAGGAGTCCCCCGTCGAGGTTTCGGGAGGCGGGGTCGTGATTACCGATGGCTGGCATATCTCCGTGCGCTTCGGCCCCAATGTGCTGCGCGGCGGCATGGACCCGCTTTCCTTCCTGCGCTACCTGGCCAGCCTGGGGGAAATCCTGGACATGGAAACCCTGCCCGATGCCATGCCCGATGCAGACGAAATGGACCCGGAATCCTGCTATCTGGGTTTCGAAATCCACTTCCAGACCCGCGCCAGCAAGGCCGACATCGAACGCGTCTTCGATTTCGTCCGGGACGAATGCGAGCTGCGCATCCTGCCGCCCAGCAGCAAGCTCTCGGAATACCTGCAGCTCATCGAGGAACTGCCGGAAGATTCCATGCGCCTGGGAGAGATCCTGGTGCGTTGTGGCGCCCTGACCCAGGCCGAACTCGAGGAGGGCCTGCGTCTGCAGCAGGAATCCCGCCTGGGTCGCGCTGAAGACAGCAAGACCCCGCCGGCTCAACTGGGAGAAATTCTGGTTGAGCAAAAGGTCGTGCAAAAAAATCTCGTCGATGCCGCCGTGGATAAACAAGCCCAGGTCAGCGAAAAGAAGGCCAGGGAATCCCGCATGATCCGGGTCCAGGCCGACAAACTCGACAAGTTGATCGACCTCGTGGGAGAACTGGTCATTTCCGGCGCCTCCACCAACCTGCTCGCCACCCGCAGCGGCCAGACCGAACTGGTGGAAGCCACCTCCATCCTTTCCCGCCTGGTGGAAGATATCCGCAATTCGGCCCTGCAACTGCGCATGGTGCAGATCGGCGAAACCTTCAACCGCTTCCACCGCGTCGTGCGTGACGTCGCCAAGGAACTGGGAAAAAACATCGAATTGCAGATTTCCGGTGGCGAGACGGAACTGGACAAGTCGGTGGTGGAGAAAATCGGCGATCCACTGATGCATCTGGTGCGCAACGCCCTCGACCACGGCATCGAACCGGCGTCTGTGCGCGCGGCGGCCGGCAAGCCGGTACAAGGGCATGTTGCGCTCAATGCCTATCATGATTCCGGCAGCATCGTCATCGAAGTCTCCGACGACGGTGGCGGCCTCAAGAAAGAACGCATCCTGGCCAAGGCCATCGAAAAGGGGCTCGTCCAGCCGGGTCAGAACCTGTCTGACCAGGAAATCGTCAATCTGATTTTCGAGCCCGGCTTCTCCACCATGGAAAAGGTCTCCAACCTTTCCGGCCGGGGCGTGGGCATGGACGTGGTGCGCCGCAACATCCAGTCCCTGCGCGGCACCGTGGATGTCACCACCCAGGAAGGACGAGGCTCGACCTTCACCATCCGCCTCCCCCTGACCCTGGCCATCATCGACGGCTTCCTGGTGGGAGTCGACAAGTCAGCCTACATCATCCCGCTAGATACGGTGGTCGAATGTATTGAACTAAAAGACCAGCCCGACAACCAGCACTACCTGAATCTGCGCGGCGAAGTCCTGCCTTTCGTCCGCCTGCGGGACACCTTCGGCATCAAGGGCGCAGATCCGGTGCGGGAAAACGTGGTGGTGGTCCAGTATGCCGGCCAGAAGGCGGGTATCGTCGTGGATCAACTGATGGGGGAATTCCAGACCGTGATCAAACCACTCGGCGACATTTTCAAGCACCTGCGCGGCATTGGCGGCTCGACCATTCTGGGGAGTGGCGAAGTCGCCCTGATCCTCGACGTGCAGGCCCTGGTCCAGCGCTGTGCCGCTGCCGAAGAAAACCGCATGCGCAACATCAACCGCCTGCTCAGCACCAGCCCCAACTGATTCCAGATTTCAAACGACTTCGAACCTTCAAACCTTCAAACCTTCAAACCTCAAACCTTAGCCGCAATCATCACAGGAGCATTTCATGCTTAAAAACTTGAAAATCAGAACCAAGATCGGCCTCGGCTTTGCCATCACCCTCTTGTTCCTGATCGTCGTGTCAGGCATCAGCATTACCCGCCTGAACGATCTGAATCAGGACGTCGACCTCCTGGTCAACGACCGCTTCCCGAAGACCATCCAGGCCAACAACATCATCGACAATGTCAATATCGCCGCCCTCGCCACGCGCAACATGCTGCTCGACTTCACCGAAGACACCATCAAGAAGGAAGATGCACGGATCACCGGCCCGGAGGGTGTCACCGCCACCATCAGCAAGAACATGGAGCTGCTGGAAAAAAGCGTGACCCATCCCAAGGGCAAGGAAATTTTTGCCGCCATGAGCAAGGCGCGCAATGAATATCGGGTTCACCTGAACAACTTCCTGGAATACGCGAAAGCCGGCAGTCGCCATGAAGCAATCCAGCTGATGTTTGGCGATCTGCGCACAACCCAGAACGCCTACATGGATGCGATCAACCAACTGATCGTCTTCCAGAACGAGCTGGTCGCCGCCGAGGGCAAGAAAGCTCAGGAAACCGTGGCAACCGCCCAGACCCTGATCATTGCCCTGGCGGTAGTGGCCACGGTGCTGGCGGCCCTGATCGGGTTCTTCATTGCCCGCGCCATTACCCGGCCCATCTCGCAAGTCGTGGATGCCGCCAAGAAAATGGCGGTCGGCGACTTCAATTTCGAACTCAAGTCCGACGCCAAGGATGAAGCAGGTGAAGCGCTGCGCGCCGTGGAATCCGTTCAGCAAGCGGTCCAGGCCATGATCAACGATACCAACATGCTGGTCAGGGCCGCCGTGGAAGGGCGGTTGTCCACCCGGGCCGATGCGGACAAGCACAAGGGCGATTACAAGAAGATCATCGAAGGGGTGAATGCCACCCTCGATGCCGTGATCGGCCCCATCGACGAAGTGAAACGCATCCTGACCGCCCTGGAACAGGGAGACCTGACCCAGAGCATCTCCGCCCAGTACCAGGGTGACTTCCTGGTGCTCAAGGACGCGGTCAACAACACCGTCGCCCGCCTCTACGACACCGTCTCCCAGGTCAAGACCGCCGCCGACACCCTGACCAACGCTGCCGGCCAGGTTTCCGCCACCGCCCAGTCCCTGTCCCAGTCTTCTTCCGAACAGGCCGCTTCGGTGGAGGAGTCTTCGGCTTCGGTGGAAGAAATGTCCGCGTCCATCAACCAGAATGCGGAAAACGCCAAGGTCACCGACAGCACGGCTTCCAAGGCGGCCAAGGAAGCCACCGAGGGTGGCAAGGCCGTGGCCGAGACGGTTGGCGCCATGAAAAAGATTGCCGAAAAGATCGGCATCATCGACGACATCGCCTACCAGACCAATCTGCTCGCCCTGAATGCCGCCATCGAGGCGGCCCGGGCAAGCGAACATGGCAAGGGCTTTGCCGTGGTGGCGGCCGCAGTGCGTGAACTAGCCGAACGCTCCCAGGTGGCGGCCCAGGAAATCGGCGAACTGGCCGGCAACACCGTGGGCACAGCCGAGAAGGCCGGCAAACTGCTCGACGAGATCGTGCCGTCCATCAACAAGACTTCCGACCTGGTGCAGGAAATCGCCTCCGCCTCCCAGGAACAGTCCTCCGGCGTCGCCCAGATCAACAACGCCATGAGCCAGTTGAGCCAGGCCACCCAGCAGAATGCTTCCGCATCGGAGGAACTCGCCGCCACCGCCGAAGAACTCGGCGGCCAGGCCGAGCAGTTGCAGGACATCATGGGCTTCTTCACCATTGAAACCCATCGGAGTGGCCGTCCTGCAGCAGGCTCCCGCCTTGCCTCCAGCAGCGCTCATGCCCATGAAAGCAGGCCGCGTGCGGCGACGCCCAAATCTGCCGCGCAGCTCATCGATGAAAGAGACTTCGAAAAATTCTGAGTCAGGGGCCCCGCATGACTGAAATGATTACGCAAGTCCCTCCCCCGGCGGCGGGCGCCACGCGCCTCCCGCTGGCCGGGACGGATCACAGTCCACAGCAATATCTCACCTTCCTGCTGGGCGGCGAGATGTTTGCGGTGGGCATTCTCAACGTCAAGGAAATCATCGAGTACGGCATTGTGACCAGAATCCCCATGACGCCTCCCTTCATCCGGGGGGTCATCAATCTGCGCGGCAGCGTCGTGCCTATCGTGGATCTGGCGAGCCGTTTCGGCAAACCCCCCTCCAAGGTTTCGCGCCGCACCTGCATCGTCATCATCGAAGTCAATGAGGGCGAAGAGCGACATGACCTGGGTATCATCGTGGACGCCGTCTCCGAAGCGCTGGAAATCCCCAGCAGCGAAATCGAGCCGCCACCGACCTTCGGTGCCAATATCCGCTCTGACTTCATCACCGGCATGGGCAAGGTCAATGGCCGCTTTGTCATTATCCTCAATGTCGACCAGGTACTCTCGGTGGAAGAAATTTCCCTGCTCTCCCAGATGGCGGCCAGCGGCACGACGCCAGAGGCCGGCACCGAAGCCGGCGCTAGCTGACAAGGGGGCCAGCCCTTCCCCGAGAATGCTGACGCCAGGGAGCAGGCCGACCGGGAACGGGCCGGCGGCGACCATTTTCAACCTTTCTGAAGATCCATTTGAGCTACGCCCATCTCCCCAGCCATGACATCGAACGCCTGTCACGCAGCATCGCCCCGGGCGCCTGGGGCATAGAAGCAGAACAGCCGCTGTCCACCTTGCTCGGCTCCTGTGTGGCCGTCTGCATGTACGACAAGGCCGCCCGCATCGGCGGCCTGAACCACTTCATGCTGCCGAATCTGCAGCGCACCCCCAACAGCGAGGTGGACGCCCTGCTGGCCGGCGACTACTGCATGGAAGCCCTGCTCAACGGCCTGCTGGCCAAGGGGGCGAAAAAGGCACGCCTGGAAGCCAAGGCCTTTGGCGGCGGCACCATCATCGAAAGCCTGGCCCGCGGCATGGGCATCGGCAAGCGCAATGCCGACTTCGCCCAGGAATGGCTGGAGCGGGAACATATTCCCCTGGTCGCCTCGGACTTCCTCGGCCCCTGGTCGCGCAAGATCCTGTTCGTGCCGGACACGGGTGATGCCTACTGCCGCCGCATGGTGACCAGCATGGCGACCGAAAGCCTGATCAAGCGGGAAACCGCCTACGCCGACACCCTGGCCCGCCAGATTGCCAACCGCTCCAGCGGCAAGGAGAAGAAGATTGAACTGTTCTGACGCCCAGCTAGATTGCAGAGCTGAACCATGATGAATACGGCCATCACCGACCAGGAGTTTGCCCTCTTCCAACGGCTGATCTACAAGATTGCCGGGATCAGTCTTTCCGATGCCAAGAAGGTGTTGCTGGTCGGCCGCCTGAGCAAGCGCCTCAAGGCCCACAATCTCGAAAATTTCAGCCAGTATTACCGCATGCTGGCGACCGGCGATCATCCCGAAGAATTGCAGACCATGGTGGATCTGCTCACCACCAACGAAACCTACTTCTTCCGCGAACCCAAGCACTTCGACTATCTGCGCGACGAAATCCTGCGCAAGTACCGGATTAGCGCCCCTTTTCGCATCTGGAGCGCCGCCAGTTCGACAGGGGAGGAAGCCTTTACCCTGGCCATGATGCTGGCCGAATACCTGCCCTCCAATCCCTGGGAGGTGCTGGGCACGGACATCAGCACCAAGGTACTGGCCAGGGCCCGCCTGGGTCACTACGCCATGGATCGCAACGAAGGCATCCCACCCGAATTCCTGAGCAAATACTGCCTCAAGGGCGTGCGCGCCCAGGAGGGCACCTTCCTGATTTCCAGCAGACTGCGCGAGCGGGTGAGCTTTTCCCAGGTGAATCTGACCCTGCCGATCGATCCGTCGATCGGGGATTTCGAAGTGATCTTCCTCAGAAACGTGATGATCTACTTCGATCAGGAAACCAAGACCAAGGTGATCAACCACCTGATGCCCCGCCTCAAGCCCGGAGGGCATCTGTTCATCGGCCACTCCGAGACCCTTTCGGGCATCCCCGCTCCCCTGAAGACGGTACGTCCCACGATTTACCAGAAACAATGAATCCGGCTCTCTACCAAGGCCCCCAGGTCTTTCTCGGGCCCGGGGATCTGTATTTTGGAACCGCCCCGCTGCAGATACACACCCTGCTCGGCTCCTGTGTCGCCATCACCCTCTGGCATCCCCGCCTGCATCTTGGCGGGATGTGTCATTTCGTCCTGGCGAGTCGGCAAAACCGCCGGGGCGAGCCCCCGGATGGCCGCTTTGGTGACGAAGCCTTCCTCCTCTTGCTGGACGACATCCGGCAACGGGCTTGCCGTCCCGCAGACTTTCAGGCCAAACTCTTTGGCGGTGGCCTGATGTTTGCCGGCCCCGGCACTCAACCGGATATCGGCAGTGGCAACATCGAGCAGGGACGCAAGTTGTTGCGGGAAGCCGGCATGCTCCTCGTTTCTGAACATGTGGGCGGCAGCGGCCGCCGCAAACTGACCTTCGACCTCGCAAGCGGCCATGTCTGGCTGGCCTTTCCCGAAGGCGAAGGCGCTTATCGCAGGAATCATAATGTCCAATAAAATCAAGGTCATGATCGTGGACGACTCGGCCCTGGTGCGCCAGGTCGTCGCCCAGGCCCTCTCGGAAGACCCGGGGATCGAAGTCATCGCCACCGCCTCCGACCCCATTTTCGCCCTGGAGAAGATGAAGACCCGGTGGCCCGATGTGCTCGTGATCGACATCGAGATGCCGCGCATGGATGGACTCTCCTTCCTCAGGAAGATCATGGCCGAGCATCCCACCCCTACCGTGGTCTGCTCCTCCCTGGCGGAACAGGGCGCCCAGGCCACCCTGGAAGCCCTCTCCGCCGGCGCGGTGACGATCATCACCAAGCCCAAGGTGGGCCTCAAAAGCTTTCTTGAAGATAGCTCCAACGACATCATCCAGGCCGTGCGCACGGCCGCCCGTGCCAATCTCAAGGCCATTTCCAGGAGCAGCCGCGCGGCCTCGGCGGGGATGCCCCCCAATCGCCCCAAGTTCTCCGCCGATGTGATGCTGTCTGCCGGCCCTGCCAACGGCGCCGCGATGGCCAGGACAACGGATCAACTGGTCGCCATCGGCACCTCCACCGGCGGCACCCAGGCCCTGGAGGCCGTGCTCACCCGCCTGCCCTCCACCTCCCTTGGCATCATCATCGTCCAGCACATGCCGGAAAAATTCACCGCCATGTTCGCCCAGCGCCTCAACAGCATCTGCCAGGTGGAAGTGCGCGAGGCCCGGAACGGGGACCGGGTGATTCCCGGCCGCGCCCTGATCGCCCCCGGCGGCAGGCACATGATGCTCAAGCGCAGCGGCGCCCAGTACATCGTCGAAGTGCAGGATGGCCCCCTGGTCAACCGGCACAAGCCCTCGGTGGATGTGCTGTTCCGCTCGGCCGCCAAGTTCGCGGGCGCCAACGCGCTGGGCATCATCATGACCGGCATGGGCGACGATGGGGCCCGCGGCCTCAAGGAGATGCACGATGCGGGCGCCAGAACCATCGCCCAGGACGAGGCCAGCTGCGTGGTGTTCGGCATGCCCAAGGAGGCCATCAAGCTCGGTGCGGCCGACCAGGTCCTGCCGCTAGAGCAGATACCAGGCGCCATCAGCGCCTATAGCCGGGCTTCGGTCTGAGCCCGGGACCCGATCTGGCCGGATTCTCCACCATGCACAAACTCACCGAACTCCAGCAGGACGCCCTGATTGAAGCCTTCAATATCGGCATTGGCCAGGCTGCCGCCAACCTTTCCGTGATCGTCCGGGAGCCGGTGCGGCTGTCGGTCCTCTCGGTCCAGATCGTCCCGTTCCAGGAAGCCTGCCAGCAGCTCGGCGACAACAGCGCCGAGCGCATCTGTGCGGTCAGCCAGCGCTTTTCGGGCTCTTTCGAGGCCACCGGCCTGCTGATTTTCCCTGAACATCAATCCCTGGAATTGGTGCGCCTGATGCTCAACGAATCCCTGAGCCTGCAGGAACTCACCGATCTGGAGCAAGATGCCATGAGCGAAATCGGCAACATCCTGCTGAACGCCTGCACCAGCGCCGTGGCCCGGTTTTTCTCCAGCTGCCTCATCAGTTCACTGCCCCATTACAGCCTCGGCTCGCCGCAAGACATCCTGCAACCGCATGCCCGGGAAACAAGGGATGCCGTGATGCTGTTGCACATCGACTTGCTGCTGGAAGCACGGCAATTGCGTGGCATGATTGCCTTCTTGCTCAATGGCGTCGCCATGGAGCAACTGCTGGGACAGATCAGCCAATTCCTGACCCGCCTCGATATCAGCTGATCAAGCGGGGTTCGCCAGATCCACGAATTCGCACGCCAGCCCCGTTTCCCGGCTCAGGAACTCCGCCAGCGCCTTGACGCCGAAGCGCTCCGTGGCATGATGGCCGCAGGCCAGGTAGGCCATGCCGTGCTCCCGGGCCAGATGCGGGGTCTGTTCGGAAATCTCCCCTGAAAGATAGGCATCCACCCCCAGCGCTGCCGCCGCTTCGATATATCCCTGAGCGCCACCGGAACACCAGGCGATGCGGCGGATGGGGCGCTTTGCCTCGCCGATCACCAGCGGCACGCGGCCCAGCACCTGCTCCAGGCGCCGCGCCAGATCTTCCAGGGGGGCGGGGCTCATGCTGCCCCACCAGACCAGGTCCTGATCGCCGCAGCGCCCTTGCGGCTGCCAGCCCATGGCCTGGGCCCATCGGGCGTTGTTGCCCAGCCCGGGATGGGCATCGAGCGGCAGGTGGTAGGCAATCAGGTTGATGTCATGCTGCAGCAAAGTCCCCAGGCGCCGGCGGCGCAGGCCCGTCACCCGCGGCGATTCGCCTTTCCAGAAATAGCCATGATGCACGATCACCGTATCCGCGCCCCGGCGGACCGCCTCGTCGAGCAGGGCCTGGCTGGCCGTGACGCCGGTCACGATGCGGAAAACCGCCGCCCGTCCTTCCACTTGCAGACCGTTTGGGGAATAATCACCGAATTTCGCGCTTTCCAGGACATCATCCAGGTAACGCACCAGTTCATCACGATTCATGGGCTCTCCTATGCGCAGGCTGTGGCTGATTTTTGCACAAACGACGACGGTAGCGCTGGCGCTGCTGTTTGTAGTGGCGACCCTCAAGCCCGAGTGGCTGGGCAAGCCCCAGGCGACCCTTGTCGCCTTGCAGGAGGCCCGCGTATCCGGCGGACCGGTGGCTTCTCAGGGTTTCCGCGATGCCGCCCGGCGCGCCCTGCCGACGGTGGTGCACATCTTCACCAGCCAGCAGGTCAGGACGCCGCGCCATCCCCTGCTCGATGACCCCATCTTCCGCCATTTCTTCGGCGAAGGCTTCGAGGATACCCCCCGGCGGGAATCCGGCCTGGGTTCCGGGGTCATCGTCAGCCCCAATGGCTACATCCTCACCAATTTCCACGTCGTCGATGCCGCTGACCAGATCGAGGTTTCCCTCGCCGATGGCCGCAAGATGAAGGCCAGGGTGGTGGGGTCCGACCCGGAATCCGATCTGGCCGTGCTCCAGGTCGAGGCCGACAAACTCCCGGCCATCACCTTCGGACAGATGGACGACGTGGGCGTGGGCGACATCGTGCTGGCCATCGGCAATCCCTTCGGCGTCGGCCAGACCGTCACCATGGGCATCGTTTCTGCCCTGGGCCGCACCCATCTGGGCATCAACACCTTCGAGAATTTCATCCAGACCGATGCGGCCATCAACCCGGGCAACTCCGGCGGCGCCCTGGTGGATGTGCAGGGCAACTTGATCGGCATCAACACCGCCATCTATTCCCGCACCGGCGGCTCCCTGGGCATCGGCTTCGCCATCCCGGTTTCCTCGGCCAAGCAGATCATGGAACAGATCATCCAGAACGGTCAGGTAATCCGCGGCTGGATCGGCGTGGAAGCCCAGGAAATCACCCCGGAACTGGCGGAATCCTTCGGCCTGCCGGATACGCAAGGGGCCCTGATCGCCGGCGTGGTGCGCGGCAGCCCGGCAGAGCAGGCCGGCATTCAGCCCGGCGACGTGTTGCTGACCGTGAATCAGCACGAAATTCACGATCCCCAGGCCATGCTGGATGTGATCGCTGCCCTGAAACCCGGCACAAAAGCCAGCTTCCGCCTGCGCCGGGCCAGGAACATCAGCACGGTCGAGGTCAAGATCGGCCAGCGCCCGGCCCTGCGTCGCAACCCGGAATGAGCCCATGTGCCAGTTACTGGGAATGAACTGCAATGTCCCTACGGACATCTGCTTCTCCTTCACCGGCTTCCAGGCCCGGGGCGGTGGCACCGATGTGCACAAGGATGGCTGGGGCATCGCCTTTTTTGAAGGCAAGGGCGTGCGGGTGTTTCTCGACCCCCAGCCCTCGGCCACCTCGGCCATCGCCGAGCTGGTGCGCCATTACCCGGTGCGCTCCCTCAATGTCATCGCCCACATCCGCAAGGCCACCCAGGGTGCCATCGGCCTGGAAAACACCCACCCGTTTCAGCGGGAACTCTGGGGCCGGTACTGGATATTTGCCCATAACGGCCACCTGGTGGATTTCTTTCCCGAATTCAACGGCGAATTCATGCCCGTGGGCCAGACCGACAGCGAACGGGCCTTCTGCTGGCTGCTCCAGTCCCTGCGCCGGCGCTTTGGCGCCACCTTGCCGGAAGAAGCCCCCCTGTTCGCCGCCCTGCACGAACTGACGCTGGAAATGACAGCTTCCGGCCAGTGCAATTACCTGCTTTCCTGGGGCGAGAGCCTGATAGCCCACTGCTCCACCCGACTGGCCTGCATCGAGCGCAAGGCCCCTTTTGCCCCGGCCCATCTCAAGGATCAGGACGTGAGCGTGGATTTTCAGGAAGTCACCCACCCCGACGACCGGGTGGCGGTGATCGCCACCACGCCCCTGACCGACAACGAGGACTGGCGGATTCTCACGCCGGGCACGCTCTGCCTGTTCCGGGACGGGTCCCTGGTGCGCGAGGCCGCCACCGCCGCCGGCCCGGCCAGTCCCCTGACCGGCAACGCCTGATCATTTTTCTTCCAGCTTCCGGTGCTGGGCCTCGGCCTCGTCCAGCGCCGCTTCCAGTTCCGCATCGCTCATGGGGGCTTCGGTATTGGACGAGGGCCGGCTCATGAATCCCGCCATGAGGATGCCCAGTTCATACAGCAGGCACATGGGCAGCGCCAGCATGAACTGGGACACCACATCCGGCGGGGTAAAGATGGCGGCGATGATGAAAGCCCCCACGATCACATAGGGCCGCACCTCCTTGAGCTTGGCGATCTCCACCAAGCCCGTGGCAACCAGCACGATCACCACTACCGGCATCTCGAAGGTGATGCCAAAAGCGATGAAGGTCGTCATCACGAACGACAGATATTTTTCGATATCGGTCATCCAGGCCACGCCTTCGGGCGCCACGCTCGCCATGAAGTGGAACACCGTGGGAAACACCAAGAAGTAGGCAAAAGCCATGCCGCAAAAGAAGAGCAGCACGCTGCTGACCAGCAGCGGCATGGCCAGGCGCTTTTCATGGGTGTACAGCCCGGGCGCCACGAAGGCCCAGATCTGGTACAGCACATAAGGCAGGGCGATCAGGAAGGCCACCATCATGGCCACCTTCATCGGCACCAGAAATACCCCGACCACATCGGTCGCAATCATCTGCCCGCCCTGAGGCAAAGAGGCGATCAGCGGTTGGGCCAGCAGGGCATAGAGATCCTTGGCCCAGGGGAACAGGCACAGGAAAACGATCAACACCGCCCCCAGCGCACGCATCAGGCGATTGCGCAATTCCACCAGATGGGAAATGAAGGTGTCTTCCGGGGCTGAGCTCATGCGACGGGGTGGGTCTGGTCGAACTTCGGGGGGAGCGAAGTCAGGGGCGAGGTTTCCACCGGCACGGGCTGCGGCCCGGGCTCGTGAGAGGCCGGCGCCAGGGTGGGCGGCTCGGTGCCCAGCTTCGATTCAGCCGGGGCAGGGCGGGCAGCTTCGCCGATAGCACTGAAAGTGCTGCGGGCAGTTTCCATTTCCTCGCGAACCGAACTTTCCAGGGTCCGGGCGGATTCGAGCATCTGGGACTGCAGCTTTTTCAGCTCATCGAGCTGCATTTCCCGGTTGATGTCGGTTTTCACATCATGGACATAGCGCTGCAGGCGCCCGAGCAGATGGCCTGCCGTGCGGGCCACCTTGGGCAGGCGTTCAGGACCGATCACCACCAGGGCGACGACACCGATCACCATCAGTTCAGAAAAGCCGATATCAAACATGAGCGCTCAGCGACATGGACTGGGCATGAGGGCAGCGGGCCTTCAGCATCGCCACCCTTGAATCCAGTCAGCTCCGGGTCTTTTCCTTCGCTTCCACGTCGATGGTCTGGCCGCTGACCTGCGGCGGCGGCGAGGTCGGCTCGCCTGGCTTGGCCGGCTCGCCGGCTTCCTTCATGCCGTCCTTGAAACCCTTCACGGCGCCGCCCAGGTCCTGGCCGATGTTGCGCAGCTTCCGGGTCCCGAACACGAGCATGACGATCACGAGCACGATGAGCCAGTGCCAGATGCTGAATGAACCCATGGTGTTGTCTCCTCAAATTTTCTTCAGCATGGGGCCGACCGGATCAGGGCCGCCCACGATGTGCATGTGCAGATGGGCAACCTCCTGGCCGCCCACCCGGCCGGTGTTGATGATGCAGCGAAAGCCGTCGGGGCTGCCATTGTCCCGGGCCAGCTGCTGCGACACCGCCAGCATCCGCCCCAGTACGGCTTCGTCTTCCGGCGTGGCCTGGGCCAGGGAATCGATATGCTTCTTCGGGATCACCAGAAGATGGGTGGGGCGCTGCGGGTGGATGTCGTGAAAGGCCAGGACCCGATCGTCCTCATAGGCCTTCCTGGCGGGAATCTCGCCCCGCACGATTTTGCAGAAGATACAGTTTTCCATAAGAGCCTACCTGATGATGTCCCGGGCTTTCTTTTCATCGATGCCGGAAATGCCCTCCCGGCGGCGCATTTCCTGGGCCACGTCCTCGATCGAGAGGCCGTAGAAGGCCAGCAGCACCAGCACATGATAGATCACGTCGGTGGATTCCCAGACGATGTTGAGGCGCTTGCCTTCCTTGCCGGCCATGATCAGCTCGGCGCATTCCTCGCCGATCTTCTTCAGGATCGAATCCGGGCCCTTGGCAAACAGCTGGGCGGTGTAGGAAGTCTCCGGGTCGGCATGGCGGCGGGAGGCCAGCGTTTCGGAGAGGCGGTGAAAGATGTCGTGAGAGGTGTTCATTTTGCGTAAATTTCCTTGGGATCTTTCAAAACCGGATCAACGGGAATCCAGCGTTCGCCTTGCAATTCAAAGAAAAAGCAGCTTTCCCGCCCGGTGTGGCAGGCGATGCCGCCTTCTTGTTCAATATTCAGCAGCAACGCATCCCCGTCGCAGTCGGCGCGGATGGAGCGGATTTTCTGGTAATGGCCCGACTCCTCGCCCTTCTTCCACAGACGCCCCCGCGAACGCGACCAGTATACTGCGTTGCCGGTGCGCACCGTTTCCTGCAGGGCATCCCGGTTCATCCAGGCAAACATCAGCACCCGGCCGCTGGCCTCGTCCTGGGCAATGGCGGGAATCATTCCGTCCTTGTCCCACTTCAGGGCGTCGAGCCAGGGCAGGCTGGCCTCCATGTCGTCGCTCATGATCGTTACAGCCGCACTTCGATGCCCCGGGCCGCCATGTGTTCCTTGGCCTGGCGCACGGTATATTCGCCGAAGTGGAAGATGGAGGCGGCCAGCACCGCATCGGCGCGGCCCAGGCTGACGCCATCGGCCAGATGATCCAGATTGCCGACCCCGCCGGAAGCGATCACGGGAATTGCCACCGCGTCCGCCACGGCCCGGGTCAGGGCCAGGTCGAACCCGTTCCTGGTGCCATCCCGGTCCATGCTGGTCAGCAGGATTTCGCCGGCCCCCAGGGCTGCCACTTTTTCAGCCCACAGGATGGCATCCAGCCCCGTGTCGTTACGGCCGCCATGGGTGAACACATGCCAGCTGCCGGGCGCCACCTGCTTGGCGTCGATGGCGACCACGATGCACTGGGAACCCACTTTGGCGGAGGCTTCCGCCACCAGATCCGGATCCTGCACCGCGGCAGTATTGATGGAAACCTTGTCGGCCCCGGCATTGAGCAGGCGGCGCACGTCGGCCACCTGGCGCACCCCGCCGCCCACGGTGAGGGGAATGAAGACCTGGCGGGCGCAGGCTTCGATGATGTGCAGGATGATGTCGCGCTCGTCGCTGGAGGCGGTGATGTCGAGAAAGGTGATCTCGTCGGCCCCTTGCTCGTCGTAGCGGCTGGCGATTTCCACCGGGTCGCCGGCATCGCGCAGGGCAACGAAATTGGTGCCCTTCACCACCCGGCCAGCCGTGACGTCGAGACAGGGGATGATGCGTTTGGCCAGCATCAGTTGCCAGCCGCCTGGGTCGGCGCCTGGCTTGCCGCATCGGCTGCGGCCTGGGCCAGCTTGAAATCCAGGGAGCCGTCGTAGATGGCCCGGCCGGCGATGGCGCCGACCACCCCCTCGGATTCCACGGCGCAGAGGGCCTTCACATCCTCGATGCTGGACAGGCCGCCGGAGGCGATGACGGGAATGGACAGGACCTGGGCGAGGCGCAAGGTGGACTCCACGTTCACCCCGGAGAGCATGCCGTCCCGGCCGATGTCGGTATAGATGATGGCCTCGACCCCGTAATCCTCGTACTTGCGCGCCAGGTCGATCACTTCGTGGCCGGTGAGCTTGGACCAGCCATCGGTGGCGACCTTGCCCTCCCTGGCATCGAGGCCGACGATGATGTGGCCGGGAAAGGCGATGCAGGCATCGCGCAGGAACCCCGGATTCTTCACGGCAGCGGTGCCGATGATGACATAGGTCAGGCCGTCGTCCAGGCAGCGCTCGATGGTATCCAGGTCACGGATGCCGCCGCCCAGTTGCACGGGAATGCGGTCACCCACTTCGTCGAGGATGGCCTGGATGGCAGACTCGTTCTTGGGCTTGCCGGCGAAGGCACCATCCAGGTCCACCAGATGCAGGCGGCGGGCGCCCTGATCCAGCCAGTGGCGGGCCATGTCAGCCGGGTTTTCGGAGAAGACGGTGGCCTGTTCCATCAGGCCCTGCTTCAGACGGACACACTGGCCGTTCTTCAGGTCAATGGCGGGAATGATGAGCATGGGAGTTTTCTTGTGAAAGCCGGGTGAGCCGGATCAGCTCAGCCAGCGGGTTGCCAGGAAACAAAGTTTTTCAGGAGTTGCAACCCGTCCCGGGCGCTTTTTTCCGGATGAAACTGAACAGCGAAGATATTAGCCCGCCCCACCGCACAGGTAAAGGGCAGGCCATATTCGCAGCAGCCTGTCACCAGGGCCTCGTCTTCGGGCTGGACGCAGTAGCTGTGCACGAAATAGAAACGGGCGCCGTCCTCGATCCCGGCCCAGAGGGGATGGGGTTTCTGCCAGACCCGGTTCCAGCCCATGTGCGGCACCTTGAGGCGGGCGCCGTCGGCAGCCACCATGGTTTCGGGGAAACGCCGCACCTGGCCGGGGAACACGCCCAGGCCGGGCACATCGCCCTCTTCGCTATGTTCGAACAACATCTGCAAACCAATGCAGATGCCCAGAAAAGGCTTGTCCTTCGCCGCCTGGAGCACGGCAGGCTTGAGCCCCCGGGCCTCCAGCTCCGCCATGCAGTCGGGCATGGCGCCCTGACCGGGAAACACCACCCGCTCGGCCGCCGCCACCTGGGCCGGGTCGGAGGTGACGAGCACCGGCTCGCCCCCGGCCACATGTTCCAGGGCCTGGGAGACGGAGCGCAGATTGCCCATGCCGTAGTCGATGACAGCGATCGCCATCAGAGCACTCCCTTGGTGGAAGGCAGGGTGCCGGCCATGCGCGCATCGGGCGTCACCGCCATGCGCAGGGCCCGGCCGAAGGCCTTGAAAATGGTTTCGGCCTGATGATGGGCATTCCTGCCCTTCAGGTTGTCGATGTGCAGGGTCATGCCGGCATGATTGACCAGGCCCTGGAAAAATTCGGCGAACAACTGGGTATCGAGGCCGCCCAGGCTGGCGCGAGTGAATTCCACTGCCATGAAGAGGCCGGGACGGCCGGACAGGTCGATCACCACCCGGGACAAGGCCTCGTCCAGGGGCACATAGGCGTGGCCGTAACGGCTCAACCCCTGCTTGTCGCCCCAGGCCTGGGCCAGGGCCTGGCCCAGGGTGATGCCGACATCTTCGACCGTGTGGTGAGCATCGACATGCAGATCGCCCTTGGCTTCGATATCCAGGTCGATCAGGCCGTGCCGGGCGATCTGGTCGAGCATGTGATCAAGAAAGTGCACGCCGGTGGCGAACCGGCCCTGACCGCTGCCATCCAGATTGAGCCGGACCGTGATCCGGGTTTCCAGGGTGTTACGGGAAATTTCGACTTGCCGCATGAGGCTTGGCCCAAGGGATTTGAACAGGCGGCCATGATACCATTTCACCCTTTCTGCAAAGCCCCCGAGCGCCACGCCATGTGCCAGTACTGGAGCGCCGTTGTCCGCGGCCTGACCCCCTACACCCCGGGCGAGCAACCCAAGCTCGCCAACCTCATCAAGCTCAACACCAACGAGAACCCCTACCCGCCTTCCCCCCGGGTGGTCGCGGCGATCCAGGCCGAACTGGGGGACGACGGCGCCCGCCTGCGCCTCTACCCGGACCCCGACGGCGAGAGTCTCAAGGCCGCCGTGGCCCGGCAGTTTGCTTCCCTTGACATCGGCCCGGAACAGGTTTTCGTCGGCAACGGTTCCGATGAGGTGCTGGCCCATGTCTTCCAGGCCCTGTTGAAGCACGAGGCCCCGATCCTCTTTCCCGACATCACCTACAGCTTCTACCCGGTGTATTGCGGCCTGTATGGCATTCCGTACGAAACCATTGCCCTGGATGAGCATTTCGCCATCCGGCCCGGGGACTATACCCAGCCCAACGGCGGCATCGTCTTCCCCAACCCCAACGCCCCCACCGGCCGGCCCCTGGCGTTGTCCGGGATCGAAACCATGGTGCTTGCCAACCCGGATTCGGTGGTGGTGATCGACGAAGCCTATGTGGATTTCGGCGCCGACACCGCCATCGCCCTGGTCAGCCAGCACCCCAACCTGCTGGTCACCCAGACCCTGTCCAAGTCCCGCTCCCTGGCCGGGCTGCGGGTGGGCTTCGCGGTCGGCCACCCGGACCTGATCGAAGCGCTGGAGCGGGTCAAGAACAGCTTCAATTCCTACCCCCTGGACCGCCTGGCCCTGGCAGGGGCCATGGCCGCCCTGGACGACGCGGCCTGGTTCGAGCAGACCCGCCAGGCCGTCATCCAGAGCCGCGAGCATCTGAGCCAGCGCCTGGGCAAACTCGGCTTCACGGTCATTCCCTCCGCCGCCAACTTCGTCTTTGCCCGCCACCCGGACCGGGATGCCGCCGAGCTGGCCCGGCAACTCCGCGAGCGCAGCATCATCGTGCGCCACTTCAAACTGCCCCGCATCGACCAGTTCCTGCGCATCAGCATCGGCACCGACGGCGAATGCGCCGCCCTGCTTGCTGCGCTCACCGAAATTCTTGCCTGATACCCACCCCCGGAGATCCCACCATGACGACTCAAACCTCCATCCCGTCCGTTGATACCGCGATCCGCTCGCGCCGCTCCATCCGCAACTTCCTGCCCACCCCGGTGCCGCGCGAACTGCTGGCAGAAATACTGGAACTGGCCGCCCGCGCCCCTTCCGGCACCAATGTCCAGCCCTGGAAGGTCTATGCCCTCACCGGCGCCCCCAAGGCGGCCCTATCCGCCGCCATCCTGGAAAAATACGAGCGCGGCGAAATGGAAGGGCGCGAATTCGACTACTACCCCAAGGAATGGAAGGACCCCTGGCATTCCCGCCGCAAGAAGATCGGCCTGGGCCTCTATGGCCTGCTTGGCATCGCCAAGGACGACAAGGCGCGCATGAAGCATCAGACCGGACGCAACTATGTCTTTTTTGACGCCCCCGTCGGCCTCATCTTCACCATGGACCGCTGCCTGGGTGAAGGCATGTTCCTCGACTACGGCATGTTCATGGGCAACCTGATGATCGCCGCCCGGGCCCGGGGCCTCGACACCTGCGCCCAGCTCTCCTTTGCCGACTACCCCAGAACCGTGGCCGCCAGCCTCGGCCTGCCCGACAACGAACGGGTGGTGTGCGGCATGGCCCTGGGTTATGCCAACCCCGAAGCGCCGGAAAACCAGCTCGTCACCGAACGCGAGCCGGTGGAAAACTTCACCGACTTCCGCGGTTTCGACTGAGCCGCGCTTTCGACTGCGCTTTCGACTGCGCTTTCGACTGCGCTTTCGACGGCCCCTTTCGACGGCCCCTTTCGACGGCCCCATTGCGGGCGGACTCCGCCGGCGCCCTGCCGCTCAGACCCGCCCGGCGGCCGGGCTGCTCGGGCAGGGAGAAGCCGCGCCGGAAATCAGCGCTCCAGGCGCAGGCGGGCGGACTGGGCGTGCGCGGGCAGGCCCTCGCCGTCGGCCAGCGTAGCGGCGACCCGACCCAGGCTCTGGGCTCCGGCCCGCGACACCCGGATCAGGCTGGTGCGCTTCTGGAAGTCATAGACCCCCAGCGGCGAAGAGAAGCGGGCACTGCCGGAAGTGGGCAGCACGTGGTTGGGGCCGGCGCAGTAGTCACCCAGGGATTCGGAAGTCCAGGGGCCGATGAAGATGGCGCCGGCGTGGTGGATCTTTTCCACCCAGGCATCGGGCTCGGCCAGGGAGAGTTCGAGGTGCTCGGGCGCCACCCGGTTGGCAAGGGCGACGGCTTCTTCCAGATCCTTCACCCGAATCAGGGCGCCGCGATTTTGCAAGGAGGTGCGGATCACCTCCTGGCGCGCCATGCTGGGCAGCAGCTTCTCGATGCTGGCCTGGACCTTGTCGATATAGGCGGCATCCGGGCAGACGAGCAGGCTTTGCGCCAGTTCGTCGTGCTCGGCCTGGGAAAACAGGTCCATGGCGACCCAGTCCGGGTCGGTCGTGCCGTCGGCGAGCACGAGGATTTCCGAAGGCCCGGCCACCATGTCGATGCCGACGATGCCAAACACCCGGCGCTTGGCGCAGGCCACATAGGCATTGCCGGGACCGACCACCTTGTCGACCTGGGGAATGGTTTCGGTGCCGTAGGCCAGGGCGCCTACCGCCTGGGCGCCGCCGATGGTCAGCACCCGATCCACCCCGGCGAGGCAGGCGGCGGCGAGCACCAGGGCGTTCTTTTCGCCGCCGGGGGTGGGCACCACCATGATCAGTTCCTTGACCCCGGCTACCTTGGCGGGAATCGCATTCATCAGCACCGAAGAGGGGTAAGCGGCCTTGCCGCCGGGCACATAGAGGCCGACCCGGTCGAGCGGCGTCACCATCTGGCCGAGCCGGGTGCCGTCCGCCTCGGTGTAGCTCCAGCCTTCCTGCACCTGTTTTTCGTGGAAGCGGCGGATGCGCTCGGCCGCGGTTTCCAGGGCGGCGCGGCGCTCGTGGGCAAGCCCATCCAGGGCCGCCTGCAATTCGGCTCGGGGCAGTTCCAGGGCGGCCATGGAGGCGGCTGCGAGCCGGTCGAAACGGTTGGTATATTCGACCACGGCGGCATCGCCCCGGGCTTTCACCTCGGCCAGGATGGCGACCACGGTCCGTTCGATGGCCTCGTCCTGGGCGCCCTCGAAGGCGAGCAGCGCCTGCAGTCGTTGCGGAAAATCGGGAGTGCGGCTGTCGAGCCGCTGGATGGCCAGCATATTCACGTCTCCACGGCGCCCGCGAAGGCGTCGATGATGGGTTGCAGGGTTTCCCGCTTGAGCTTCAAGGCCGCCTGATTCACCACCAGGCGGCTGGAAATGTCCAGGATGTGCTCTACCGCCACCAGCCGGTTGGCCTTCAGGGTGGCTCCGGAGGAGACCAGATCGACGATGGCATCGGACAGGCCCACCAGGGGGGCGAGTTCCATGGAGCCATAGAGCTTGATCAGGTCGACATGGACGCCCTTGGCGGCGAAGTGCTCCCGGGCCGTGCTGATGTACTTGGTGGCCACCTTGAGGCGGGCGCCCTGCTGCACGGCGCTGGCGTAGTCAAAGCCCTCGGGCACGGCCACCATCATCCGGCATTTGGCGATGGCAAGGTCGAGGGGCTGGTAGAGGCCGGCGCCGCCATGCTCGATCAGCACGTCCTTGCCCGCCACGCCCAGATCAGCGGCACCGTACTGGACATAGGTAGGCACGTCGGAAGCACGCACGATGATGAGCCGCACATGCGCCTGGTTGGTCGCGATGATGAGTTTTCTGGAGCTTTCCGGGTTCTCGCTCGGCACGATGCCGGCGGCGGCCAGGAGGGGCAAGGTCTCGTCGAAGATGCGGCCCTTGGAGAGGGCGAGGGTGATACCGTTCACGGGCACGTCCGGGCGGGATAAAGGCGTGATTCTAGCGTAAAGCCCGGGGCCGGCTGAACCACTTCTCGCCCTGCGCACACCGGAACTGCACAGCAACCCCACCCGACACGTTAAATTAGGGATAATCCCCCCCGAGGAGAGGATTCCGTGCCTGAAGACAGTACGACCGACCGCACTACGCCAAGCCACCCCTATATTGCCGCCGAGCAGCTGCAGGTCGGCATCCACATCTTCGTCGACCTGCCCTGGTTTGGCCACCCGTTCGCCCTCAACAGTTTCAAGATCAGCAGCGAAGCCCAGATCCGCGAGCTGCGCGCCCTGGGAAAAGCCCGATTCCGCTTCGACCCGGACCGCAGCGATACCCTGTCCGAGCCTCCCCCGCTGGCGCCGCCCGCCCCCGCTGCCACCCCCACCCCGGACCTCACCCCGGACCCGGCGCAAACCCAGGCCCCTGATGTTCTCCGCCTGGCGCAATACCGGCAGCGCATCGAACAGGTGGACAAGGCCTTTCTCAAGGCGGGCGGCATCTTGCGTCAGATCAACCGCAATCTGCTGCAAAACCCCGGGGAAACCCTGCTGGAAATAGGCAAGCTGGTGGATCAGATGGTGCTCGCCTTCCTGGAGCACCCCGAAGTCACCCTGCATGTAATGGGCGACAAGTGTGGTGGCGACGAGGTCTATTTCCACGGCCTCAATGTCTCTGTGCTCGCCATGATGCTCACCAAGCGCCTCGACTTCAGCCCCGATAAGGCCCGCCTCCTCGGCCTGGGCGCCCTGCTGCACGACATCGGTCTGATGGAGGTGCCCGACCGGGTCCTCAAGAAGAAACCCTCCGAATGCACCCGGCCGGAGCGGGAGCTGCGCGCCCTTCATTGCGAGTACGGCGTCAAGCTGGCCAGGCAACTGGGGCTTGATCCCGAAGTGCAGGCCATCATCTACCAGCATCACGAATTGGCCGACGGCTCGGGCTATCCTCTGGGCCTGAAACTCGACAAGATCAGCCCGCCAGCCCGGGTCGTGAGCCTGGTCAACTTCTATGACAAGCTCTGCAACCCGATCGACCTGGCCGAGGCCCTGTCCCCGCACGAGGCCCTGTCCTTCATGTTCGCCCAGCGGCGCAACAAGTTCGATGCGGTGATCCTGCAACAGATGATCCGCTGCCTGGGCGTCTACCCTCCGGGTACCCTCGTCAGCCTCTCCGACGGAACCATCGCCATGGTGATGTCGGTCAATCCGGCCAAGCCCCTGCGCCCCTGCGTCATGCTCCACGCTGCATCCGTCCCCAAGGAAGCCGCGCCCATCCTGGACCTGGAACAGGAAACCGACATCAACATCAGCAAGGCCATCCGCCCCAGCATGCTGCCGCCGCGCACCTACGCTTACCTGAGCCCACGCCAGCACGTGACCTACTTCTTCGACAGCAACGCCACGACAAAGAGGGAATGATGCCCCTCAGCCCTTCCCCCGAAGCCTTGCTGCTCGAGCACTGCAACGAAATCCTGCTGCTGGTCGACGGGGCCAGTCTGGCCATCCGCATGGCCAACCAGGGCGCTTTGCGACACCTGGGCTACCGCCTGGAGGCGCTGGAGGGCCGCCCCATCACCGACATCGAATGTTCCCTTGCCGATATCTTCTTCTGGGAAGACGTGCGCCAGGGCATCGCCCCCGAAATGCAGGGAGCAGATGCCACTTACCTGATGGCCAACGGCGAACTCCTGAGCGTCACCCGGAACATTTCCCGGGCCGATGACCATTCCGGCCTGCTGGTGATCTGCGCCACCCCGGTGGGCCAGTTGCGCCGCACCGAGGCAGAACTGGCCGATATGGGCGCCCGCCTGCGCGCCACCCTGGAGGCGACGGCAGATGGCATCCTGCTGATGGATCGCAGCGGTGCCATCGTCAACATGAACCGCCGGCTCTCCTGCCTCTGGCAGATTCCCGAAGCCCTGCTGCTCGCCCACGACGACCAGGCGATCCAGTCCTATCTGGCCAGCCGCATGGCCGACCCGGAAGCCTATCTGCGCCGCATGGCCGAAATCCGCCCGGACGAGGAAGACGAAACCCTGGACGTCCTGCAACTGGCGGACGGCCAGTACTTCGAACGCAAATCCCGCCCGGCCCGGCAGAACCAGCTCATCATCGGCCGGGTCTTTTCCTTCACCGACATCACCGCGCGCAGAACTTCCGAGACCCGGCTCAAGCTGGCCGCCAGCGTGTTCACCCACGCCCAGGAAGGCATCATGATCACCGACCCGCACGGCACCATCGTCGACGTCAATGAGACCTTCACGCGCATCACCGGTTACAGCCGGGCCGAGGCGCTGCAGCACAATGCCCGCATCCTCAGTTCGGGACGCCAGGGGCCGGAGTTCTATGCCGCCCTCTGGCGCGACCTGTCCCTCAAGGGCCATTGGCAGGGTGAAATCTGGAACCGGCGCAAGGACGGCACCCTGTACGCGGAAATGCTCAATATCGCGGCAGTGCGCAATGAAGCGGGCCAGATTTGTCACTATGTCGCCCTGTTCTCCGACATCACCACCATCAAGGAACACCAGAGCCAGCTCGAACGCATCGCCCACTACGACGCCCTGACCGGGATGCCCAACCGGGTGCTGCTGGCGGACCGTCTGCAGCAGGCCATTGCCCGTACCCGACGCGACAGCAAGCTGATGGCGCTGGTGTACCTGGACCTGGACGGTTTCAAGGAGGTCAACGACACCCACGGCCACGAAACCGGGGATGAGTTGCTGATTGCCATTTCCCAGCGGCTCAAGGACACCCTGCGCGCCGGCGACACCCTGGCCCGGCTCGGGGGCGACGAATTCGTGGTGGTGCTGACCGATCTGGACGGCATGGAGGAGTGCAAACTTGTCCTGGAACGCCTGCTGCGAGCGGCGGCGGCCTCGATCCCGATCAAGGGGGTTGCCCTGCAACTGTCGGCCAGTCTGGGGGTCACCCTGTTTCCTCACGACGGCAGCGATGCCGACACCCTGCTGCGCCATGCGGATCAGGCCATGTACCAGGCCAAGCAAGGCGGCAAGAATCGTTACCATCTGTTTGATCCAGAGCGAGACCGTCAGGCCAAAACCCACTGGGAAAGCATCAGCCGCCTCACCCAGGCGCTGGAGCAGCGGGAATTCGAACTGTTCTATCAGCCCAAGGTGCACATGCGCAGCGGCCAGGTGATGGGCGCCGAAGCCTTGTTGCGCTGGCGCCACCCCGAGCGCGGACTGGTGGCCCCGGGAGAATTCCTGCCCATGATCGAGGGCACCGATCTGATCGCCCAGATTGGCGACTGGGTCATGGACACGGCCCTGGCCCAGATGAGCCAGTGGCAACAGGCGGGCCTGAAAATGCCCGTCAGCGTCAACATTGCGGCCCACCATCTGCAAAAGGAAGACTTCCTGCCGCGCCTGCTCGAGAAGCTGGCCCGGCACCCGGACATTCCGCCCACCTGGCTCGAGCTGGAAGTCCTGGAAACCGCCGCCCTGGAAGGCATTGCCCATATTTCCCGGGTCATCGAAGGCTGCCGGGCCCTGGGGGTGGATTTTTCCCTGGATGATTTTGGCACCGGCTACTCCTCCCTCACCTATCTGAAACGCCTGCCCGCCGGGGTCCTCAAGATCGACCAGAGCTTCGTGCGCGACATGCTCTGGGATACGGAGGACCTGGCCATCGTCGAGGGGGTGATCGGCCTGGCCGCCGCCTTCCGCCGCAGCGCCATTGCCGAGGGCGTGGAAAGCGCTGCCCACGGCGCGCTGCTGCTACGCCTGGGCTGCGAACTGGGCCAGGGCTACGGCATCGCCCGCCCCATGCCGGCGGATCAGGTGCTCGACTGGGTCAGGACATGGCAGCCGGAACAGAGCTGGCAAGCGCCGCACAACGCCCCCTTGAGCCGCGATGACATGGCTACCGCCTATGCCGAAGTGGACTTGCGCCACTGGTGCCGCGCGCTGGAACACCACCTGCTTGGCGCCATCCCCGCCCCGCCGCCGCTCGCTTCGCCAGAATGCCATTTCGGCCAGTGGTATGCCGGAGCAGGACGAGCCCGCTATCAGGAACAAGCCCTGTTCGCCCCCCTGGGTGAGCTTCATGAACAGTTGCACCAACTGGGCAACAGGCTGGTGGCCGAGAAGGCCGCCGGACGGGAAACCGACCTCGAGCCTGCCCTGGCCCAATTGCTGGAACTACAGGACCAGTTGATCGCCGGCTTGCAACAACTTCCCCTGGCCCTTCACCCCACCCCGCGCCCGGGCACCGCCTGACCCCTCGGACTGGCAGCGCCTGGACTGCGCATTTTCCCCGGGAGTTTTCATGAGCACCTTCACCAAAGTCATTCTCTATACCGGCGCCGACGGCCGGGCCCATTTCCGCGAAGAGCAGGTGGCGCTGCTGGAGGGCACGCCCCAGGCCCGCCTCTCGACCCTCTACCCGGCGAGCGGCTACCAGCTGCGCATCAGTCCCGTGGGTTTCAGGAGTGATTTCCACTGCACCACTTCGCCCCAGTGGACCATCATCCTCGCCGGCCAGATGGAAATCGGCCTCAGGGACGGCAGCTCCCGCCTCTTCAAGGCAGGCGATCACTTTTATTCGAACGACCTGGTGCCCGAAGGGGAGCGCTTCGACCCCGCAGTCCATGGCCACTGGAGCCGCCAGGTGGGGGACGAACCCTTGCAGACCCTGTTCCTCAAGGTGTGATAAAGCCGGGTGTGAAAATAGCCTATGAAAAAACCGGCCCCGGGCCGGCTACCGATCGGCTGTCCACAACGGAGCCACAACGGAGCCCGAGCGGAGCCACAGCGGAGCCCAAGCGGGACCCCAGCGGGAGACCACGACGCCTCAGTGGATGCGCCTCACCTGAGCCCCCAGGCGGGCCAGTTTTTCCTCGATTCGCTCGTAGCCGCGATCCAGGTGATAAATGCGGTCGATGATGGTTTCCCCCTGGGCGGCCAGCGCCGCGATCACCAGCGAGGCGGAGGCGCGCAGGTCGGTGGCCATGACGGTCGCACCCTGCAGTCGGGCGACGCCGCGCACCACGGCATTGCTGCCTTCGATCTGGATATCCGCTCCGAGGCGCTGCAGTTCGCTGGCGTGCATGAAGCGGTTTTCGAAGATGGTTTCACGAATGCTGGCAACCCCGTCGGCGACGCAGTTGATGGCCATGAACTGGGCCTGCATGTCGGTGGGGAAGGCGGGATAGGGAGCCGTGCGCAGGCTGACGGCCTTGAGCCGGGCCGGAGCCTTGAGCTCGATGGCATCACGCTCCATGACGACTTCGCAGCCGGCATCCATGAGTTTGTCCACCACCGCATCCAGATAAGCGGCTGAGGTTTTGAGCAGGCGGACCTGGCCGCCGGTGGCGGCGGCGGCGCAAAGATAGGTGCCGGTCTCGATCCGGTCCGGCATGATCGAATGCTCGGCCCCCCGCAGCTGTTCCACCCCCTGGATGCGGATGATGTCGGTGCCGGCGCCGGAGATCCGGGCGCCCATGCTGATCAGGCAATTGGCCAGATCCACCACTTCCGGTTCCCGGGCGGCGTTTTCGATGATGGTTTCACCCTCGGCCAGACAGGCCGCCATCATCAGGTTTTCGGTACCGGTCACGGTGACCATGTCGGTGCAGATGCGGGCGCCCTTGAGGCGGCTCGCCGTGGCGTGGATGTAGCCCTGCTCGACGCTGATTTCGGCCCCCATGGCCTGTAGCCCCTTGATGTGTTGATCCACCGGGCGGGCACCGATGGCGCAGCCGCCGGGCAGGGAAACCCGGGCTTCGCCGCAGCGGGCCAGCAGGGGGCCCAGTACCAGGATCGAGGCGCGCATGGTCCGCACCAGATCATAAGGTGCCAGGGGATTGTTCAGATCACCGCCATCCAGCACCAGGCCATCGGCCCCGTCCAGGGTCACGCCCACGCCCATCTGGGCCAGCAGGCGCAGCAGGGTGGAGATGTCGTTGAGATGGGGCAGATTGCGCAGCTTCAAAGGCTCGGCGCTGAGCAGGGCGGCACACAGAATCGGCAGGGCCGCATTCTTGGCCCCGGAAATGGTGACTTCGCCAAAAAGGGCGATGCCGCCCCGGATTGCAAGCTTATCCACGGGCACTCCATTCTTCCGGAGTGTAGGTTTTCAGGGACAGCGCGTGCAGCTCGCCGCTATCGAGCTGGGGCTTGATGGTCTGATTGACGCGCTGATGGCGCAGGATGCGGCTCTTGCCGGAAAATTCCGCGCTGACCACCACGGCCTCGAAGTGCCGGCCATCGCCGGCGACCTGCAGATGGGTGCAGTTCAGGCCCTGCCGGATGAGGGTTGCGATTTGTTCAGGATCCATGATGTTCAAGTGCGCAGTTTCCAGCCCCTTTTTAGGAGCGACAAGGTCAGCAGGGCAAGTCCGGTGAAACAGACAAGGATGACGATCAGGCTTTGCCCGGGATCCACATCGGAGACCCCGAAAAAGCCATAGCGAAAACCGTCGATCATGTAAAAGACGGGATTGTAATGGGAGGCCACCTGCCAGAACCGGGGCAGGGTGTGAATCGAGTAAAAGACGCCGGACAGCATGGTCAGGGGCATCACCAGAAAGTTCTGGAAAGCGGCCAGTTGATCAAACTTGTCGGCCCAGATCCCGGCAATCACTCCCAGGCTGCCCATGATTCCCCCGCCCAGCAGGGCAAACAGCAGGACCCAGCCGGGAGCCGCCAGCCCGGAGGAGACAAAGGGCAAGGTCACCAGCCAGACGCCCAGCCCCACCACCAGCCCACGGATGGCGGCCGCCATGACAAAGGCCCAGAAGAAGGCTCCGTGGGAAATGGGAGGCAGGAGCACGAATACGATGGAGCCGGTGACTTTGGACTGGATCAGGCTCGACGAGGAATTGGCAAAGGCATTTTGCAGCACCGACATCATCACCAGGCCCGGCACCAGGAAGGCGGCATAGGGCACGCCATGCACTTGCCGGTCCGCCTCCAGCACATGGCTGAAGATGAGCAGATACAACAAGGCGGTCAGCACGGGGGCCGCCACCGTCTGAAAGGCCACCCGCCAAAAGCGCAGCAATTCCTTGTAGAGCAGGGCCCGAAAGCCGTTCAACTCAAACATCACCCGCC
The DNA here is from genome assembly GCA_029255645.1 of Comamonadaceae bacterium. Taxonomy (GTDB): domain Bacteria; phylum Pseudomonadota; class Gammaproteobacteria; order Burkholderiales; family Rhodocyclaceae; genus Azovibrio. The sequence continues at coordinate 19,644 of JANLJE010000037.1, read as the reverse complement.
CTCCTTGCCAGTCCCGACGATGCTCATGAAGACATCCTCCAGGTCAGGAGACTGGAGTTGCAAGTCCTCGATCTGGACCCCGGCCAGCCGCAAGGCAGCCAGGATGCCTTCGAGTTGCTGCAGTTGCTCCAGATGCAGTTGCAGTTCGCCCTCCCGGGCGGCACGGCTCAAGGGCAGCAGGTCCTGCGGCAGGACCTGCCCTTCGGCCAGCCGCAGCACCAGGGTATGGCCGGTGAAACGGGCAAGGAGGTTGGCCGTGCTGTCCAGCGCCAGGATGCGGCCCTGTTTCATCAGGGCAATGCGCCCGCAGAGAGCTTCCGCCTCTTCCAGGTAATGGGTGGTGAGGATGATGGTGTGGCCGTCCTGATTCAGGCGGCGAATGAAACGCCACAGCCCCTGGCGCAGTTCCACATCGACACCGGCGGTGGGTTCATCCAGCACGATCACCGGGGGCCGGTGCACCAGGGCCTGCGCCACCAGCACCCGGCGCTTCATGCCGCCGGACAGGTAGCGCATATTGGTGCCGGCCTTGTCGGTGAGGTCGAGGTTGTGCAGGATTTCGTCGATCCAGGCGTCGTTGCGGCGCAGGCCGAAATAGGCCGACTGGATGCGCAGGGTTTCCCGCACGGTAAAGAAGGGATCAAAAACCAGTTCCTGGGGAACAATCCCGAGCAGCCGCCGGGCTGCCAGGTAATCCTGGACCACATCCCGCCCCAGCACGGTGATACGGCCATGGTCAGGCCGCGCCAGGCCGGCAAGACAGGAAATGAGGGTGGTCTTGCCGGCGCCATTGGGGCCCAGCAGGCCGAAGAACTCGCCTTCGGCAATATCCAGACTGACCCCGTCCAGGGCGGTGAAGGCGCCAAAACACTTGACCACGCCGGCAAAGGAAACCGCAAGCTCCATCGCAGACGCCGGGCTCAGGCCCGGGCAAAGACTTCGTCGAGGTCGTACAGGCTGGCCAGGGCGGCCAATCCGGCGGGGACGGCATGTAAACTCATGCTCCCCCCTGCTGCCCGGCTGCGACGCAACCATTCCAGCAGCACGGCCAGCCCGGCAGAATCAGCCTGCTCAACCCGGGAAAGATCCACGACCCAGGGCGAGGGCTGCGCAAAAAAAGGAAGGCCCGCTTCCAGCAGGGCACTGGCGGTATCCATGGTCATGGGCACCTGAACCTGCAAACGATGGTCTTCGCGCTCAATCATGACGGATCGATAAAGTGAGACGGCACGACATCAGGCTGCCTTGCCGGCAACAAGCGACTTGTTCTTGGCTTCCAGAGAGTGGATCAGTCCGTCGATGCCGCCATTACGGATCTCCTGGGCAAAGGATTCCCGGTAATTGGTCACCAGACTGACCCCCGACACCACGACGTCATACACCTTCCAGCCCTTGTCGCTCTTTTCCAGGCTGTAATCCAGCTGGATGGGACGAGCGCCAGGCTGAATCACTTCAGTGCGCACCAGCACATCGGTGTCGCCCGGATTCATCTTGAACGGACGGTAACGCACGACCTGATCACGATAGGCCGACAGGGCATTGGAATAGGTGCGCACCAGCAGTTCCTGGAACTGCCGGGTGAGCAGATCCTTCTGCTGCGGCGTGGCCTTGTTCCAATCACGCCCCACGGCCAGCGACGTCATGCGCCTGAAATTGAAATAAGGCAGCACCTTGGTCTCTACCAGATCAATGGTCTTCTGGGTGTTGCCATTCTGGATATCCTTGTCCTGGCGCACCGCCGCCAGCACATCTTCGGTAACGCTCTTGACCAGGACGTCCGGCGCCATCTCCTGGGCGGCCGCTCCCGCACTCAGGAGCACTGCAAAAACGAGAGAAAGGAGTTGCTTCATGACTTGATCCTGGGCCCTGTTTTGGTTGTCTTTAGTTGTCATCCAGACGCGGCGGCTTGCCGTCGTGCACCTGGGAATTGCGGTGCTGCAGATAGGCTGAGCGGATATAGGCGTATTTATCCAGGGCGGCTTCGTCCACCACCCTGTCCGTCGGCAACAGGCTGGCCCGCACCTCCACGCCACGCAGGACACTCAGGCTGTTGCGCAGCGGGACATCATCCACTTGCCGCCAGAGCGGGTAGGAATACTGATCCACTCCCCAGCCCGCCAGGTCGCGCATGGTGTTGGGGCCGATCAAGGGCAAGAATACATAGGGACCATCCGGCACGCCCCAAACCCCGAAGGTCTGACCGAAGTCTTCATCACCGGCTCCCATGCCCAACTCGCTGGCGACATCGAAGAGACCAAAAATACCCACGGTGGAATTCACCAGCAGACGCCCGAAACCGGTCAGTCCCTCTTCGGCCTTGCCCTGCAGCAAAGCATTGGCACCGCGATTCACATCCCAGATGTTTTCGTACAGATTGTGGATGCTCATCTTGGCGGGCAGGGGCACGGCGGCGTCATAGCCTTTGGCCAGGGGTTTCAAGGCGACCTTGTCGATGCCCTCGTGGACCGAGAACATGGCCCGGTTGAAGCCCTCGAAAGGGTCCTTGTCGCTCGGCGCCCGGGCCGTCCCGGCACAACCTGCAAGCAGGGCCAGCGCCATCAGGGCCATAGTGGCTCGCCATCCGCAAGCGACGGATTCCAGCTGGGAATTCTTGTTCATTTTTTATCCTGACTCTCGGCTGCCTTGCTGAAGAGGAACTGGCCCACCAGTTTCTCCAGGACGACAGCCGACTGGGTTTTGAAGATGGTGTCTCCGGTCGCCAGTTTCCGTTCATCACCGCCGGGTTCGAGGCCCACATACTGGTCGCCCAGCAGGCCCGAGGTGTAGATGGAGGCAAAGGTGTCCTTGGGAAAGGTGTAGCGGGTATCAATATTCAGCAATACCACGGCCTCATAGGTTTCCGGATCGAAACGGATATCGGCCACCCGACCCACCACCACTCCGGCACTCTTCACCGGTCCTCTCACCTTGAGGCCGCCGATGTTATCAAACTTGGCCTGCAGTTGATACGTGTGCTCGATCTGGGCGCCGGAAAAACTGCCCACCTTGAATGCCAGAAACAACAGCGCCGCCATGCCAAGCGCGACAAAGAAACCAACCCAGAGGTCGAGGGTAGTGCGGTTCATGGGGTTCCCCGGAACATGAAAGAGGTCAACACAAAATCCAGCGCCAGAATGGCCAGAGCGGAAGTTACCACAGTGCGGGTGATGGCCCGGGATACGCCCTCGGCCGTCGGGTCCGCATCATAGCCTTCAAAGACGGCAATCAGCGCCACCGCCACACCAAAGACAAAGCTCTTGACGAAGCCATTCCATACGTCATAGCGAAAATCCACGGCATCCTGCATCTGCGCCCAGAACGAGCCATCATCCACGCCAATCAGCACCACGCCGATGAACCAGCCCCCAAAAATCCCCATGCTGGAGAACATGGCAGCCAGCAAGGGCATCGAAATCACCCCGCCCCAGAAGCGCGGCACCACGACCCGGGCGACCGGGTCCACGGCCATCATGTCCATCGCCTTCAACTGTTCGGTGGTCTTCATCAGGCCGATTTCAGCCGTGATGGCCGACCCGGCCCGGGAGGCAAACAACAGCCCCGCCACCACCGGACCCAGTTCCCGCAACAAGGAAAGCGCCACCACGGTGCCCAGGGCATCAGCCGAACCGTAACGCTGCAGGATTTCGTAACCCTGCAGGCCCAGCACCAAACCGACGAACAGGCCGGACACCAGGATGATGATCAGGGACAGCACGCCACTGAACCAGATCTCCCTCAAGGTGAGGGGATAGCGGCGCAAGATGGCGCCGGAATTGAGCAGCACCGCCAAGGAAAAACGGCTGGCATGCCCGAGCCGGGCGATCTTGTTTACCACCAGGGAACCCAGGCTGCGCAGGATGGCGAGAGGATTAAACACGCCCCACCTCCTGCAGCAGGTCATCCAGGATGGGGGGGGCTTTCAGATGGAAGGGGACGGGGCCATCCGCTTCTGCATAGACGAATTGATGCACGAAAGGGTCCCTGGAATGGCGGATCTCATCCGGCGTGCCTTCGGCCACGACCTGCCCCCCTGAAATGAAGTAGATGTAATCCACGATCAGCAGGGATTCCTGAACGTCGTGGGTGACCATGATGGAAGTGGCCCCCAGGGCATCATTGAGGCGCCGGATCAACTGCCCGATCACCCCCAGGGAAATGGGGTCCAGGCCGGTAAAGGGCTCGTCATACATGATCAGGGAAGGGTCCAGGGCAATCGCCCGGGCCAGGGCCACCCGCCGCGCCATGCCGCCGGAAAGGGAATTGGGCATCAGATCCTTGGCGCCGCGCAGGCCAACAGCCTGAAGCTTCATCAACACCAGGTCGCGGATCATTGCCTCGGGCAGGCGGGTGTGTTCCCGCAAGGGAAACGCCACATTCTCGAAAACGGACAAATCGGTAAACAGGGCGCCAAACTGAAAGAGCATGCCCATGCGCCGGCGCATGGCAAAAATCTGCGACCGGCTCATCTCGTTGATCACCTGGCCATCGACATCGATCTTGCCGGCCGAAGGACGCAACTGGCCGCCGATGCAGCGCAGCAAGGTCGTCTTGCCGCAACCGGAGCCGCCCATGATGGCCACCACCTTGCCCTTGGGAATGCGCATGTTGACACCCTGCAGCACGGGCTTGCCACCGTAATCAAACTGGAGGTTGTCGATATCGACCAGAATTTCGTCAGACATGCGGGGCTGATCAGGCAAGTGGGTATCGGAAGGGCGGATTCTAGCAGAGTCCTCCGGAAAGGCGTATGCCCAGAGGAATCCGCGTGGCTATAATCGGCCCATTGCACAACCGCAGACCCTGGCCAGACCATGCCGACACCCAAACCGCTACCCCAGCCGCTGCCCCAGCCGCTGCGGCTCATCGTCCACGATGAACCGGTCATTCCGCAATCCCCGGCCTTCACCCCGGCCTTCACCCGGGCCGACCCTCCCGCCGCGCCGGTCCAGCCGAGGCGCCCGCTGGCCGGTGAGAGCCCGGCCTCGAACGCGCGGCAACTGCAGATCCCGCCATTTGCCGGCGCCCTTGCCGGCGCCCCCTATCTTGTCCTGATCGCCGGCGAATCCGGCAGGGGCAAGGAGCCCGTCGCCCAATCGGGCCGGCACCGCCAGACCCGGCGCAGCCCGCCGCCCTTCCTGGCGATAAACCGCGCTGTCCGGCGCCGCAGCGCCGTCTCCAACCACCTCGAAGCCTGGAGCCGCGCTTGAGCCTTTACCTGGACCACTTCGGCCTCGATGAAGCCCCCTTCCGCATCACCCCCCATCCGGATTTCTTCTATGCCGGGGCGAACCGGGGCCCGGTTCTGGACGCCCTGCTCCACGCCCTGGGAGATGAGGAAGGCATCATCAAGGTGAGCGGCGAAGTGGGCAGCGGCAAGACCATGCTCTGCCGGATGCTGCTGGAACGCCTGGGCGACCGGGTAGACAGCATTTACCTGGCCAACCCCTCCCTCTCCCGGCGCGAAATCCTCGTCGCCATCGGCGATGACCTGGGCCTCGAACTGCCCCCGGAAGGCACCCGCGGCATGACCCGGGCCCTGCAAAAAGCCTTGCTGGAGCGCCATGGAGCCGGGCGGCGTGTGGTGCTGCTGATCGACGAAGCCCACGCCATGCCGGCCGAATCCCTGGAAGAGGTCCGGCTGCTTTCCAATCTGGAATCCCGGCACAGCAAGCTCTTGCAGATCGTCCTGTTCGGCCAGCCGGAACTGGACGACCGCCTGGCCCGGCAGGACCTGCGCCAGCTGCGGGAGCGCATCACCCAGCATTTCCAGCTGCAACCCCTGCCGCGAGCAGATGTGGCCGCCTATCTGGAGTTTCGCCTGCGTACCGCCGGCTACCGCGGCCCCAACCCCTTCACCCCGGCGGCCACGCACCTGATCGCCAAAGCCTCCGGGGGCCTTACCCGGCGCATCAACATTCTGGCCGACAAGGCCCTGCTGGCAGCCTTCTCCCGGAACCTGCACCAGGTGGACCGGCCCCAGGCCCAGGCCGCCATTACCGACGCCCGCTTTCAACCCATCCAGCCGCAGCGTGTAAAACAGCCCCTGTCAAAGCCCCTGTCAAAATCCCTATCCTGGCGCAAACCCCTGGGGCTGGGGCTGGGGACCGGAGGGCTACTCGCCGCCCTGTGGGCTTTCGGCAAATCGCCCGGGCAGCAGACCCCGCCCCCCGCTCCGCCAGCCAGTCCGGCGCCCCACCTCACCTCTGCTCCCCCCCTAGAACCGGCCGCGGCCAAGCCCGTCCCGCCATCCTCCGGCCTGCCGCCCCGAACCGCCGCCCGGCTCGCCGCCTTCGAGGAGTGGATTCCGCTGGCCGACCCGACCCACTTCACCCTGCAACTGCTGGTCACCGACCTGGGCAGCAGCGGTGACGTGGAAGGCTTCCTGGAACGCATTCCGGCAGGCATGGACGCCGACACGCTGCGGGTGTACCGCGCCGGCCCACCGGGCCGCGAGCGGCTCGGCGTCATCTATGGCGACTATTCGAGCCGCACCGCGGCCAACACGGCGCTCCGGCAACTGCCCGACAGCATCCGCGCCAGCGGCCCCTATCCGCGCAGCATAAGCCGGTTACCCTGACAATCCCGGTGGGCGAGAACCTCGCTCCAAAAGCCGCATGGCAAATCCATGGATTGGTGGCTTGGCCAGTTTTTGCACCCTATAACCGGCAACATGGGCAGCAGGCAATGCGCGGCACACCGTTCGGGTGGTGACGCGGCATGGTTCTTACTGTTCCAGCATTACCATCAAGCAAGGAGCAAGCAATGCGACTGACAAGTAAAGGACAGGTCACAAAGGACAGGTCACCATCCCCCAAAACATCCGCGAGCTTGCTGGCTTGGTGCCGGGGTGCGAAGTGCGCTTTCAATTCCGCAATGGCCAGGTCCTTCTGGAAAAGGTCGAATCCGACGCCACCTTGCAACGACAACGCATTCTGGCCGCCATCCAGGATGTGGCGGGGAGCGCTACCGCCAATCGCGACTTGCGCACCGCCGACATGTTCTGCATGACGCGTCTGCGCATTCAGCGCAGTGACCTGCCTTGGGAAGCGGCACATCTGGCGGGCCAGGCCTTTCTGCAATATCACCGTCAAGGCGGGACGCGAACATCGCCCTTGCCTGACTATTGGCGCACATGCCCAAACGGCGGGTCTGCCGCTGCTCGCTCATCGAGCCATGTCCCGGCGACATCAACCGACTCACCACCTTCGCCTTCAATTCCTTCGAGTCTTTCACTTCGCCCTCTTCCTCACCCCGCGCCCAGTTACCCCGATTCTAAATCGGGTTCAGAGGACAACTATCCTGACTCAGGGGGCTGCCCCCATCGGGTGACGCCTGAAAATCCGTTGAAACGGGCTTCCAGTCCAGCATCGTGCAGATTTACCTGAACTCAACTGCCGGAAATGGGATGAAGCGGGCGGCCTGCAGCGCCTTGCGCTGGGTCTTGAGTTGTTCGAGGGTCTGGACACCTGCCTTGCAAACGTGCACGCAATGCCTTGGACTTGTGCAAGAAATAGCACAACTCTCAAGGGGCCATCGTCATGCGCGTAGTGAATTTCTCCGAGGCACGCAACAGCCTCAAAAATGTGATCGATCAGGTCATCGACGATGCCGACTACACGGTCATCGCACGCCGGGATGCCCCCGATGCGGTCCTGATGTCGCTGGACACTTTCAACGGCCTGATGGAGACCGTCCATCTACTGAAGTCCCCTGCGAACGCCGCCCACCTGACCTGCTCCATCGAGCAGTACCGCCAGGGACAGGTGAAGCCGCGGGACTTGGTCGATGCCGATTGAAGACAAACGGCTGAAACTGACCTGGACCCTGGCCGCTTGGGACGATTACGAATACTGGCAGGGCCAGGACAAGAAGACCCTCAAGCGCATCAACGCCCTGATCAAGGACTGCCTGCGTCACCCTTTTGAGGGCATCGGCAAACCCGAGCCCCTCAAGGAAAACCTCTCAGGCTTCTGGTCGCGCCGCATCGACGCCACCCACCGGCTGGTGTACTGCGTCGACGACCAGGCCTTGGTGGTCATCGCCTGCCGTTACCACTGCCTGCAATAATCCTGAATCCGGCCGTTACCTGCCCCGTTACCTGGTCAATGCGAGCGGCTCTGGGGGGAGCCAGGGCGGGGGCGGCCGGGTGATTTTCGCCACCCCATCGTCCACGAACGCCTTCCAGCGCTTGGCCTGGGGCAACGGCTTTGCAACTGCGCGGACATGGCGCAAGGCCGCCCGGATATGGGCGATGCGCGCCGCCCGCTTGTCCACGGCGGCAGGTATCGGCGGCAGGTATCGGCGGCAGGTATCGGCGGCCAGCATCGGCGGCAAGTCAACGGCCACACCTGGGGCGTGCTGGCAGGAAATTCCGTTTTTCTGTATTCATATAGGAAACGTCGTTATACTCGCTTCCTATATGAAAAATATCCTCAATATTTCATTGACCACCACGCCTGAGCAGCGGGATCAGCTGGCTGCTTTGCAGCAGGCTTTTGCGCAGGTGTGCAATGCCTTGGCGCCAGTGGTGGTGCAGACCCGGTGCTGGAATCGGGTGGGGCTGCATCACATGACCTACCGGGGCTTGCGCGAGCGTTTTCCGCAGCTGGGTTCGCAGATGGTGTGCAATGCCATTTATTCGGTGTGCCGGGCTTCCCGCGCCGTGTACCGGGCGCTGGAGGGCAAGCCTCTGCCCTTGTTGCGTTTTCTGCCGGATGCACCGGTGTTCTTCGATCGCCATACCTTGAGTATCAAGAATGGGCAGTTGTCGATGTACACCCTGGATGGGCGTATTCATTTTCAGCTGGGTCTTGCGGATGAGGCCTTGCGCCGCTTTCAGGAAGAGCGGCTCAGGGAGATCGTTTTGCTGCGTGACCGCCAGGGGTATTCCTTGCGCTTTGCCTTTGCGGGCCAGGACAGCGAACTGGAGCAGGGAGGGGCGGTGGCGGAGTTGCCGGAGTTCGTGCTGGTGTTGCCGCAGCATGAGGCGGCTGGGCAGGATGTGGTGCGTCTGGCGGCCGAGGCGGCCGGCGCAGTGCTGCCGGGCTGAGGCCCGGCATTGTGGAGTTTGAGTGATGAAACCAGATCAGAAACATTCCTCGTTGTATGTGGCCGTGATGGCAGAGTGGCCTTTGCTGCGCCGGGCCTTGCTGTTCAGTTTTTGCATCAGCTTGCTGGTGCTGGCGCCGTCCTTGTACATGCTGGAGGTGTATGACCGGGTGGTGAATAGCCGGAACGAGATGACACTGGCCATGCTGACCGCCCTGGTTTTCCTGGCCTATGTGGTGATGGAGGTGCTGGAGTGGGCGCGGACCGGGGTGCTGCGGCGGGCCGCCGAGGCGGTGGATCGCAAGGTGGGGGAGCGGATCTTCAATACCGTGTTCGAGGCGAATTTGCGCCGCATTCCCGGGGTCGGCGTACAGCCTTTGCAGGATATGCGCACCCTGCGCGACTTTTTGTCCAGTCCGCCCATGACGGGCATGATGGATGCCCCGATGTCCCTGATTTTCGTGGTGGTGGTGTTTTACATCCACCCCTGGCTCGGGGTGATGTCCCTGGTCAGCGCGGTGCTGCAGGTGGGGGTGGCTTTCATGACGGAGCGCAGTTCCCATGCGCCGCTGAAGGAGGCGAACCGCTTTGCCGGGCAGGCTCAGAATTATGCCAGCAACAGTTTGCGCAATGCCCAGGTGATCGAGGCCATGGGCATGCAGTCCGGCATCCACAAGCGCTGGCTGGAGTTGCAGCACCAGTTGCTGATCCACCAGGCGAAGGCATCGGAAAAGGCCGGGGGGTTCGGAGCGCTGGCGAAGCTGGTGCAGTTGAGCACGTCTTCCCTGATGCTGGGTCTGGGCTGCTGGTTGATCATCGATGGTTTGTTTACCGGCAGTTCGGGCTTGCTGATGGTGGCTTCGATCCTGGGCGGGCGGGTATTGGCGCCCATCGTGCAGGTGATTGGCGGCTGGAAGAATGTGGTGGGTGCGCGGGAGGCTTATGCCCGTCTGGTGCGTCTGATGACGGAAGTGTCCTTGCGTGAACCGGGGATGCCCTTGCCGGCGCCGCAGGGCAATCTGACGGTGGAAAATCTGGTCGCGGGCGCGCCGGGTACTTCGTCGGTGCCGATCCTGCGCGGCGTGAGCTTTGCGGTGCCGGCCGGCAAGTTGCTGGTGGTGGTGGGACCTTCGGCTTCGGGTAAATCGACCTTGAGCCGTCTCCTGGTAGGAGTGTGGCCGGCCTTGAGCGGCAAGGTGCGCCTCGATGGGGTGGATATCTTTCCCTGGAACAAGGCGGAGCTGGGCCCGTATGTGGGTTATCTGCCCCAGGATGTGGAGTTGTTCGAAGGGACCCTGGCCGAGAATATCGCCCGCTTCAATGAGGTGGACCTTGCCCAGGTGGAAGCCGCTGCGCGCTCGGTGGGGCTGCACGAATTGATCATGAGTTTTCCCAAGGGTTATGACACCAATATCGGGGATGAGGGTTGTTTCCTGTCGGGCGGGCAGCGCCAGCGGGTGGGTCTGGCCCGGGCGATTTATGGAACGCCGAAACTGGTGGTGCTCGATGAGCCCAATTCCAGCCTCGATGAGCAGGGCGAGGCGGCCCTGGCGGCGACCTTGCAGGAACTGAAGGCCAAGGGGGTGACGGTGATTGTGGTGACGCACCGTACCAATGTGTTGCAGTTTGCCGACCTGATGCTGGTGATGCAGGAGGGCGCAGTGAGACTGTTCGGCCCTCGTGACGAGGTTCTGCGCGCGCTGCAGCGGGCCGCCCAGCCTGCGCCGCCTGCGGCCATGGCGGCTGCCCCGGCGGCCGTGGCCGCCTGATTGATCTGGAGTCTTTTAGTCATGAAAACACCTGCTTTTTTCGAGCGTAGTGAATTGACCCGGGTGCTGTGGGGCCTGCGGCATGAGTTTGCGGTGGCCGTGATCTTCACGATCGTGGTTAACGTGCTGATGCTGACCCCGACCCTGTACATGCTTCAGGTTTTTGACCGGGTGCTCGTCAGTCACAGCAGCTTTACGCTGATGGCGCTCACCCTGGTGATGCTGTTCTTCTTCCTGGTCATGAGTTTTTCTGAATGGATGCGCTCCCGGCTGCTGGTGCGCACCGGGGTGAAGCTGGATAGCTTGCTGAACTCCCGGGTTTTCCGGACCTGTTTCGAGCGGCAGTTGCGTCAGCCCGGCGGCCGCCCGGCCCAGTCCTTGAGCGATCTGGTCAATGTCCGCCAGTTTCTGACCGGTAACGGCGCCTTTGCCTTCATGGACGCGCCCTGGACGCCCATCTACATCATGGTGCTGTTTCTGCTGCATCCGTTTTTGGGCCTGGTTTCGATTGTTTTTTCGATCGTGTTCGTGGTGGCGGCCTATTTTTCCGGCAAGGTGGTCCATCAGCCGCTGGAGGTGGCGGCGACGGCCAACATGGAGTTGGGGGCCTTTGTCCAGAACAAGCTGAAGAATTCGGAGGTGGTGGAGTCGATGGGCATGCTGGGGGGGCTGCGCCGCTTGTGGCAAAAGCGCCACAGCAAGGCCCTGCTGCTCAACAGTCATGCCCAGGATGCCACCAGCCGCATGCAGGCGATGACCAAGTTCCTGCAATATGCCCAGCAGTCCCTGGCCCTGGCGGCCGGCGCCCTGCTGGTGATCGAGGGGGAGTTGAGCCCTGGCGCCATGATTGCCGCGAATGTGCTGATGGGGCGGGCGACCCAGCCGCTGGGTGTGCTGGTGTCGTCCTGGCGCAGTGTCCTGTCCGCCAAGGATGCTTTCTTGCGCCTGGAAAATCTGCTGGAAGAAAATCCGGTGCGCCCCAGGGGCCGGGCGCATGCACCGCTTTCCGGTCGCGTGGAGGTGGCGCAGCTGGTGGCGAAGGTGCCCGGGCGCGAGTCGCCCATCCTGAAATCCTTGTCGTTCTCGGTGCCGTCGGGCTCGGTGGTGGGGGTGGTGGGGCCTTCGGGTTCCGGCAAGTCCACCCTGGCGCGTTGCCTGATGGGAATCTGGCCTCATGTCGAAGGCAGCGTCAGTCTGGATGGCGAATCCATCGAACACTGGGAACGGGATGAGCTCGGCCCGTATGTGGGTTATCTGCCCCAGGATGTGGAGCTTTTTGAAGGCACGATCGCCGAAAATGTGGCGCGTTTTGGCGAGGTCGACTCGGCCAAGGTGATCGAAGCGTGCAAGCGGGCCGGTATTCACGACATGATCCTGCGCTTTCCCAAGGGCTACGACACCCCCATGGGGGTGGCCGGTGGGCAGTTGTCGGGGGGGCAGCGGCAGCGGGTGGGCCTGGCCCGGGCGATTTATGGCAATCCCCGCTTCGTGGTGCTCGATGAACCAAACGCCAATCTGGATGATGTGGGTGAGGCCGCCCTGCTGGCGGCGATCCGGGATCTGAAGCAGCACGGTACGACGGTGTTCCTGATCACGCACCGGACCAACATCATCGGGGTCACGGACCTGTTGCTGGTGCTCAAGGAGGGGACGATCGCCCTGTTCGGCAGCACCCAGGAAGTCCTGGCCAGGCTCAAGGCTGCCGCTACCCCGCCCGCGCCCACCCCTGTTCCCCAGATTGCAGCAGTCCCGGCCTGAGTGCGTTCTTCTTGTTGATTTGATGATCTTTCGAGATCGGTTTTTTCTGGAATCCTGTTATGGCTATACGTGATTTATTTGGTTTTCTGGTGCCTCGTCATCCTGATCTCGAGGCGACTCAGAAGGAGGGTCAGGAAAACCTGCCCATGGATACCCGCCATCCTGCCCGGGTCGGCCTCTGGGTGTTGGGCGTGGGGTTTGGCGGCTTTCTGCTCTGGGCCGCCCTGGCGCCGCTCGATGAGGGGGTGCCGACACAGGGCATGGTGACGATCGATACGAAGCGCAAGGCAGTGCAGCACCTGAGCGGCGGCATCATCAAGGCCGTGCATGTGAAGGAGGGGCAGTTCGTCAAGGCGGGCGCCCCTTTGCTGGAAATCGATGAGGCAGCGACCCAGGCCAATTTCGAATCCGTGCGTCAGCGTTACCTGACCTTGCGGGCCATGGAGGGACGTCTGCTCGCGGAGCAGTCGGGGGCGGAAAAGATCAGCTTTCATCCTGACCTGATGGAGGCCAGGACAGACCCCCGGGTGGAAGCGGCGCTGGTGAATCAGGAAAGCCTGTTCCTGGCGCGGCGCGGTGCCTTGCAGGCCGAGCTGCAATCCATTGACGAGTCGATCCTCGGCCATGAAGCGGCGATACGCGGCTATCAGGGCATGCTGGAGGGGCGCAAGGCGCAGCAGGGCTTCATCCAGGAAGAAATGACGGGTTTGCGGGATCTGGTGTCCGAAGGTTATGCGCCGCGTAACAACTTGCTGGCGCTGGAGCGTACGGCGGCCGAGACGACGGGCTCCATTGCCGATCTGATCGGGAATATCGAGCGTTCCCGACGCGCCATTTCCGAACTCAAGCAGCGCAAGATCCAGCGCCAGCAGGAGTATCGCAAGGAAGTGGATGGCCAGCTGGCGGAGGTGCGCAGCCAGGTTCAGGCCGAGGCGGACAAGTTCGTGGCGGTGCGCGATGAGTTGGCCCGGACCATTCTCCGGGCGCCGGTCGATGGGCAGGTGGTGGGCCTGGTGGCCCAAACCGTAGGCGGGGTGATTACCCCCGGTCAGAAGGTGATGGATATCGTGCCCAAGGATGAGGCGCTGGTGCTGGAAACCAAAGTGCCGCCGCATCTGATCGACCGGGTGCAGCCCGGCCGGACGACCAATGTGCGCTTCTCGGCCTTCTCTCACAGCCCGCAGCTGGTGGTGCCGGGCAAGGTGGATTCGATTTCCAGCGACCTGCTCACGGAGCCGCAGACGGGCGTGTCTTACTACCTGGCCCGCGTTTCCATCACCCCTGAGGGAATGAAGATTCTGGGTGACCGGCAGATGCAGGCGGGCATGCCGGCTGAAGTCATCATCATCACCGGTGAGCGGTCGATGCTGACTTATCTGCTGCGGCCCTTGTTGAGTCGCATCGCCGTTTCCATGAAGGAGGAGTGAGATGGCCTCCCGTGCGGTGGTAAGTAGCGTGCTGGCCTTGGGCCTGTTGTGGGGGGGCGGGCAGCTGGCTCGGGCGGATGATCTGCTGAGCTTGTACCGCCAGGCGCTGGAGGCCAATGCGAGTTATCTGGCGGCGCGTGCCGAAGCGGATGCCCAGCGGGAAGTGCTGCCCCAGGCGCGCGCCCAGTTGCTGCCCAACCTGTCCTTCAGTGGCAGCAAGGGGAAAAACACGACCGAACAGACCAGTCAGGGTTTTTATGGGCCGGTGACGCGTGAGATAGACTACAACAGTCACAACTATGCCCTGACCTTGAAGCAGCCTTTGTTCCGGGCATATAATTTTGCGCTTTATGCCCAATCGAAGGCGCAGGTGGCCAGCGCGGATGCGCGCCTGGAGCAGGCGCTGCAGGACCTGGCGGTGACCGTGGGGTCTGCGTATTTCGATGTGCTCCTGGCGCGCTCCGAACTGCAGGTGAACCGCTCCCAGCAGCAGGCTTATGAGGCGCAGATGCAGTATGCCGAAAAGGCCTTCCGGGCCGGGGCGGGAACACGCACCGATGTGGATGAAGCCCGTTCCCGCCTGGATCTGGTGAAGGCCCAGGCGATTCAGCTGGAGTACAAGGTGGAGTTTGCCCTGGATACCTTGCGCACCGTGGTGGGGCGGCCATTGACGCCACTGTCCACCTTGAATCCCGAGCGGCTGGAACTGGTGCCCCCTGATCCGGTGCGCCTGGAGGATTGGGTAGAGGTGGCAGAGCAGGTCAATCCCAAACTGCGGGCCTTGCGCTCCGACGTGGAGGCGGCCGAAAAGGAAGTCTGGAAGGCGCGTTCCGGCCATATGCCGACCGTGGATCTGGTGGCGCAGCGCTCCGATAGCAAGAGCGACAGCAATACCACGATCGGTTCTGAATATGACACGAAGATGGTGGGGGTGCAGGTTTCCATTCCCATTTTCAGTGGCGGCTATGTCAATTCCACCGTTCGTCAGGCGCAGGCCAATCTGGAGAAGGTACGACAGCAAATGGAGGCCATGCGCCGTGAGGTGGGTTTGCAGGTGCGCAAGGAGTTTGATGGCGCGGCGCAGGGGGTGCATTGGGTGAAAGCTTATACCCAGGCCGTGCAATCGGCTGAGCAGACTTTGTTCTCGACGCGCAAGGGTTTCCAGGCCGGCACGCGCAACAGCCTGGATATCCTCAATGCAGAGCAGAGCCTGGCGAGCGCCCATCGCGATCTGAGCCGGGGGCGTTATGAATATGTCCTGGCCCGCCTGCGCTTGATGGCGCTGGTGGGGCGTCTGGATAACGAAGAGATGAGCCGCTTCAACACCTGGCTGGAAGCCGGGAATTAAGGGAACAGAAGGTCATGAAGGTTTTGTCGGTGGTTTTGTGCGGGGGGGCGGGCAGCCGTTTGTGGCCTTTGTCACGGGAACAGTATCCGAAGCAGTTGCTGCCCCTGGTGGGCGAATCGTCCCTGCTGCAGGATACGCTGAAGCGCCTGGAGGGTTGCGGACTGGAACAGGATTTCGAGAAGGCGCCGGCGCTGGTGGTGGCGAATGAGGAATATCGCTTCCTGGTAGCCGAGCAGGTACGGGCCATCCGTTCCAGCCAGGTACGGATAGCCCTGGAGCCTTGCGGACGCAATACCGCTCCCGCGCTGACCGTGGCGGCCTTGTTGTGCCGGGAGGATGACCCTTTGATGGTGGTGATGCCGGCGGATCATGTGCTGGGGGATCTGGCCGCGTTTCAGCGCGCCTTGCGCCAGGCCCTCGCTCATGCCGCCGAAGGCCGCGTGGTGACTTTCGGGGTCGTCCCCAGCGCGCCGGATACCGGCTTTGGCTATATTCGCCGGGGGGCGCCCCTGCCGGGGGGCGGTTTCGATATCCAGGCCTTTGTGGAAAAGCCGGATCGGGTCACGGCGGCTTCTTATCTGAGTTCGGGTGATTATCTCTGGAACAGCGGCATTTTTGTCATGCGCAGTTCCGTCTGGCTGGCCCAGCTCGGTGCCCGCCGTCCGGATATGCTGGCGGCCTGCGAGGCGGCCGTGGCGGAGGGGGCGTCGGATCAGGATTTCATCCGCCTTGGGGCCGCCGCTTTCGCGGCTTGCCCGGCGGATTCGATCGACTACGCCGTGATGGAGCATCTGGCAGGAGGGGCCGGGGTTGTGGTGCCGCTGGATGCCGCCTGGTCCGACGTCGGCTCCTGGGGCGCGCTGTGGGAGATCGGAGCCAAGGATGGCGCCGGCAATGTGTTGCGTGGCGATGTGCTGGCGCTGGAAAGCGAAGATTGCTATTTGCGCTCCGAACATCGCCTCGTGGCCTGTGTGGGAGTCCGGGATGTGGTGGTGGTGGAAACCCCGGATGCCGTGCTGGTGGCGCATAAGGATCATCTGCAGTCAGTCAAGCAGCTGGTGAGCCGCTTGAAGCAGGAGGGACGCCCCGAGTCCGATGCCCACCGCAAGATTTTCCGGCCCTGGGGGCACTACGACAGCATCGATGCGGGGCATCGTTTTCAGGTCAAACGCATCGTGGTGGACCCCGGCGCCCGCCTTTCCCTGCAAATGCACCACCACCGCGCTGAACACTGGATCGTGGTGTCGGGGACGGCCAAGGTGACCATGGGCGAAAAAACCTTGTTGCTGACGGAAAACCAGTCCACTTATATCCCCCTTGGGGTGGCGCATCGCCTGGAAAATCCGGGCCGCATTCCGCTGGAAATGATCGAAGTGCAGTCGGGTTCCTATCTTGGGGAAGATGACATTGTGCGTTTCGAGGATAATTACGGCCGCAGCTGAGCCGGGATGGCGCTTCAGCATGGGATGAATACAAGGGAAGGCATAATGAAAAAAGCGATTGTGACGGGCATTACCGGGCAGGATGGTGCCTATCTGGCGGAATTGCTGCTGGAAAAGGGGTACCGGGTTTATGGGACTTACCGCCGTACCAGTTCCGTCAATTTCTGGCGTATCGAAGAACTGGGGATTGCCGCCCACCCGCAACTGGAACTGGTGGAGTATGACCTGACCGATCTGTCGGCCAGCATCCGTCTGCTGCAGCAGACCGAAGCCGAAGAAGTCTATAACCTGGCGGCCCAGAGCTTTGTCGGGGTGTCGTTCGAGCAGCCGCTGACCACGGCGGAAATCACGGGTATTGGCCCGGTTAACCTGCTGGAGGCGATCCGTATCGTCAACCCCGGGGTGCGCTTTTATCAGGCTTCCACGTCCGAGATGTTTGGCAAGGTCCAGGCGATTCCCCAAGTGGAGGACACGCCCTTTTACCCGCGCAGCCCCTACGGTGTCGCCAAGTTGTATGCACACTGGATGACGGTGAATTACCGCGAGAGCTACGACATCTTCGCTTGCAGCGGCATCTTGTTCAACCACGAATCCCCCTTGCGGGGCCGGGAGTTCGTGACCCGCAAGATCACCGACAGTGTGGCCAAGATCAAGCTGGGCAAGCTGGAGGTGCTGGAACTGGGCAACCTCGATGCCAGGCGCGACTGGGGTTATGCCAGGGAATATGTCGAAGGCATGTGGCGCATGCTGCAGGCCGATACGCCCGATACTTTCGTGCTGGCGACCCATCGCACCGAGACGGTGCGGGATTTCGTCACGATGGCGTTCAAGGCCGTGGATATTGCGTTGGAGTGGCAAGGGGCGGCCGAGGCGGAGGAGGCCCGTTGCGCCGCGACCGGCCGGCTGCTGGTCAAGGTCAATCCGCGTTTCTACCGTCCGGCCGAGGTGGAACTGCTGATCGGCAACCCGGAGAAGGCCCGGCGTGTGCTGGGCTGGGCGCCAAAGACCCAGCTCGAATCCCTGTGCCGCATGATGGTGGAGGCGGACATGAGCCGCAATCAGCGCGGGTTTTCCTTTTGAGGCAGCACATGCGCGCCTTGATCACGGGTATCGAGGGTTTTACCGGCCGCTACGTGGCGGCTGAACTGGAGCGCGCGGGTTATCAGGTGTTCGGCACTTGTGCCGGTACGCCGCCTGCCGGCGCGGCTCACCTGCTGCGAGGGGATCTGCTGGATGCGCCGGCACTGGAGGCGGCGGTAGCGACGGCCCGGCCCGATGTGGTGGTGCACCTGGCGGCGATTGCCTTTGTCGGGCACGGCGATCCTGCCGCTTTTTACCAGACCAATGTGGTAGGGACCCGCAACCTGCTGGCGGCGCTGGTGCATACCGGCTGTCAGCCGCAAAGCGTATTGCTGGCCAGCAGCGCCAATGTCTATGGCAACAGTACCGACGGCATCCTCGATGAGGCGACCCCGCCCAACCCCGCCAATGACTATGCGGTCAGCAAGCTGGCAATGGAGTATATGGCCCGCCTGTGGCTGGACCGTCTGCCGATCGTGATCGTCAGGCCCTTCAATTACACCGGAGTGGGTCAGTCTGCCGACTTCCTGTTGCCCAAGATCGTCGCGCATTTCCGGCGCCGGGCCGAGCGCATCGAACTGGGGAATCTGGACGTGTGGCGGGATTTTTCCGATGTGCGCGCCGTGGCCGAAGCCTATCGCCGCTTGCTGGAGGCGGATGCGGCCGGCCAGGTGGTGAATATCTGTTCCGGCCGCACCCTGTCCTTGCGCCAGGTGCTGGCGCTGGCCGAGGGGATTACGGGGCATGCCATCGAGGTGGAAGTCAACCCGGCGTTCGTGCGCGCCGGCGAGGTCCATACCCTGGGCGGCAATCCGGCCCGCTTGCGACGCCTGATCGGCGCCTGGGATAGCCCGCCGCTGGAGGAAACGCTGGCCTGGATGCTGGAGGCTGGAGGCTGAATGAGGCGTGTCGAGCGGGCCAGCCCGGGCTGGCGATCATGCGGGTAATTTGCCTGGGGCGGTTTTGCGATGACTTGCCGGGAGGGATCGAAGCCCATGTGGTGAGTCTGCTGGAAACCTTGCAAGACCGGGTGGACTTCGTGCATCTGGTTCCCTCGCGAGATGGCAAGAGTGCCCGTTTCGTCAAAGGGGGGGTGCCGGTGGTGCGGACGGCCAGCTGGAATGTGGATGGCAGCCTTGCGCTCTCGCCCGGCCTGATCCTTGAAACCTGGCGCCAGTACCGGCAGCAAGGCTGTGATCTGGTGCACCTCCACTTTCCCGGGCCGATGTCCCATCTGGCCTCGATGGTGATTCCCGCCCATGTGCCCCGGGTAATCACCTGGCATGCCGACATCACCCGCCAGCGGCGGCTGCTCAAACTCTATGAGCCCTGGCAGCGTGCCATCCTGCGCCAGGCCAGGGCGATCATCGTGGCCACACCGGAACATCTCAAATCTTCTGCCGCCCTGTCCATTGCCGGCATCCGTCAGAAAGTGCGGGTCATTCCCTACGGATTTGAGTTGTCCCGCTTCGTGGCGCCCCAGGCCGAGGCCGCCCGGATTCGCCAACGCCACCCCGGCCGCCTGATTTTTGCGGTGGGGCGGCATGTGCATTACAAAGGGTTTTCAGTGTTGCTGGAGGCCTTGCAGAAATTGGCGCCGGATGTGCAGTTGATCCTGGGAGGAGAGGGTTTGCTGACCCCCGACTTGCAGGCTCAGGCCCGCGCGCTGGGGCTGGCGGACCGGGTGCACTTTCCGGGCTTGATTCCCGATGCGATGCTGCCCGCTTATTACCAGGCTTGCGATGTGTTCTGTCTGCCCTCCGTGAATCAGG